>JAFSNR010000098.1 GCA_017443345.1 Prevotella sp.
GTAAGCATTCGATAAACTACATGTAGTAATACCTATATATTATAACAATAGCAACTATAACTTCATATGTTGTAGTTGCTATTGTTTTATTGTACCTATCTGTGATACCTATATCATACAGTTTTTGTCATGACAGATTCCGGATGTGTAAGTTTCCACTTGTGTGGCAGCAGTTGTAATAGTTTCTCATGTGATGCTTTTGTATGATATGGCATTTGGCTGATGACATCATTCAGATAGTCCCTCGGATTGACATCATGGTTCCTGCATGTAGCCAATAGTGAGCAGACTACTGCCATATTCTGTGCTGCCTCATGGTTTCCGCAGAAGAGATAGTTCTTTCTGCCTAACGTGATGGGACGTATCTCATTCTCCGCAAGATTGTTGTCAAGCAGGAGCCTGCCGTCTTCCAGATAGCGCATCATGTTGTCCCATCGGGTATAGGCGTAGGTGATGGCCTTTCCTATCAGTGAGTTCTCGCTGTACTTCACGCCCTCTGTTTCCATCCACAGTTTCATGGCTTCCATGATAGGGCGGGCAAGTTCCTGACGCTTGGCCTTGCGCTCATCGGGTGACAGCCAGGCATCATCGCACATGCGCTCTATCTTGTAGAGGTGTTGTATCTCCATAATTCCATGCTCTGCCATCGGACGGTTCTCGTCGAGTGCCTGCTCGAAGTGACGACGGATATGTACCATGCAGTTAACCAGCCACACGTCCGGGTTTGTCTTGAAGGCCGTCTCATAGCCTGCAAAACCGTCACATTGTAGGTATCCCTTAAAGTTGTATCTGTTTGCCAGAGCCTCTATCACCGCTCCTGCCCTGGAGCCCTGGTCGTAATGGAAGAGCACCAGCCGCTGGATCACTGCCCTCACCATCCAGAGGTATTCCTTCACAGCCTTGTGGGTCTCCTTGTTCATAACAGGCGTGGTGGTCTCGTCTGCCTGTACATAGTCGGCTTTCATCACCTCCGCCTTGAGCACTTCATAAAGTGGCCTGAGCAGTTCCATCGTCTGCTTGAACCAGCCGTCCACAGTGCTTTCAGTAAGGCCTTTCATGCCAAGGTGACTGTACTGCTTGATCTGACGATAGTAAGGCATGTGGTACTCATACTTCTGAAGCAGGATCTCTGCCAGCAGGCTGGCACCGGCTATGCCCTTGTAGATAGGCAGCAGAGGCATGGGTGCGATCAGTACTCCGCTCATTCCTTTTGGTGCAGTAGCAGTATTGTCCTTCAATCCCCACTTCTCGCGGATGATCTCCTTGATATACAGCTGGCCTGGCTTGTGCTCCACGATGCGTGTCACCTCCTGGCCAATCTTTTTATAGAGATTCGTGTCGAGATTATCCGGTGTAAGTATTACCTGTTCCAATACCGGCAGGTCTTCCATCATGATACGGTTCTTCTTCTCCTGACGGCGTTCCTCCTTGGTCTTGACGATTTTGTCCACTGCCTCGTCATGAGCTTCAGCTATCTGCTGTGCATTCTCAGGCAGCATACCAGCGAAGAGGTCAGGATAGTTGGGATCAATGATGGGGAGCTTTTCGGACTTGCGCCCGAAGAGCTGGCGGTTAAGCCATGCAACTTGGGCTGTCAGTTCCTTGATACGGGATTGCAGAGATTCGTTCTGATCAGTCAGTTTCTTGATGGTCTCAGCCTGGGATGCATTCACCTGCTGCAGGGGCTGCAGCATCATTTCCATCTGTGAAAGCATCTCTTCCTGAGTCATTTCCTGTACCTTTTAAATATAGTGCAAAGGTACAAAAAATATCTGAGAACAAAGAATATTTTATGCTATAAATAGCTAATAATCAGTAATATATGTATAATGAATTTTTACCTATACTACATACTCCCTTCGTTGTGCGCGAAGGCGCCTGAGTCGCTGGTCTGGAGACTCCTGTATCCCCTCGACCATTACTACAAGGTCACGCCACTCCATCTGATAGCTCTGCGTATTCTCGTCATATTCAGGCAGTTTGAAGCGTCCTGCCTCCAGACGCTTCACATACATCACCATACCCCCGTCCTCGGCATGGAGCAGCTTCATCAGCTTGCGGCTCTGGCCGATGAAGATGAACACGTCACCATTACGCACGTCGCTTTTCATCTTCTCATGCACCACACCGCAGAGAGAACTGATGCCCTTACGCATGTCTGTCCTCCCTGGGCACAGGTAGTAGCGCATCGTGTCATTCAGGCAGAACATGGGCAGACAGGCTCTTGTTCAATAATTCCAGAAGTACACTTTCTGTTCCACTGCCAAAGTGGGCACGAAGACCATTGGGAAACAAAAGAGTAGCACCAGTGGGTATAGCACCAGAAAATGCAGGATCTGCATGTTGGGTGAAGCTGATGGGCGCGAGTTCCGGCTTTGGGGAATCATTCTCCTTCAGTTTCTTACGCCAGTAGTTATAAGTGTTATAATTGACACCTACATGTTGTAGATACTTTGTGACTGACATGCCACTCTGCTGCAAGTTCAATTGTAAATCTTTAAACTCTTCTTTTGTCATGATACAATAACAGTTGTAGTTATGTGCACTATTGCGCTTGCAAAGGTACAACGAAACTACAACTGCTACAACGTGTATTTCTACGAATGCTTAC
>JAFSNR010000099.1 GCA_017443345.1 Prevotella sp.
ATCCTGCTGGCTCTCTCGCTTGGCCTGCTCATCTCCAACATTGCAAAGAGCCAGCTGGTGGCCCTGCTGGCCTCGGCCATGCTACTCTTGATGCCTATCGTGATGCTCTCGGGCATGATGTTCCCCGTAGAGTCGATGCCGGCGATACTGCAATGGGTGTCGGCCATCATTCCGCCCCGCTACTACATCGAGGCCATGCGCAAACTGATGATTATGGGCGTGGGCATTGGCGACGTGATGCGCGAGGTGGGAATCCTGCTCGCCATGACCGTCGTGCTGCTGACCGTTGCCCTGAAGAAGTTTAATACCCGTTTAGAATAACCGCTTATGACTCTCAGATTTCTTATACAAAAGGAGTTCCTGCAGATACGTCGCAACTCGTTTCTGCCTAAACTCATACTGTTTTTCCCAGTTATGATTATGTGCGTCATGCCGTGGGTAATGAATATGGAGGTGAAGAACATCCGTGTGCAGGTGGTCGATAATGACCGCTCCACGCAGTCGCAGCAACTCGTCCACAGCATCGAGGCCTCACGCTACTTCGTCTTCGGAGGCCAGCAGCCGTCCTATCAGGCTGCGCTGAAGGAGATAGAGACGGGCAAGACAGATGTCGTACTGGTCATCCCGCAGCATTACAGCCGAGACCTGACCAAGGGAGATATGCCGCAGGTGCTCATCGCTGCCAATGCTGTCAACGGCACGAAAGGGTCGATGGGCGGTGCCTATCTAAGTCAGATAGTGGCCCCCCTTTCGCCCCCCGAGGGGGGCACGATGGCTCAAAAATCTATTGAAGCCCACTCGGGGACCGTAGGGGGGGCTTCCTCTCTTTTTCTCTACAACAAGCACCTCAACTACAAAGTTTTTATGATTCCTGCCCTCTTGGCCGTAGTGATGATGCTGATGTGCGGTTTCCTGCCAGCCCTGAATATCGTGGGCGAGAAGGAGTCGGGCACTATTGAGCAAATCAACGTCACGCCCGTATCGAAGTGGTCGTTCATCCTCGCCAAGCTCATTCCTTACTGGCTAATAGCCCTGTTTGCCGTTACCGTATGTCTGCTGCTCTCGTGGGCCGTCTATGGTATCACCTGCCAAGGGCCGCTGTGGCTCGTCTATGTGCTGGCCATGCTGCTGGCCCTGTTCTTCTCGTCGTTCGGACTCATCATCTCCAACTACTCCGACACCATGCAGCAGGCCGTCTTCGTCATGTGGTTCTTCATCGTCTGCATCATGCTGCTTAGCGGTCTGTTCACCCCCACGCGCTCCATGCCCTCGTGGGCCTACGCCACAACCTACATCAATCCCATGAGCTACTTCATCGAGGCCGTGCGTACCGTCTTCGTCCGTGGCGGCACCATCATGAGCGTCTGGCGTCAGATATTAGCTCTCGGCAGTATCAGCCTTTTCATGAGCATCTGGGCGGTATTGAGCTATAAGAAGAACCACTGATCTCAGAATAATAAACTATTTTTGTATCCGAAGTTGAGTCATAAAACGGCCGGTGACTCATCTTCCGGTGTTCATTGAAGCAATTTATAGCAGAACGTGGAATTGGTTACTACATTAATCAGACTTTGATTGCATTGCAAATAGACTTTAATTTGAGTGCAAATAGACTTTAATTTGAGTGCAATCAGACTTTAATTTGAGTGTAAATAGACTTTAATTAGATAAGATTCTTATACTCATCAAGAGTAGGTTTTTATAAGGTTTTCTCGTTGCTGAAATCTCAATGTAACCTATTGATAATCAGTTTGTAACGAATTAAAAATAAGGTTTTCTACCATTTTCGGCTTATAACTGGTTCTGCGTCAATTTGGGTGGTAATTCCAGTCCCATTTCATACCACTATAGAGGAGTTTTGCTCTCAGTACATCGGCATTTGCCCTGTTGAACATACTCCTCTTAATGGCTTTGGTTTTGTTGACAGTCCCCTCCAGTAA
>JAFSNR010000100.1 GCA_017443345.1 Prevotella sp.
ATGCTGGTTCATAGTAGCAATCTGTGCCATCTCGTCAGCAGTCAATGAGAAGTCGAAGATGTCGAAATTCTGCTGCATGCGCTCCTTGTGTGTACTCTTGGGAATGGCCACGATGCCACGTTGGGTGAGCCAGCGGAGGGCTACCTGTGCGGCAGTCTTGCCCCTCTTAGCGCCGATGGCTGCCAAAGCCTCGCTTTTCACGATGCCGTCGACACCCTGTCCGCCAAGCGGTCCCCATGCCATCATCTTCGTGCCGAACTCTGCATGTATCGGCTCGATACCCGACTGAAGGATGAGCGTGTTGCATTGCAGCTGGTTCACCATCGGCTTCACCTCCACATAGTGGGCGAAGTCGAAGAAGCGGCCTGCCTGGAAGTTGCTCACACCGATGGCACGAACCTTTCCGGCGCGATAGGCTTTCTCCATAGCCCGCCACGTGCCGAACACGTCGCCATAGGCCTGATGGATGAGCAGCAGGTCGATGTATTCCGTCTGCAACTTGCGCAGGCTCTCGTCGATGCTCTTGGCGGCCTTTTCCTCGCCAGCATTCGAAATCCACACCTTCGTTACCAGGAACAGGTCTTCGCGCCTGATGCCGCTCTTGCGCCACGCATTGCCCACGCCCTCCTCATTCTGGTAGGCCTGTGCGGTATCAATCAGGCGATAACCCACACTCAGCGCATCCGTCACGCACCGTTCACACTCTTCAGGACTCACCTTAAACATGCCATAGCCCAACAGGGGCATCTCAACGCCATTTGATAATCTGATAGTTTCCATATTCTAATAGTAGATTGTTAATATCCTAAACCCTTAAGCCACTTTTCAACCTTTGCCTTTTCTGTACGCACCTCGTGGCCGTAGATGCTGAAGCCTTTGGTGACATTAGCACCAGCGAAGGCCGCTTTTACGTCTTCCACGCAATTTGCCAGGCCTGAACCCTCGTGGGTGGTGAAGGGGATGACGGTCTTGCCCTTCAGGTCGCCAGCATGTTTCTTGAAGAAGGTGAACATCACCTGTGGATAGGTTCCCCACCATACAGGACCGCCGATGAACACGGTGTCGTACGTACTCAAATCTACGTCGCCCTCATACTCAGGCAGTTCGCCGTTCTTAGTCTCTTCCTTTGCCAGATTGATAAGTGGCGTATAAGCCATGCCGTCGTACTTGTGCGTGACAATCTCAAACTGGTCGGCACCCGCCAGCTCGCTGATGTAGTCGGCAACAATCTTTGTGTTGCCCACTTCAATGTTTCCTACTGCATAGTTGTCTCCTGCATGTGAGAAGAACACTACAATTGACTTACCTTCTGTCTTCATAACTTTTTCCTGCTTTGCGCCGCCACTGCATGCCGTTGATGCGAGCAGTGCCACTGCGGCTGTGATGATACTTTTGATATTCATATTTGTTAGTAGTTTGTAATCTGGGTGCAAAGTTACGATGTTTTTTCCATACTGTTGTTTCACAAAAAGCGTCACAATTTTCACTTTTTGCACAAATCGTTCGTTTTTATATAAAATAATGTGTATTTTTGCGCCGTAGAACTTTAATTTTTGACGATTATGCAGGTAGATTTCCAGTATTCCACCAACTTCCTGGCGATGAATGCGCCTGAGTTGAGTGACACTTGTATGCACCTGCTCTGCACGGCTGGCGAGGGCAGCTTTGTGTTCAACGAGCGGTGCTATCATGTCGTAAAAAACGACCTGGTAGTGATACCCATGCCTGCCCGCGTCAGCAACCTCGCGGCGCATGCCGATATGCAGGTGGAGTGGTTTGCAGCAGACTATAAGTTCCTGCAGAACCTGCTTCCATCGAACAACTACAGTATCGGAGGTAGCATCTCACTGAACCAGGATCCTGTCATCAAACTCACAGACGAGCAGGCCAGCCATCTGCTTGCCGACTTCCACAGACTTCGTGACCGCATGGACGACCGCCATCTACTCTTCTACCGTGAATTGATGGGAAGCCTCTGCCTTACTATGATGTATGATATCTTCGAGGCTCATGCTCAGCGCGACACCACAGACACTCACAGCGACCGCACGGCCTATATCGTGAAACAACTCATGGCGCTGCTCGCTACCGGCATTAGCCGCACTGAACGTGATGTGAGCTATTATGCCGAGCGTCTGAACGTGTCGCCCAAGTATCTCTCTGCCACCGTCAAGCGCGTAACGGGTCATAGCGTCACCTCTTACATCGACCGCCACACCGTGCCCATACTGAAAGAGTATCTGAATGACGAACGCCTGTCGCTCACACAGATAGCCGAACTGATGAATTTCGCCTCCCTCTCATACTTCAGCCGCTACTGCACCAAACACCTCGGTCAGTCGCCCAGCGAGTATCGCCAGAGCCTTCAACCGAAATAAAACATGCTTAGAGACTTCATCGCCATCGACTTCGAGACGGCAAATCAGGAACCGTCGAGTGTCTGCTCCATAGGAATAGTCATGGTGCGAGACGGACAGGTTGTTGACACGTTCTACAGTCTGATTCAGCCTGAGCCGAACTACTATAATTATTGGTGTCAGCGGGTGCATGGTATCTCACAAGATGATACTGAGGATGCACCCGTGTTTTCCAAAGTGTGGCAGCAGTTGGAAGAACGAATAGTCGAAGTGTATTTCTCAAATCAAGAGAATGATGACATAAGATACCAAATAGCTACCCTACCCTTTGTCGCTCATAATGCTCGCTTTGACGAAGGTTGTCTGAAGGCCGTGTTCAAGGTGTATCAGATGGACTATCCTGACTATCGCTTCTACGATACCCTGACAGCTTCCCGCAGACAGTTCGGGAAGTCGCTGCCCAATCACCAGCTCCATACCGTTGCAGCTGCCTGTGGCTACGACCTCCAAAACCATCACCACGCCCTGGCCGATGCTGAAGCCTGTGCCGCGATAGCATTATATCTGTTGTGACAGCCATTGTTTAAACGAGTTTAAAGGATCGTCGGTATAGTTTAACTGAGTTTAAATTCCGTGCCATTCTGACTAATTTCGAGTGCCATTTTGACAATCGGCACGAAAGTTGTACTATGTTTGGTGAAAGCTGAAGCGAAAGCCGAGGCGATCAAACAACATACGTTAAACTAAAAGTATAATTAGGAGGTATTGATTATGTTACCAGTAATGTTTCAGAACAGTTGGATGCCAACAGTATTTGAGGATTTCTTGAACAACGATTGGATGCCTCG
>JAFSNR010000101.1 GCA_017443345.1 Prevotella sp.
CTCAGCGAGTTTCTGGGCTTCCTGGGATTCGAGAAGTTCACGCTCTGCGTCGCTGTACTTTGAATCATAGTCTTCTTTCTGCTCATCGTTGTTTCTGTCTATGTTGTTCATTGCAGTATAATCGTCGATACGTCCGTATGACTTCAGCATACTCTCGTACTTGTTTCCGATTCCATCTCCCTTCATCTTGGCATCCGGGAGGTCTGGGTTCAGGTACTCGGTGGTAGCCATGCTGGAATCCGGGATTTCTGCCTTCTCCGTGTGGAACAGGTCTATGACGAAATACCCGACAAAGAGCAAAGGAACATAGATAATGAGGGGCAGCATATACTTTGGCTGCTTCCAGTTAATCTTCTTTAGCGTCTGAATATCCATTGTCTTTATTGTTTTTGGTTATACTTTCTTGATAGTCTCTATTGATGCTGGGCGGCATACAATGGGCTGAACTGATGGCTTTCTTTACACGTCGATGGCGGTTCTTTATCAGTTCGTCCTGTTGTTCCACAGCTGTCTTGCGTTCTCCTTCTTGGCTCCAGACACGCCCCATACGGTAGATGTTCATACCGAAACAGAGAATAACAAAGCCAAACACGATGATGAGGAACGCCTTTGTATGCTTGTTGGCAAAGTCCTGTACCTTGGCTGCAAACCTGTCCAAACCAGACCACCTCGCAAACCTTCTTCCGGCATCGACATCCTTCTCATATTTCTCTTTGTATTGAGGATCATTCTTGTCGGGCATCTTCTCGCCCATAATAAATTTCTTCCAACTTCCCATAGCCATACGCAATTAGTAAGAGTTCTTGGTTTTCTGCTCAATGTCCTTGTTTAGGAGGGTACGCCAGTTGGTAATGAGAAGGCCATGCGGGTTGTTCTCTGTCCTGGGAACACGCTTCAACTGACCTGCGGTGACAAGTTGGCGCATAAGGATGCTTGTACGTCGCTCTATACGCTGACGGCCATAGTATGTGAACTCCATGTTGTCCTTGTCGAACTTGATACTGTCACAGAAGATGCTGAAAACGGCACTTGTACCCATGATGTTTGAGTAGAAGCCTTTCTCCTTCAGGGTGTTGTACTGTGCAAGTCCCGTCTCATCGACAAGATACATGGCTTTCTCCGTGGTGTACTTGATGTACTTGTCATCAGGTGCCAGGGTGAAGAAGAACTGGTGGAACATTTCCACATGACTCTTGGCTTCAACGTCAAGGGTCTCTTCCATTGTGCTTCGATTCACAAGGATAGGCACATTGCCGTCAAGTACATAGACCTTCTGGTGTGCATCATTGACCATCGTCCTGGCTGTCCAGATGCTGGAGATACTGATGATGACACATCCGACCAAGAAGATGGAACAGATAATCAGCACCAGCTTGATTTTGTTTTCGAGATTTTTGATAACCATAATGATTGCGATATTTAGTATGTTATTCTTTTGTTCAGTCGTTTACAGTACTCTTCCTATCATTCCCTGTGCGGACATCTTGGCCTGTTGTGCGACACCTTCACCGAAGTTTCTGGTGGAGAAGGCTGTCTCACCTTCAGGTATCATCCATGCAGCAAGGTCAGGAACCAAGTTCAAACACTTCATAGCCACAATACTTGCTGCCATCAGATAACCGGCTGAGAAGAACGAGTTCTGCAGGTAGGCTGCCATCGTCTGCTCACTCTGGGTAATTGCCGTGAGGTTTTCTGCCTGGATATTGAGTACCACATCAAAGAGCAGAA
>JAFSNR010000102.1 GCA_017443345.1 Prevotella sp.
AGGGTCTCGAAGAGGATAGCGTCGATTCCGTCAACATAGTACTGAGGAACGAAGACGATGCTGGTAAGACGCTCTGGGAAGATACCGTTGATCTTAGCGATCTCGCCCATAACCTCGGTACGGAGTTCAGTGATCTTTCCAAGGAGGAAAGTCTTGGCAGCCTCTACCTTAGAGATGATAACCTTTCCAACGATACCGTTTTCCTTGACAGCCTCGGTAAGAGCGTTGTCGAAGTAGGTCTGGAAGTCAGAGATGTTGAGCTTGATTTCGTCGAGTCTCGTGATGAGAGAGTCGTGCTTTGCATCAACCTGGTCAAGTTCCTTGTCCTTCTCCTGGAGAGCGAAGATGGCTGCGTCAAAGATAAGGTCCTGAGCCTTGAGAGTGTCAACAACGCGGTCGAAATAAGCGTCCTTGTCCTGGAGATTCTGGATGTCAACCTTGAACTTCTCGTCCTGCTCGATGAGCTTCAGGATTGCAGCATTGAGAGTGGAGTCAGTCTTGACGAGCTCAGCGATGGTCTCCTCGAGTTTACCCTTTTCAGCGTAAACGCCAAGAGCCTCAGTGAGGGCATCAACCTTACCAAGAGCCTCGTCAGCTGTTGCCTGAGCGGCGTTAGCAGCATTATGGGCAGCCTGGATCTTGGTGTAGATGTCAGGAACGGTCTCGTCAAGAAGCTTACCGAGCTTAGTCTCGACAATAGTCAGACGCCCGTCGAGAGCACCGATTGCCTCTAAAGCCTTACCCAGAGCCTCCTTGGTAGCGAAGGTTGCCTCTACCCAAGCTATAGTCTCAGAAAGCTTCTCGTTGGTAACGAAATTTTCGCTAACCCAAGCCTTTGCATCAGCAAGTTCCTGCTTGGTAGCGAGGGTAGGAAGGATAGCCTCTACCCGAGCGATGAAGGCGTCAACCTTATCCTCGAGTTCAGCAACCTGAGCCTTGGTAGCAAGGGTAGGGAGGAGAGCCTCAGCAGCAGCCTTGAAGTCCTCAAGGGTCTTGATCCTGTTGCCAAGGGTGGTGGTCAGGGTCTTGAGGGCAGAAATCTCCTGATTGATGGCATCTACATCCTGCTGATGCTTAGTCTGGAGAGCAGTGATCTTACCTTCCAGCTCAGTCTTCAGAGCAGCGTCTGCATTCTTGTAAGCAGTCTCAAGGGCAGCGATGTCCTTGTCGTGCTTATCCTGCAGTTTACCAAGCGCAGTCTGCAGATCGGTAATGTTGGTCTGTGCAGTCGTCATAGCAGACTGAAGGCTGCTGACGGCAGACTGGAGAGAGGTTACCTGGTTCTGCAGAGTAGCTACCGAACCCTCAAGGGTAGTGACGCGACCATTGGTCTGCTCAATATCCTCAGAGTAGTCCGTACAGCTAGTGTACGCAAATGTTACGCCAGCGATGGCGAACACTGAAACCAATCTAAAAAATTTTTTCATAAAGGATAATTTGTTAATAAAAAAGTTAAACCTGTAATTTTCCTTATTATATATATGTATAGGCGTCCAATCGCCTGGACACACTAACACAACGACAAATATATGAGTTTAATTTTTCAGAAACAAGAAAATTCATGAAAAAAATGACAAAAAAAGGGGTAAAAAGCACTTTTGAAGGCGAAATAAGCCACATTTTGAGGGTTAACAGCCATCGTTATTATCAAAAACAGCAAAAAAGGCTTTCTTGCCCAATACTGTAAAAACAAATATAGCAAAAAAACTGTCTCTAAGCAATATTTTTGATAAAACAACACAAAAAGGCCCGATCGTCTGTGACGACCGGGCCTTCGAAGAACGGCGGCGACCTACTCTCCCAACTGGTGGGTCAGTACCATCGGCGCGGATGAGCTTAACTTCTCTGTTCGGGATGGGAAGAGGTGGGACCTCATCGCTTTAACCACCGCAATATGTTACTTGAGAGATCAC
>JAFSNR010000103.1 GCA_017443345.1 Prevotella sp.
AACAACACGGTGATGAGCCATGATTGCGTTTCTGAGTCTGGTCAAATAATCTGCTATTGGATCTGTCATAAAATAAATGTTTTAATTAATCGGGACTGCCCCGACAATATTAAACAATAAATAAAAATATATCCTTGTCTGTTTTTACCAGCTGGCCTTCTTGACTCCCGGGATCAGACCGCTTGATGCCATCTCACGGAACTGGATACGAGAGAGACCGAACTGGCGCATATATCCCTTGGGACGACCCGTGATCTTGCAACGGTTGTGCAGACGGATGGGGTTAGCGTTCTTGGGAATGCTCTGCAGCTTGCGAGCTGCCTCATAAGCCTCAGCAGGATCGTCGGTAGTAGCGATAACCTTCTTCAGAGCTGCACGCTTCTCAGCATAGCGGGCTACAAGCTTGGCGCGCTTTACCTCGCGGGCTTTCATTGATTCTTTTGCCATATCTCTTAGTCTTTATTGTTCTTGAATGGAAGACCGAATGCCTTCAGCAATGCAAAACCCTCCTCGTCGGTCTGTGCAGACGTAACGAAAGTGATGTTCATACCCTGGATGCGGTCTACTGAATCGATATTGATCTCCGGGAAGATAATCTGCTCCTGGATACCCAGTGTGTAGTTACCACGGCCGTCGAACTTGCTCTCGATACCCTTGAAGTCACGGATACGTGGAAGGGCGATGCGGACGAGCTTCTCGAGGAACTCATACATGCGCTCACGACGCAGGGTTACCATCACGCCGATAGGCATCTTCTTACGAAGCTTGAAGTTGGCGATATCCTTCTTAGAATAAGTTGCCACTGCCTTCTGACCGCAGATAGCGCTGATCTCGTTGATGGCTACGTCGATGATCTTCTTGTCCTGTGTAGCGTCACCCAGACCCTGGTTGACAACGATCTTCTTCAGGACAGGGATCTGCATTGCAGAAGTGTAGTTGAACTGCTTCTTCAGAGCAGGAGCGATCTTCTCCTTGTACTCTGCCTTTAATTGTGCTGTATTTGCCATTACTTAATCTCCTCCCCTGACTTTTTAGCGATACGGGTAACCTTCTTGCCCTCGCGCTTGATAGCGACGCGGGTAGCCTTGCCACTCTTCGGATCAATCAAACTAATATTTGAGATGTGAATAGGAGCCTCCATCTTTACGAAGCCTCCCTGAGGGTTCTTTGCACTTGGCTTGGCACTCTTGTTGACCATGTTGACACCCTCAACAAGTGCGCGCTGCTTGTCGGTCAGAACCTTCAGCACCTTACCAGTCTTGCCCTTGTCCTCACCGGCCAGAACAATGACTGTATCATTCTTCTTAATATTGAACTTTGCCATTTCTTCTTTACTTTTTTACTTTTTTACTTCTTTACTATTAAAGTACCTCAGGTGCCAAAGAAACGACCTTCATGTTCACGGCGCGGAGCTCACGGGCTACGGGGCCGAAGATACGGCTGCCGCGGAGCTCACCAGCGTTGTTCAGCAGAACGCAGGCATTGTCGTCGAAACGGATGTAAGAACCATCGGCACGACGGATTTCCTTCTTAGTGCGAACAACCAAAGCCTTTGATACTGCACCCTTCT
>JAFSNR010000104.1 GCA_017443345.1 Prevotella sp.
CTGGTGCCGTCACCCTATACCTCAGACAGTATGGCATACAATAGGAAGGAACATCTTCAGAAAAATATCGACGCCATCAGGACGGCATTCCTGATAGAGCGTGAAAAGCGTACACCCACAGACGAGGAACTGGCTGTGTTGCGTGGCTACAGTGGTTTCGGCGGCTTGAAGTGCGTCCTCTATCCTTCCTCTGCCTTGTCCGACTCCACCAAGTGGCCCAAGTCGGAAATGCCCCTGTTCACCAAGACGATGGAACTGCATAAGGTACTCCGTGAAAACGCACAGTCAGAACAGGAATACAAGCGCTATGTGGACAGTCTGAAATCATCCGTACTGACGGCATTCTACACACCAGGCACATTCGTGAACACCCTCATTGGCTCGTTCAACTATTTCGGTGTTGTTCCCCAAAAGGTGTTGGAGCCTTCATCAGGCATCGGTGTGTTCGTGGATGCGGTGAAGCAGAAGAATAAAGACGCATACGTCATGGCCTATGAGAAAGACCTGCTGACTGGCAAGGTGCTGAAAGCCCTGCACCCTGAATCCATCGTGAGGATAGAGGGATTTGAGAAACTGGCAAAGCCGTTTGAGAACTACTTCGACATGGCGGTATCCAACATTCCGTTTGGCGACATTGCCGTCTTCGACCCTGCCTACACAAACAGCAAGGAACCAGTAAGGCGACAGGCGGCAAAGGCGGTTCACAACTACTTTTTCCTGAAGGCACTGGATGCTGTGCATGACGGAGGCGTGGTAGCCTTCATCACCTCACAGGGTGTCATGGACTCGCCGACATCAGCACCCATCCGTGAGGAAATGCTGCGTCATGCAGACCTTGTGAGTGCCGTCCGTCTGCCCAACAACCTCTTCACGGAGAATGCCAATACGGAAGTGGGCAGTGATCTTATCATCCTCCAGAAAAACACTGCCAAACAGGAACTGACGGAAACGGACAGTCTTTTCATCAACGTGGAGGATATGGATGGTATCGGAACAAGTGCCTATTTCGTGGCGCATGGTGACCATATCATCCACACCTCTGCCAAGCGTGACACCGATCCATACGGCAAGCCTGCAATGGAGTATATCCATGAGGGCGGTGTGAACGGCATCGCTGCGGATATGGAAAAGGTGGTAATGGCAGACATCAGTACCAACTTCAACTATTCACTGTATAAAGGCATAGCCGTTGAGGATGCGGAAATCATTGAAGAGAAAAGTGAGCCAAAGGAAGCGGAACAACACAATGCAGTCATAGAGGGAAAAAAGCCTGTTGAGGAAACTAAGTCCGCCAAGGAAGAGAAGCCAAAGGAAGCGGCATCCTCGTCCCCGATGCTCAGTCTATTCGACCTTTGGGAAGAGGACGGGATGGAGTTTGAGAAAACCCCGGAACAGGAAAAGCCGAAGCAGAAGACAAAGAAAGCATCGGAATCCAAGCCTCGGAAAAAGAAGGAGGTCACAGCAGTCCAGCAGACGTTAGCACTCGACTTCTCGGCAACCCTCAACATGGACAAAGGCAGGAAGAAAGAGAAAGAAGCAAAGCCCGACAATCCTGATGACATCTATGCTGACATCAATTGGGAAGAGAATCCGCCTATCAACGGCTTCTATGAGGTGATGATGGATATGACACCGGAGCAGAGAATCAAACTGCGCGTCATAGCAGAGGAACACCGTAAGGCAGAACTGGAACGGCAGGGACTGACGGACACCATGAATCCCGCTTTCCTACCCTCCAAGGAGGCGATGGAGAAATACGGCAGTCACCAAGACGTACAGCCAACAACGACAAAGGGACAGACCAGCAAGGGTAAGCTGCCACAGGAACAGAACCCCGTTGACCTTACCCCAAGACCGTTTGAAGGTGATATGCAACCGTTCTACCGTGACGGCACCATCGTACTGGATAAGGACGGCAACCTCGGTCATCTGCGTGGAGTAACGGAATATGGGGCTACCTTCCACCCTTTGGAACTGAATGCGTCACAGACGGCACGGCTGACGGCATACATCCCGCTGCGTGACACCTACGAAACGCTCTACACCTACGAGGCTGACAACCACGAGGAAAACAAGAAACTGCGTGAGGAACTGAACACCCTCTATGACCAGTTCGTGAAGGAATTCGGGCATCTGAACATGGGACAGATGACCAAACTGCTGCTGATGGATGCACATGGGCGTGACACCCTCGCCATTGAGCGTGTGGAGAATGGGCAGTTCATCAAGGCGGACATCTTCGACCATCCCGTTTCGTTCAATATCAACGAAGTGACACAGGTAGATACCCCGGAGGAAGCCCTGTCCGCATCACTCAACAAATACGGCTATGTGAACCTCGGCTATATGGCATCACTTACCAGTATGGAGGTGTCTGACTTGATACAGGGCTTGCAAGGACGTATCTACTACAATCCGTTGATTACCGGGTTTGAGGTGAAAGACCGCTTTATCGCTGGCAACGTCATTGAAAAGGCTGAGCGTATTGAACAATGGAGCCAGATGCAGCAGCAAAGAAGAGAAGAGGATGGTGAGGAATATGTTCAAGACCCGCTTGTCACGGAGTCGCTGGAAGCCCTCAAAGCGTCCTTCCCTGAACGTATCCAGTTTGCAGACCTTGATTTCAACTTCGGTGAGCGTTGGATTCCGACGGGTATGTTCTCTGCCTATATGACCCAACTCTACGGCACGGACATCCGCATCGGCTACTCGGAGAGCATGGATGAGTTCTCGGTGGCTTGCAGTGAGAAGAACATGAAGATTACGGAAGAGTTCTGTGTGCATGGCTACTACCGCACGTATGACGGCATCGCCCTGCTGAAACATGCGCTGCACAACACC
>JAFSNR010000017.1 GCA_017443345.1 Prevotella sp.
TTATTTATCAGTTCGCATATTTTTTTCTGTCTTTCAGATAGTTGAACTTGCGACAAACTTACGACATCACTTACGACATTGCTTGCGACATTACTGCCATTTATCATCTTTATAAACTGGGTTCGTTCTATCGTCACCTGTACGCCGCCACAGAAGTTCTCCACCTTGGGCATGGGAATACCGGCTGGCTCAAAGCCCTCACGAATTTTCTTGTAGCCACGTCCCCAGGTGTCGATGAAGCCAGCCTTGAAGAAGGCATTGGCAATGTTCAAGTTTCGAGGTTTGGAAGAATGACGCCCATATAGTGTCTCCTGCGTATAACCCGTGGGTAACTCTCCTTCATTCCAAATCTCCAAATGATCATCATATACGTGCATCTGAATATCTGGCCCTGTATAATCCTTGTGGGCTATGGCGTTGTAGAGTATTTCTCGCATGGCTTCTTTGGGTATCTCCAATTTCTCATAGCGCTGCATACCTTCAAAACGCACTGGTGATACAAGATACTTGGCTTGAAGAATTTCCATCACACGGTCGGCCATCTGAATGATATTGCCTTCTATTACGTCTTGAAACATCAAGTCTGCCTCGCTACGACCAAAGCGACCGATTTTGAACATGGCACTGGGGAAGAACTTCTGAGGCTTCTTGCCAAATAAGAGGATGGCAGCATTCTTCAGACCGCCATTGTCATCCAACAATCCAAGGCTCGCCAACACATCTACTGTATGTGCATTACGCTGATCCTCGGGGATACGCTGTGCATCGATGCCCTTGCGGAGGAAATAGTCAATAGCATCACGGTCTATATCATCTATCTTGGCTCGTTCGTTGGTAATATCATCCCACGAGCGTCCCATCTTCTTCAGTACGAACTGCTGGAGGGCAGGGCCTCGAAGTTCCTGCATAGTGCTGCCAGAACGATAGTAGTATTTGCCCTTATAGTTGATGGGGATATTGCTGGGTTCCACATAAACCTCGATGTATTCCAAGCCATCTTGTTCATGAAGGTTCACGTCAACAACGATACCCATGGTGGTGACAATCTTATTGGGGATGTCCTCCATCAAGCAGTCAACATTCTCTAACCCGACAACCTCGTGGTCGTTGTCCACACCGAAGTACATGACGGCACCCTGTGCATTTGCGAAGCCGCAAATCCACTTCAGGTATTCGTCATGCCAGCTGCTCTTGTATTCAACATTCTGGCTCTCGCGTGCTTTGATCTTAGACATATATCTTTTTCGTTTATCCGTTTATTAGGGGCGTAAATCAGGCTGAATTTGCCATTTTATGCCCATTTTGAGGACAAATATAAAGAAAAATCTCCCTTATATTAGGAACGTGCGCGAGAAAAAAGGTTAAATGAGGGTGATTTTGTTCATTTTTGCTCATGAAACGGCACAAATCGGCATATAAAAGCTCTCAAAACCGCTCAAACAGTAGCTAAAGGAACGGCAAGAACACAAAAAAACCGCGTTTCCATCATTTTGTCTGAAGGAAACGCGGGAAAGGGTCTCTGTAGATTTCTGAGATGAACGACATGAGGTAGCAAGAGGGAGCAGTGGGCGTTATCGTCTTATCACTTTGTTCCATCGCTTTTTTTCAGGAGTAACTCTATCATTCGTGAGTTAGACTCAACGTAATCGAGAATGACCTCACACAATGCTGTCAGAAGGTTAATTTTCTCCTCTACCCCAATGTCTGAATTGGAGAGCATTCTGACTTGCTCACGGAGTTCACTGACTCCGCTTTTCTGCGGCTCCCTATCGGGAGCACAGAAGCCTGGTGCTTTGTTCTTTTTCATAGTGGTAAATAATTAAGTTGCGAACTCAGGTGATATTGATTTGATTAAGTAATCGTGATTACTTTTCAAGCGTTCGAGTTACTGTCTGTTTCGTTCCAAACTAATCTGTAACCCGCCTTCGCTTCTTCAATCTTTTAGCATTGTTCTTTGCCATTTCAATTGCGATTTTTGGGTTAAACATGTTGAATAGTTAAAGGTTAGACATTAAGTTAATTAACTCATTTTACTTCACAACATAATCTTCTTACCACATGCAAGAGGCACCATTTCAAAGACCGCTTTATCGATTTTGCCGCTTTTGTGGAGAGGCTGAAATCTGGGTGCAAATATAGGCAAAAATCACGATATAACAGCAAAGATTTTTCGATAAAGTGTGTCTTTAACACAAACTTTTATCATTTTGTTTTGAAACCATGCTTTTTGGCATAAACCGAGGCCTCTTGATGAGCCAGTTTTGCACTAAATGACTCCTCCTGTTGTGACAGCGTAGATGTCATGCTGCGGGAACTTTTCACACCCGATATAGAGGGTGTCAAAAGCATCCGTTCCATCGGTGCGGTGCTCCAGCAAATCCTCTTCCGTTTCGGGGTCCTTTTCATCTGACTTGTTCTTACGGAAACCAAGCCGGCCACGATACACTTGTGCCGTCTGAATAGCGAGAATCAGGTCATCGTTATTCTGCCTGTTGAACATCGGCATCAGGCGTTGTTTCCCGGCAAAAGCCCGATTGATGAGCAGGTATTTCTCATCATGCTTCATCGGATTGCCGAGATACACCTCCACCACCTCCCATCCCCTACACTCGAACTCATGCACAATGACCCAGCGGAAGTCCTGATCATTGACGGCATAGTTGGAGCCAAGGGCTGTGGCATCATAATAGAAGATGACCGTCTTATTCTCATGGTAGGCGTAATAGTTGCAGAAGTCATCGACAAGAGCAGACAATTTCCGCTCAAACTTGACGAAGAAGGACTTCAGCACCTTCAGCCTACGTCCAGAGGGCTGTCCGGCTACAAGCCAGTTGATATTAGCATTGTAGTCCATACCGATGCAAATAGGAGCCTGTCTATTCAGGTCCTTGTCTGCCCTGCAATCCATCGCCGAATCATCGAACTCATACCCGAGGCTGTCCAGGTATTCAAAATCCGAAGCGTTGTACTTGTGACCCTCCCGCATGGATGAGTAGAAACCATCCTTGCGTATGCCTATCCGCTGACAGAGAATTGATGTCTGGAATGTCAGCGGAGTCAAGTCACGCTTCATCTGGCGGATATAGTTCTCTCCAAGCAGTTCGATGTTCTCGATGCTGGAGTATTCCTTGTAATAGACAGCCACCGAGCGCATCTTATTGAGCTGAGTGTCAAGCCTACGTAGATAACTTCGCAAATGCTTCGGCACCTCCTTTCCCTCCTTGCGCATTTCGCGTATGCGCTCCTTCGTGTGCCATATCTCATAGAGCGTAGCCTTGATGCCCTCAATGAGATCCTTGTCCATCTTCTCGCGGTAATGAAGAAACCAAGACCCTCGCTGTGTCTGTGGCATATCAGAGAGAATCATCAAGGCATGGTTATAGCTGTGCTTCCCGAAGAACGTCTTGATACCACCATTAGCAGGCAACGTCTCATCCTTCAGCTTCTGGTAGTCTATGAACTTCGCTTCATCGACCAGCACCCAGGAAAGCGTCAAAGAGTTGGACGTACCCGGGCGGTCCTGACTGATAATGATAGCAACAGACCCATTGTAGAACGTAATGACATGCTCATAGTCAGAAGGTTCTATCAATGGCCTCTTGAATGCCTTGGGTGGCTTGCGCCCCACCACATAGTGAACACCCTTCTCATATCCCCATCTGCGCCAAGCAGTGAACAGTCCCGGCAGCGTATTGGTGAGACCGTGCTTGAATGTCGGAACCACGATGCCGCCCGTGCTGCCTTCCATGCGCTGCATATTACGAAGCACGAAAGGCGCGGCTATGGAGTCCGTCTTACCTGTGCGGCGCCCGGCAACAATGACAGTCGTATTGGCACCGATGAGCTGTGTCAATCGCTGCGGGTCATTGAAGTATATCTGTTTGGTAGGCTTTAGAGAGTTCAAGGGTTTAAGAGTTTAAGGGTTCAAGAGTTCAAGAGTTCAAGGGTTCAAGTCTTATTCGTCCTCATTGATTTCCTCGAAGTCGGCATAAGAACCAAACAGCTCCTCCTCTTCGAGGTCAGCTTCCTCATACTCAATATCATCAATATCAGCTGATTCAGCCCTGTACTTGGCCAGCAAGTCTTCCACGAACTTCTGCCTGTTCGGGATGGGCTTGATGCCCAGCACCGTCGGGTCTGAAGTCGCCGTAAAGGGCTGTATGACGATGAGATGATAAGGCAGAGCCGTTTCATCCTCTACATCGACGCGGTTGTATTTGGCGTAGGAAGTAGCCGCCCTTTCCATCGTCTTGGTGTCCTTGCGCTTTTTGGCCATCTGGTACGTCTCAATGATCATCTCATTGTAGCGCCACCGATGGAACTCACGTGAAGCCTCTGTCAGCAGCGGCACCAAAGCCTTGATGACGGCAAGGTCAGAGTATGCCTGTGACTTATGCACCGCAAAGCCACGGGCCAGTTCCTCCTCGATAAACTGTCTGTCCTTGGCATCCGGGTTGGCCAGCACCCAGTTATACATATCGCGCAACCTGAGTACACGGGCCACCTGAGCCTCCGTGTACTCCTTCTGCAATTCCTCAACGGGTGTGAAGAGATCCTTGCGGCAGATGTCTATGGTTGCGATGTTTGCCATTATTCGTCATCCTCCATATCGAGCAGGTTCTTGGCAGCATTCTCCAATGCCAACGGTGAGCCGACCTGTGCCAGCATCATCTCCTGTGTATGCAGCTTCACCTTCGAGGACGCTTTTCCCCGAAGGTAAGCCTTGGCCACATCACAGGAACGGTTCTTGATGTCCTCGCGTAGCTGTTCTGCGGGAATACCAAGGATGATGGCCATATCAGAAATAGGCAGGAAGATGGAGGCAAACTTCTCAATCTGCTCCAATTCGTTGGCTGAATAGGTCATGTAGCGGAACTGATTTATTGTGAATGAGGGAAGTCATGGACTCATGAAGCGTAGCAAAGATGCCAGGATCAGTAGTGACAAGAGCCGATTCCATGCGGTTGCCTCGTGTCAGGTTCTGCGAGGTGAGTACTGTCACCACCTCCCCACTATCTGCCTGAACAAGCAGCACCTTTGAATGGTTGTCTGCCAGATACACATGCTGCATCGTCTGGCAGATGAAGGGCCACAGATTCAGCGTCTTATTGGTAGCCTTGTAATCCAGTATGAGGTTGAACTGCTTCACCTGTCCCTGCTTCTCGATGAAGAACAGGCGGCGAAGGAACTCCTCGGAGATGGAGAACGAAGTCTGCCATACCTCGGACTTTCCGACCTGTGAAAGAATCCATTCGAGCACGTCGGCCACCTGCAGCTCATTGGTGAGATAGACCTGGTGCGTCTTCTCTGCCAATGGCCGCAAGTATTTCGATATGGATGTGCCGCGCTTCATTTCTTAGCCTTGGATGTAGTCGTTTTCTTGGGCTTGGTAGCCTTGGCAGTTTTGGCAGGTGCAACAGGTTCTGTGGTAGTTTCTGCCTCCGAACCAGTTTCAGCCTCAGCTTGTGTAGTAGGTGCAGTAACAGTCTCATCAACCACATAGTGGTCATACACGTTCCAGTTCTCATGCAGCTGCTTGTCAAGCGCGATGAGTTCTTTGAGGAACGGGTAACGTTCCGAATCCGGACACGACACCTGTTCCGTGGAGAGACTGCGCAGTTTCAGATGCACTTCCCGCATCCTACGAAGCAGGTCCAGGTTCTCCACATAACGTGCCTGAATCTCCTCTGGGAGCTGGTCATGGTCGGCACGTTTGCCCTTACGGAATTCCTCATTTGAGGTACCTCCCGTTTTCGCTTCCTGATAGCTGAAATGCTCCTTCACGATGACCTTTACCTGCTCATCCATCTCAGCCACCTCCTTGTGTGTGATGTTGGCCAGCCGGACAGTCAAGCGCTTCTGAAGTTCCGATATGAGATACTTCATCACAGCCACCTTATTCGGGTGGCGAAGAAGGTTCTGATAATGTATCTGATTGTTCTCCATCTGGAGCAAAAGAAGGCATCCGTCCTCGATGGTTCGGCTGTCATCATTGAGCCATTTTTGAAGCTTATAGTTGAATTGATTATCCATAATATATTATTTTGTTAGCGAGAGTTTTATATAATACAAATTAAAGTTTATTGTTAATACCTGTGAACATCATCAGATTCTTCCCTTTTTCCTCCAAAAGCACCTTCATGGAATGCAGTGTTGAACCCGTTGTAACGAAGTCGTCAAATACGATAATGTTAGGCTCTGGAGGCAAAAACTGAAGCTCAAATTCTGCGTTCACACGGTGCTTGGATTTGCAGGTTGCGACGTCCTCATAGAACGGGATTTTGAGCAATTTGCCTATCTCATCTCCAATGAGTGTGGCAAAATTCCGGGTCAGATGGCGTCGCTTTGGAGTGGTGACGATACACCAGTTTCCGATGTCCAGATGATGCCCGATGACCTCCCGGATGAGGGTGGCCGTTTCCGTTGCGAAGTGGCTCACCTCTGAAGCATCACTCTTGATGTCCGTGAGCGTCCTTCCCATGATGGACTTTTGCCACAAAGCGAAGAACCAGAACCCTGCCCTGTGGACGAGTTTCGTCTTCGGGTAGAAGTCGCAACGTGCCTCCGTTGACTTGTCCCAGGCGTTTCGTTTCTTCTCTCCGAACAGATCCTTCTCCGCTTTGTTCTTCCCTTTCACCTCTGTCAGAGAATTGAGCGTACCGTCCATGTCCGGCACTTGCACCTCGGCAAGGAGGTCACTCATGTCTATGGCGGTACGCTCTTCCAACTTTTCAAGTATTCAAGAATGAACAAAAGTCCGTTACGTAGTCACAGCCGTAGGTGTGTCGCCACCTGCAAGGCTCAGTTCCCCGTCTTCGGTGACGATCGTTCCCTGATAGAACGGGGACGGGCAGATGTCAGTTGCCTCCACGTTGATGGTAGTGCTGGCTGTGCCTGTGGCACCCTGTCCGTTGTCCTGTGCCACCGTTGTCTTCGTCTCATAGAAACGGGAACCCACGATGCGCCAGAGGCCGGACATATCCTGTACGAGGAATACATTATCGGAGTTGTTGAGGTAGCAGGCTACAGCAGAAGCCTCCTGACCTACGCCCGGATGGACGGCAGTGAGCTTGTTGAGCTGCGTCTGGGAAGGAGCCTCGCCCTGTGCATCGGAAGTCAACGTGGACTTCTCCGCGAGGATGTCAATGAAGTGCCAATAGGTATCAGCCTTCAGCGTGAAGTTTCCCGTGGTGGTTGCGAAGGCATAACGTCCGCCAGAATCCGCGCTGTATGCGGGCCACTGCACGACGTTCTGTTTGCTCGTGTAGTAGAGACGGCGGCGTATGCCCGGCATTACAGGCTGTCCCTGGCACCATGCAAGGGAGCGCTGCAAGGGAGTGAAGCAAGAGTTGTTGTTTGTAGGCATAATGGTAAGTGTTTAGCGTGTTGTGTTTGTGTTTCAATCAGTTGCCAACCAAACGGCAAGGAAAGGAACTAAGGCAAACACCTTAGCCCTGTCCCTGCTGTGCCGAAGTAGCCAGTTCGATGACTTTAAGGCGGCGGCGGTCGATGCTCTCGAACTGTACACCGAAGAACATGGTGGCAATGTAGGTGAGTACGAAGGGTGCGAACTCACGTACATCCACGCTCTCCATGTCACCCATCTGGTCGAAGCCAACGAGCATGTTGCTCTTGGGAGCGATGTGGATGAACTTGGAGCCCAGCTTGTTCGTGAGCGGAATCATGTGCAGCTTGTTGTTGCTGCCCTCCACGGTGTTCTTCTCATAGCCGAGGTTATAGGGAAGAGCGCCATGCAGCGACTGGTAGGATTCATTGTACATGTCAATGAACTCCTGTGTGCAGTACATGTTCAGGTCCTGAGCGCGGAGAATAGGATCCAGGCCGAAGAGAATCTTCTTGGCGACGGCGCAGGCATTCAGCTCGGTAATCTCCTCCGTCAGCTTCAGGTAGTTGCCATGAGCTGCGGCGATGTTACCAGCGGTGATTTCCGTGGAGGTAATCGTATCGAATCCGTTGAACAGATCCTGCGTAGTGTCGCCGTTGTCGTTGCGGACGGCAGACCAGATGGCGTTGTTCAGCTTCTCGGACAGTCCACGTGCAATAAGAGCCAGGACGTGACGGGCCTGCAGCGTCTGCTTCTGTCCGTCGCCCTTGGTAGAGCCGGACATCATGCCGAGCAAGGTACTTGCGGCACTGTTAGGCTCGAACTCAGCACATACGGAACCGAAGAACGTTTCCAGAGTGCGGAAGTTGAGGTTCAACTCGGCGTTGGTGCGACGGCTTGCCTTGTAGGGAGCAAACTGCGCAGAGCCGGACAGTTCGCCCACGGACTCCTTATAGCGGATGCCAGGGCGCTTGGTCATGTGCTGGAGAGTTTCCTCACAGCCGATGATGGGGAGCATCAGTAGGTCAGAACGCCACTTGTGCGCTGCCTCCTGATACTCCTGCGGGGTAAAGTGAAATGTTCCTGCCATAGCGGTAAAATTTTGTGTTTGTGTTGTGAGTAGTTACGTGCGTGTGTATGCGTGTGTGCGTGTAATAAATAACAATGAGTAGGGGCTTAGCCGCCTACGAGGTCATACAGTTCCTTGGCGCTGCTGACATGGCTGAGGTAGTCATCTGCCGGAGTAGGCTGCTGGCTTCCCTCGACATGAGCACTGACCACGGCGGGCGACTGTGCAGCGGGCGTGCCCTTCAAGGCGTTCACCTGCTCAGTCAGTTCCGTGTTCTTGGTGGTGAGGTTGGTCACCTTTCCTTGCAGATCCGTCACCTGGTTCTGCATGGAGGCGGCATTGGACTCATGTGCCTGAAGGGCATCCTCGATGGCCTGAAGCTGTGCCTCAGTCAGCGTGACATGACCCTCAGCGTTTGGAGTGAAGCCCTCCGAGACTTTCAAGGCGGCTTCAATGCGGGTGTAGTGTTTCATTTGTGCTGTTGGTTTTGGTGTTGTGTTTGAAGTAGATGTTTGAGGTGTAGTAGGAGAGGTGGTGGTATTGCTTTCGACAGAAGGCTTGAACAGAGAAGCCATAGCAGCCATGAAGCGCGAGAACAGCGGTTCGCTGTGCTGCGGATGACGACCCTTGTCGGAGTACGGGATGGAAGGAATAGGCATCTGAGCCTCTGCCATCGCATGAACGAGGGCTTCCGTCAGCTCCGGCTTCTCGTCACATTCCAGTTCTGTCAGCTCATCCACGAAGCCCCATTCCAGAGCTTCCTTGGCGGTGAGCCATCCGCCCGTCTTCATCAATGCCAGCAGATCCTCCTGAGGCTTGCGGCATCGGGCTGCATACATGGCGGAAACATCGCAGTCCATCTTGTCGAGGTTCGTCTTCTGTTTCAGCAGGGCTGTGATATAGTCCTGCAGCTGGTCAGCGTTCATGCTGGCCCACTCGAAGACCGCCATGCTGCACTTGTGTACTAGGTACAACGCAGAAGCATCCATCGTAATGCGCTTGGCACCGAGGGATGCAATCGTCGCGGCAGAAGCGTTCATACCCACGAAATGAGCATGAACGTTGCCGTGACTGCGAAAAGCAGAATATATAGTGAGAGCGGTGGAGAGCTGGCCACCCGTGCTGTCAATGAGCACGGCCACTTCTGTGTCGGGGTTGCTACGCAGGGTAGCAGTGACATCGTCGGCGTTGAAGTCACTGCCCCCTACATAGCCTTTCAGATGAAGATGATATTGAGTCATTGGGCAGATGTGTTTGTTTTCTGCCACAAAAGTACTCTATTACATGTACGCGCGAAAAGACAGTAAGACGAACAAAACAAAGCCCGCTCTCATTGTTTTGAGAACGGGCGGAAATACAAATAGTGAATCTTACTTCTTTTTAATGACTTCCCAATGTCCACCGAAATCTGGACCTACGTGACGAATAATCCCTATGTCTGTTAGGAACTTTAGATCACGTTTTATTGTACGGAGTCCAGCACTCAATTCTTCAGCTAAATCGTTCGCAGATATAGAAGGATTCCGACTGATGAGACTGATAATTCCAGCACGGCGTTTGTTCTGCTTGTTGTCAATATTCAAACCGGAGAACAAAATACCAGAATGGGAAGTACTGTCAGTGCCATTTTTTATCTTGTCAGTGCCATTATGGGTATTGTCAGTGCCATTTTTTATCTTGTCAGTGCCAATATGGGTGCTGTCAGTGCCATTTTTCACCTCCGCATACGTAATGGCAAATAAGAATTGCTGGCCGCTCTGAATGGAAATCTGATAGTCGGGGTAGTAGAGGGGAGCATATTTCAGGATGTTCCTTGTGCCGCTTCCAAGCTCCTCAACCCATTCCAATTCACGGAACACCTTTACGAGAAGCGGGTTCTTCGTGTAGTTGCCTAACTGTTGGATGGTGATATTGCCTTCTGGAACCTGTGGAATGAGGCGGGATGAGTTGCGCGTTATCACACAGTCCTTATAGATTTCCAGGAAACAGGCATAGCCAGTACTATAGTCGGTATGGACACACATGTTCCCCAAGATCTCACGGAACAAGTCAATACGCAAATCCTGACGCTGCACAGATCCAGCAGGCAGGTAGAACTTATCAGGCAAGTGCCGGATGATGAACTCCAGCAACCTGTCATAGACACGGATCAGGTTGCTTCTCACCGTCACCCTGTCATCATATCGGTTGCTCACATCCTCCATCCGCTCATACTGTCCGTAGGTACACATCCTGAAGATGCCCTCATAACGATAGCGGGGCATGAAGTTGGCAAGCGCTTCGTCCGTGCCGAACAAAAGCAATGCCGCATATTTCATGTAGCGGCTGTCCTTGTCAACCAATCCGCACGAGACGAGGATATCCCAGTCACTCATGTTCAGCCACGGATGTTTGGGATTGATGACCTTTACGATGTTGCGGCAATACGTGAACGTATCCGGGTCAAGGTGCTTTTCTGTCATATCCTTGACAAAGCGCTCCTCGAACAAGTGCGGGTTCTTTCTCTCGAACAGAGCCAGCAGAAGCTCTGGTGAATCCGTCACATCGATGTCCGCATCCCCGTTCCTGTCCCAATAACGGCCGTTATAGCGATACACATACTGGCCGACAGGGACATCCAAGGCTATCACAATCTTGTCATCAAGCCAGATCTTTTCAGGCGTAAAGAACGGGGTGGGAAGGAACAGCTCAGAGTTCTGAATGGCGTTGATGATATCCTTTATCAAGGCATCAGCCTTCTCAGGATTAACACCAATGACTGTGCCATCATCCTGTACGCCCATGAGTATGCGTCCTCCCGAACGATTCAGGAAGGCACATACAGACTCATACACCGAATGGCTGACCTTCTCCGTAGAAGTCTTGAATTCGATGGCTGCGTTCTCGCCAGTTGATAACAGTTCTTTTATTGTGTCAATAGTCATTGGCTTCTTGTTTGCGGGTGCAAAAATACTCATTTATTCGGATATTTTGTTTTTGTTACGTATAAAATCCATTTTCCAAGCTTGAAATCTCTATTTTCGAGGGATTGAGCTTTCATTTGTGTCATAGTTCCATGCTTTGAGACAGTTTAATCAGTGTTTTCCTGCCTATCAACTTCACTTCATAGGTATATCCCGCCTTTTCCTCTGCGGGTGTTCCGTGGCTATGAGTAACCTTGACCGTAGGGAAAGGAGCTTCAGCATGTCCGATAACGAAGCTATTACCTTGTGCATCTGTAATCACAAATGCCAGTTGGCGACGTATGGGTACCTCCTGCACCGAATGAAATGTAAGCATGGTTTTCTCTGTCTGGGCATGATTGTCGTACTCCGACTCCGTGATACAGGTCGGCGTACCCGTAAAGCATACCTCAGTCATTGTATCATAGATGCCGATTGGTTGCCCCACAAGAGCCTTCAGCTCAATATTGAGGGGCAGAGACACACAAGGGATGTATCTGATGGCAGTTATGCCTGGTAATGAAGACTTTTTCATGATGAGTGTTTTTGAGTTGTAAGATTCTTAAGATTATTGCTTGGATTATGAGCGGACAAAACGGACATATCGGACACGGCGGACATAAAAGACAAGAAGCCTTTGAAGTAAAGGTGGAATTTAACTTTTCTTAAGCCTTCTCCGCACATTCCTAAGGTAATTCTCCCGTTTCCTCATGAAAATCTTGGCAAGGGCATTCCAGTTCGTCTCTGTGTCCTCTATACCGTGTTTCTCCATATAGGAGTCTATGATGTCACGCAGAAGTACACGACGTTCCATAACACCATTCAGTTCTTTGAATAGCTGCACATCGAAGCTCGACTTGATGCAGTTGTACAGCGTTTGTTTAGCTCTGGGTGGGAGATAGCACCAGTATTCAGGATCGAGACCTTTATATTGTGGCACAATGATAGACACACAGCCCTCTTCGGGGACGGATGACCAATCCTCAGGCTTCTTGCTGATGAAAGCCTGGAAGATATTGCTCTCGGGTGTACCACGGCGAAGACGCACAGGTTCAACACCACCATTTTCATGAATGAACCACTGACAAAGGTAGGGTTCCATTTTGAGATAGATTACTTTTAACATAAAGGTGAGTTTTTATAATTGTATGAAGAAAATCTCGCACGCACGCGCGATACACATTCTGACGCGCCACATCGGCTACATGGCTACAGAAAATGCAACATGCTGATAATGAGACTATATATAGAATCATATATATAGAATCATGTAGAATATGTAGGCCAATCACCTTTCTTGTAGGCAATTTGTAGGCGCTTGTAGGCAATTTGTAGGCAAATTCCGCAAGGCTAAGGTGTTGGCACTGAGTATGTAGCATTTGTAGCACTTGTAGCAAGGAAAATCGGGGTCTATTCCATTCTATCGAACAAATCAGGGGTTGTTTCCTGCTCGGTCTGCGATGTATCCAGCAGGTTAATCTGGTAATTCTTCACTAACTCGTCATAGTCGAAGCAGTAGGCACGCTGCACCTCTTCCACATGTCTGCTTTTCTCTCCTGGGAACTTCGGCACGCTCATCTTGGGTATGCCTCCCTTCAGGAAGCACTTGAAGCGTACAGACTTCTTCTCTCCGAGATATTCCTTCGACTTTTCGAGGTAGTATTTCAGCGAGGCTTCAGGGATGCCCACCTCGTCCGTCATCTTATTGGAGCGTTTATACAGCTTGAAGATACGCGACTTCTGGAGGAACAACACCCGCTTAGATTGAGGCCAGTCTGTATTCGTCACGATGTCCGTTGTCAACGAGGTAACCGTCTTGATGCAGAAGTCACCTTCATTGATGATTTCGCCCTCAGAAAGCAGGTACTTGACAGTACGCCAGAATCCGGCCAGCTCATTGTTGGACTTACATTCTGCGTTCTGCCGCTTGATGCCATCGATGATGACAGGCTTCATGGACTCATAATGAATGTCTATGGCCAGGCTTGATTCCAGCGTTCTCAGCACGGCCAGCATAATCGTCCAATTGTTCCTGATTCGGTCCTCGATGCGTTCACCTTCCAGTGCAGCGTCCATCTCCGACTGTGTCATCCTATAGAAGTCCTTGAACTCCACTTCCATCTTCTTACGATGGCGAAGCAGCTGCAGTGTCAGGTGCGAGACACCCAATGAACGCATCTCCTTCAGGCGGTTGTATTCCGCCTGCTGTTCCTTCGTAAACTCCGACGTGTCGAAGGTCAGATATACGAAACGCGAGAACAGTGCGATATCAGCCGTGGCCATCTCCTGGCCGGAGAGGATGATACCCGCATCGACACTGGTAGTTTCCTTCTTCTTGTCAAGATCCATATTCATCCTGGTTCGTCCTGTGCCGTCCCACAGGCCCTTCAGGAACTCACGCTTGTAGAGATCGATGTCATTCTTGAACTCATCGATATGCACCAGGGCATTACTGACAGCCGCCACCGTGTCATTCAATGCCGGAAGCGTAGCATTCTGTATATTCGGCGGCACATTCCCGATAATGAAGAAACTCATTAGCGTATGTCCCAGCTCAGACTTACCCGAACCTTTCGGGCCAAAGAGATTGAGGATAGGGAAGGAGCGCGTTTCAGCCGTCACGATGTCACGGAAGAGCGTAGCCATCAGGAAACAGAACCCTATGCGTCCGTTGTCCCCGAACACGCGGAATATCTGCCCCGTGAAGTCAACAAGCGGCAGCGTGGAATACCCCATGTGTACAAACGTCTTCTCAAACTTGTAGAGCTTGTTGTCCTTTTTGTACTGCTGGGAGAAAGCGGGAAGGTAGTAGTTCCCGATTTCCCCGAGCCTGACGATGCCCATGTCATCCACCTTCTGGAACTCCACGCCGTCCCATACGCCGTTTCCGAAGGCGAAGAAGCCTTCCCGCTGCCAGCCAAGCTGCTTCACTTCCTCTGCCGTTTCCGTCACCTCATAGAGGAAACGCTTCAGCTTCGTAAACTCCTTGTCGGTGGCCATCCAGATGAAGTTACCCAGGCCTTCTATCTTCTGCTTGAACTTCGACAGTCCCACAAGCTCCTCCTGACGCAGTTCCACAAGTTTCCTAAGCCCGAACTCATTCTTGATGTAATACAGACGTTTGGGCATGATGTTGTCTATGATGTGGAACAGCGGCTGCATGGTGAAGTTCGACCATTCCCATTCATCACCATCCTTGGTAGTGGAACAATACTTACCTTTCTTGACATAGAAGCCATACTGCTGCAGCTGCTCCAGATTGATTTCCCGTTCCTTCTTCGGCAGTCCGGCTTTCTCGTTGGCGATGCGCTTCTGGTCGTTTACAGCTCCACGCCAAAGCGCTTCCTTCTTCCCGCTCTTCTCTGCCAGCTCCTCGATGAGCATGGCCTGTTCCGTATCTGACGGTACTATGGCCACCAGTGCTGCCAGTTCTGCCACGACAGTAGCCTTGGCCTCCGTTGTCTTTGCTCTCTCAAAGCGCAGATCTGCCAGCCACAGGATGAAGTCACGTTCTTCAAGGCCGTTGAAGTGCTTCATGTCTCGGCAGTATTCGTCAGGATCCTGTTTCTCTCCGCTCTCGCCAAGCGGGATAGGCTTCACGGACACTGCAAATCCGGCTTTCATGGCCTCCGTGCCGTTCTTGATGACCGCCTTTGTCCCTGCGCCGAACTCATCCCCGGCTTTCACGGGGTCGGCATCAGGAAGGAAGCAAATCTTATGTGCTATGCGTTTCAGCTGCTGAAACTGTGCGTCCGTCCATGCCGTTCCAAGAGGGGCGACCGTATTGACTACACCTATCTGCTGAAGCCTCATGCAGTCCGGCGCTCCCTCGACGGCATACACCTTCTGCTCCTTGGCCGCTATGCGCCTGGCAGCATGGAAGCCGAAGAGCACATCCCCCTTATGATAGATAGGTGTGTCAGCACCATTGAGGTATTTAGACTTCGCCGTGCCAGTCAAATCCCTTCCTGTGTAGTTGATGACACGCCCCATGCGGTCCTTTATAGGAATCATGATACGTGAGCGGAAGAAGTCATACCATTTCCCCTGCTCATCCAGCCCCACGAGACTGAGCGCTTTCAGACGATCCAAGCTCTCGCCGTTCTTCTGTGCCCAGTCCACGAGGACGTTTCCCTTCGGCGCATAGCCAATACCTTCCTCCTCGCAGTATTCCGCTCCCCATCGTCCATGAGCGTATTCCTGTGCCTCCTCATCCTCCCTGAACATCGCCTTATAGAGCGCATCCACACGCGCCATCAGGCTCAGGTATGCCTCCCGTTCAAGGCGGGCATTCTTCTCGTCTTCCGTTTCCTCCTTATCCTCAATCTTGATATTCAGTTTATCGGCCAGCACCTTTACGGCAGCGGGGAAGTCCAGATGGTCGTAGTCCATCACGAAGCCGATGGCGTTACCATAAGCCCCGCAGCCGAAGCAGCGATAGGTGCCTTTCAGCTCATCCACCTTGAACGATGGTGTCTTCTCTGTATGGAAGGGGCAGCAGCCGACATGGTATTTGCTGCGTCCTTTTCGGCTCAGGGTTATGCCGTAGTCTGTAATGACATCTACGATATTCGACCTGTCAAGCACTTGTTCTATAATACTCTCACGTATCATCTTGTTTTATGCTATACGATTTTAAAATTGCCACGGCAGACGAACTTCTCAGTCAGTCTGTCGTGGACTTGTGTTGTTATCTGAATCTTTCTCCAAGGAAAGGAGAAATCTGGTGATTTCGTGCTTGCTGAAGATATACTGTCCGTGATACTTCCTGAACGGTAGCAGCATCTTTTTGCACATGGCAATTACAGCTCCCTTGGATGGTTTATGTAAAAGAACCATAACATCCTCGGCGGTGAGGATTTCATCATTCAGCCTATGCAGCTCTTCGGCAACAGCTACAGCCATCATCTTTATTTCAGCAGAATTTAGGAAACTTTTAGCCATTCGAATAGCATAAAGGAATAGAGAATATCGTTATCATTTTCTGCTCCAAATTACGTTTAGAGCCAATCATAAATCCTCGCTCAGCCGCTTCATACTCATTGAAGCGAGAGATTACCACAGACATGCTTTTCAGCTCTTTTACGTCACCGACGGTTCCCGTCTTTGCGGTTCCCTCTTTCAGTGACCTAACCCATTTCGTTTTGTTCTTGATTTTTTCCATGATGTTGTTTGTATGCTTGTTCCGACCTAAGTTTACTCTTATATTGCTTATTTTTCCGCCATCCGTTCAAGGTGGCAAGGAACTCCACATATGATACAGAAATGCCATAGAAATTCGCCAACCAAGCATTAGAATGGTAAGGATATAACCTTCCCATCCTCTCTTCGTCGCCTTTTTTGAGCTTTTTCGTGGGCATTCAGACATTTTAATGTTAGATTTGATGTTAGATACAAGGATTTTTTGTACCTTTGCACCGCAATTTGAGGAACTACTATTATGTATATTCCAATGTTTGCTTTAATGTTAGACGGCCGCAAAAGTAGAGTGGGCATATAGTCCTTTATAGGGGTTAGCAAAATCATTGCTTTTGAAAAAGAATAAAAGCATGGATTCCCACTTCCCCAAAAGGTTGAAAAGACATTAAAAAAAGAAAATGGCCCAAACGCAGAAATGCGAATGGACCTAACAATAAGCTAAAAAGAGATGTCTGACATCTCATCAATTAGCAAAGCGATCTATTAAAACGGCATACGATAGTATCTATGCCACCGTGATAATTAACGAAGTTCTACTCAGAATCAAGGAAAACCACTCGAACTTCCCTGTTATCAGCAGCATAATTCGCTAGGTGCTACTTTATGGTTCTACCTCAAATAAGGATATAGATAACTCCTTAGAGACCAGCCATTAGGTAAAATCCCAAGCGGATCACAATAAGAACCGTGACGGTGCTACCGAAACGTGCTACCAAGAGAGAATAAAGCGTAACTCATTGGAACACAGCACTTAGGTAAAATCCCAAACGGATCACCTGCAATTGCTACAGAAATCCTTGATATTCGTCCGAGTATCAGGGATTTTTTAGCTTAGGGTCAACCGCATGAGAGAGAAAGAGATCCATAAAACCATCCTGCTGTTGTTGCTGACACTCGTCGGCAACGCATCGCTACAGGTCCGCTCTCACGCACATACCCTGCCCCCTTCCCCCAGTCTCGTGTATTATTGTACGGGCGCAGGCGGAAGCTACTATCATAAGCTGAAGACTTGTTCAGAGCTGCGTGGCTGCAATGGTGTCGTGATGCCTCTGACACCTACGACGGCCAAGAGCAAAGGCTTATCGGCCTGCCCCGTGTGCATGAGTAGTCAGAGCCCTTCTGCGGCACCCTCGTCATCCAGCTCCACCCCTGCGGCCACTGCCGCCCCCGTTGCAGCGATTGCTTCCACGGCCTCCTCCACCGCTTCTTCCTCCACCTCTCCAGAGGCGAGCCGCTATTTGGAGAAAGCTGAGCGTGCACAGGAGAAAGCCCGCAAGGAAATGGAGAAGGCCGAACGGAAGCGTGCTAAAGAAGAGAAGAAACGTGAGGCCGCAGAGATGAAGCTGCGCGCCAAGCAGATGAAAGAAGAGGCTAAGGCGCGCAAGCAAGCCATTAAAGAAGCCCGTCAGGCTGCCAAGGAAGCCGAGCGTGAGGCCAAGGCCAAACGCCAGGAGGCCCGCGAAAGCCGTCGCGAGACAGCCAGCTTGAAGCGCGACACCGAGACGCGTATGCGTCAGGAAGCCAGTGATCTGCGTGTGGCCGCAGAGGACAAACGCTTAGAATCAGAGGAACTGCAGCGCGAGGCCCGCGAGTTGAAGCGTGAGGCCGCCGCCCGCAAGAAAGCCATCGCCTTGGAAAAGAAACGTCTGGAAGCAGAACAACGACGTCTGGAGAACGAGCTCAAGCGGCAGGCAGCCCTTCAGAAGCAGGAGGCCGAACGCATGAAGCGCGAGGCAGAAGCGATCCGTCGCGAAGCCAAGGAACAGCGCCGCGCTGCCAAGGAAGCCGAGAAGGCAGCCAAGGCCATGCGCAAGGAAGCGCGTCGTATGTAATCACACCTTTTAGGTATTCCTAAGTGAAAAAAATGCCCGATTATTTGCGCGAATCACCAAAAGTGAGTACTTTTGCCGCGCAAACAGATTGAATTATTCATTTAAACTTTAGAAACTATGGCTTACGTAATTAGTGAAGACTGCGTTGCTTGCGGCACCTGCATCGACGAATGTCCCGTTGGCGCTATCTCTGAGGGCGACATCTACAGCATCAACCCCGACGAGTGCACCGAGTGCGGCACCTGCGCTGACGCTTGCCCCTCTGGCGCTATCAGCCTCGGCTAAGCAGCAACACAATCCCGTTACAAGCCTCTTTCCACCTATGGGAAGAGGTTTTTTCATGCTCGGAGGCAGACATTTTCGCCAAAACGTTTGGCGGTTCCGAAAAAACAGCCTACCTTTGCACCCGCATTTGAGAAATCCACGGATTTCCAAGCGCGATGGCGGGATAGCTCAGCTGGTTAGAGCGCATGATTCATAATCATGAGGTCATCGGTTCAATCCCGATTCCCGCTACAGTGCAAAGAAGGCCACCCCAATCGGGTGGCCTTCTGCTATGTAAGTAATGTAGTTACTTGAACTGTTTCAGGCGAAGCAGTGCTTCAAGGTAATAGTAATCCGCATAGATGATGCTGGCATCTATCTCGCTGCCTGCAGGGTGGTGGCCCGTGGAATGCAGGAGGAAGGCCACGTTTTTGTCACGGCTCTGGTAGCGGTCAGTGCTGAGGTCGCGAAGCATGGCAATGGCGGCATCGTAGTATTTACCATTTACAGATTTACCATTTACCATTTTGGTTTCACCATCAGAGACGTATTGGCAGAGTTCCAACAAGGCAGAGGCGACTACGCAGGCCGCAGAGGCATCTTTGGGTGCGGGTGTGGGAGCATCCATATCCCACAGGGGCACCCAGTCGTCGCTGGTTTCTTGCAGGCGTTTCAGGTAGATATCTGTCACCTTCTGCGCGAAGTCGAGGAAGCGCTGGTCGCGGGTGTAGCGATAGACCATCGTGTAGCCATAGATGGCCCATGACTGTCCGCGGCTCCACATAGACTCGTCGCTGTAGCCCTGATGCGTCACGCCTTTGATGAAGTGGCCGTCGAGGGTGTCATAGACGGCTACGTGGTAGCTGCTGCCATCCTCGCGGAAGTGGTGCTCCATCGTCGTCTCGGCATGACGCACGGCAATATCATAGAGTTTTTTTCTCCCCTCGCCCTTTGGAGAGGGGTCGGGGGTGAGGCCCGCCCAGAACAGAAGCTCCAGGTTGATCATGTTGTCCATGATGGTGTTGTGGCCTCCGTAGTCCTTCACGTGGCGTGGCCAGCTGAGCATGGTTCCCACCTTACTATTATATAAGGTGGCGAGCGTGTCGGCACATGCCAGTGCTATGCGTTTGTATTCCTCATTCCCTGTTGCCTCATAGCCTTTCATGAACGAGTTGATGGTGATGAATCCCAGGTCGTGGTCGAAGGCGGGCCGCTCAGCCAAGAAACGCAACGCATCAGTATATCCCTCGGCAATCTTGCGCAGGGAATCCAATTGTTCACTTTGAACTTTGCGCTCGAGCTTGCTCGCTTGATCCTTCAAGAACTTTGAACTTTGAACTTGCACAGCATAGTCCATCCACAGGATGCCTGGCCAGAAGCCCGAGCACCATTCCTCTGCAGCAGCCTTACGACAATTCCACGTGGTCTCTCCTTCCAATATATTGCGTGGCATCATCGTGAAATCGTAGGGTTGTAATGCCGTTAAGGCCTTCTCCACCTGTTGGTGACAATAGTCCAACTGGCTGTTGACGTCAAAAGTGGTCTCTTCGACATTTGCCTGTTTGACGCATGAAGACAGCATGAGAATGACACAGGGAAGTGTCATGAGAAATCGTTTCATGAAATACTTTTTTCTATTATATACGAATCCATGCGGCCCATTACTTAATAGGTCGAAAATAAATCCCGACAGATATCGTTTATTAAGTAAGTAGCGCCGTCAAAACGTATTTAATAGAAAAAGAAAGTGAACATGATTATGAAACGGTTACTGATAGTTTTTTTCTTGACCTTGGGCTTCTGCACCTCGGGTGCTGCTCAACAGAGTGATTACAAGATGGCCGGCCCCTACGAGGTGGTGGCACGCGACGGCGAGTATGCAAGAACCAAGGGCGGTAGTGAGCGTGATATGTGGCAAGCGTGGCAACACGCCTTGCAGGGCGACAAAGAGACCGCCCTCACTATTATCAATGCCTATGCACGGACGCTGCAGCGCTTCGATGGTCACGATGCTCCTCTGTGTACCATTCAAGCCTACTGGCTGCTTCGCGCGATGATTCTGACCAAGGGATATCAGGCTTCGGAATGGGAGGCGATGGTAAGAAGGGCTATACTGCCTGTGCTAGACAAGTTCGAGACCGATTCGCCGTATGCCAACGGCAACTGGGGTCATATCGTGAACCGCTGTCGCATGGCAGCTGCCATATTCCTCGATGACAAGGAACTATATGACCATGCCATCGATATATACTTACACGCCAACGACAACGGTTCGTTGCCGGGCTATATCAGTGCGACAGGGCAATGTCAGGAGACTGGGCGCGATCAAGGTCATGCCCAGCTGGGGATCGGTGCTATGTGCGAGATCTGTGATATGGCTTGGGAGCAGGGCGACGACCTATGGGGTGCCCTCGACAACCGACTGATGAAGGGCCTGGAATATACCGCCAAGTACAACCTAGGCTACGATGTTCCTTTTGAGACATGGACAGACTGTACGGGCCTCTATAATGACTGGACAGAACCCGGCTCTATGGGGCGCGGCACAATCCGCTGCATCTACGACATCCCCTACCAGCACTACGTAGGCCGCAAGGGGTTGAAGATGCCATACACGAAGAAGGTGCTCGACCTGCAGGCCAAGGCCGAGAAGTGTGGGGAAATCAAGCGTAATCCCGAGGCCGATAATTTCCGCGTGAAGGGTGTGCAGGAGGGTCAGAAGCTCCACCAGGTCTTCACATACGCAGCCCCCGAGGGCGCTCCGCTGAAGGATGACTACGACGTATTCATCCAGCCACGCGGCCAGAAGGAGTGGACGAAGATTGACACGTATATGGCCAAGGTCAATAGCCCCACCCCCGACCCCTCTCTTTCAAAGAGGGGAGAAGAAGGGAATGGCACAGGGCACAAGGTGAGTGAGATTTCTTACTGTTTCTTCGATTTCACGGGCGATGTGTTCGTGAAGGTAATAAGCAAGAAAAAGAAGTTCAAGTCGGCCCGCATCCGTCCCGACTATCGCGGCACCATTGCCAACATCCAGAACGACTCCACGGTGCAGTTCCTGCTGTTCCAGCCTGAGAACGTCAGCGTGGAGCTAAGCCTCACCCCCGACCCCTCTCCCGTGGGCGAGGGGAGTATATACTCTATCTCCGACAATCTGTTGGTCTTCACCTCCAAGCCTCCCGTGAGCAAAGAGGATGCGGAGGCTCAGGCCAAGAAAGAAGGGCGCCAGTTCGTCTATATCCCGGCAGGCTTCTACGACTTAGCAGCTCTCCTCCAGACTGCACCTCTTCTCAAGAGCGGTGCTGGAAACAAAGAGGGTGGGGAAGTCAGCTCAGGCGGTGAAGTCCTTGTTCCCTCCAACACCACACTTTATATTGCAGGCGGCGCCTATTTCACAGGCACCTATCTTATTAAGGACGCGCACGATGTGAGCATCTTGGGACGCGGCCTAGCTCGTCCGGCGAACGGGCACAATGGCTGTTTCGTGTCGCGCAGTAAGAACGTACTCGTTGACGGCCTCATCGTCTGCAAGTGTCCCATCGGTGGCTCGGACGGCGTGACGCTTCACGATGTGCGCAGTATCACGCACCCCAGCTGGGGCGACGGTCTCAACGTGTTCTCGTCGCAGAATGTGCTCATGGACCGCGTGTTCTGCCGTAACAGCGATGACTGCACCACGGCCTACGCCACGCGCCTGGGCTTCGAGGGCAGCACCCGCAACATTCACATGCGCAACAGCACGCTTTGGGCCGACGTGGCTCACCCCATCTTCATCGGGCTCCACGGCGCTGCCGCAGGCCCTCATCCCGAGCTTCGCGACACGATAGAGAACCTGCGCTATGAAAACATTGATATCATCTGTCAAGCAGAAGCCCAAGTCGATTACCAAGGCTGCCTCGCCATCAACTGCGGCGACAATAATCTGGTGCGCAACGTGACCTTCGACAACATCCGCATCGAAGGTATCCGTCAGGGCTGCATCACACAGGTCAAGGTGGGCTGGAACCAGAAGTATTGCAAGGCCCCCGGCGCCGGCGTGGAGAATGTCCTGTTTAGAAATATCCGCTACTACTCCTCCCCTATGGGGGGAGGTCGGGAGGGGGCTTCCATCATCACAGGCTACGACGCGCAGCACAAGGTGAAGAACGTCATCTTCGAAGGCCTGAAGATCAATGGCCGCGCCATCTACGATGATATGTCTGGCAAGCCCAAGTGGTACCAGACCGCCGACTTCGTGCCCATGTTCGTGGGTTCGCATGTCGAAGGCTTGCGATTCAACAAATGAAACTTAGACACTACGAATATGAAACCTTATAAGTTTGAACCATTTCTGAAGACCACCCTGTGGGGCGGCTATCAGATTGCGCCCTTCAAGGGCATCTTCACCGCCCAGCCCAATATCGGCGAGAGCTGGGAAATCAGCGGCGTGCCGGGTCATGAAAGCCGTGCCATCGAGCGCGGTCTCATCGATGATGTGGATGTGGGTCTGACGCTCACGGAGCTCATCGATAAGTACCAGGGCCGATTGGTGGGAGAGAAAGTGTATAAGAAGTACGGTAACCAGTTCCCGTTGCTCATCAAGTTCATCGATTCGCGCCAAGACCTCTCCGTACAAGTGCACCCCGACGACCGTCTGGCCATGGAACGCCATGGCTGTGCCGGTAAGACGGAGATGTGGTATGTCATCAAGAGCGATGTGGGCAGCAAGATCTACGCCGGTCTGAAGAAGAGCATCACACCCGATGACTATGAGCAGCTGGCTACGGCAGAGCCCGTGAACGGCCATTCACCCATGCAGGATGTCATCGCCACCCATGAGGCGCACGACGGCGACCTGTTCTTCCTGCCAGCCGGACGCCTGCACGCCATCGGTGCCGGCAACTTCCTGGCCGAGATCCAAGAGACTAGCGACATCACCTACCGCGTCTATGACTTCGGTCGCAAGGATGCCAACGGTCAGCCCCGCGAGTTGCATATCGAGCAGGCGCGCGATGCCATCGACTATCGTGTATGGCCCGAGTACCGTAGCAGCTACGACAGCACCAAGCCCATCTCACAGCTCATCAACTGCCCCCATTTCGTCGTTCATCGCGTGGTGGTGCAGGTGGCCTCGCAAGTCGATTTCCACTGCGACTCGTTCGTGGTGGTGATGTGTCTGTGGGGCGAAGCCAATATCAACGGCATCAGCATCCGTCAGGGCGAGACCATCCTGGTGCCCGCCTGCGAGAATGTACTCTACATCTTTGGCAACGCCTCGTTCCTCACTGCAACCATCGGATAAAAATGACTGCGATGCGAACTCCCCGACATTATTTATTATTTATTATTTATCATTTCTTATTTGTCATCTGTACGCCCCTCGGGGCGCAGGGCGTGTGGTGTCCGGACAATGGCGACGGCACCTACACCAATCCCGTGCTCTATGCCGACTACAGCGACCCGGACGTGTGCGCCGTGGGTGAAGATTATTACCTCACGGCCTCGTCGTTCAACTGCATCCCTGGTCTGCCCATCCTTCATTCACGGGACCTGGTGAACTGGGAGATTATCGGGCACGCGCTGCAGGAGCAGACACCGAAGGAGGTCTTTGACAAACCCGCTCACGGCAAGGGCGTGTGGGCCCCTGCCATCCGCTACCACGAGGGTGCGTTCTACATCTATTGGGGCGACCCCGATCAGGGCATCTTCATGGTGAAGGCGAAAGATCCTGCAGGCGTGTGGGAGAAGCCCGTCTGTGTCATTGCGGGGAAGGGCATGATAGATCCCTGCCCGCTGTGGGATGACGATGGTCGTTGCTATCTGGTCAACGGCTGGGCCAACTCGCGTGCTGGCTTCAACTCGGTGCTGAGCGTTCGCGAGCTTTCAGCCGATGGTACGCGCTCGATAGGTTTGCCACGCATCGTCTTCGATGGTGGTCAGGAGAACCACACCAGCGAAGGCCCTAAATTCTACAAGCGCGACGGCTACTACTGGATCATGTGTCCTGCCGGTGGCGTGGCCATGGGCTGGCAGTTGGCCATGCGCTCGCGGTCGCCCTACGGCCCCTACGAATGGAAGCGTGTGCTGTGGCAGGGTAAGACCGACATCAACGGCCCACACCAGGGGGCTTGGGTACATATTGAAATGAAAAATGAAAAAGGAAAAGAGAAAAATGAGGGGGAGGATTGGTTTCTGCATTTCAATGACAAAGGCGCCTATGGCCGCGTGGTCTATCTGCAACCCGTCGATTGGTCCAGCGGTTGGCCTATCATGGGAAGGCAGGGCGAACCGTATGCAACATATCGCAAGCCGAAATCTAATCACTCCCCTCTCTATGGGAGAGGGGCTGGGGGTGAGGCCCTTCATCCGCAGGAATCTGATGAGTTCAACGATGGCGTTCTGGGCAAGCAGTGGCAGTGGCACGCCAACTACAACCAGTTCTATGGGATGCCCACAGCCAATGGCACCATGCGCCTTTACACCCAAAGACTCACCCCCGACCCCTCTCTTTCAAAGAGGGGAGAAGAGGGAGGCCAGGAAAATGAGGAACAGGGGGTGAGTCTCTGGGACGCCCCGAACCTCTTACTCCAGAAGCCCACAGCACCCCGTTTCACGGCGACGGCCAAGGTGCGCTTCGCCTCGAAAGAGGATGGGCAGTATGGTGGCCTCGTGATGATGGGGCGCAACTACTCGGCGTTGGTAGTTCAGCGCCAGGGCGATGCCTTCCTGCTGCAGCGCCACACCTGCATCGGTGCCGACGAAGGTCAGGCTGAGCAACAACAGACACTCGTCACCCTACAGCCCACCGAGCGCGACACTATCCCCTACAGTCCAGCCATCTACATGGATCTCTATCTGCGCATGGCTGTTAAGGACGGCCTGTGCACCTTCAGCTATAGCACCGACGGCAAGCGCTTCCGCGAGGCTGGCGACGCGTTCACGATGAAGGAGGGCAAATGGATTGGCGCCAAGTTCGGCTTCGTGGCCGAGCAGAAAGCGATGAAGGCGAGCCGCGGATGGTTAGACGTAGATTGGATACACATCACAAAATAACGTATTATGAGACAGATCCTATTTCCCATAGCACTGGCCTTGGCCACTATCTGCAATGCCGCAGACACGCTGCGCGTGGCATCGCCACAAGGAACGAACATCGTGCGTGTATGGCAGCAAGCCGATGCTTCGGCACAGCTCGGCACAAGTTTTTTCTATGACGTGCAACACAACGGTCGGCAGCTGCTGGCACCCTCGCGCCTGGGCCTCGACCTCGAGAACCACACATG
>JAFSNR010000105.1 GCA_017443345.1 Prevotella sp.
GCACCTGACGAAGCGGCTGGACTTCTATATTGACAGTCGAAACGCTGCCGTGGTGTCGGGGCGCTCTACGGGCTTTGGGCTGACGAATGCCTTGGCTCCATCGGAGGACTATGCTACGAGTGTGACGCTGAACGTTCCTGCCAAGGACATCGAGAAGCTGGGTGCCGAGATGGCGCGGGACAAGCAGCTGAGCCACGACATCGAGGTGCTGGCAAAGGCTTGGCGCACGGCGGCAGTCGCTCAGGTGGGCGAGGCGCGGTATAAGCAGCTTTCAGAGAAGCTGGGTGGTGACCTTGCAATGGCGTATGTTAACCATCGGCTGACGATGCGAATGGTGGACTATGAGGTGGAGAAGACGCCAATCAAAGGCTCTGTGGATTATATTCTCGACGAAGCCCGTCGCTCGTCGTTGTTGTCGTTTGTCAGTGCGCCGACTACCGAACTGCAGCAGTATATCGACAAGAAAATAGTGGAGCGGTATGATCCAGGACTATTGGAGAAAGGAGCAGGTAAAGCCCTCGGTTCGCTGACGGATTTGACCCTGACGCTGCCTGTTACAGGCGTGAGTTCTTTTGCCGGACTGTCCAAATTTGTGGCGGTGGACTTGGGGCTTGGTTTAGCTGGTGATGCCTTGATGGGAAAATCGGGGCAGCAGATGGATGTCAGTCAGATGGTGAGTGTTGCACTGTTTAGTTCCGATGTGGATGTATTGTCGGAGGCTCGCAAAGAGACGAGGGGTGTAAATCCCTATTCCAGCGAGGTAGTTAAAGCTACTGATAGCCAGTTGGGAAAGAAGATAGTGCATCATTCTGCGTCGCTTTTTGATGCGAAGGAACTGAAGCCGAAGTTAGGTCTTGGCGTTACTAAATTGCCTGAAATACCTGATTATGCTACCGATTTACGTCGTGCAGGTGAAATGCACTTCGCCATTCGTGAGCATTTTGATAATCAGGAGGTTACTAAAGAATCGGAACAGAAACGTGACATTTCTCAGAATGTGCAGCCTGCCGCCCAGCCCTTGCAGCAACAGTATGCGCCACAAAATGGGAACTTTTCTGTATCAGGCTGGGGAGGAATTTTCGATTCTCTCGGACTGAATGGCTTTGGCGATGTCGGCAAGAACCTCGGTTATGTGTTAGCCATGCTGCCGGACATGCTTGTAGGTATGTTCACGGGTAAGTCGCGTAACCTGAAGTTTGGCGATAACATGATGCCGATAGCAGCCATCTTTGCGGGCATGTTCGTTAAGAATCCACTCCTAAAGATGATGTTGGTGGGTCTGGGAGGTGCCAATCTACTGAATAAGGCTGGCCATGAAGCACTGGAGAATCGTGACGGGGTGAAGCCCCAACCTATCCGACAGTATCGCAAGTACGATGATGAACCGCTCGACCTCCGTATCTCTCAGCCCGTCATGAAGGGCAATACCCTTGTGGCCACCATCGATAACATCCCTTCTGTCATCACCCTCAATGAAGATGCCGTTGATGCCTACTATCAGGGTGTACTACCCTTGAATACCCTCGCCAATGCTGTTCTCCGTAAATACGACGAGCAGCAGCGATCGATTCAGGAGAACTACGACCGCCAAATGAAAGTAGAAGAGAGGCAGGAAAAGATGATAGGTATCAAATGAAGTATGAATAAGAAAACTGGCGGTGCAACAACCATTGATAGGAAGTTACACCGCCAATTCGTTAGCAATCTCTTATGCTGTCAGTCTTGTTTCAAATACCACGTTGTCGCCTTTCCTCAGTTGTAGTTGCAGGCAGGCATAGGCGTTACGGTCTGCCAGTTGCTGAAGTTTCTCTCTGTTCTCGTCGTTGTCACGTATCATCGATGCGTAAATCAATCTTCCGGGGAAGAAACCGTCTAAGTCAAATGCCTTAAAGGTTCGCATCCATTTTGCTTTTGCGTAAACAAAACAA
>JAFSNR010000106.1 GCA_017443345.1 Prevotella sp.
CGAATGGTTGGAGCAATACTTCCCCAAGCAGATGGAAGTCTATCACAATGCCATCGAGCAGACCAAGGAGCAGATACTCAACCAGCTAAACCTCTAAAACGTATAAGCATGAAGAAGAATTTTTTGTCATTCCTATTTCTTTTGACCACCTCTGTAGCATTCGCTGATACTGGAGTCTCTGGTATCGGCGATGCCGCAGACGGTGTTGTTACCTACATGCCCTATGTCCGTGCACTGTGCTATGTCATAGCTGCCGTTATAGCCGTTGTCGGTGCATTTGCCGTGTATTACTCTATGCACACCAATCCGCAGAATACCGCCAAGCGCATCTTCATGACCGCAGGAGGTGCGCTCACTTTCGTTTCTCTTTCCCTTGCTTTACCGCAGTTCTTTGGTATCGACGGTAGCGTTTCAGGTGGTGGCAGTTCCACTACCAAGGGAACGACGCAATTCACCTCCAACGGTACAAGCTTTCTGGTATCTGACGAAGGAGGCATCAGCAAGTCCGGCATACAGGTTTCCATACCCGAACTCAATGACGGCGCATGGATAAAGATCCCTACGGAGTTTTCAGGTGAAAGCAGTAAAGGCTATGTCAACACCTTCATAGACTACTACAGTCGGACGGGCGGCAACATGGATGACATGAGCCGTCAGTTGACGAGGGACTATCAGAATGCCCGTGATTGGTATGCCTCCGGCAAGACCTACAGCGACTTCATGGCATGTATGATCATTCTGGAGCAAAACCGAGTAAAGACTGTCATTCACCCATAAAAACCGATTACTATGGCAGAATCAGCAAACGAAAGACTTTTCCGTACTAAGGTTTTGCCCATCATGGATAAGGTGATGGCAGACCTTCGAAATAAGCAGCTGGAGGAGATTGGCAGACATACCAGCAGTCTGCCTTATATCTTTGCAGGGGCAGCTGGCCCAGACGGAGGCATGTCAGCCCAGGCTGCAAGCATTGCTTCCCTTCGCTATACTGGAGAGTGGAACTCCAAGCATACGGAGGACTACATCAATATGGTGAAAGCCGAGCTAAAGAGGCAGAAGATTACCGTCACTCCAGAGATAGAGAAAATGATGATCGACAAGATGATTAAGGACGAAGTTCCGAAGTCATCCATCGATTATATCATCAGAAAGGCGGCCACCAACACCATCTTCTACTTACCACAGGCATTGAACAAATCGCCTTTGGAGAATCATATCTCTGAACAGGCCGAAAAGCGATACAATCCCAACCATGTGGAAAAAGCAGCCGGTCTTATGTTGGGAGCCACAGCTGATTACCTGTCCTTCGGAGGTATAGGTGGCACACTGACTGGTGGAGCCAAATTCGTAGGCGTTGACCTTGTCCTGAATGCGGCAATGGACAAGATGACGGCGAACATCGACACTTCTTATACGCCAGCCAGTCCTGGAGCCAAACCCTCGAAGCCGACCGCAAAGACCAATGCCGCAACAGGCGATGATGACGTTCCCATGATTATCGCTCCTGAATACAGGGAGCAATATAAAGCCGAGCAAGCCAAGAGAAAAGCTGAGGAAGCACAGAGACGGGAAGCCAAAGCAACTCCCAAGGCGACCACTCAGCAAACAAAGGAGGATGAAGTCCGACAGGAACCGCACAATGAAGTCGCTACCCAAACTCCAGACATACAATCCTCACAAGCCTCAGTTCAAGAATTGCCACAGCAGACGAACCAGAATGGTTGGAGTGGACTGCTCAGTTCCTTTGGCCTGAATGGTATCTCTGATATAGGAAATAACCTCGGCTATGTCCTTGCCATGCTGCCAGACATGCTTGTCGGCGCATTCACAGGCAAGACAAAATCATTGGGGCTGAAGGAAAACCTGATGCCCCTTGCCAGCATTGTTGCCGGAATGTTTGTCAGGAACCCCATCCTGAAGATGGTGCTTGTGGGTATGGGAGGACTCAATCTTCTGAATAAGGCAGGTCACGAGGCCATCGGGAACCATGCTAGTCAGAACCAGGCACAAGGCGCGAGTCCCATTGTCCGCTCCAACTACAAGGTTTATGCTGATGAATCGCTGAACCAACGCATCAGTCAGCCGCAGATACGCGGCAATTGCCTGATTGCC
>JAFSNR010000107.1 GCA_017443345.1 Prevotella sp.
CCTAAAAATCTGTCTGACATTTGTCTGACATTATGTTGTCAGACTCGTTGTCAGCGTCGTAACTATTTAGTTATCTACTTTCGAAGTACGTAGAACTTCTGGCTGCGACTGCCTTTGCTGGTAATGCCCGACGTGGGGTCGAGAGCCAGACGGCGCAGTTCCATGGATGCTGTTGTGCGCGAAAGCCCCGTCAGCCGCACATAGTCGGGAACGCGCATAAACATATTCTTCTCCAGAAATTCGCGGGCTTTCTGGATGCGCTGCTCTAATGTAAGGTTTGACTTGCGTATCCGACTGACGCCTCCTCTCTCCAAAGTACATTTACGGCTCGTAGTCCTGATGAGGTCATTATCGGCCCTGTAAGCCACGCCTGTCACCATGATGCTATGGGCGTTTCGGGTGCTCTCACCCTCTTCGAAGGCATCCTGCAGCTTATCGCTCCTCACACCAAGCTTGGCGTTGAAGGTACCGATGCCGTCCAGCTTTACTGAGAATCCTTCAGCCATACTCAAGGCCAGTTTCTCGCTTACCAGCGACATCACAGCGAGAATGGTGCTCTCCTCCATGTGGCCCTCACGGGAACACAAACTCACGAATTGATCATAACTCATGGAGGTCAGCTGCATCTTGTAATAAGCCTGCGTCCTTCCGGTTCCGTTCAGGTCGGGAATTTCTTTTTTGATATACTTTGCATACATATTTTTACCGTTTAGAGTGCAAAGATAACAAGAATATCTGAAAAATACAAATCATTGCCTCAGATTTATCAGCCAATGCTTTCGATTTATTAATCAATGCCTATGATTTAGCAATCGTTGACACAGATTTAACCTTTACCGGTACCTTAAGCCCCTTTGCATCGTGCCTCAATACCTTTTACATCGTACCTTTGATATTTTCCTCATTTCTCTTCTTACAATCTAAAAGAATGAGAATGAATTACAGTCGGCTCTTCTCATCGTTGCCCGCACCTGTACCTTTGTATTTCGAGCGCTTCTGGTTGAAGTTATATTGTAGTGATATGCCGATATCTCTGGAATATTGGTAGGCATCGCGGGTCAGAACCTCAACAGGATAGTAGCCCTCCCATTTGTCACGGAGCGTGCGGAAAATATCGTTGGCAAAGAGTACTGCCGTTAGCTGACCTTTCAGGAAGGTCTTCTGTAGACGGGCATTCACGTTGAACTCATAATGTTGGCGGCTGAAGCCATAGTCATGAGTTGTGGCGTAGTGGATATAGACCATCGCTTTAGCAGTCTTTCCCAATTTCAGCCAGTTGCGCAGGTTGATGCTCCACTCAGGTTTGTTGAGACTTTGATCAATGCCGTATTGCTTTACATCGAAGAACTGCTGAAAGTAGCCGAGGGTAAGCGTCGGGGTATAGATGCCCCATTTAGGTGAGGCTACTATCGAGGCATGGCAGCAGTTGAAGTGGTCGAAGTTCTCGTTGCGCCACATGATGATGTCTCTGCCCTGTTGATAAAATCTGCTGAAGTTAAGAATCTTGTCGCTGTAGTGCTCGAATCCTGCATTGAAACTGAGCCATGAGTAGGTGGCGCTGAAGTCGATGTCTTGACGGATGGCAGGACGCAGCATAGGATTGCCGCCCTCTACCTGATAACGATTATCGTATTGGACAAAGTTGCTCAATGAGTGATAACTGGGGCGGTTGATGCGCTTGGTGTAACTGAGTTGCAGTCCCCACTTGTCTTTCTGCCAACCTGCAGAGAGGTTGGGGAAAAGGTCGTTATAGTGTCGGCTTGGCTCAGGCTGAATGTCGCTGCGGATACTATACGACTCATAGTCGGTGCTTACGTGCTCATAGCGTAGTCCGGCATTGAGGCTCCAGTGGCCTAACTGCACTTCGTATTCAGCAAAACCTGCCAGGTGGTTTTCCTTGATATGGTTCTCAGAGGCTGGCACCCATCCCTCTACATTCTCACTCATGCCGTTGCTATGGGTGCTGGTGGTTTCAGAGCCTACGCTCAGTTCGCCTTTCCACACGGGATAGGAAAGTACGAGTTTGGCAGCCAGCATCCGGTTACGGTCTTCGGCATTGCTGTGGATGTCGCGATTTTCCAGTTCTGCACTTCTTTCCGTCTC
>JAFSNR010000108.1 GCA_017443345.1 Prevotella sp.
CCATCGTGCACCTCACCAATCTTGTGAGTCTTACCAGTATAGAACAGGATACGCTCAGAAGTGGTGGTCTTACCGGCATCGATGTGGGCCATGATACCAATATTGCGGGTCAAATGTAAATCGCGATTAGCCATTTCTTTTCCTTTTACCTTATTAATATATTAGAATCTGAAGTGAGCAAATGCGCGGTTAGCCTCAGCCATACGGTGCATATCCTCCTTACGCTTGAAGGCACCACCCTGGTTGTTGAAGGCATCCATGATCTCAGCAGCAAGCTTATCAGCCATAGACTTACCACTACGCTTGCGTGCGAAAGAAATCATATTCTTCATTGATACGCTCTCCTTACGGTCGGGACGGATCTCAGTAGGCACCTGGAAGGTTGCACCACCGATACGACGGCTCTTTACCTCTACCTGAGGGGTAATGTTGTCAAGAGCCTGCTTCCAGATCTCAAGGGCAGACTTCTCCTCGTTCTGCATCTTGGCCTTCACGGTCTCAAGAGCATTGTAGAAAATCTCATACGACTTGGTCTTCTTGCCGTCGTACATCAGATGATTCACAAACTTAGACACTTTGGTGTCATTGAACACGGGATCCGGCAGGATCACACGCTTCTTTGGTTTTGCTTTTCTCATTTTGTTTTGAATGTTTAAATTCTGCTTGGGGGCTGTTCTTACTTGTTCTTCAACGCTCTCACAAGAGCATTTACTCAACCTTTATAACACTCCAGCAAAACGGATTTGTAATTGTTTCTTTTGGCCCGACTGACCTTCTCCGGTCATTACTTCTTAGCCTTCGGACGTTTTGCACCGTACTTAGAACGACGCTGTGTGCGGTTTGCAACACCGGCGGTATCGAGTGTACCGCGAACGATGTGGTAACGTACACCTGGCAGGTCCTTCACACGACCACCGCGAACGAGCACGATGGAGTGCTCCTGCAGGTTGTGTCCCTCTCCAGGGATGTAAGAGTTAACTTCCTTCTGATTTGTCAGACGAACACGGGCTACTTTACGCATAGCCGAATTAGGCTTCTTCGGGGTTGTGGTGTAGACACGTACGCAGACACCACGACGCTGAGGACAGTTGTCCAACGCCGGTGACTTTGACTTGTCAACAATCACCCTTCTGCCTTTTCTTACCAATTGTGAAATTGTAGGCATAATACTTTTAAATTTAAATTATATATATGTATATTTTGTTTATATTCAGCATTTTACACACCCATTCTCGCTTAAAAGGGCGTTTCGGGCTGCAAAGGTACAAACATTTTCCGATTCCACCTAATATATAATAAAGAAAAAGTGTTATACCATTGTTGATTTAACAAGATATAACACTTTTTGCAATAATTAATAGCTATTTGCTACAATCTGGCCTTATTTTTCATCAAGAATGGGCTCTTCAGCGAAGTCAAGTACATTCTTTCGGTTAGCCTGAATACGCTCGTACTCTTCTTTTGAGCCGACAATAATCTTCTCGAACTCACGCAGACCAGTACCGGCTGGAATGAGGTGACCACAGATCACATTCTCCTTCATGCCTTCCAGATAATCTACCTTTCCACGGATAGCAGCTTCGTTGAGCACCTTCGTTGTCTCCTGGAAAGAAGCAGCAGACATGAACGATTTGGTCTGAAGGGCTGCACGCGTAATACCCTGAAGGATCTGAGTAGATGTCGCAGGAACGGCATCACGCACCTGAACCAGTTTCAGGTCACGACGCTTCAACATAGAGTTCTCGTCGCGCAACTTACGGGCTGTCACAATCTGACCCTTCTGCAGGTTCTCAGAGTCACCGGCATCGATGACCACCTTCTTGCCCCAGATACGGTCGTTCTCCTCAGAGAAGTCGAGCTTGTCGACAATCTCCTGCTCAAGGAAGGATGTATCACCCGGCTCATTAATCTGAACCTTACGCATCATCTGACGGACGATGATCTCGAAATGCTTATCGTTGATCTTCACACCCTGCAGACGATAAACGTCCTGAACCTCATTCACAATATACTCCTGAACAGCTGTGGGACCCTTGATAGCCAGGATGTCGGCAGGCGTGATTACACCATCAGACAACGGTGTACCAGCACGTACGGCATCATGCTCCTGAACCAGGATCTGCTTTGACAGCGATACCAGATAATGGCGCTGTTCACCAGTCTTGGACGTTACAATGATTTCACGGTTACCACGTTTTACCTTACCCATGGTCACCTCACCATCGATCTCAGATACGACAGCAGGGTTCGACGGGTTACGAGCCTCGAAGAGCTCCGTAACACGGGGAAGACCTCCAGTGATATCACCACCCTTAGCAGCTGCACGAGGAATCTTGACAAGCGTCTCACCAGTCTTGAGGGTTTGGCCATCCTCGACTACCACGTGTCCACCTACAGGGAAGCTATAGGTACCAAGTACCTCACCATTGGCACTGATCACGTCACAGGTAGGAACCTTAGTACGGTCACGCGACTCGGTTACGATCTTTTCAGTCAAACCTGTCGTCTCGTCAGTCTCAGCACGGAAGGTAACACCCTCGATAACATCATTGAACTTCAGAGTACCTGCATACTCGGTCACGATAACGGCATTGAACGGATCCCACTGAGCAATCTTGTCACCCTTGCTGACCTCATCACCATTATGGAAATAGAGAGAAGAACCATAAGGCACGTTAACTGTTGAGAGGACAATCTTCGTGTTCGGATCAACAAAACGAAGTTCACCCAGACGGCTGACAACCATCTCGCACTCACGGCCATCCTCATCGAATGGTACTGTACGAACTTCCTCTAACTCAATCAACGCGCGATCATATTTAGATACGATACTTGCGTTGGCAGCTGCGTTGGCAGCCACACCACCGGCGTGGAACGTACGAAGTGTCAGCTGAGTACCCGGCTCACCGATAGCCTGAGCAGCAATCACACCAACAGCCTCACCCTTCTGTACCATACGACGGGTAGCAAGGTTACGACCGTAACACTTCATGCAGACACCCTTCTTAGACTCACAAGTGAGCACCGAACGGATCTCCACACTTTCAATGTCAGATGCCTCAATGGCCTCAGCCACACTCTCGGTAATTTCCTCACCGGCCTCAATGATAATCTCACCTGTCTTCGGGTTGATGATGTCATGAACAGACACACGACCAAGGATACGCTCAGAGAGACTTGAGATCACCTCATCACCACTCTTCAGAGCTGTACATACCAGACCACGCAGCGTACCACAGTCCTCTTCAGTGATAATCACATCGTGAGATACATCGACAAGACGACGTGTCAGATAACCTGCGTCGGCAGTCTTCATAGCGGTATCGGCAAGACCCTTGCGGGCACCGTGGGTAGAGATGAAGTACTCCAGCACGGACATACCCTCCTTGAAGTTTGACAGAATCGGGTTCTCAATAATCTGATGTCCCTCTGCTCCGGCTTTCTGAGGCTTAGCCATCAGACCACGGATACCAGAGAGCTGCTTAATCTGATCCTTTGAACCACGGGCACCAGAGTCGAGCATCATGAACACAGCGTTGAATCCCTGATCGGCCTCGGTCATCTGCTTCAGCAGAATATTACCAATATCATTATTGACATGCGTCCAGGTATCGATCACCTGATTATAACGCTCGTTGTCAGTAATGAATCCCATATTATAGTTGTCAGTAATCTGACGAACCTCATCATTACCCTTCTGAATCAGATCAGCTTTCTCCTTCGGGATGATGATATCATCGAGGTTGAATGAAAGACCTGCCAGATAGGCCATGCGATAACCGAGGTTCTTGATACCATCAAGGAAATCACAAGCCTCTGCAAAGCCTACATTCTTGATAACATCAGCGATGATGTCACGCAGACTCTTCTTAGAGATGATCTTATTCACGAATCCTACTTCCTTCGGAATGATGCCATTCACGATGACACGTCCAACAGAAGTCTCAACCATGTGGCGTTCGGGTTTACCATCAACCAAATCGTCGACAATCACTTTTACCAAAGCATGCAAATCGCACTTGCCTTCATTGTGGGCAATGATGGCCTCTTCGGGTCCGTAGAAGGTCAGACCTTCTCCCTTTGCACCCGGGCGGATCTTGGTGATATAATAGAGACCAAGCACCATATCCTGTGAAGGCACGGTGATAGGAGCACCGTTGGCAGGATTAAGGATGTTATGGCTCTGGAGCATCAGCAACTGTGCCTCGAGGATAGCCTCGTTTGACAATGGGAGGTGAACAGCCATCTGGTCACCGTCGAAGTCAGCGTTGAACGCTGTACATGCCAGTGGGTGCAGCTGGATAGCCTTACCCTCGATCAGCTTAGGCTGGAAGGCCTGGATACCCAGACGGTGAAGTGTTGGAGCACGGTTCAGAAGAACGGGGTGACCCTTCATCACATTCTCGAGGATGTCCCAGATTACCGGCTCACGGCGGTCAACGATCTTCTTGGCGCTCTTCACCGTCTTCACGATACCGCGCTCGATGAGTTTACGGATGATGAATGGCTTATAGAGCTCAGCGGCCATCAACTTTGGCAGACCGCACTCACCCATCTTCAGCTCAGGACCTACAACGATTACCGAACGGGCTGAATAGTCAACACGCTTACCGAGCAAGTTCTGACGGAAACGTCCCTGCTTACCCTTCAGAGAGTCAGAGAGTGACTTCAGAGGTCGGTTAGAATCGCTCTTCACAGCTGATGACTTACGGCTGTTGTCGAAGAGAGAGTCGACAGCCTCCTGCAGCATACGCTTCTCATTACGGAGGATCACCTCAGGAGCCTTTATTTCCATCAGACGCTTCAGACGGTTGTTACGGATGATCACACGACGATAGAGGTCGTTGAGGTCAGACGTAGCAAAACGTCCACCATCCAGTGGTACCAGAGGACGGAGCTCAGGAGGAGTCACAGGGATGATCTTCATAATCATCCACTCAGGACGGTTGATGCCCTTCTCAACACTCTGACGGAATGACTCTACGACCTGCAGGCGCTTCAGTGCCTCATTCTTACGCTGTACGGAAGAATCGCTGTTGGCACGGTCGCGCAGTTCATATGAAAGTGAGTCAAGGTCAAGACGTACGAGCAACTCGTAGATCGCCTCAGCACCCATCTTGGCAATGAACTTATTGGGATCACTGTCATCCAGATAGTCATTGTCAGGTGAGATCTTTGAATCCACAATCTCGTTATACTCCTCCTCAGAGAGCAGGTCGTACATATTGGAACCGATAACATCATTGCCCTCACCATCTTTCTTACCAGCCATAGCTCCTGGCTGGATGACAACGTAGCGCTCATAATAGATTACAGCGTCGAGCTTCTTGGTGGGCAGACCCAACAGATAACCGATCTTATTGGGAAGGCTGCGGAAATACCAAATATGTGCTACTGGTACCACAAGCTCAATATGACCAGCACGCTCACGACGCACCTTCTTCTCTGTAACCTCTACACCACAGCGGTCACAGACAATACCCTTATAACGGATGCGCTTATACTTTCCACAAGCACACTCATAGTCCTTCGTCGGACCGAAGATACGCTCGCAGAACAGACCATCGCGCTCTGGCTTGTAAGTACGATAGTTGATGGTCTCTGGTTTGGTGACCTCTCCGAAGCTGTTCTCAAGGATCTCTTCGGGCGAAGCAAGTCCGATGGTAATTTTGGTGAAATTACTCTTTACTTTTGAATCTTTCTTGAAAGCCATATATAATATCTTTCTCTTAATTCTTAATTCTAAATTTTAACTCGCTTAATCAAGTGTGATACTCAATCCGAGGCCACGTAACTCATGCAGAAGCACATTGAGAGACTCGGGGATGCCTGGCGTTGGCATGGGCTCTCCCTTGACAATTGCCTCATAAGCCTTTGAACGACCTACAGTATCATCAGACTTGATGGTCAGGATCTCCTGAAGAACATGGCTGGCGCCAAATGCCTCCAGAGCCCAGACTTCCATCTCTCCGAAACGCTGACCTCCGAACTGTGCCTTACCACCAAGCGGCTGCTGGGTAATCAAGCTGTACGGACCAATCGAACGGGCATGCATCTTGTCCTCAACCATGTGACCGAGTTTCAAGAAGTAGGTGATACCAACAGTTGCCGGCTGGTCGAACTTCTCACCAGTCTCACCGTCATAGAGGTGTGTAGAACAGAGTCGTGGCAGACCTGCCTTGTCGGTCCACTCTGCCAAGTCGTCGAGCTTAGCACCGTCGAAGATTGGTGTAGCAAACTTCACACCGAGTTTCTTACCGGCTGCACCGAGGATGGCCTCAAAGATCTGACCGAGGTTCATACGTGAAGGCACACCCAGCGGGTTCAGTACCAAGTCTACAGGACGGCCATCCTCGAGGAACGGCATATCTTCCTGACGTACCACTTTAGATACAATACCCTTGTTACCGTGACGACCAGCAAGTTTATCACCTACACCGATCTTACGTTTCTTAGCCACATATACCTTTGCCATCTGCAGAATACCTGAAGGCAGCTCGTCACCGATCGTAATGGCGAACTTCTTACGCTTCATCTCTGCATCAAGCAACTTGTATTTCTTCATGAAGTTGATAATCAGCTTGGCTATCAACTCATTCTTATGCTCATCATTAGTCCAGTTGCTGATCTGGATATCACCATATTCAAGGTTCTTCAGGGCAGTCACCGTAAACTTGCTACCCTTTGTGATAATCTCAGCACCGGTATAATCCTTCACGCCCTGAGAAGTCTTACCCTTCGTAAGCTCCATCAGTTTGTCGATCAGGATGTCCTTCAGATCACCGACCTTTGCATCATACTCCTCGTCAATCTTAGCCAACACGACCTTATCCTGCTGCTTTGACTTGCGATCCTTGATGGCACGGGCAAAGAGTTTCTTATCAATAATAACTCCAGAAAGCGAAGGATTAGCTTTCAGTGAAGAATCCTTCACATCACCGGCCTTATCACCGAAGATGGCACGAAGCAACTTCTCCTCAGGTGAAGGATCGCTCTCTCCCTTAGGAGAAATCTTACCAATCAGGATGTCACCTGGTTCAACACGAGCACCCACACGGATCACACCATTCTCGTCGAGGTCCTTGGTAGCCTCCTCACTGACGTTAGGAATGTCGGCCGTGAACTCCTCGACACCACGCTTTGTCTCACGTACATCGAGTGAGTACTCATCAACGTGTACAGAGGTCAGAATATCCTCACGAACGATGCGCTCGTTCAGCACAATAGCATCCTCATAGTTATAACCCTTCCAAGGCATGTAAGCAACGAGCAGGTTACGGCCCAGTGCGAGCTCACCGTTCTCTGTTGCATATCCCTCTGTCAGAATGTCACCCTTCTTCACGCGCTGGCCCTTCTCACAGATAGGACGCAGGTCGATGGTCATATTCTGGTTCGTACGACGGAACTTCGCAATGCGATATTCCTTTAAGGCAGGCTCGAAGCTGACGAACTCCTCGTCCTCCGTACGGTCATAAAGAATGCGGATAGTCGTAGCGTCAACATACTCTACAACACCATCACCCTCAGCGGTTACCATCGTACGAGAGTCCTCGCAGACCTGTTTCTCAATACCCGTTCCCACGATAGGAGCCTCGTTATGGAGCAGAGGCACAGCCTGGCGCATCATGTTCGATCCCATCAGCGCACGGTGGGCGTCATCATGCTCAAGGAAAGGAATCAACGAAGCAGCAATAGAAGCAATCTGCTGTGGAGATACGTCCATCAGGTCAACATCTGTAGGAGGAACAACGGGGAAGTCAGCATCCTGACGACACTTAACGACTTCACGGATAAACGTACCGTCATCATTCAATGGTGCGTTACCCTGACCGATAATATGCTCTGACTCCTCCTCGGCTGTCAGATAGACAATCTCACTATTATTGAGGTTAGCCACACCGTTCTCCACCTTACGATACGGAGTCTGGATAAAGCCAAGCTCGTTGATCTTAGCATACACACAGAGAGAAGAAATCAGACCGATATTCGGACCTTCAGGACTCTCAATAGGACAGAGACGTCCATAGTGTGTATAGTGTACGTCACGCACCTCGAAACCGGCACGCTCACGAGACAGACCACCAGGTCCCAGGGCAGAGAGACGACGCTTATGTGTCACCTCGGCCAGCGGGTTCGTCTGGTCCATGAACTGTGACAATGGGTTCGTACCGAAGAATGAGTTGATCACGCTAGAGATAGTCTTGGCATTGATCAGATCTGTCGGTGTGAAGACCTCATTATCGCGAACGTTCATACGCTCACGAATAGTACGGCTCATACGGGCCAGACCGATAGAGAACTGATTAGACAACTGCTCACCAACGGTACGTACACGACGGTTTGACAAGTGGTCGATATCGTCGACTGCTGCCTTGGAGTTAACCAACTGAATCAGATACTTGATAATCTCAATGATATCCTCCTTAGTCAACACGCGGACATCCATATCGGTATCAAGACCAAGTTTCTTGTTGATACGGTAGCGGCCGACGTCACCCAGGTCATAACGCTTGTCTGAGAAGAACAGGTTCTGGATCACCTCACGTGCACTGGCATCATCAGCAGGATCAGCATTACGCAACTGGCGGTAGATGTAGAGCACGGCCTCCTTCTCTGAGTTTGACGGGTCTTTCTGAAGTGTGTTGAAAATGATTGAGTAATCCTGGGCAACAGCTTCATCCTTATGAACGAGAATCGTCTGTGCACCACTCTCAAGGATCTCCATCATATTGGCCTCAGTAATCTCCGTCTCACGTTCCAGGATAACCTCATTACGCTCGATAGAAACAACCTCACCGGTATCCTCATCAACGAAGTCCTCGTTCCAGCTCTTCAGTACACGGGCAGCCAGCTTAGAGCCGACAACCTCCTTCAGAGCCTTCTTGTTAACCTTCACTTCCTCAGCAAGATCAAAAATCTGCAGGATGTCCTTATCTGCCTCAAAGCCGATAGCTCTCAACAGAGTGGTTACAGGCAACTTCTTCTTACGGTCGATGTAGGCATACATCACGTTGTTGATATCCGTAGCGAACTCAATCCATGAACCTTTGAACGGAATGATTCGTGCAGAGTACAGCAGAGTACCGTTAGCATGGACGCTCTGTCCGAAGAACACACCAGGTGAACGGTGCAACTGAGATACTACGACACGCTCGGCTCCATTGATAACGAAAGTACCATTGGCGGTCATGTAAGGAATAGGACCCAGGAACACATCCTGAATCACAGTACCGAAATCCTCATGATCCGGATCAGTACAATACAGTTTCAGCTTAGCCTTCAAAGGTACGCTATAGGTAAGACCGCGCTCCAGGCACTCATCAATGCTGTAGCGAGGCGGGTCAATATAGTAGTCCAAGAACTCAAGAACGAAATTATTACGTGTATCGGTGATAGGGAAGTTCTCAGCGAACACCTTATACAAGCCGTCATTCTTGCGTTCCTCAGGCGGAGTATCCAACTGCAGGAAGTCTTTGAACGACTTTAATTGCACATCAAGGAAATCCGGGAATGGCATCGGATTTTTGACGCTGCCAAAGTTTACTCTGTTATCTATTATTTTTGAAGCCATAAATATTAATTTAGAAAAAAAAGGCTAGGAACCCCCGACTGGGGAGCCCCTAACCGATTGCTATTTGTATGTAACTGATTACTTCAGCTCAACCTCGGCACCAGCGGCCTCGATGGTCTTCTTCAGGTTCTCAGCCTCTTCCTTGCTCAGACCCTCCTTAACGGTAGCAGGAGCACCGTCTACGAGATCCTTAGCCTCTTTCAGACCAAGACCACAAGCCTCCTTAACGGCCTTTACAACCTGCAGCTTAGCAGCACCGGCTGACTTCAGAACTACGTCGAATGAAGTCTTCTCCTCAGCTGCATCAGCAGCACCAGCTGCAGCAGGACCAGCGGCAACAGCAACAGCTGCAGCGGCGGGCTCAATTCCATACTCGTCCTTCAGGACAGTTGCCAACTCATTAACTTCTTTTACAGTAAGATTTACCAACTCTTCTGCAATAGCTTTAATATCTGCCATTTTATTTAAAATTTTAATTGTTTTTAATTTGAATGTTACTTATTTCGCTTATTTGTTACGCTCAGCGATAGCGTCAAGCAGACCGTGAACCTTGCCACCAGCGTTCAAGCCAGAAACAACATTCTTGATTGGAGACTGCAGCAGAGCTACAACCTCGGCGATCAGTTCGTTCTTGCTCTTGATTGCTACGAGCTCATCAAGCTTGTCAGCACCAACGAAGAAGCTCTCCTCAGCATATGCACCCTTCAGGGCCGGGATACCTACCTTCTTGTACTCCTTGATCAGCTTAGCAGGTACATTAGCTGTCTTTGCGAACATAACAGCTGTGTTACCCTTCAAGCACTCATAAAGTGGAGTGAAATCAATCTCTGAAGCCTCGAATGCCTTCTGGAGAAGAGTGTTCTTCACCAACAGCAACTTAATCTCATTCTTGAAGCACTTCTCACGGAGCTCAGATGTCTTAGCGGCATCGAGACCGGTCAGGTCAACAAGATAGAAATGAGGATATGCCTTCAGTTTCTCTCCAAGTTCTACAATGATAGTATCTTTTACTTCCTTTTTCATTTGTCTAATCTTTTAACGAGTTATTCAACTGATTTAGGATCTACCTTGATACCCATGCTCATAGTGCTTGAGAGGAAGATACTCTTAATGTATGTACCCTTAGCAGCGGCGGGCTTCAGCTTGATAATGGTAGAGATGAACTCCTTAGCATTCTCAAAGATCTGATCAGCGTTGAAGTTGATCTTACCGATTGATGTATGCACGATACCGGCCTTATCAACCTTAAAGTCAATCTTACCCTGCTTAACTTCCTTAACTGCCTTAGCAACATCCATAGTAACAGTACCACTCTTGGGGTTTGGCATCAGTCCGCGGGGACCGAGCACGCGGCCCAAAGGACCGAGCTTACCCATACAAGAAGGCATTGTGATGATAACATCAACATCTGTCCAACCGCCCTTGATCTTCTCGATATACTCGTCAAGACCAACATAGTCGGCACCTGCTTCCTTAGCAGCAGCCTCCTGATCAGGAGTACAGAGAGCGAGCACACGTGTAACCTTACCAGTACCGTTTGGCAGCGATACAACGCCACGAACCATCTGGTTAGCCTTACGTGGATCAACGCCCAAGCGTACATCGATATCAACAGAAGCCTCAAACTTGGTGGTGGTAATCTCCTTCACCAAAGCTGCAGCTTCCTTCAAAGAGTATGCTTTCCCTGCTTCAACCTTCTCAGCGACCAACTTTTGATTTTTTGTCAGTTTACTCATTGTCTTAATTGAAGTTATTAATTATTTACCAGGGAACTCCCCTTCTACAGTGATACCCATACTACGCGCTGTACCTGCAATCAGCTTCATAGC
>JAFSNR010000109.1 GCA_017443345.1 Prevotella sp.
GAATAACCTGTATATGGAAACAGTCACGGAAATGGTCAGCGTCTTCACACTGCTGAAGAATGCGGTTGCCAAGGGTGGCGAGCAGAATATGCTTACCGGCTCAGAGCGTTCCAAGACCCTTTGGGAACTGGAGGATAAGCTCTCGTCATTTTCCCATAAGCTTCAATTGCTCTATATCAGCATCCGTCATTACAGGATGGCAGATGTCTGGAATCGTGTAACGGCAGGTATGATAGAACGTGATAAGGGCGGCATTGCCCGGCAATCTCTGTCTCACTGGCGGCGTTATGCCCGTGAGGTGGCACAATATGGACATTAAGATGAATGGAAAGATAAAACATATTATACTGGTTCTGTCCTTCCTATGGATGATGCCGAGTCTGTCTCATGCACAGATAGACCCGACGCTGACAGCCATGATCCTGGAGTACACCCATAAAGCCAAGTCCCAGTACAACTCTCAACTGGAAGTGATGGCCGTGGAAACGGAAGGTCATGTGTGGCTCAAACAAGAGGTCGAGGCGACAAAGAATTATCAGGAGCAGTTCGACCGATATATAAGCACTTTCAGAGGTATTATCTCATACGCTGCACAAGTCTATGGCTTCTACTATGAGATCAACCACCTGACAGAGAACATGGGGCGATTGTCCCACCAGATTGGTGATACACCTGTCAATGCCATTGCTGTAGCCCTCCATAATCATAGGAATGACATCTACGTGGATATCATCAACCAAAGCATTGGTATCGTGAACACCATAAGACAGGTGTGTATTGATACGAAGATGACAGAGAAACAGCGAATAGAGCTGGTTTTCTCCATCCGTCCACAATTGCAGCAGATGAACAGAAAGCTTGCCATGCTTACGAAGCTGGTAAGATGTACCACAATGGCCCAGGTATGGTATGGCATCGAGCAAAGGTCTTTGCCTCATAGGGAAGGCAAGGCTGGCATTGTTGAAGAATGCCTGGGTATGTGGCGAGTCAATGGAAGAAGTGTTAAACCAAGAAGATAAAAATACGACTATGGGATGGTTATCATTAGCAACAAGAATACTGCCCAAGGTGTGGCGGGCAGGTAGTAAGGCCACATCGACATTATGGCATGGTGGAAGTACCGTGCTTGGTGCTGGCGGCAAGGCTCTGACTGTTGCCGCAAAGAACCCGAAGACGACTGCTGCAACAGGTATTGCAACCTTTGCCGGATGGCGGATGTTGGATCATCCAGAGGAAAGCCTTGGAACCGCTGTCGGCAAAACGGTAAGAGGTGCTGTTGACCAGAGTGGTGACTTCGCCCATGATGCCGTCAACGGCTTTACGGGGGAGAACACTGTCGAACAGGTCAAGGACACTGCCAGCAATGTCGTTGATGGCTTGCAGGAAACGGTCTCGGAAACAAAGAGCGTTCTCGGTTCTTTGGGAAACACGCTACAAGGGATTGGTTCATCATTAGGCAATCTCTTAGGAGGTGGCTTGAATATGTTTTCCAATTTCTTCAGCAACCTCA
>JAFSNR010000110.1 GCA_017443345.1 Prevotella sp.
CAAGAATGCCATCCTTCTGCATGGCGGTCAGATAAGTGCTAAGAAAGCTGATGGCGGCGGACTGCAGTTTGACTTTACTTTAAGGAAGCAATATGTTTGTCCAACCTGCCAATGAATCGCCTCTGACCGCCTCAGACCGTGCGGTTTATTTGGCTAAAAATAGTTAAGGATGATGCAAGTAATTGAAAATCAGTACAGAATCGTCGGGAACCAAGTTTTCAACGAGGATGAATATTAATCATTTCCAAGTGTAACAACTTGAAAATCAGTAAAGTGTGAAAATAGGAATTATTTTCACACTTTATTGTTTTATTTTAGCGAGATTGTGCCCCACACAATAAAGTTCCAGATTCTTACGTTATTATGATGTGAGAAGACATCTTCTATTGATGTTATTCGTCATATTGTACATGTCGAGAGTGAGTGCACAGTATGATGTTTCCTTCGGTCATTACTGGTCGATGGAGCCATCCTTTAACCCTGCCACAGTAGGTAAGGAGGCCAAACTGAATGTGGCTGTGGCATACGCTCTTCAGATGGCAGGTTTCGAACACAATCCGAATACGATGTACGCCGCCGCTGATATGCCTTTCTATCTGCTTGGTTCTTATCATGGAGTGGGGCTTCAGTTTATGAATGATGCTATCGGTGCTTTTACACATAAACGTTTTGGATTGCAGTATGCTTTTCAGCGCCATTTGTTGGGAGGCAAACTGAGTCTGGGTGCTCAGGCAACCATGATTAGTGAGAATCTGGACGGAAGTAAATTGGACTTTGCTGATTCAGGCGATCCGGCCTTGACGACTTCTTCTGTGAACGGGACGGGGTTTGACCTCAGTCTTGGCCTTTATTATCTGCATCGCAGTTGGTATGTGGGAATATCTGCGCTGCATATCAACTCTCCTAAGGTGGAACTGGGCGAAACCAATGAATTAAATATCTCACCGACATATTATTTCACGGCTGGATACAATATTCGACTGACTCATCCGTTTTTATCTATACAGACCTCTGTTTTAGGACGTACCGACGGAGTGGCCTATCGAGGAGACGTGACTGCCAGGTTTAAGTACGAGCATGAGAAAAGGCTCATGTATGTGGGCTTGTCGTATAGCCCGACTAATTCAGTGACTGTGATGCTTGGAGGAAACTTTCGTGGAATCCATCTGGGCTATAGTTACGAGATTTATACCTCTGCCATCAATATCAGTAACGGAAGTCACGAGATATTTGTTGGTTATCAGACAGAATTGAATCTGTATAAGAAAGGAAAGAATCTGCATAAAAGTGTAAGAATACTGTAAGAGATATGGAAAGAAAAGGAAATATGGTGAAGCGGAAAGGCAATATGGTGAGAAGGTTTTTACCTTTTTGCCTTTTTACCTTTTTACTTTTATTGACAAGTTGCTTTGGTAGTAAGATGACATCAGCAAGTGGTGGAGAGGTGACAGGTACCGGAGGCAGGGCATTCTCAGAACCAACACCTTACGGAATGGTACTTGTGAAACGAGGCCACTTAAAGATGGGTATAGAAAAGCAGGACAGCCTGTGGGGGAAGAAGACGCCTCTGCGGGATATCTCTGTAGAAGGCTTCTGGATGGACGAAACCGAGGTCACCAACTCAAAGTATCGCCAGTTTGTAAACTATGTCCGTGACTCCATTCTGCGTGAGAGGCTGTCTGAATTTGATGAAACCTACAAGAAGGTGATAACAGATAAGGATGGCGAGGAGATTGGAACTCAGCTGAACTGGAAAAAGGCTTTGCCGCGCCGCCCCAATGAAGATGAGCAGGAGATTATCGATGCCATGTATGTGACCAATCCTGTGACTGGCGACAAGATGCTTGACTATCGTCAGCTGAATTACCGTTATGAGGTCTACGACTATACTTCAGCAGCCTTGCGCCGGAATCGTCTGAATCCCCAGGAGCGCAATCTGAATACGGATATCGTTGTAGATCCCAATGAGCAGGTATGGATTTCAAAGGATACCGCTTATATCAATGATGAGGGCAAGATCATACGCGAAACGATCAATCGGCAGCTGACAGGTCCATGGGATTTCCTGAATACCTATATCGTGAATGTATTCCCGGATACAACCTGTTGGGTAAACGATTTCCCCAATGCAGATAATGAGGTGTACCTGCGCTATTATTTCTCCAATCCGGCTTACAACGACTATCCCGTCGTAGGCGTTACTTGGGAACAGGCTAATGCCTTCTGTGCCTGGCGTACAGAGTATCTCTTAAAGGGCCTGGGTCCTGCAGCCCGCTACGTACAGCGATACCGTCTGCCGACGGAGGCTGAATGGGAGTTTGCCGCACGTGGAAAGGATCAGAATGAGTTCCCCTGGGACAATGAAGACGTGGCTAGCGGCAAGGGCTGTTTCTTTGCCAACTTCAAGCCTGATGACGGAAACTATACGAAAGACGGCAATCTGATTACGAGTAAGGTAGGCATCTACTCAGCCAACTCTAACGGATTGTATGATATGGCAGGCAATGTGGCAGAATGGACCTCAACCATCTATACTGAGGCTGGTGTGGAGGCCATGAACGATATCAATCCGCAGTTGAAGTATAATGCAGCTCCAGAGGACCCGTATCGTCTGAAGAAGAAGAGTGTGAGAGGAGGATCATGGAAGGATCCTGAATCATATATCCGTTCAGCCTGGCGTTCTTCTGAGTATCAGAACCAGCCTCGTAGCTATATCGGTTTCCGTTGTGTGCGCAGTCTGGCGAATACGACCAGTGAGAAAGCCAAGGTAAAAGGAAAGAAGTGATTAAAACATAGCAGTTATGACAAAATACAGCAACTATAATTTCGTCTACCGTATGCAGAAATGGATGGACAGTGTGCCTGGCCAGACTTTTCTGAACTATGCCTATAGTTGGGGCGCATCTATAGTGATTCTGGGTACGCTATTTAAGCTTACCCATCTCCCAGGTGCCAATTTCTTCCTTTTCCTTGGTATGGGAACTGAGGTCTTTGTGTTCTTCATCTCGGCCTTTGACCGTCCGTTCGACAAAACGGCTGACGGTATGGAACTGGAACTGCATCCCGGAGAAGCATCAGGAAGTGGTGGGACTGTTGTAATAGGTGGTGGCAGTGTACCGGTAAGTGAAGGTGTCACTCCAGCTTCTGGCGAAACAAAAGCTGTGGGCTCTGGTGGCACAGGAGGAACAGGAGGAACAGTCATCATAGGTGGTGATGGCGTTATTGGTGGTGGCTATGCTCCATCGATGCCTTCTGGTCAGGCTCAGGTTGATACAGAGGCCATTGCAGCGGTTTCTTCTTCTGTGGCAACCGTCTCTGGAGGCGGTGGCTATTCTGGAGGTGGTGGTATTTCCGGCCTGCCGCAGATGACACCAGAACTGGAAGAGGCAACGACCAACTATATCGATGAGTTGAAGCGCCTGACAGAAATGCTCTCGCGTGTTTCAGTCCAGAGTGAGAAACTGTCGCACGACTCAGAGGAGATGGAGAATTTGAATCGTACGCTGACAGGCATCTGCAAGGTCTATGAGCTGCAACTGAAGAGTGCCAGCTCACAAATCGGTACCATCGACGAGATTAATGAACAGACTCGGAAGATGGCCGCCCAGATTGCAGACCTCAATAAGATTTACGCCCGTATGATCGAGGCAATGACAGCAAAGATGAACGTATAGGCAAATGGCAATCAAGAAAAGACCAGTATCCCCCCGCCAGAAGATGATCAATCTGATGTATGTCGTCTTGATGGCAATGCTAGCACTGAACGTCTCGACAGAGGTGCTCAATGGCTTTTCTGTTGTGGAAGAAAGTCTGACCCGTACTACCAAGGGCTCTATTAAGGAGAACCAGCTCGTCTATGACAATCTGGATATGCAGATGCGGATGAATCCTGCGAAGGTAGGTGAGTGGTATAACAAGGCCCAGGAGGTGAGGCGCATGAGCGATTCGCTGTATAATTTCGCAGAGGAATTGAAACTGGCTATTGTCCAGGAGGCAGACGGAAAGGATGGGCAGATCGAGAACATCAAGAATAAAGAGGACCTTGAGGCCGCTAATCAGGTGATGCTGGCTCCAGGAAGAGGCAAGGGGCGTGAATTGTACGATGCGATCCAGTCGTTCCGCAAACGTATCAGTGGTATGACCTCAGATATGAGCAAGAAGCAGATTATCAATGGCAATCTTGCAACGGTAATACCCGCTAAGGCCAGGGCGATGGGAAAGAATTGGCAGGAGTACATGTTTGAGGATATGCCTGCCGCTGCAGCCATTACCTTGCTCTCGAAACTTCAGAGTGATGTCCGCTATGCAGAGCGGGAGGTCCTGCATACGTTGGTTTCGAACATCGACGTGAAGGATATCCGCGTGAACCTGTTGGATGCTTTCGTGATTCCCAATTCCAGAACGATTGTACGAGGAGACCGCTTTTCGGCACGTATCGTGATGGCCGCTGTTGATACGACTCAGGTGCCTGATATCTATATTGGAGGTCAGAAGGTGGATTTGAAGGACGGACTCTATGAGACGGTCTGTGGGCGTACAGGCGACTTCACGCTCAAAGGCTATATGGAGACTGTCAATGGTAACGGAGATCTGATCCGGCGTGACTTCTCGCAGGAGTATTCCGTCGTGGATCCAAGTGCTACCGTCTCTGCCGACTTGATGAACATGCTCTATGCGGGCTATAACAATCCTATCAGCATCAGTGTGCCAGGTGTGCCACTGACAAAGGTTCAGGCTTCAATGACTAATGGAACTCTGCAGTCTGTCGGCCCAGGTAAGTATATTGCACGTCCGGCAAAGATCGGACAGGATGCAACGATTACTGTCACATCAACGAATACGGGTCGTGCCCAGCAGATGGGACAGTACACGTTCCGAGTGCGCAAGTTGCCTGATCCCACTCCTTACATCTCCATGAAGGATGAGCATGGCAATCCTACCCGTTTCAAGGGAGGCGGTCTGCCGAAGGGACAGTTAGTGGCTGTAGATAAGATTGGAGCGGCTATCGATGATGGCATTCTCGACATCGCTTTCCGTGTACAAAGTTTTGAGACAGTATTTTTCGATAATATGGGTAATGCAGTGCCGATGGCCTCCGAGGGCGCCGCGTTCTCTTCTCGTCAGAGAGACACGTTCCGTAAACTCTCACGGAATCGTCGTTTCTATATCTCTCGCGTCATTGTAGTGGGGCCAGACGGTTTGACTCGAACACTTCAGAATCCTATGGAAATCATTGTAAAATAAATAAGGTAAAATATGAAGAGATTATTGTTTGTCATGATGATATTGCTGGTGGCTGATGCAGCAGTGGCACAGCCCAAGAAACGGCGTAATCAGCAGCAGACCGAGCAGCAGCAACAACAGCGAAAGAGTCCTTCATCGGCTATGTCGATGCGTGCCCAGATATCGTTTCCTACTGCTTTGGATATCCCCGAAGAAGTGGTCTGGCGTCGTGATATCTATCGTGAACTGGATTTGACGGACGATGCCAACGCCGGTCTGTATTTTCCTGTAGAGCCACAAGGTAAACAACTGAACTTGTTTACATATATCTTCAAATTAGCGCAGAACGGCTATTTGCCAGTCTATGAATATCCTACCGACGGCAGTGACAATTTCTCAAACGAGGCTCGCGTTCAGATGCAGACGATACTTGATAACTACCATATCTTTTATGAGGAACAAGATGGTAAGCTGAAAGTAGACAACAGCGATATCCCTTCGTCGGAAGTCAAGAAGTTCTATTTGAAGGAGAGTGCCTATTACGATCAGGCTAATTCTTCTTTCCATATCAAGGTGCTGGCACTTTGTCCTGTGATGTTGCGCGATGATGATTTTGGTGGAGAGGCCACTCAGTATCCGCTTTTCTGGGTGAAATACAGTGATTTGGAACCATTCCTGAATCGTCAGACGGTAATGGCGAGCAGCCTGAATAACGCAGCCACGATGTCGATGGATGACTTTTTTACACTCAATTCCTATCGTGGCAAGATCTACAAGACCAATAATGCCCAGGGTAAAACCCTGCTTCAGCTCTGTGATGGTGACGTAGATAAGATGACTGCCGAGCAGAAGCGTATCGAAGATGAACTGGCTGCCTTCCACAAGACGATTTTTGGCGATCAGGCAAAAAGAGATTCGCTTGACAGTATTGCTGCTCTTGACGTCAAGAGTGGCAAGAAAGTAAAGAGCAAATCATCTTCGTCGAGTAGCAAAAAGTCGAAAGCATCCAAGCCAAAGAACTCTCCGAGTACTTCCAGTAGCAATAGTTCAGCACGTGTGACAGTACGCAGACAGAGGCATTGATATGTTAAATGTGCTTGAATTCAATGTAGAACCAGACTTTTTTCGTATCTTTGCAGCGTTATTGCAATATTAAAGAATAAGGTTATGAAAAAGTTTTTTGCATTGGTAGTGCTTTTGGCTACTATATCTACGACAGCTCAGGCGCAGTTTAACTTTGGTGTCAAAGGTGGTTTGAATCTGGCGAAGCTGAGTCTTAACGAGAGTGCTATTGGAGCTGATAATCAAGTGGGATTTCATATTGGTCCTACGGTAAAGTTCACAATTCCAGTTATTGGCTTAGGATTTGATGCAGCCGCTCTGTTTGATCAGCGTTCTAGTAATGTTGAGGCGAGGAATGCTGAGACAGGCATTATCACCAGTACAAAAGTAAAGCAACAAAGTCTTCAGATCCCAATTAATATACGTTATGGATTTGGCATAGGTGATATTGCCAATATCTTTGTTTTTGCTGGTCCTCAGTTTGGTTTTAATCTGGGTGATAAAGAGACAAGTATATGGGATGGCGCAGCTGATTGGACATTCCGGAGCTCGTTCCTTACTGCAAATGCTGGTTTGGGCGCTATGTTCTTGAATCATCTTCAGGTTTCAGTCAATTACAATTTCGCTCTTGGAAAAACCGGAGATGTGCAGGTCTTGAATTGGAAGGCTGAGTCAGTAGGCAAGAACGGAGAGAAATTTGATGGTAAGATGAACTGCTGGCAGTTGTCTGTTGCCTATTACTTCTAAGCCTTGTTTGCTGACATTATACTCCCTCTGCCGCTCGACGGGGTGTTTACCTATTCTGTTCCACAATTGTTGGAGGAACAGGTAAAGATGGGAGTACGTGTGCTTGTCCCTTTGGGCAGGAACAAAACTTATGTAGGAATTATTTCTGAAGTACATGATAAGAAGCCTGAAGGATATCAGACAAAAGATATCCTTCAGGTTTTGGATTCCACGCCTATTCTGTTCGATACGCAGTTACGCTTGTGGCAATGGATTGCCGATTATTATATGTCGCCTATCGGGGAGGTCTATAAGGCTGCTTTGCCTGCAGGCTTAAAGGCGGAGGATGGCTATAGGCCAAGAACAGAAACATATATTGATCTTTCCCCGAAGTTCAGGAATGAGGCAGCGCTTCATGTGGCATTGAACATGTTGCAGCGAGCTGTGAAACAACAGGCAGCTTTCATCGATTTCCTCGCACTCTCTGGATGGGACAAAAACGAACCACAAGAGATAACAAGAGATGAACTTCTGAACCAAGGGCACACGCTTCCGACGGTGACTGCACTCGTCAAGCGTGGACTATTGCAAACCTATGAACGTGAGGTGGGCAGACTGAATCATGGTGGAGAACCGTGTTTCGAGAAGATCAAACCATTGAGTCAGGTCCAGCAGGATGCTTTCAATCAGATTAAATTTTCATTTCTGAAGAAGAACGTCACGCTGCTTCATGGCGTCACTTCAAGTGGAAAAACAGAGATTTACATTCATCTGATCCAACAGGCTTTGGAGCAGAAGAAGCAGGTGCTTTATCTATTGCCGGAAATTGCTTTGACAGTTCAGATGATGAGTCGCCTGCAGCGCGTTTTTGGCAATCGTCTGGGTATTTATCACTCGAAATACAGCGATGCTGAGCGTGTGGAGATCTGGCAGAAACAATTGTCGACTCATCCTTATGATGTGATTCTTGGCGCTCGTAGTGCAGTTTTTCTTCCTTTCCAGAATCTGGGATTGGTGATTGTTGACGAGGAACAGGAAACCTCCTATAAGCAACAGGATCCCATGCCTCGTTATCATGCGCGTTCTTCAGCCATCATGCTGGCGCATATGTTTGGTGCCAAGACCCTATTAGGTACTGCCACGCCCTCACTGGAAACCTACCACAACGCCATGACAGGTAAGTATGGGCTTGTGGAACTTTTTCAGCGCTATCAAGGAATCGAACTTCCAGAGATTCAAGTAGTCGACATAAAGGATCTGCAGCATCGGAAGATGATGCATGGTCCGTTTTCTCCTTTATTATTAAATAAGGTACGCGAGGCTTTGGAGCGTGGTGAACAGGCCATTTTGTTTCAGAACCGTCGTGGCTATGCCCCTATGGTTGAGTGCAAGCAATGCGGTTGGGTGCCACATTGCCAGCATTGTGATGTGTCACTGACGTTCCATCGTAACCTGAATCAGCTAACCTGTCATTATTGTGGCTATACCTATCAGGTTCCAACAGAATGTCCAAACTGTGGATGTATTCATCTGCAGACCATAGGCTATGGTACGGAGAAAATTGAGGCAGAGATACATGATATCTTCCCAGAAGCCCACATCGCCCGTATGGATCTTGACACTACTCGCAGTCGTCAGGCCTATGAAAGGATTATAGGCGATTTCTCAACAGGGCGTACCAATCTGTTAATAGGTACCCAGATGCTTTCGAAGGGACTTGATTTTGAAAAGGTCAGCGTGGTTGGTATTCTTAATGCTGACACGATGCTTAACTACCCTGACTTCCGTGCCTATGAACACGCTTTCATGATGATGTCGCAAGTCAGCGGGCGTGCAGGACGCAAAGGGAAACGTGGACTTGTCATTTTGCAGACCAAAAGTCCGGATTTGCCATTGATTCATCAGGTCGTACAGAATGACTATACTGCCTTTTATCGTTCGCTGATAGCTGAGCGCCAGCAGTTTCATTACCCGCCTTATTATCGTCTCATCTATGTTTATCTGAAGGATCGTTCCGATGGTTTGGTTGATACAGCAGGTATAGAAATGGCCAGTCGTCTGCGCAGCTGGTTCGGGGCGCGTGTCCTTGGACCAGACAAACCTGCAGTTGCCAAGGTGAAGTCACTCTCTATCCGTAAGCTTGTTCTGAAACTCGAACTTGGCATCAACATGCCTGAAGTCCGTAAATACTTAGCGCTTGCCCAACAACAGATGTTGCAAGACAAACGCTATAGTTCCATCCAGATCTATTACGACGTAGATCCTTTATAGTTTTTTCTTAGAAATTCAGTTCACAGCCGATACCCAGTACGCGGTTGGTGCGTGTAAACGAGTCGCTGATGAGGGGATCTTTTGAGGTCACGCGGTCGTAGTTCTCGTAGTTGGTCTGGAAGTAGGCGGCCTTCAGCGTGACGATGTCAGATGCCTTGTAGTTGAAACCAAAGCCGAGGCTGTAGCTGTTAACGACGAACGACATGTCGTTCATGTACTCGTCAGTCAGTTGATAGCGGGTCAGTTGTCCTCCTGCAGAGACGGTGAATTTATCTGTGATGTCCCACTCAGCACCTGCAAGATACTCATTGGTACCACCGCCAAGCAGATTCTGGGTGTTGTTATACCAGTTTGCGTTTTTGTCGTAGAAGTGGTGATAGCCGATGTTCAGACGTACATTGTCACAGACATTCCACATGGCACCAAGTGCCAGTTGGGCAGGGGAATCCTCATCGATTTTCTCGCCATCACGGAATTTGTTGACAGCAGGAATCTCGCTGGCCTCATTGACAGTTGACTCATTCTTCATGTGTATCTGTGTCTTGAACTCATATTTTGCGGCAAAATTGAACTTCCCTACACGGTAGTCAATGCCGATAATAGGAGCAATGCCCACACTTGACTGGTTGCAAAGCAGGTTTACACCCTGAGAGTACTTCTGTAAGGCATTGAGACTGGTGCTGGTAGTTGCAAGCTGAGCGTTTGAGCCTTCGAGTTGTGCCTTGGTAGCAGCCAACTCTGTATATTGAGGAAGGGCTGTTGCGCCAGCAGCCTCCATCTGGGCCATACCTGCATTGACTTGCTCCAGGGCTGTGTTGACATAGCTGATACCACCGTCGACCATGGCTGTAGCTGATTGCATGAAACTGCCAAAGTCTATATAGCCATTAGCCGTCTTAACCTGGATGTTGCTGATCTTGGCTTTATAAGTGGCTGTGCCGTAAAGCACTCGTAATCCTCCATATACGGCGAGATCAGGCGTAATCTTATAGGCAGCACCCAATTGGAAACCGAAGTAATAATTGCGTCCTTGCATATAACCGTCCATATCATATCCACAAATCCCAGGGGCAGGCTGTCCAAGAGCCGTAGCCAGTTGATCCAGGCCTGAGAGCTGTTGAGCGATATTTCCTACGACACTCTCAAAGGAGCCGAGTCCGTCAGCAAATTCACAACTTCCGCCACCACCAGGTACTGAGAAGTTGAACTGAATGCTCCAATTGCCTTTGTTGTAGGCTGCTTGAAGAGAAGGAATGAAAGGCGCATCTGCCACACCCTCGAAAGTCTTCTGGGTCTGTCCGTTGTTCTTACGACCTAAAGCAAATACTGGATTGTTGTTTGTGATGGTACGCGTCTGGTGTGCATACTGCCAATTGAAACCAATGTGGAAACCTTCAGGAAGGAAAGCTACACCTGCTGGGTTTGAATAGACACCATCAAGTCCGATGGCAGCATCGCGTGCTGGATTTCTCAGGAAGTCTATACTCTGATTAGTGTTGGTTAAGATTCCACCAGCCGTTGCTGTGGTTGTTGCTGCCAGCATCACGCCGGTAAGCATTGCATAAATTTTTATCATATCCTTAAACATCTTTTTACTAAAACTGGGTGCAAAGGTATATCTATTGCACAAATTATCTCTGTTTGCGCACACAATATTAACAACCATTAACTAAAAACAAAGACAAATCTGCACAAAAATCCCCATTTGTGCAACTTTTTCTTGCACAAATGGGGGTTAAAGTGTGCAATCGCGAACTACTTTTTCATTTCAGGATAACTGATTCGTGTATGGTAGATCGTCTTGAGTTTCTCAATCAATACGGTCTTGGCGTAGGCAATGTCACGGAAAGTGATGGGGCACTCCTTGAAATATCCATCTGCCACCTGACCATCTATGAGTTTGTTGACAAGTTCACGGATGGTTTTCTCCGTATAGTCAGGTAGTGAACGAGAAGCCGCCTCTACGGTATCAGCCATCATCAGGATAGCCTGCTCTTTGGTAAAGGGATTGGGTCCAGGGTAGGTGAAGAGCAAATCATCTACTGTATCGTTGGGATGTTCTGTCTTATATTTCACATAGAAATACTTAGCTTTGCCTTGTCCGTGGTGGGTGGAGATAAACTCTTTGATGACATTGGGCAGGTTGTATTTATCTGCCAGTTTGATGCCCTCAGTCACATGGCTGATAATCGTCTGGGCGCTGTCGATAGCCCCCATTTTCTCATGCGGATTCACACCCGATTGGTTCTCTGTGAAATAAATGGGATTGATGATCTTGCCGATATCATGATACATGGCTCCAGTACGTACCAGCTGACTCTTGCCTCCAATCTTATTGGCTATCTCTGCTGCCAGATTACCAACCTGAATAGAATGTTGGAACGTGCCAGGTGCCACTTCACTCATCTTCCTGAGAAGCGTTTTGTTCATATCCGACAATTCGATAAGTGTAATGTTGGATGTGAATCCGAATGCCTTTTCTATCAGATAGAGTAGGGGGTAAGAGCAGAATAACAGCAGACCGTTAATGGCCAGGTAATTATATTCGCTATAGCTGATCTTCATGATGTCGTCATTCCTGATCCAGTCAAGAGCCAGATTGGTAACAGCAGCACCTAGGGTTACGAACACTGCTGTCCAGAACAGTTGTGAACGACTGGAAAGCTCGCGAAGTGAGAAGATGGCAACCAGTCCGGCTACGAGTTCAACAGTAATAAACTCGAGTGGATATTGGAGGAAACTGGCACAAATGAGGATCATGGTAACATGTGCCATGAAGGCAGTACGTGAGTCCATAAATACCCGGATGAAGATGGGTACCATGGCAAACGGTATAATATAGACATGCAAGATATTGTGCTTTACCATGAGCGAGGCAAAGACAGCAAAGATTGTAATCAGCGCATAGAGCATGGTCGTGGAGCGCATCTTCTCAAAATAGTCCTTACGGAATAGTGTCAGGAACACGGTGAAGCAGGTAATCAAGATACCCACATACATGATTTGTCCCATGATGGTCAGACTGATTTGCTGCTTACCCGTTTCGCGTCGTTGTGTTTCCTTTTCAAACGAAATGAGGATGTCGTAGGTTTTCGCATCGACGATATCGCCACGATCGATGATCTTCTGTCCACGCTGAACAAGTCCACTGGCCAAAGGTATGCTGTTGCGCAGGTCGTTGAGGCTGGCTTCACTTCTTTCCTTGTCGTATAACAGGTTGGGCGTGATATAGTCGTTCAGGTTGCATTTCTGCAGAATCTCGCGATGGGCTGCCAGAGACTCGTCAAGGAAGATCTGCTCATAGGCTGAAACGACGGAGTGTACCTTGGTAATCGCCGTACTGATGGCGTCTTTACCGTTGATGATACGGATGTTCCGTGTGGTGTCCTTATTCAGTCTGGCATATTCAGAACTGTTCATGATGCCCTGGGCGTACAGACTGCGAAGACGATTGGCCACAATGCTGATATAATCCTTGGAAAGTCCAGGGATCCCATTATTGTAATCCTTGACAAACTGGCGGATTTGCTTGTTGACGACGTCATCATTGAATAGATAATACGGTTCGTACTGCTGCATCAGACTGTCACGCTCAGCCTTGACAACTTCATCACTCTTATAGATGGGGAAGTCGAAGGGTGCCTTCAGGTCAGAATAGGTCCATGGTTTACCTCTTTCTATTTTGAAACTTATATTACTGCTTCTAGGCATCATCCACACAATGATGACAACGGTGCCAATGATGAATGCGGAACGAATCAGGAAATCGCGCCACGTAACGTCATTTTTGATGTTGAAACTACTCATTTATACCTATTTTATTCTTTATTCGATGCAAAGATACAAAGAAAATAAGAATTCTTTGCTTATAATTCGAATAAAATTCCAACGAAGAATTAAGAATTAAGAAATATTTTGTACCTTTGCAGGCAAATTACTATTTTATGATGTCAGAAAGAAGAGTAAGGGTGCGTTTTGCGCCCAGTCCTACGGGAGCTTTACATATTGGTGGCGTTCGCACTGCCTTGTATAATTATTTGTTTGCCAAACAGCATGGTGGAGATCTGGTTTTCCGTATCGAGGATACTGATTCCAACCGTTTCGTACCAGGTGCTGAGGAGTATATCATCGAGTCGTTCAAGTGGCTTGGTATCAAGTTTGATGAAGGTGTCAGCTTTGGTGGTGACAAAGGTCCGTATCGTCAGAGCGAGCGTCGCGAAATCTATAAGAAATATGTTCAGCAGCTGCTGGATGCCGATAAGGCTTATATTGCTTTCGATACCCCTGAGGAGTTGGAGGCTAAGCGTGCTGAGATTCAGAACTTCCAGTACGATTGTCATACTCGCAGCCAGATGCGTAACTCATTGACGCTTTCTAAGGAAGAGGTTGATCAGTTGATAGCTGATGGCAAGCAGTATGTGGTTCGCTTCAAGATCGAGGCTGGACAGGAAGTGCTGGTTAACGATCTGATTCGTGGTGAGGTGCATGTCAAGAGCGATATTCTCGATGATAAAGTACTTTATAAGAGTGCTGATCAGTTGCCTACTTACCACTTGGCAAATATCGTTGACGACCATCTGATGGAAATCTCTCATGTGATTCGTGGTGAGGAGTGGTTGCCTTCAGCTCCGTTGCATGTATTGCTCTACCAGGCATTTGGCTGGGAGGATACAATGCCCCAGTTTGCCCATCTGCCTCTGCTGCTGAAGCCCGATGGTAAGGGTAAGCTTTCTAAGCGCGATGGCGATCGTTTGGGATTCCCCGTTTTCCCATTGCTGTGGAAGGATCCTAAGAGTGGTGAGACCTCTCGTGGCTATCGCGAGGACGGCTATTTCCCTGAAGCAGTCATCAACTTCCTGGCGCTGTTGGGATGGAATCCTGGTACTGAGCAGGAGATCTTCTCACTCGACGAACTCGTTCCTCTGTTTGATATCTCGAAGTGTTCTAAGGCTGGTGCCAAGTTTGCCTACGAGAAGGCTATCTGGTTTAACCATGAGTATATTCTGAAGAAGTCCAATGAGGAGATCGCTTCTCTCTTCGAGCCTATCGTCAAGGAGCATTGTCCTCAAGAGACCTCAGAGCGCATCCTCAAGGTAACTGAGTTGATGAAGGATCGTGTATCGTTCGTACATGAGTTGTGGCCTTTGTGCTCCTTCTTCTTCGAAGCTCCTACGACTTATGATGAGAAGACGGTCAAGAAGCGTTGGAAAGAAGATTCGGCTCAGGTGATGATAGAACTCATCGCTGTGCTTGAGGGTATCGAAGATTTCTCTCTTGAGAATCAGGAGCAGATCGTTCATGCTTGGGTGGAGCAGAAAGAATATAAGCTTGGCAACGTGATGAACGCTTGGCGTTTGACACTTGTGGGCGAGGGAAAGGGACCAGGTATGTTTGATATTTCGGCCTTCCTTGGAAAGGATGAGACCATCGCCAGAATGAAACGTGCTATCGAGGTACTTGGCTGATGATATACAACCTGATCATATATCTGTATCTTCTTGGAGTGGCTGTTTATAGCCGCTTCAATGAGAAGGTTCGTAAGATGTGGCGTGGTGAGCGCGAGGCTTTCCGCATTCTCAGGGAGAAGGTCGATCCTAATGCCAAATACGTTTGGTTCCATGCGGCTTCTCTTGGGGAGTTCGAACAGGGCCGTCCCTTGATGGAGCAGCTGCGTAAGGATCATCCGGAATACAAGATCCTGCTGACGTTCTTCTCGCCTTCAGGTTATGAGGTCCGTAAGAACTACGAGGGAGCTGATATCATTACCTATCTGCCGCTCGATACTATCACTAACGCCCGTAGATTCTTGCGCTCCATTCGTCCTGTGATGGCTTTTTTCATCAAGTACGAGTTCTGGTATAACTATCTGCACATCTTGAAACATCGTGGGGTGCCTGTTTATTCTGTATCCAGCATCTTCCGTCCTGATCAGGTGTTCTTCAAGTGGTATGGTCGCCAGTATGGTCGTGTACTCAATTGTTTTACCCATTTCTTTGTGCAGAATGAAGTTAGTAAGGAACTTTTGGCGAAGATTGGTATTACGAACGTCTCTATCGTAGGCGACACTCGCTTCGATCGCGTACTTCAGATTAAGGAAGCTGCCAAGCAACTGCCTATCGTTGACGCCTTCAAGCAGGATTACAAGGTCTTTGTAGCAGGTAGCAGCTGGCCACCTGATGAGGAAATCTTCATCCGTTACTTCAATGAACACAAGGATTGGAAACTCATTATTGCTCCACACGTCATTGGTGAGGATCATTTGCAACAGATTGGAAAGTTGTTGTCTGGCCGCAAGGTCGTTCGTTATACGGAGGCTGAGAAATCTCTAACCTCTAACCACTCACCACTAACCTCTTATGATGTGCTGATCATCAACTGTTACGGACTGCTCTCAAGTATCTATCACTATGGTGATGTGGCTTATGTCGGAGGTGGTTTCGGTGTGGGCATCCATAATCTCTTGGAGGCAGCTGTTTGGGATGTACCTGTCTTCTTTGGTCCCAACAATCAGAAGTTCCAGGAGGCGCAGGGTCTCAAGAAGAATGGCGGCTTCGAGATTCATGACTACGATGAGTTTGCCAGACAAATGGATCGCTTTGCCGCTGATCCTGTCTATTTAAAGGAACAAGGCACTAAGGCTGGCCAATTTGTCAAGGGTCAGGCTGGGGCTACTGGTAAAGTGCTGGATAGCGTTACTTTTCAATAATCTTCAGACGGTCCAGACCACGAGGACTGACAACTACCTGTTTCTTGAGGTAACGTGCCAGGATATCGGCAGTCTGTGTGTTAAGTGAGTTGATGGGGCAGTCCACTAAGGGCTGGCAGATACTCGACATATAGCTATTGGTAATCACTTTGTAAGTCCTTTCCATGTCGAATGGACTTCCGTCAAGAGTCATAAGCCTGATATTCTTCAAACGGTCTTTGTTCTTGTCGTCCTTGTCAATGGTAGCTTCACAGAGGATACCTCCTACGCGAGGCAGGTGATATAGTGAACCGCGACTATAGGTGGTCAGAATCTTCAGGATATCTTCGCCAGTTAAATCCATTTCAACGGCTACGTTGTTGAAGGGATCCATCGAGAGCACCTCACGCATGGTGATGGGACCTGCAGAGAGTGAGTCTAGTCGAACGCCCCCGTTATTGACGATACTAATTTCTCCCTTCCCCTCCTCCAGAAGTGCGTCGCACATCAGGAAATTCAGTTCGTCCTTTTTCTTGAATGGCTTGCTGGCTTCGGCTATCAGATGCTCGAAATAGGGATTCTTGTTGAAGTATACTACCATTGCCTCCACCAGTCGGTTCTTCCGTGGGAAAGTGCTGACGGGGATGTATTCCGCCTTCTTGTTTCTCACACGTCCGTTCTTGATGGTCAGTGTGATATGGGTCACCATCGTCAACTTGTTCTTGTTCTGGGTAATCAGCACCCCGTTGTGCAGAGGCTCGTCAGCTGTCAGCTGGGTATGGGTGTGACCTCCGATAATCAGGTCTAACCAGGGGTATTTCTTGGCCATCTTGATATCGTCCTCATAGCCCAGATGCGACAAAAGGATAGTGGCATCGCAGGCGTGACTGAACTTTTCGTATTGGGCAACGGTGTTCAACGGAAGCGAGAATTTGATGCCCTTGACGTTGTCGGGGTGGGTGTCAGGCCGTCCCTGCTGGTTTACTTGCACCACGCCGATAATGCCAATCTTCATGCCGTCAATGTCGAAAACCTTCGTAGGTGAGACGTAGAGACCGCTGTCATCTGATGGGTAGATATTGGCACAGACATAGCTGAAGTTCGAAAATCCCATCAGTGGTGGCAGAGAGTTGACGTCAAACTCATGGTTGCCTAAGGTAGTGGCATCGAATCCCACTTGGTTCATCAGCGCCACCATTGGATAGGAGGAAATCTCGTAGATGTCGTTCACAGGATTTCCTGTACGGTTATCGCCTGCCGACAGCACCAACAGGGATGGGTAGAGCGCACGGAGACTATCGGCGATAGCTGCCAATTGTGGGAAATTGTCGACGGCGGCATGCATATCGTTAGCCGCGAGGATATGCACCTCACGGTTCTGTCCATAACCTACATGGACCAGCATGACTACTAGCCACAAAAGCAGTACTTTTCTTTTCATTCTGCGCTAAAAGATATTAATCTCTCTGCAAAGATACGAAATAATTGTGAATTAGAAACGATTATTTGGCATTTTCTTGCTATTTTTGCAGCTAACAGTTCAAAATCATGAAATATATGTGGATGATTCTTTTTATGGTGCTGCCGTTTCTGGCCATCGCCTACATCGCTTGGCATGTGTGGGTGATGCTACCTGTTTCGGCCTTGTGGAAGTCACTCGTTATCGTCGTTGGCGTGCTTTCGATAGCGATGCTTTTCCTGAATTTCGGTCGTAAGTTTGACTCTTATCCCCTCCCTGTGGCACAGGCTGCCTACGAGATAGGTACCTCGTCTATTTTTATCCTGCTTTATCTGGTGATGATTTTCTTGGTGCTCGATTTAGGACGAATGGTACATCTCGTGCCGAAAGCCTTCCTCTATCATAACGGTTATACAGCTTTGGGCATTTTCGTGCTCGTCTTCAGCATTTTCCTCTATGGGAACCTTCACTATTATAATAAGGTACGCGTACCGTTGGAATTGAAGACTACTAAGAAGTTGTCAAAGGACTATAAGGTGGTCATGGCCTCCGACCTCCATGTGGGCTATCATAATCCCCGTAAGGAACTGGCCCGTTGGGTGGATATGATCAATGCTGAGAATCCTGACTTTATTCTGATTGCAGGCGATATTATCGATGGCAGCATGCGACCGTTGCTTGAAGAGAAGATGGTAGAGGAGTTCCATCGATTGAAGGCACCCGTCTATGCTTGCCTGGGGAATCACGAATACTATACAGGCTCGCCTGAGGCGCAGCAGTTCTATAAGGATGCTGGTATCCATTTGCTTATCGATTCTGTGGCTCAGATTGATAGCTGCATCACGATCATTGGCCGCGATGATCGCACGAACATGCGACGCAAACCCATCAAGGATTTGGTAGCCTCGCTCCACACTCCACACTCCTCACTCCAGGAAACCTACACCATTGTCCTTGATCATCAGCCATACAACCTGGATCGTGTAGAGGCTGCTGGCGCCGATTTCCAACTCAGCGGACACACCCATCGTGGACAGGTTTGGCCCATTTCATGGATAACAGATCGCATCTATGAGTGCTCGTGGGGCTGTCACCAACGTGGCAACACTCAGTTCTACGTATCCTCAGGTATCGGCATCTGGGGCGGCAAGTTCCGCATCGGGACCCAGAGCGAATACGTCGTTGCAACGATTACATCAAAATAATTTTATTCATTTTGGCACGCTGAGTTGATCCTGAATTCAAACACCTAACATGAGACCTAACATAGAGGTAACAAAGAGGTAACATTACCTTTTTGTTACCTCTTTGTTACCTTTTTGTTACCTCTTGAAAGCCTTAAAACCTCTCGAAAGTCCTTTATACAGGGACTTTTTCTGAAAAACATGTTAGGTCTTGCAATAAACGCCACTTATCTCTCAATAAACGGCACTTATCTCTCAATACTCGCCACTTAATAAACGATAACCCGCCAGTATTTGAAAGAAAAGTCCCACCTTGGGACTAAAGTGTTCCCACACTGGGACTAAAGTGTTCCCACCTTGGGACTAAACGACGAGTAAGCTGATGTCAGGCTGTTGGGAAGCGGATCGCCAATCGTAGGGAAGTTGATTACTCCTGCTCTTCGAGGTAGAACTTGGAGTAGGCGACGTAGTGCTCGGCGTTGTCAGTCTGGCCTGGACGGACGGGCTTGATGTATTTGGCAGGGACGCCTCCCCAGATTTCGCCAGCAGGGATCTTCGTGTTCTGAAGCACGAGGGCACCAGCGGCTACGATGCTGCCTTCGCCTACCTCGCAGCCATCGAGTAGGGTAGAGCCCATACCGATGAGAGCGTGATCGTAGATGGTACAGGCATGAACAGTGACGTTATGACCTATCGTCACATAGTTGCCAATGTGAGTGGGACCCGTGTCGAAAGTGACATGAACGCACGAGCCGTCTTGGATATTCGTGCAGTTGCCAATGGTGATAGGAGCTACGTCGCCACGAACGACGGCATTGAACCAAACAGAGCACTCGTCGCCCATCGTCACATCGCCTACAATCGTAGCGTTCTCGCTAAAATAGCAGTCTCGCCCCCATTTGGGAGCGAGACCTCTATAACTTTTTATCAAAGCCATACCTCTGCGGATTAGAGGTTAGGATTGATCTTGCTCCACTCAGATACGGGAGGAACGATGTTCAGCGTTACCAGCTCGTCGCGCATTTTGCAGAGGTGCTCGTAGCTCTGATCCAGCTTAGCGTTCTCCTCGGGCAGACCCTGGGGTACCTCGAAGTGTGCACCGTCCTTGTCCATGGTGGTCTTCATGGCCATCATGATGTGGTCGTACTTATCGGTCTTCACGTATGTTCCAACGGGGAAGCGGAAAGGCTCACCACCCATAGCGGCGCGAATCATCTCAACAGAGAGATAAGCGGGGCTCTGGAAAGAGCTGCGTCCGCGAAGCTCGATAATCTTGGCACCACCCTTGGTAACATCGGTCTTCATCTGCTCCCACTCCTCTGTGGGGAACTCAGCTGTGCCGATGATGTCTGTCAGCTTGCGACCTGCAATCTCTACGTGGCTTCCGAATACTGCCATCTGCTCACCATGACCACCATAGGTAGCACAACCAGTGATCTGGTTCTGCATCACACCGAACTTCTTGGCGAGGGCGCTCTGCAGACGGGTTGTGTCGAGACCAGCGAGTGTGGTTACCTGACCTGGCTTCAAACCAGAGTAGAGCAGGGTTACCAGACCAGTCAGGTCAGCTGGGTTGAAGATAATAACAACGTGCTTAACGTCTGGGCAGTACTTCTTGATGTTCTGACCGAGCTCCTCAGCAATCTTACAGTTGCCAGCGAGCAGATCCTCACGGGTCATACCAGCCTTACGTGGAGCACCACCTGAAGAAATGATGAACTTTGCATTCTTGAAAGCCTCCTCGGCATCCGTTGTAGCAACGATGTTTACATCGTCGAAACCACTCTGGCGCATCTCCTCAGCTACACCTTCGGGAGAGAACACGTCGTAAAGACAAATCTCAGTTGTCAGACCCATCATCAAAGCGGTCTGAGCCATGTTTGAACCAATCATACCGGCGGCGCCGACGATGGTCAACTTCTCGTTTGTTAATGCCATAATTGTATTATTAATATTATTGAGTAATCAAAAGTGCTGCAAAGATAAGAAAAAAGTCGCATATTTTATCTATTTTTACTATTAATCTTCGTTAATCTGATAAAACTCTATCAAAATCTTCGTACCTTTGTAAAGTCGAAATTACAAAAATGAATAAATCATGAATATTAATCAGCGACTTGAGGACTTGAGGGAGGTGATGAGGCGTGAGCATCTCTCGGCATTCATCTTTCCCAGCACCGATCCCCATCAGAGTGAATATGTAGCCGATCACTGGAAGGGGCGTGAGTGGATCAGTGGTTTCAACGGTTCGGCAGGAACGGCTGTGGTGACGCTGACCTCTGCTGCCCTTTGGACTGACTCGCGCTACTTCATCGCAGCTGAAGAACAGCTGAGGGGTACGGAGTTTCAGTTGATGAAACTGAAGATTGAGGGTACGCCAACGATCGCTGAGTGGATTGGGCGTGAGTGTGGACCAGGTGCTGAGATTGGTGTCGATGGTATGGTGAATTCTGCCAATTCCGTCAAGGAGTTGATAGGCGACCTGCGCAAACAGGGTGGGATCACGGTTCGAACGAATCTCGACCCTCTGAAGCTTATCTGGCAGGATCGTCCAGCTATTCCTAAGAATCAGGTTGAGATCTATCCTTTGCAGTATGCTGGCGAAGCAGCTCATGATAAAATTGCACGCATCCGTCAAGGCCTTCGTGAGAAACATGCTGACGGTATGCTGATGTCTGCGCTCGACGATATTGCCTGGACACTGAATCTCAGGGGTTCTGACGTGCATTGCAATCCTGTGTTCGTAAGCTATCTGCTGATTTCGACGAAAGATGTTACCCTATATATTAATAAGGTGAAACTCCAGTCGGAGGTTCTGGCCTATCTCAAAAACGAAGGGGTAGGAGTGGCACCTTACGAGGATGTGAAGAAGGGACTGAAGGATTACTTTGAATATAATATCCTGCTTGATCCTGACGAGGTGAACTATACGCTCTACAAGTCTGTTACTCGTGAGATTGTAGAGGAAGAATCGCCCGTGAAGCGCATGAAGACCGTTAAGAATGAAACGGAAATAGCGGGTTTTAGGTCGGCGATGCTGAAAGATGGCATCGCAATGGTCAAGTTTCTGAAGAATTTAGAGCTAAGAATTGGGTATTTAGAGAAGGAGCCGTTGACAGAAATCGGCGTTGATGAGATGCTGACAGCCTTCCGTGCTGAGCAACCGCTTTTCAGGGGAATCTCCTTTGATACCATTGCTGGTTATCAGGCTCATGGGGCCATAGTCCATTACGAGGCGACGCCAGAGACTGATATGCCGCTGAAGCCTGAAGGTCTGCTGTTGCTCGACAGTGGAGGTCAGTATCTTGACGGTACGACGGATATCACACGTACTATTGCTCTCGGTCCTCTGACGGAAGAGCAGAAACGAGTATACACTTTGGTTCTGAAGGGGCATATCCAGATAGAACTCTGTAAGTTCCCCAGTGGTTCGAGTGGCACTCAGATTGACATCCTTGCCCGTAAGGACATGTGGCGCGAGGGACTGAACTATCTGCATGGTACTGGTCATGGTGTGGGCACCTATCTGAATGTGCACGAGGGACCTCATCAGTTCCGTATGGAATGGAAACCTGCTCCGTTGGTGGCAGGAATGACGATTACGGACGAGCCTGGCATCTATCTGGCAGATAAATTTGGTGTACGGATTGAAAACACGCTTCTGATTACGCCATATAAGGAAACGGAGTTTGGCAAGTTCCTTCAGTTCGAGTCGCTGACCCTCTGTCCCATCGACAAGGCGCCCATCATGAAGGACATGCTTCTGAAAGAAGAAATCGACTGGCTTGACGCCTACCATCAACGCGTGTTCGACGTGCTCTCGCCGCACCTCTCAGAAGATGAGAAAAAGTGGCTAAGTGATGCCTGCGCACCCCTTTAGGGGATTCTTTTCAGTTAAAACTGAAGGATTTTTATCTATTATTTAATAAAAATAGGCTAAAAACTTGTTGGATTCGTGAAAATGTTGTAACTTTGCACCCGCTTTTCGTGGCACCTATGCCCGAGGCATTAAGTTTAACGTAAATTTTTAAAAGCAAAGACAAATGATTATTGTACCAGTAAAAGAAGGCGAGAACATCGAGAAGGCCCTCAAAAAGTTCAAGAGAAAGTTCGAGAAGACAGGTGTTGTTAAGGAGTTGCGCCGTCGTCAGCAGTTCGACAAACCCTCTGTACTGAAGCGCCTTAAGATGGAGCACGCCATTTACGTACAGCAGCTTCGTACTAACGAGGAATAAAAAAATATTCCCGAAAATTTGGTAGTTTCGAAAATTTTCCGTAAATTCGTAGCCGAATACCAATGGTGACGATTTTATGATGATTGACCAGTTTCTTAACTACCTGCGCTACGAGCGGAATTCATCTCCGCAGACGGTGCAGACATACGATGAAAGCCTTCGGGAATTTGAGTCGTATATAAGTTTAAGGGATAGCGGACTTTCTCTACAGGCGGTAGATGCCGACCTGATCCGTGACTGGATGGAAAGTCTGATGGATAAAGGAAACACTGCCTCAACCATCAATAAGAAGTTGAGCGCATTGCGTTCCTTTTATCGCTTTTCCCTCAAACGGAAGCTGGTTGAGAAGGATCCTGCATACGGAATTGTAGGTCCGAAGAAGTCAAAGCCATTGCCGCAGTTCCTTCGCGAAAGCGAGATGGATATGTTGCTGGATGGGTTGGAATGGAGTAATAATTTTAAAGATGTACGTGCGCGTACCATTATAATATTATTCTATGAAGCAGGACTCCGGCGATCGGAACTGACGGGACTGAATGATGCCGATATAGATTTCGGCTCCAGACAGTTGAAAGTGACGGGAAAGAGGAATAAGCAGCGTATCGTTCCCTTTGGGCAGGAACTGGCAGATGCAATAGGCCAGTATCTTGCAGCTCGACAGGAACAGTTCGGGACTCGTGAGGACGGTGCTCTGTTCCTGAGTGATAAGGGGAAAAGGATGACAGGTGATCAGGTTTATGCCATCGTGCATAGGTATCTGCCGCTGGTGACTTCCCTGAAGAAATGCTCGCCCCACGTGCTTAGGCACACTTTCGCTACGGCGATGCTGAACAATGGTGCAGGACTTGAGAGCATCAAGAAGTTGCTGGGTCATGAGAGCGTCGATACGACAGAGATCTATGCCCACACCACGTTCGAGCAGTTGAAACGGATTTATAAAGAAGCTCATCCTAGAGCTTAAACCTTTTTAATAACTATTTAAAAATAGGAGGTAAATATGGAGATTAAGATTCAGTCGATTCATTTCGACGCTACCGAGAAGCTAGAGGCGTTCATCGAAAAGAAGGTCGCCAAGTTGGAAAAATCTTTTGAGGATATACAGAAAGTAGAGGTGCAGCTGAAAGTTGTGAAGCCTGCTACTGCTCAGAACAAGGAGGCAAGTCTGTCTGTAGCAGTCCCTGGTAGCACTCTGTTCGTTGAGAAGACGAGTGACACTTTTGAGGAAAGTATCGACCTTTGTGTTGATTCTATGCGGTCACAATTGCAGAAATTCAAGGAAAAATTGAGAAATAGATAAAAAAAAACAAGAAAAGTTTTGGTAATTCAAAAATAAGTCGTAACTTTGCAGCCGTTTTCCGACAGGTCGTAAATCTGAAACAGAGAACGGCTGCTTAGAAAAGCCTCTTTAGCTCAGTTGGCCAGAGCACGTGATTTGTAATCTCGGGGTC
>JAFSNR010000111.1 GCA_017443345.1 Prevotella sp.
ATTCGTCGTATAGGCCTTGCCATAGGGTGGGCGATACTTCAGGTCTGCCGTCGAGACCAGATACTTCAATACGATCTGCTGCCGCTGGGTCACACGGTCGAACTCGTCGAGGTTGATGAGGCCGAAGGATGAGAGGCCCAGGTTCAGGTCGTTCTCATTCTTGAAATTGATGCGGTCGTTGTAGTAGTCCTGCATGTCGCGAGGCAAGAGAATGCGGCAGAATGACGACTTTCCGCAGCCCTGCCTTCCTATTAATAAAGGTACGAGCGCGTTACCAGTCAACTGGCCCTTTCCCAGCCACATCGCCACCATCGAGCGCATCCAGATATGGAAAAGGTGCGTCCACTCCGTCCATTCTGTCGGTATCCGCTCTGCAAGTGCCGTCACCCGCTCCTTGCCGTCCCAGCGGGGCAGATGCTCCAGATAGTCGTTCAATGGATCGTAACGCTCGATGTCATCGGAGTTCACATAGCGTCGGATGTCCTTGTCCCAGCAGCGGATGCCCTGTTCGAGGGCTCGCATGGTGATGGAGTTACGGGCCTCCTCCGTGAGATCCTGGAACGAGAAGCCTATGCCCGTCCTCATCCGATACTCCGCCACACCCCGCATCACGTTCCTTCGCAGTTCGTAGTTGGAGTTCAGGAAGATGTTGATCTTCATCGTCAGCAGCGACTCGGGCGGAATGGTCTTGGTGCGCTGGATGCCCTTCCGCTGCATGTATTTCTTGACGTGCTCCTCGCGGTAGGTGTTCTCAAACACCTTCTTCACCAGGTCTCCATCGTCCCAGAACAGTGACTTCATCAACGCCTGACGCATGCAAGGCGCCATCGGGAGTCCCGTTTCCAGACAATACTGTGCCAGACGGGACAGAATGGCATGCTGCCGCTCCTCCTCGTCTGCGATTCCCTCCGTGTCGTCGTAAGCCTTCGTGAGGTTGAACTCAAAGACGGTGTACATGCTCCTGTAACGCTCGTAATTGTTCGTCGGCTCCATCGTTGAGGGCTGGCGGTTCAGCGATTCCGTCGCCTTCTCCACCTTGGCATAGATAGGTGTCGCCAGGGGATTGTATATCAGGTCCTGGTCGTAGCTCATGTAGCAGATGCGCTGGGGAATGGGATCGAGCTTCTCGATGGTCACGCCAAGCTGACCGTTATAGATCATACGGGCACGTTCGTACAGATTCTCATGGAAGAGGGCGATGTCGTCGTCGTTGGATGGCAGCGTGTCGGCATCCAACCTCTTAGACTCATCAGGGAAGAGTTCGCCACGACAGACGATCTTTACCGATTGCCCGTCGGCACCTACAAAGGCCATCAGTGTCTGGGGCATCTCGGCTGCACCCCGCCTGACGGCATTGGCCTCGTCGCGTCCCGTCAGGTTGTTCACCTCCAGCAAGACGAGTCCCGTATAGCCTTTTGTGACGCGCTCGCCCTTGCGGTTCTCCTGCTCCAGAGCGAAACAGATGCGAGGCAGGGTTTTGGGCCAACCGTCGTATCCGTCGAATGATCCGTCTGTACCGCGATGGGTATAGGTCATGAGGGGCAGTTCGTAGCGGAACTTGTCTACCTGTTCCAGATACTCGCCCTTGCGAATCGTGTCAGCCACTTCCTGCAGCTCCACAAGGCGCAGGGTCTCCTTATTTCTGTAGTTCTTGATAATCGTGCTTTTTGTTGCCATGATGGATGTTCTATTTGTGGTTGCAAAGGTAATCAAAAATTTCGAGATCTGCAAATTTTTGCATTATAATTATTTCTTAAAATATTATTTAAGCATACACTATAGACATTTATTAACTGATATTCAGATAGATATATTGTGTATGTTAATATAATTAGCATACACTTGCCTATCACTTAAAACCATTATCTGCTTAAAAATGCGTCGATCTTGCCTTTCTTCAGATAATGGTTTCACTAAGTAATCATAGTTGGAACTATCAGTTCCTGAATTTATTACTATCAGTATCTAATAATTGAAACTATTAGTACCAGATACTATTACTATTTATGAACTACTTGAATATCAGTTAAGTAATTATAATTTTGAATACTATATTGACTTCTTTTGATTTGATTTCTTATATAAGTGCTTGCTATAGTGTTAGCTCTATTAAATTGCTTACACAATATAATTACTTTATTATTAATAAGTTAATTAATATAGTGAATGTATTTATCAATTTTTTAAATATATTTCTTTCTTAAATATTTTGTAGTATCACATTTTTTTATGTAACTTTGGCTTCGCCGAAGTTACTGGCATTCGGAAATGAAAAGAAAAGCAAGCATTTCTTTTGCATTCCCCTCATTTTTTCGTAACTTTGCCCCCATGAAAGCAAAAGTAGAGAATCAGTCAGCGACTCTGTTGCAGGAAGAGGTCTTCCGCGAGAAGGCCGATCATTATCTGGTATGTTTCATCGACAACTGTCCGCTTTGCGAGCAGTGTCTGCGATGGCTTGTGGGGCAGTATGCCGACACGACCCCGTTGGCGTATAACGCCATCAATCCCCGCAATCCGAGGATTGGCGGTGAACAGTGTGAGATGTTCCGCAAGAACCAGCTTGTGATGATGAAGAAAGGGATGAAGAAACTATATCTGGATATGCCAGGCCGTGTTGAGTACCAGATCCGTCGCCTGCTCATTCAGAAATGGGGCCGTCGCCAATATTTCGAGGCCCGTCGCGGCGATCGCCTCATCACCCCCGACATGCAGGACGATGTTCTCCATGCCTGCCGCCACTTCGGCTGGACCGGCCCCATCGTCTTCGACGGCGAGGAAGAATATTGGCTGTGGTAAGAAAAAAAGTAGACTCGAAAAAATGATTTTGCTAGCATTAAGGCCGGATGTCTACCTCCATCATGTCATAGAACATTATCTAACAGAAAATTATTCAGCTGTTCATCGCCACAATCAAAAGGAGTCAATTCATAGTCGGAAGTAACGCGTACAAGTTTCATTGCTTAAATGCAGACATTGATATATTTTCTAGCCTTGTCAGCCAGTTCCTTCAGCTTACGGTAATTCTCTCTCCGCTGTTCCTTACTCATGTGGTCTACCGTCAACCTTCGCCATTCGAAGTTGAACGCATCTTCACCTTTCAGCACGGGTGTTTCTCTAATTGGTCTTGCCATATTAATATCTCCTTTAGTTTACGTTTGCAAAATTAGTCAAAAATCTCCATTCTTGCCAGGAATTGGAAGGATTTCTTCCAAAAAGAATAAAAATGAGGGATAAATTGCAGAAATATGGCCAGTGAATAAGAAAATTATGGAGCAGAAATAGAAATAGCTTCGCTAGTTCTTTTTTTTCTTGAAAATTTGGTGGTTTCGGTGAAAGTGTGTATCTTTGCAGGCTGAAAATTATATATATAATAAATAAGGTATGATTAACATTACATTCCCAGACGGATCTGTTCGCTCGTATGAGCAGGGCGTGACTGGCTATCAGATTGCAGAGAGCATCTCTCCGGCTCTCGCACGCAGCGTTGTCAGCTGTGGAGTAAACGGTGAGACCGTAGAGCTGAACCGTCCCATCAACGAGGACGCAACGATTGCGCTCTACAAGTTTGACGACGAGGAGGGTAAGCACACCTTCTGGCACACTTCTGCCCATCTGTTGGCAGAGGCCTTGCAGGAGTTGTATCCTGGCATCCAGTTCGGTTTCGGACCTGCTGTCGAGAATGGTTTCTTCTATGACGTCTTGCTGAAGGACGGCGAGAGCATCAAGGAGAGTGATTTCCCCAAGATTGAGGCTAAGATGAAGGAACTGGCAGGTAAGAAGGAGCCAGTGGTTCGCAAAGAGGTTGCTAAGGCCGATGCCCTGAAGCAGTTTGCTGCCGATGGTCAGACCTACAAGTGTGAGCACATTGAGCAGGACTTGGAAGACGGTTCTATCACAACTTATACTCAGGGTAACTTCACTGATCTGTGTCGTGGTCCGCACCTCGTGGATACTGGCGAGATCAAGGCTGTAAAGCTGACTTCAGTAGCTGGTGCGTTCTGGCGTGGCGATGCCACAAGAGAGCAGATGCAGCGTTTGTATGGTATCTCGTTCCCCAAGAAGAAGATGCTAGATGAGTACCTCGAGATGCTGGAGGAGGCTAAGAAGCGCGACCACCGTAAGATTGGTAAGGAGATGGAACTCTTCATGTTCTCGGACAAGGTAGGTAAGGGTCTGCCCATCTGGTTGCCGAAGGGTACAGAGCTTCGTCTGCGCCTGCAGGACCACTTGCGTAAGGTTCAGAAACGTTTTGGCTATCAGGAAGTTATTACTCCACATATTGGTTCTAAAAATCTCTATGTGACCTCTGGTCACTATGCTCACTACGGCAAGGATTCGTTCCAGCCCATCCATACCCCCGAGGAGGATGAAGAGTACATGCTGAAGCCCATGAACTGTCCTCACCACTGCGAGATCTTCGCCTGGAAGCCCCGTTCATATCGTGACCTGCCTCTGCGTATCGCTGAGTTTGGTACGGTTTATCGTTATGAGCAGAGTGGTGAGCTGCACGGACTGACCCGTGTACGTTCGTTCACGCAGGACGACGCCCACCTGTTCTGCCGTCCTGACCAGGTGAAGCAGGAGTTCCTGAACGTCATGGATATTATTGGTATCGTGCTGACTGCCTTCGGATTCAACTTCGAGGCACAGATTTCTCTGCGCGATCCTAACGACCACGAGAAATATGTAGGTACAGACGAGGACTGGGCACTGGCTGAGAAGGCTATCGTCGAGGCTTGTCAGGAGAAGGGCCTGCCCGCAAAGGTTGAATATGGCGAGGCTGCTTTCTATGGTCCTAAGCTCGACTTCATGATCAAGGATGCCATTGGTCGTCGTTGGCAGCTTGGTACCATCCAGGTAGACTACAACCTGCCAAAGCGTTTCCAGTTGGAGTATACTGATGAGGACAATACGAAGAAGACCCCTGTGATGATTCACCGTGCACCATTCGGATCACTTGAACGTTTCTGCGCTGTATTGATTGAGCACACCAGTGGTCACTTCCCCCTCTGGCTCACACCTGATCAGGTGGCTATTCTGCCACTTTCTGAGAAATACAATGACTATGCTCAGGAGGTTGCCAAGAAGTTTGATATGGGTGGTGTCCGCGCAACGATTGACCTTCGTAACGAGAAGTTGGGTCGTAAGATCCGTGACAACGAGTTGAAGCGTATTCCTTATATGGTTATCGTCGGTGAGAAGGAGCAGCAGGATGGAACTGTTGCTGTACGTCCTCAGGGCGGTGGCGAACAGAGCGTGAAGACCATCCAGGAGTTCATCGACGAGGTGAACGCCCGTGTAGCTGAAATGACGAAAGACTTTTAAAGTTGAGAGTTTATAGTTTAAAGTTTGTAGTTTATAGATGATATGATTGGTGAAAGGTTAAATTTTCATAAAATTGTAATCATCTGTAAACTATAAGCGATAAACTCTAAACAAAAATTAGTAATTTTGCAGCCGATTTTATAAAAAATAGTGGATGAAGAATGACAAAATGAAGAGTCAGTACCGAATCAACGAACAGATTCGAGTACGTGAAGTACGCATCGTAGGCGATGAAGGTTCGTCCGTAGTTCCTACTCGTGATGCACTCAATATGGCCCGTGAGCAAGGCGTTGATCTTGTAGAGATTTCGCCGAATGCCAATCCGCCCGTTTGTCGTCTTATCGACTACTCCAAGTTCCTTTACCAGCAGAAGAAACGCCAGAAGGAAATGAAGGCTAAGCAGGTGAAGGTGGAGGTGAAAGAAATCCGATTCGGACCTCAGACCGACGAGCACGACTATCAGTTCAAGCTCAAGCATGCCAAGGAGTTCCTGGAGGAAGGAAACAAAGTACGTGCATACGTATTCTTCCGTGGACGTTCCATCCTGTTTAAGGAGCAGGGCGAGGTGTTGCTTCTCCGTTTCGCCAACGATCTGGAGGAAGTTGGAAAGGTAGAGTCGATGCCCTCACTCGAAGGTAAGAAGATGTTCCTCTATCTGGCTCCCAAGAAGGCTGGTTCAGCCAAGAAGAGTCAGCAGGCTCGTGACCGTGAGGCTGCAGAGGCAGAGGCCAAGGAAGCCAAGAAAGCTCAGCAGGAGAAGGCTCCTCAGACAGAGACAGCGTCAGAGATGCCAGCCAACGGAGGGCTTTTCGCCAATGCCAAGATCAGTGCTGATGCGCTGAAGAAACTCACTGAGGAAAAGTAGAAAGGTAAAAGGGTAAAAAGGTAAAAAAGTAAAAAAAGAAGGTGGCGCGCCCGGTATATGCGTTGCCATCGGATATTAATAACAATTTAAATTTTTTAAACAATGCCAAAAGTAAAGACAAACTCCGGTGCTAAGAAGAGATTCACATTCACCGGTACAGGTAAGGTTAAGAGACGTCACGCTTACCACAGCCACATTCTCACGAAGAAGACCAAGAAGCAGAAGCGTAACTTGGTAGGTACAACTATCGTTGATCCATCAAACATGAAGCAGGTTCGCGACCTGTTGTGTCTCCGTTAACCCTATTGTCGAACATTTAAAGTCAAGAAATTATGCCAAGATCAGTAAATCACGTTGCTTCAAGAGCAAAGCGTAAGAACATTTTGAAGTTGACCCGCGGTTACTTCGGTGCCCGTAAGAATGTTTGGACAGTAGCCAAGAACACATGGGAGAAGGGTTTGACCTATGCCTATCGTGATCGTCGTAATAAGAAGCGCAACTTCCGTGCCTTGTGGATTCAGCGTATCAACGCTGCCGCTCGTCAGGAGGGTCTGAGCTACTCAGTATTCATGGGTAACCTTGCTAAGGCAGGTATCGAGATTAACCGTAAGGTTCTCGCCGACCTCGCTATTAACAATCCCGAGGCTTTCAAGGCCATCGTGGAGAAGGTAAAGTAAGGAAATTACGAGTCTTTATCACTTATAATCCCTGTCCCAATCGGACGGGGATTATTTTTTTGTCAGAAAAAGGACGAAAAAGTATAAAAAAGTTGACGTAAATTTGCAGATATAAAAATAAAGGTCTACCTTTGCACCCCGAAAAGATTGTTTTTAACAACTGATTAGGAATAATGAGAACAACGATTTTCGATTTGTTGGGACGTAAGGGTGGCAAACCTGTGAGTATGCTGACCGCTTACGACTACAACACAGCCCGCACGATTGATGAGGCGGGAATTGACATGATCCTTGTAGGCGATTCGCTTGGCAATGTCATGTTGGGTTATGAAAACACATTAGCAGTCACCGTTGAGGATATGATCCATCACGGAAAAGCTGTTTGCCGAGGTGCAAAGCAGGCTTTCGTGGTGGTGGATATGCCGTTTATGTCCTATCAGACTTCGGTGGAAGATGCTGTGCGCAATGCAGGACGCATTATGAAGGAGACCAACTGTCAGGCGGTGAAACTGGAAGGCGGTGTAGAATATGCAGACCGTATCAAGGCCATCGTTCAAGCAGGTATTCCTGTTGTGGCACATATCGGACTGACTCCACAGTCAGTGAACGCGATGGGCGGTTACAAGGTGCAGGGTAAGTCGTTGGCACAGGCCAGGAAGTTGCTCAAGGATGCCAAGGCCGTAGAGAAGGCTGGAGCATTCGCTATTACCCTCGAGTGTGTGCCTGCTGCACTGGCTTCGATGGTAACAGAGCAGACCACTGCGCTGACTATCGGCATTGGCGCAGGTAACGGCTGTGACGGACAAGTGCTCGTCTATCAGGATATGTTAGGTTACACTGGCGGTTTTACACCCAAGTTCGTGAAGCAGTATGCCGATCTGCATCGTGTTATGTTGGAGGCTTTCAAGCAGTACAAGCAGGAGTGCGAGAGTCGCTCATTCCCTGAGGTAGGGCAGACCTATGCTATCAGTGAGGAGGTGATGCAGGAACTTTTTGAACCGGAAATGGCATTATAAAGGAAAGTGAAGAGATGAAAGTAGTCAAGACAGTCAAAGAAGTAAGAGATATCGTATCGGCTTGGAAGAAAGAAGGGCTGAGTGTTGGACTGGTACCCACGATGGGATTTCTGCATGAAGGTCATCAGAGTCTGATCAGTAAGTCTGCCAGTCAGAACGATCGTACAGTGGTATCCGTATTCGTGAATCCGATTCAGTTTGGTCCCAATGAGGATCTGGAGGCCTATCCACGCGATTTGAATCGTGATATGGAGAAGGTAGAAGAGGCTGGGGGAGATCTTATCTTCAACCCAGAGCCGGAGGAGATGTATCCGGGACATTTCACCTCGTTTATCGACACGACGGAGACGACGGAGTTGCTTTGTGGTGCCGTGCGTCCTGTTCATTTCCGTGGGGTTTGTACGGTAGTGGGTAAACTGTTTAACATCGTTCAGCCAGACCGTGCCTATTTCGGACAGAAGGATGCCCAGCAGTTGGCAACAGTGAAGCGTTTTGTGCGTGACCTGAACTTCCCTTTGGAGATTGTGCCTTGTCCTATCGTAAGAGAGGAAGACGGTTTGGCAAAGTCGAGTCGTAACACCTATCTGAACCCAGAGGAACGGAAGGCTGCCCTTATCCTCTCTCAGAGTTTAAAGAAGGGTCGTGAGGCTATTGAGCAGGGTGAGCGTGATTCGCAGAAAATCATCAGCATCATCCGTGAGAACCTCGAGACAGAGCCTTTGGCTCGTATCGACTACGTAGAGGTGGTTGATTTTGAGAATATCCAACGCACCCAGAAGATTGAGGGAGAGACACTCGTTGCTATTGCCGTGTATATTGGTAAGACACGGCTGATTGATAATTTTATAGTTTAGAGTTTAAAGTTTATAGCAGAGGGTTTAGAGTTGAAATGGAATTAACACTGTTGAAAGCCAAGATACACCGTGCTACGGTGACACAAGCCGACCTTGATTACGTGGGTAGTATTACTATTGACTCAGAGTTGCTTGTTGAGTCAGGTATCATGGAATATGAGAAGGTGGCTATAGCCGATGTCGACAACGGTAGCCGCTTTGAGACCTATGCCATTGCAGGTGAAGCAGGTTCAGGTATCATCTGTCTGAATGGTGCTGCTGCTAAGTGTGTGAATGTGGGCGATAAGGTGATAATTATGGCCTATGCACAGATGACTCCAGAGGAGGCCAAGAGCCATAAGCCTATTGTTCTCTTCGTTGATGAGAATAACAAGATCGCTCGTAAAGCCAATTACGAGAAGCACGGTCTGCTGAGAGAACAATGAGAAGTGAAAGGTGAAAAGTGAAAGGTGAAAAGGGATATGCTGACAGGAAAGACCATCGTGTTAGGCGTGACGGGTAGCATTGCTGCCTATAAGATTGCCAATTTGGCTTCGATGCTGGTGAAGTTGAATGCCGATGTGCATGTGATCATGACACAGAATGCCACGAAGTTCATCACCCCGATGACCTTTGAGACCCTGACGAACAACAAGTGCATCGTCGACACCTTCGATCGCAACTTCAGCTTCGATGTCAAGCATGTCTCGCTGGCCAAGCGAGGCGACCTCTTTATGGTTGCCCCCTGTACTGCCAATGTCATCGGTAAGGTGGCCGGCGGCATCTGCGACGATATGCTCACCACAACCATTATGGCTACGAAGGCTCCTGTGCTCTTTGCTCCTGCTATGAATACAGGTATGTGGGAGAATCCAATCTTGCAGGATAATCTGAATAAACTGAAGCACTATGGTTATCATATCATCGAACCGATAGTAGGTCGTCTGGCCTGTGGTGATACAGGTAGTGGAAAGATGCCGTCGGAGGAGACGCTCTTAGAACATATCCTTCTGCATCTGGCGAAGGAGAAGGACCTGAAAGGCAAGAGAATCCTTGTGACAGCAGGTCCCACGCAGGAAGCTATCGACCCTGTTCGCTTTATCAGCAACCACTCATCAGGTAAGATGGGCTATGCCATTGCGAAGATGGCTGTGCTTCGTGGGGCAGAGGTAACCCTCGTTTCAGGACCCGTCAGTATTCAGCCTTTTGCAGGTATCGAGAAGGTCGATGTCAAGAGTGCACAGGAGATGTTTGAAGCCGTCACTTCGAGAAGTGTTGATCAGGATGTGATCATCATGTGCAGTGCTGTTGCTGATTATAAGCCGGCATTCTGTGCTGAACAGAAAGTGAAGAAGAGCGATGACGATATGCGTATCGAATTGACTCGTACACAAGATATTCTGGGTTATCTGGGTGAGCATAAGCAGAAGGGGCAGTTGCTCGTAGGTTTCTCGATGGAGACAGAGAACCTTCTTGCAAACTCTCGTGCCAAACTCGAGAAGAAACATGCAGATCTTATCTGTGCCAACTCCATCGCAAGTGATCAGACTGGTTTCGCAGTAGATACGAATCAGGTGACGCTCATCTCTCAGCAGGAGATGAAGGAACTACCTCTTTGTTCTAAAGAAGAGACGGCTGATATGATCCTCGACAGTCTCAAAGATCTTCTGTAAGCGATGCATATCCTCATAGATATCGGTAATTCTACCATTGTGGTTGCCATCGCCAATCGTGAAGGCAACATCACAAATACCTGGCGTTTCAAGACCCGTAAGGAGGAAACCGTGAGTTTCTTTCGCTACGAACTGAAGCAAGGACTGAGAAAGTATGGTGTTGAGTTGTCAGATGTGGCAAGTGTGACGATCTCATCAGTTGTTCCTGAGGTGGATGACGATATCGCTCAGGCTATCAACGATCTGACGGGTATCGTACCCCATTTCTTCAGTATTGAAGATGCGCAAGGACTGATGACTATCGATATAGAATCGCCCTCCCAGTTGGGTAAAGATCGTTTAGCAGATGCCTTGGGAGCAGTGACTTGTTATGGGGCGCCAGCTATCATTATCGATTTTGGAACTGCTACGACCTTTGGTGTTGTCGATGAACACAGGTCTTTCAAGGGCGGACTTATCATTCCTGGTGTGAAGACCTCTCTGAATGCCCTCAGCCAGCGGGCTTCACAATTGCCTTCCATCCATTTAGAGAAACCCAAGAATCTCGTTGGACGTAATACGTTGGAGTGTATGCAGAGTGGTATCCTCTATGGTACGGCGAGTATGGTAGACGGACTTATCGACAAACTTCTGCCTACGTTTTCTGAACCAGTGCATATCGTCGCCACTGGTGGTATGGCGAAGGAGATCGTACCTCTTTGCCATCATCAGATTGAATACGACAAATACTTGCTGTTTAAAGGACTTTTCAAAGCAACCCATTAGGCATGAAAATCGTTATTATAGGCTCAGGCAATCTGGCCACTCAATTATCGCTGGCATTCAAGGCTGTTGGCAAGGATGTTGTGCAGGTATTTAGTCGTACAGAAGAACATGCCAAAGAACTGGCAGATAAGATTGGTTGTAACTATACAACCCTTACAGAGGACATCCGCCAAGATGCTGATGTCTATATCTTTTCAGTGAAGGACGATGCGCTCAGTGGTCTGGTTGCCTCTATCTGTCATAAGCGTCCCAACGGTCTTTTCCTTCATACAGCTGGTAGCATGCCGATGGATATCTTTAGAGGTCATGCTTCACGATATGGCGTGCTCTATCCCATGCAGACATTTTCTAAGAATCGGAAGGTGGATTTTCGTGAGATCCCTTGTTTCGTAGAAGGTTCGGACGAAGAAGTCTTATCGGAAATCCGATTGATGGCAGCGAGTATCTCAGACCATGTTGTTGATTGCGATTCTGAGAAACGTAAGAAAATGCATCTCGCTGCAGTATTGGCTTGCAATCTTACCAATCACTGTTATCGTTTGGCAGAGCGTTTGCTTGAATCTGAGCAGATTGACTTTCAGCTGTTCTTCCCATTGATAGAGGAAACAGCCCGTAAGGTCAAGGACATGTCGCCCAAAGATGCTCAGACAGGACCGATGGTGCGATACGATCAGAACGTCATGCAGATGCAGATGAGTATGTTGTCTGATGAACGCACACGAGAGATCTACCGTCTTATGGCTGAGAGTATCCACGAAGACCATAAGTCTTCATCACGTTGAAACCATAGTCGAGTAGGATGGCCGATTCTGTAAAACGTGATGACATGCTGCGACTATTGAGAAGGACGAGATAGAGTGTCGTACCATTCCGAGTAGCAGCAGATGCGAGGCAATTGCCTGCCAGACGGGTAAAACCAGTTTTGATTCCCAAACAGCCCTCATAGGTCTTGAGAAGCGCATTGGTGTTACGACAAGGCATGTGGCGTCCATCTAGGAGAGGCACGTCTTTTTCAACAGTTCCCACAATTGCTGCAAAGAGACTGTCGCGCATACAGTATCTAGACAGTCTGACCAGGTCGCTAGCCGTACTATAGTTGTTAAGATTTGGCATACCATTGGGATTGGCGAAGTGGGTGTGCGTCATCCCCAGATAAGCCGCTTTCTCATTCATCATGTCGCAGAATTTCAGCGTATCGCCACCAATGTGTTTTGCCAGTGCATAAGCAGCATCGTTATCGCTCAGGAGCATCATTTCGTCAATCAGATGGCGCATCGTATATTTGTCGCCTAACTTCACTCGAGAGTCTTTAGCGATATAGACATCCTGGGTAATTTCGATGGTGTCGTTCATTTGTCCGTTCTCAAGTGCCAACAGGCAAGTCATCATTTTGGTTATAGAAGCCATCTGTCTCTGTTCGTCAGCGTTCTTCTCGCTGATGATGCAACCAGTGGAATCGTCGATGAGCATCCAAACATCGGCAGTCAGAGAACTTAATTGCTCAAATCCATCTATTGAATCAAGGTTAACTACCTCGCTAAGTGATGTGCTATCAATCATATTGATTCTCGCCAGACGTTCCTGCTCAGGGCTGAGCATACGGCCTCCAAAAGAATCTCCAGATGTACATGAAACGATGGTTGCGACGATTAGCAGCAACCCATATATAACAGTTTTCTTCATTTTCCTATATTCCTTTTAGTGAGAGAGAGATGCGATTGCGTCTATGGTCTACTTCAATCACTCTGACGCGAAGGTGTTGATGTAGTTTCACCACATCTGTTGGGTGGGCAATGCGACGATTGGCCATCTGAGAGATGTGGATAAGACCATCCTGATGTACGCCGATATCTACGAAGGCCCCAAAGTTAGTGATGTTGGTAACGATACCAGGCAGGATCATGCCTTCTACCAGATCGTCAACCGTAGAGACATTCTTATCGAACTCAAACTCCTCAATCTGTTCGCGAGGGTCGCGACCAGGTTTCTCAAGTTCCTTCATGATATCCGTGAGGGTGGGGATGCCCACTTCTGCTGTGACATAGCGCTGGATATCAATGGCCTCGCGTTTCTCCTTAATATTAATGAGGTCGGCAACAGAACACCCTTGATCTTTAGCCATATGCTCGACGATGTCATAGCTCTCTGGATGGACAGCAGAATTATCGAGTGGATTCTTGGCTCCAGGAATACGAAGAAAGCCTGCGCATTGTTGGAAGGCAGCAGGACCAAGACGTGGCACCTTCTTGAGTTGGGCACGTGATGTAAAGGCACCATTCTCGCGACGATAATCCACGATGTTCTTGGCCAATGTGGGACCAAGTCCACTGACGTACATCAGCAGATGCTGAGAGGCCGTATTAAGATTGACACCAACAAGGTTGACACAACTCTCAACCGTCTGATCCAGTGAGTGCTTGAGTTTGGCCTGGTCCACATCATGCTGATACTGACCTACGCCGATACTCTTGGGATCGATCTTCACCAGTTCTGCGAGTGGATCCATCAACCTGCGTCCTATGGAGACAGCTCCACGAACAGTCACATCCTCATCGGGGAACTCATCGCGAGCAATCTTTGAGGCAGAATAGACAGAAGCACCATCCTCGCTGACGGTGAATACTTGAGGACGCTCTTCCTCGCGCCGTGAGGGAGAAAGATCATATCGGCCAGCGAGGACATCCTTGATGAAATCATTTGTCTCACGGCTGGCAGTACCGTTACCTATAGAGATGGCTTCAATCTGGTATTTCTTGATCATCTTGGTCACAGCTGTGGCTGCCTCCATCCGTTTATTGACAGGCGGGTGGGGGAAGATGGCCTCATGATGTAGCAGATTTCCCTGAGCATCGAGACAGACAACCTTACAACCAGTACGGAAACCAGGATCGACGCCCATGACCCGTTTCTGACCTAGTGGTGCACCAAGAAGCAATTGTCTCAGATTCTCTGCAAAGACGCGTATGGCCTCTTCGTCGGCTTTCTCCTTGCTGAGAGCAGAGAACTCTGTTTCGATGGCAGGTTTAAGCAATCGCTTATATCCATCCTCGACAGCTTCAGCTACCAGTTTTCCACAAGGTGTGTTGGCATAGACATAATGACGTTTCAGACGCTCAGTAGCCTCTTCGTCGTTAGGAGAAATACTGATACGGAGGATGCCTTCGTTCTCCCCTCGACGCATGGCCAAGAGACGGTGGGATGAACAGCGTTTCAGAGGCTCTTCCCAATCAAAATAGTCACTATACTTAGCTGCTTCATCCGTGTCAGCTTTGTTCTTCACCACTTTGGAGGTGATGAAAGCCTGACGTCTGAAGGCATTGCGAAGCTGCTGGCGACTACGTTCATCCTCGCTGACGATTTCAGCGATGATATCCTGAGCGCCTTTGATGGCTGTTTCAGCATCTTTTACGTTGTCATTGATATATCGCTCAGCCTGGCGCTCTGGGTCACGTTCTCTTTGGAGCAGAAGCATCTGGGCAAGAGGTTCCAGGCCTTGTTCTCGAGCCACTTGAGCACGTGTCCGTCGTTTGGGCTTGAAAGGCAGGTAAATATCTTCCAGTTCCGTTGTATCCCAACAGTCTTCAATACGTTTTTCCAGTTCAGACGTCATTTTCCCCAGATCGGTGATGGTCTTGGTGACCGTCTCTTTACGTTTCTGAATCTCCTTGAACTTGTCGTATCTGTCGCTGATACCAGCAATCTGAACTTCGTCGAGCCCACCTGTACGTTCCTTCCTATAACGCGAGATAAAGGGGATGGTACAGCCTTCATCGAGAAGGGCAAGTGTATTGGCAACAGCTTTCTCCTGAAGGTTCATTGCTGTGGCAATCAGTTTGGCAAATATGTTCTTTTCCATAAGTCTTGCAGTAAATTCGTTAATTTGTGTGCAAAAATAATGAAATTCCACGAGAAATTAGTACTTTTGCAACTTGAAACTAAAAAAAGATGAGAAATAAGCTCGTTTTGATATTGATAATGCTCCTGATGACGCTCTGTTCTGTGCATGCTCAGGACACACCTAATTCGCGTCAGGCAAGGCGTGTCTTCAATCAGGCCTACAACCAAGTGTTTGGGCCAGATGGGGCAACCCTGCATTACGATGTGAATATCATAGGTATCTACAAGACTAATGGCACGATATGGATTAAGGAGAAAAAAAGTAAGTTTGAGGATGCCAAGATGAAGTCCTGGAATGATGGTACAACCGTCTATACCGTCAAGAGAAAGAAGCGGGAAGTGGAGATCTATAGTGCTGCAAACAATAAGCAGGATAAGCATTCGCGTAAGTTCAAGTTCGATCCTGAGAATTTTGATTACAGTATTGCAGAGGATCCACAAGGATTGAAGCTCACGCTCAAAGCCAAAAAGGGTGTCAAGGGCATCAAGGAAGCCCATGTCGTGCTGACCCGTAAGACCTATTATCCCATCAGTGTGAGGATAAAGATTGCCTTTATCTGGACGACCATCAAGATCTCAGACTTCCAATTGGGTGTTACAGACGAGATTCTTCTTTTTCCTAAGGAGAAGTATAAGGACTACAAATTCGTGGACAAGCGATGATATCTGTAGAAGGACTGAAAGTGGAGTTTGGCGTGAAGCCATTGTTCGTTGATGCCAGTTTCGTCATCAACGACAGAGATCGTATTGCCCTTGTTGGAAAGAACGGAGCTGGCAAGTCGACGATGCTGAAGATCCTGTGTGGTCAGCAGAAAGCGACATCAGGAACGGTGAGTATTCCTAACGACTGTAGAATCGGCTATCTGCCTCAGGTGATGAATCTTCAGGACGATACCACCGTTCGTGAGGAAGCCCAGAAGGCTTTTGCTGACATCACGAAGATGAAGGAACGCCTGGATCGGATGAATCAGGAACTGGCCGAACGTACTGACTATGAGAGTGAAAGCTACTTGGCTCTGATTGAGAAGTATACCACTGAGCATGAGCGTTTCCAGATGATGGGAGCTGAGAGTCGTGAGGCAGAACTTGAGCGAACGTTGACAGGGCTAGGATTCCTGCGTACAGATTTCGAGCGTCCCACCTCAGAGTTCTCAGGTGGTTGGCGCATGCGTATCGAGTTGGCTAAGATCCTGCTTCAAAAGCCAGATGTTCTGTTGCTCGACGAGCCTACGAACCATCTCGATATCGAGTCCATTCAGTGGTTAGAGCAGTTCCTTGCACAAAGTTCGAGTGCAGTCGTACTCGTCAGTCACGACCGTGCATTCATCAACAATATCTCGAATCGTACGTTGGAGATTTCTTGTGGGCGAGTTATCGACTACAAGGTAAAATACAATGAATACGTCGTGCTACGTCAGGGGCGTCGTGAACAGCAGTTGAGAGCCTACGAGAACCAGCAGAAGGAAGTGGCAGAGATGAAGGACTTCATCGAGCGTTTCCGCTACAAGGCTACGAAGGCCGTGCAGGTACAACAGAAAATCAAGCAGCTCGAGAAAATCGTGCCCATTGAGATCGACGAGGTCGATAACTCTGCGATGCATCTGAAGTTCCCACCATGTCTTCGTAGTGGCGATTATCCTGTTATCTGTGACGAAGTCCGCAAGGATTATGGTGCCCACACTGTCTTCGACCATGTGACGCTGACTATAAAAAGAGGTGAGAAAGTCGCCTTTGTGGGAAAGAATGGTGAAGGAAAATCAACGCTCGTAAAGTGTATTATGAGTGAGATTCCATTTACTGGTGAGCTCAAGATTGGCCATAATATTCAGATAGGCTATTTTGCCCAGAACCAGGCGCAGCTATTGGATGAGGATCTGACCGTTTTCCAAACGATAGACCATGTGGCCAAAGGCGATATCCGACTGCGTATCAATGACATACTCGGTGCCTTCATGTTTGGTGGCGAAGAATCAGATAAGAAAGTGAAAGTGCTCAGTGGTGGCGAGCGCAGTCGTCTGGCGATGATTCGTCTGTTGCTGGAACCTGTCAATCTTCTGATTCTCGACGAGCCCACGAACCATCTCGATATGCCATCGAAGGATGTGCTGAAGGAAGCTATTAAGGCTTTTGATGGTACTGCGATTATCGTCAGTCATGATCGAGAATTCCTCGACGGTTTGGTTACCAAAGTCTACGAGTTTGGTGGTGGTAAGGTCAGGGAGCATCTCGGAGGCATCTACGACTTCCTTCAGGCTAAGAAGATAAGCGAGCTTAATGAACTAGGACGGGAGTCGTCTGTCAGCGTAGCCAAGCAGGCTAATAGTCCCATGGGGTGGGACAAGAAGTCCCATGGGGTGGGACAAGTTGTCCCAGGGGATGGGACAAATGACGAGGCTCTTTTAAAAACTCTTTCCTATGCCGAGCGCAAAGAGCAGCAGAAGCGCAGAAATCGTGCAGAGAAGGCTGTGAAGGAGTCGGAGGCCAAGATCGAGAAGATGGAACAACGATTGAAAGAGCTCGACGAACTGCTGATGCAGCCTGAGAATGCCTCAGATATGGTGCTCGTGACAGAATACACCTCGACAAAGAGTGCTCTCGACGAAGAAGTAGAACGTTGGGAGAAGCTAAGTGAACAATTAGAAGAATTTCAATAAATAAACAATAAAAGTATGAAACGAATTATTACAATGATGGCAATGGCATCAATTTCTATGATGACAATGGCTCAGGAACCACTTCGTTCAGGTCTGGATCAGACAGACTTCGACATGAGTGTTCGTCCTGCTGATGATTTCTACGGCTATGCATGTGGTGGTTGGATGAAGAAGAATCCTCTGCCTGCTGCTTATTCCCGTTATGGCAGTTTTGATCAGCTGCAAGAGAACAATGACAAGCGTATCAACGGTATCCTTGCAGAATTGCAGGCCAATACCTATGAAGTGGGTACGATTGAGCAGAAACTCAGTGACCTCTATAAGTTGGCAATGGACTCTGTTCGTCGTAATCAGGAGGGCGTCAGTCCTGTGATGCCTCTGATTAAGAAGCTTGAGGCTGCCAAGACTAAGCAACAGCTTCTCAACATTCTGTTAGAGCGGGCTCCCTATAGTGGCAGTCAGTTCTATTATGCTGGTTTGGGGGCTGACGACAAGAACGCCACGCAGAACATCCTGAACATTTATCAAGGTGGACTATCGTTGGGCCAAAAGGAGTATTACCTCGATAACGATAAGGCTACGGCGAATATTCGCGAAGCCTTTAAGAAACACATAGTCAACATGTTCCAGCTTTTTGGCTTCAGTAAAAGTGTAGCCACCAAGAAGATGCAGAACATCATGAAGATGGAAACTGCACTTGCCAAGGTCAGCAAGTCGCGTACAGAGCTTCGTGACCCAGAGGCCAACTATAACAAGATGACGCTTCAGGAGTTCGAGACAAAGTATCCAAATCTGCCTCTGGAGAAACTGATGAATGCCAAGGGTATCGATAGTAAGTATATTCAGGAGATGATTGTCGGACAGCCTGATTTTATGGCAGGTGCCAATGCTTTGGCAGGTTCGATGAAGCCTGCAGAATATCGTGACGTGATGGAGTGGGATGTTATCTCTTCAGCTGCTAATCTCCTGAGTGACGATGTGATTGCTGAGAGTTTTGATTTCAATGGACGTATCCGTTCAGGTCGAAAGGAGAATCATCCGCTTTGGAAGCGCAGTACCAGTCAGGTTGAGGGTGTGATGGGTGAGGCTCTTGGCAAGATTTATGCTGAGAAGTATTTCCCAGAGTCATCCAAGCAGCGTATGGCTGTGTTGGTTAAGAATCTGCAGATTGCCCTTGGTGAGCGTATTGCTGCTCAGGACTGGATGGATGATTCAACTAAGGTAAACGCTCTGTTGAAGCTGAATACGTTCTACGTAAAGATCGGCTATCCTGACAGATGGACTGATATCTCGGCTCTTCAGATTGACCCTAAAAAATCTTACTATGAGAATATGGAGGAATGCCATAAATTCTGGAATGCTTGGAATATCGAGCATCGTGCAGGCAAGCCCGTTGATCGTGATGATTGGCACATGACTCCTCAGACGGTGAATGCCTATTATAATCCGACAACCAACGAAATCTGCTTCCCTGCTGGCATTCTCCAGTATCCGTTCTTTGAGCCAACTGCAGATGATGCCTTTAACTATGGTGCCATCGGAGTGGTTATCGGCCATGAGATGACACATGGATTTGATGATCAAGGCCGTCGTTTCGATAAAGATGGAAATATGCATGACTGGTGGAAAGAGGCAGATGGAAAGAACTTTACAGAGAGAACGGACAAGTATGCCGATTTCTTCTCTGCGATTAGTGTGCTTCCTGATTTGAAGGCTAATGGCCGTTTGACGCTTGGTGAGAATCTGGCAGATCATGGAGGTCTGCAGGTGGCTTTTGCTGCTTACAAGAATGCGACTAAGCGTAATCCATTAGGTGAGAAAGACGGACTGACTGCAGATCAGCGTTTCTTCCATGCCTATGCAGGTGTATGGGCCAATAATATTACCGAAGAAGAGATTCGCAATCGTACGAAGAGCGACCCTCACTCATTAGGCCGTTGGCGTGTTAATGGAGCTCTTCCCCATATTGATGCGTGGTATGAAGCATTTGGTGTGAAAGAAGGCGACAAGATGTTTATTCCGCAGTCAGAACGCTTGCAATTGTGGTAATTTAACCATAAATTAGAAGAATTTGCCGTCGTAAATATAAATTTACGGCGGTTTTTTTTGTCCATTAAGTTTTTTTTTGTAATTTTGCACCTAACTTAAGTTATTTGCTTGTTTTTATGAATGATGATATTACTCTGAATCCAGAACGTACGAACAGCAGCTCTCGTCAGTTGCAACGTGATGAGCTGACTCGTGAGAGGACTGTTGATACGCAGACACAACAGGCGATGCAAATGCATTCGGCACAGGGTATTCAGTGTCCCCATTGTGGTACGATAAATGAGCCTGAGGCCATGTTCTGTGCATCTTGTGGTAGTCCTATTGGTATGGCAACCTGCCCCAATTGTGGTGCTGACATAGAACCTGATGCAGATTTCTGTGAAACCTGTCGCCATTACATACGCAAGGATGTATGCTCCTTCTGTGGCTCTCAACTGACGGGCCATGAGGCTTTCTGTCCTGAGTGTGGAAGTCCGCGAGGTGGAATTGTTTGTCCTGTCTGCCGTACGTTGAATGACTTCTCTTTCTGCAAGCAGTGTGGCACTCCTCTGACAGATGAAGCACGTCAGCTGATGGAGCGTGTCAGAGAGACTCCTGAGTTCAAGGAGATGCAGCGTCTGGCCAGTGAGATACAGAAACTGGAGATGACGATTCCCTATAGCTCTGAGCGTGAGGTTCTTCGTGATCAGAAAAACATCAAGCTTCGCGAGCGGGTTTTGACGCTCCTTGCGCAGGATCGTGGCATAGCTCACCCCGTCATCCCTGAATCCACCAACAAGCGTCTGAGCAAGGAAGAATATGATGCCAAGAAACAGGAGCGTCTGAACAGACTCACGGAGATATTGGAGCAGATGGCTCAGCAACCTCAACCCAAACCGGCTCAGGTGCGTAATTACGCGATGGCCTGCAAACCTTCGGGTGTCAGACTTGCGTGGGAATGTAATTTCAAGCACGCCCTTCATTCAAGTCCCTGTGGATGCGCCAAGCCCCAGATGGGAGGAAAATGGATTATACTTGGTAAGAATTCGAAAAAGGAAATTAAAGACGATATTTAAATGAGCACGGAAAGAACCTTCGATAATGGAAATACAACCAATGGCGATTCAACCATCCGTCCTTCCGGACTTGATGGCACCATTCGCCCTGCAGAACTCGACGGGACCATACGACCAGCCGAATTAGATGGGACCATCCGTCCTTCGACCATGGATGGTACTATCCGTCCTGCAACTCTGGATGGTACGATCCGTCCTGCTGAGATGCCTGTTGCTTCAGATATGGGTGGTACGGTCAGGGCTGATGGAATGACATCACAGCATGAGACGGCGTATGGTGACGATTTCATCCTCAAAGGCGTCAATTATCATAAGATTCAGTGCTTGAGCGACAATTCTGGTGAGGCTCAGGTCTTTCTGGTGGAGCGTGATCATGAAGAATACGTCTTGAAGATTTACTATCCAAGTTTTGACGTCAATAAGAAAATTCTTCAGACTGTTCTGAACTTTGATTTTGAGATGATTGTCCATGTGTTTGACTATGGCAAGACCTATGTCGATGGCAAGCATCGTTATTATGAACTCATGGAGTATCTTCGTGGAGGATCAATGGCAGAATACAAGTTGAATGGCGATCTTGACAAGTTCCGTCGTATTGCCTTGCAAGGTGCTGCAGCACTGGCTTACTGCCATGAGTGTAACATTCTTCACAAAGATGTCAAACCAAGCAATTTCTTTTTCCGTGACAAGGAACACACAGAACTGGTTCTTGGTGACTTCGGAATCTCAAGTATCCTGGAGCAGGACGGTAAGTCGCATAAGACGACACAGGCTCGTACCCCTATTTATGCCGCTCCAGAGATGTATTCAGATGTGATTGACGGAGTTGTGGAGGTTTCGCCTTCTGCCGATTTCTATTCTTTGGGTATGTGTCTGATGGCGCTTTGGTTGGGTGAGAACCCGATGAGTTCGAATGAGCGCATTATGATGCGTCAGAAAAACGAAGGTCGTATTCCACATATTAAAGAACTGCCTGATCGTGTCCGCATGATTGTACAAGGACTTACGGTGGTTAATCCTCTGAATCGTTGGGGATATGAAGAAGTAGAACAGTGGTTTGAAGGCGGAAGTCCGAAGGTGGACCTCTCTTCACCATTTCTTAAATATAAGAGCTTTATTGTCGATCCAGACAGAAATCTGGTTGCTGATAACATCCACGAACTCGTTCCCTTGCTTCTTGATAATGAGAAGGTGGCCATTGGTTATCTGTATAATGGCAAGATCAGCTCATGGTTGGAGTCGTGTGGCAATGAGAAACTCAGTACGATTGTGAAGGATATCGTAGTGAACCGTTATCCTGTAGACCAGAAGGCTGGACTGTTGGCATCAGTTTACGTCATGGAGCCCACCTACCCTTATAAAGATGTCAAGGGAAATCTCTGTGACGATATTCACAGTATGGCCATCTCGCTTTTGAGCTACCAGAGTGACTACGGATTATTGTTGACGAATCCCAATGATTCGCTATTCCTCTATCTGGAATCACATACGAAGTGCGATGTTGATCGTCTGCGTTCATATTTCACTCACACGACGAATAAGGATGAGCTCCGAATCGCCATTATGCGCTTGGTCTTTGAGATTGATCCAGAGATACCTCTGCTGGCCAAATATCCATCTTCCGATTTGAAGGATATCGTTAAGACTTTCGGCAGGGAAGCATTGACTGAGGATGACTGGCATAGTCTGACAGACGGCCGTCTGCTTTCATGGATGTACAGTCATGAGGACCGTATGGCCTGTGAAAGTCTCCGTATCATGACGAAGGATCAGCCTTACTCTTCGACTTTGGCTTATAAGGTGCTGTACAATCTTGATCGTGAGGCTGCTTATGATCTGAGGAGTGCTTTCACACCGATGCAGGTAGGCGAAAAACTCTGTGAACGTTTGAAAAATGCTGAGCATCTGGGCGAGAAGGAGTTTGCAGACGAGATGGAAGATATCGTAGCACTAGAAGGAAGGTTCACCTATTATGCCCAACTTCATGGTTGGACTGAGTTGTTTGGTGAGCATACCCGCTGCTTTGATTTCAAGAGTGAAGAGAATCGGGAGCGTTTAGGTGCTTATGATGTGAAGACTGCCGTCTATCGTTTCTGTAGGATTCTGGGAGTTACTCCTGTATATCTGATGCCTGACGGAACAGAGATGACAGACGGAAAGAGTATCGATGCAAGAAACTATTCACAACTTCGTGGTGAAATCAGAAACGGTTCATTCTCCCAGTGGATGTCTGTATTCTATCATGAAGATCCCTTTGCGGATTTCTCTGAAGAATATGCCTATGAGCATGCTTTGGAGGAGTGGCTGATGGCACTTGGACAGATTGATGCTACCCAGCGTTACTATAAGCGTTTTGTTGATGCCCGTGAGGAAACGTCAGCAAGAATCAAGGAAGTACGTAGTAATTGGCAACGTGCGAGGGCAAAGGAAAAGATGTGGCGTATGATATTCTATGGACTTTGCGGCATCTGGCTTTTGCTGGTGTTGATCATTGGTGTTAAAGACCGCACGTTCCTGTTAGGACATACCTTCCTGTCTATTGGTTTGCCTTTAGGAGGTATGACTGCCATCATCGTTGGCACCAGAGCTTTCTTCCGTGGCTATGATTTTATGTTCTCTTGCCTGTGGGGATTGTTAGGAGCTCTATCCTCCTTTATACCTATTATAATATTAAAGTATATGGGACAGTCTCATCCCTCGCTCTTTAATATTACTATTGTTGTCATCTCATTGGTTTACATGTTAATATGTCATCTGACAGATTTCCGTGGTGACCAGAAGGCTGACAGTAAACTGATTTCTGAAGTTCTTCAGAATGATATCAAGTCAACATTGCTTGAACCGTTGTATTACACGTTCAAGACAAAGTCATACAGATTTAAGGGCTCGAAGTTCGGTTTGTTGAATGATGTGACGGATCAAGTTCGCTCCATCAGTGGCGAGAGTGTGCTGCACTATATCCTCTGGAGTGTACTGGTGCTGGTCTTTGTCCTCGATTTCATCATTTTCAGTCCGAGTCTTCTTAACGTCAGCAATCCTGATGTTAATCACATGAAGGCCAGCCCCTCTGCAATAATTAAGCAATTAGAACGAGACGTAGAATAATGGTTTGCGAGAAATGTCATAAGGAAAACAGAAGCATTGCTAAGTTCTGCAAGTGGTGTGGTCAGCCGCTTGTAAGTCAGGATCTGCTCGATAAGTTGGTAGGTCTTGATGAAGTTAAGCAGCAGTTAAAGACCATTGTTGATACCTATACATATCTTCGTTCTCGTAAGGACATTGCTAATGTCCGTATATCTGTCAACGCCATTGTGATAGGAGAGACTGGAACAGGAAAGACTGCTCTTGCTGAGATTCTGCGCGATTACTTCTATCAGCACAAGATCATCGAAAAGCCAAAGTTGACGATGGTAGATGCTGTAGACTACCAGCGCTTTGTTGACAAATGGGATGACAATATCAAGAAAGCCAAGAATGGTATTCTCTTTTTCGATAATGTCCAAAAGCTCCTACCCGATAAATATTCTAATCAGGTTAATCCGCTTGACAAGCTCTTTGTGGAGATGGATAAATGGGAGGATAATCCTATTGTTATTATCTCTGGCTTGACCAAGGGCTTGGAGGACTTCCTGGAGAGTAATCCTGCCGTAGCTAATCGTTTCAAGTATACATTCCGTATGACTACACCTGGTTATCAGGAGTTGACGGATATATGTAAACTGAACCTACGTATCAAGTATGGTATTACTGAGTTCTCAGAAGAGGCAGATAGTCAGTTGTCGCGTTTCTTCAAATATCAGGTGAAGATTAAGGATGAGACATTTGGAAACGGACATCTGGCCACAAAGACTGCAGAAGATATCTTCACACAGTTCATCAGCCGTGGTGCTGATGCCAAGCAGGTAGAGAAGTCGGATATCAAGGGTTATGTACCAGAAGAACGTTCCGTAGAAGATATCCTGAAAGACCTTGATACCTTCATTGGTATGGATGAGGTAAAGGCGGCTGTGAAGGAAATGGCCTATTCTGTTCAGAATGCCATGCAGCGTGCTGAGCGCGGACTGGGTGAGCAAGAGAAGATGTCGATGCATATTATCCTGACGGGTAATCCAGGAACGGGTAAGACAACGATAGCCCGCAAGCTTGGCGAAATACTTGCCTCTATAGGTTATCTTGACAGTGGCCATGTTGTGGAAGTGGACCGAGCCAAGATGGTCAGTCCTTATCAGGGTGAAACGCCAAAGGTCGTAGATCGCTTATGTGATAAGGCCAAAGGTGGTATCCTCTTTGTCGATGAGGCTTATACTTTGGCTCCGCTTAGTGCCTCTGGTGATCGTGACAATCAAGGAGCTCAGGCTCTGGAGAAGCTGATGAAACGCATGGAGGACGATCGTGGTCAGTTCATTGTGATTGCGGCAGGCTATCGTACTGAGATGGAGAACCTGTTCCGTGTGAATCCAGGTTTCCGCAGCCGCTTCAACTATTTCCTCGATATTAAGGATTACTCGCCCGAGCAGTTGTTCGAGATCATGCTTGTCTTTGCTAAGGGCAAGAAATATATCTTCTCGCCAGAAGCAGAGGAATTGACGAAGAAGATGGTTACGGAGATGTACAACTCTCGTGACAAGGACTTTGCCAATGGTCGTACGATGCGTACGCTCTTTGACCAGATCTGTAAGAAACAGGCGCAGCGTCTGCAAGGAGTGGATATTTCCTCGATGAGCAACGAAGAGCTGATGACTATCAGACAAGAGGATGTTCCTTACGAGGCTCCAAAGTCAGTCAATGTTGGCGACTGTCTGAAGAAGTTGGACGGTCTTGTTGGATTGGGAGGTGTCAAGAAGGAAATTTCGAACCTGACAGCATTCCTCAATCTGCAGATCAGACGTGGCGAGACCAATACATTCCAGGGCAAGCACTATGTGTTTACAGGAAATCCAGGTACAGGAAAGACGACTGTGGCACGTATTATGGCAGATATCTTCAAGACTTTGGGTGTTGTGGCTCGTGGTCAGTTGGTAGAGGCCGATCGTGCTAAACTTGTGGCAGGCTATTCTGGTCAGACAGCTATCAAGACCAATCAGCTTGTAGATCAGGCTCTTGGTGGTGTGCTCTTTATTGATGAGGCCTATACTCTGAAATCAAGTGATGGTGATACCTTTGGTGCAGAGGCTATCGATACGTTGTTGAAACGTCTTGAGGATGACAGAGGTAAATTTATATGTATTGTGGCAGGCTATACTGACCAGATGCATGACTTCATTGACACCAATCCAGGCTTGAAGAGTAGGTTTACTCAGACTATCCATTTTGACGACTATACACCAGATGAGCTGACAGAGATATTCCTCCATCTTGCTGAGGGTAAGAATTTCACGATTGATGAGGATACCCGTGCCGCTATCCATAGACAGTTTGAACAACTGTATCTGCGTCGGGATAAGAACTTTGGTAATGCTCGTGAGGCTCGTCGTATTTTTAATGAGGCTGTGGAACGTCAGAGTCAGCGTCTTGTGAAGTTGATGGGTGATCCAGGCTTCAAGGAAAGCGACATGTATAGTCTGACAAAAGAAGACTTGCCGATGGCTCAGAGTGAGGCAGCTCGTCCGTTGGATGAGGTTCTTAATGAACTTGACGAATTTATCGGCATGCGTGGTGTCAAGAATTCCATCCGTCGACTGGCCGTACAGAGCATGTTTATGAAACAGCGTGCCGCAATGGGTGCAGGAAAGGTTCAGCAGATGTCGATGAACTTTATTCTGACAGGTAATCCTGGAACGGGAAAGACATCTATTGCCCGTAAGATGGGTGAGATTCTCCAGTCAATGGATATTCTGCCCACTTCACGTGTCATTGAAGCAAGTCGTGCCACTTTAGTTGGTAAGTATATGGGAGAGACCCCCAAGATTGTCAATAATATGTGTGACAAAGCTATGGGTGGTATTCTTTTCATAGATGAAGCTTATACGCTCAGTGATGGTGGCGACCAGTATGGTAAGGAAGCTATTGATACTCTCATGAAGCGCATGGAGGATGATCGTGGTAAGTTCGTTGTCATTGCAGCAGGTTATAAGGACAAGATGGATGAATTCCTGCAGATGAATGCAGGACTCGCCAGTCGATTTACTCATAAACTGCATATTGAGGACTACAATGAAGATGAGCTCCTTGCCATCTTCAAGCATATGGCTCAGAAAGAGCAATACACCTTATCGGCCGCAGCTGAGTTCAAGGCACTTGATACGATCTATAAGATGGTGCTTGCCAAGAACGAGTCGTGGGGTAATGCCCGTGAAATGCGTAATCTGCTTGATGTCACCATACAGAAACTCTCGGAACGTGTATCAAAGATGCCGCCAGAACAAGTGACTAAGGAAACATATCAGATAATATTACCAGAAGATTTATAAAAGATGATTATTTGTCCAGCTTGTAAAGAAGAGATAGAAGACGACTCCCATTATTGTGATCAATGTGGACAGGCTTTGTTGTTCTGCAATCAGTGCGGTCGTGTCGGACTAGGACGACGCTGTACTCATTGTGGTGGACTGATGGTTTCTCCTGGCGATCGACAGGCAAATCAGCAAAACGAATCTCCCAGCGTTGCAGCCTTCTCTTCAAATATATCTACGGGAATGGGTATTTCCCACACAGGTCAGCCCCGCAGCGGTATGCCAGTACTGACGTTAGCCAACGATAGTCTGAATATCCGTATTGTAGCTATGAATGGTGCCATTATCGGACGTCGAAAGGGACCATATACCCAATTCTTTGAGCAGCAGGCTTATGTTTCAGGTGTTCATGCCCAGTTAAAATACAAACCGAACTCAGGATGGTGTGTGACAGATAAGCATTCTTCGAATGGAACGAAAGTAAATCAGCGAGCTATACAGCCAGATGTTGATATGACATTGAACAACGGTGACATCCTCACCATTGCAAATGTGAATCTGCAAGTAATAATTAGATAATAGAATGATCAGTTTACATATAACCGCAGCTAGTAGAACTGGCTGTGTGAGACATCAGAATGAAGACATGATACTTGTGGGGAATCATTTCATTCGGAATGACGAATTTCAAGCACATGTAGAATTAACGAAAAGCGACCGACTCCTTATTGCTGTTGCTGATGGTATGGGAGGTCATAATCGTGGAGATATTGCCAGTAGTGACACTCTGAACAATTTGCACTTTTTTTTCCATGATCTTCCAACTGGTCTGGAACCTGGTGGTTTTAATGAAATGATTGTTGATTGGCTTGAGTCCATTAATAATTTTATTGCTTCGAAGGGACGTGCTGATGAGCAATTTAAGGGAATGGGCACAACATTAGTTGCTCTAGCCTACTATGAAGGGGAGTTTTATTCGATGAATTGTGGCGACAGTCGCCTTTATCGATTACGTGAAGGCCATCTGGAGCAATTGACTACAGATCATTCACTCAGCAACCTGTTGGGAACAGAGAAACGTACCAGTGTCATTACGAATTGTATTGGTGGTGGTTGTACATCGTCGTACATTGATATAGTGAAAATGACAACCGATATTATGTTGGGAGATTGCTATTTGTTATGTAGTGACGGTCTTTCTGATATGCTGAAAGATGAGAATATTTCTGCCATTTTGTCGGAGGGAGGCGAGGCCAATGAATTGTGTGAAGCAGCTATTGCCCATGGAGGTCTCGATAATGTATCCTGTTGTGTTATTAAGATTTAGTTTCAACAATGCCACTTAGATTACCGGATAGACTTCCTGCCATAGATATTCTGAAGAATGAGAATATCTTTGTAATGGATAACTCGAGGGCGACGACGCAGGATATACGTCCTTTGCGTATCGTCATTCTCAATTTGATGCCTCTGAAGATAACAACAGAGACAGACTTGATTCGTCTGTTGTCCAATACACCGCTTCAGTTGGAAATCAGTTTTATGAAGTTGAAGAGTCATACTCCCAAGAATACCCCGATAGAGCACATGATGATGTTTTATCGCGATTTTGAAATGATGCGTCAGGAGAAGTATGACGGTATGATTATTACTGGTGCTCCAGTTGAGACGTTGGAGTTTGAGGACGTGACCTATTGGGATGAGATAACGGAAATATTTGATTGGGCTCGCACCCATGTCACGAGTACCTTGTATATCTGTTGGGCAGCTCAAGCAGGTCTGTATTATCATTATGGTATTCCTAAATATCCCTTAGTGAAAAAGATGTTTGGTATCTTCCCTCAGGTACCCATAGAGACACCTCTTCCAATCTTCCGTGGATTTGATGATGTATTTATGATGCCTCATAGTCGTCATACCGAGGTTCATCGTGAAGATATCCTGGCCAACCCCGATCTGAAGCTGATTGCAGAGTCTCCAGATTGTGGGGTCAGTATGGTAATGGCTAGAAACGGACGTGAATTCTATATTACAGGGCATCTTGAATATGCACCTAATACGCTGGACAATGAGTATAAGCGTGATCGAGGTGTTCGTGATGATGTTGATTTGCCAAAGAATTACTATCGTGACGATAATCCAGAAAACCCGCCCGTAGTTTCCTGGCGTGCTCATGCCAACCTGCTCTATGCCAACTGGATTAACTATTACGTTTATCAGGAGACTCCGTATAACATTGACGAAATACGATAGGCGACATTGAGAGCACTCGAACTTTTAGCTCCGGCAAAAAACTTAGCATGCGGCATAGCGGCCATTGACCACGGTGCCGATGCTGTGTATATTGGGGCACCTAGCTTTGGGGCACGTGCTGCAGCAGGGAATAGTATCGATGACATCCATAGTCTCTGTAACTATGCCCATCAGTTCGGAGCAAAGGTATATGTCACTTTGAACACGATTATTTACGATGATGAACTAGAGCAACTCCAACAGTTGGTTCTTTCATTAACAGATGTTGGGGTAGATGCCATTTTGGTACAGGATATGTCGTTATTGGAACTCTGTCCGTCAACGTTGCCTCTTCATGCATCAACCCAGACTGACAATCGTACAGCGGAGAAAGTAAGATGGTTGCAGGATGTTGGTTTTTCTCGTGCCGTCCTTGCCCGTGAATTATCTGTTGATGAAATTGCAGCCATCCATCAGGAAGTGCCAGAAATGGAACTTGAAGTATTTGTACATGGTGCTCTTTGTGTCAGTTATTCTGGTATCTGTTATGCTTCTCAATATTGTTTCCGACGTAGTGCGAATAGGGGAGAGTGTGCCCAGTTCTGTCGCATGAAGTTCTCTTTATTTGATGCTAACGGGATGGAAATCGAACACGAACGATATCTGCTTTCTTTGAAAGATATGAACCAAAGCGAGAATCTGTTGGAGCTTATAGAGGCAGGAGCAAGTTCGTTTAAGATTGAAGGACGTCTGAAGGATGTGCCATATGTCAAGAATGTGACAGCAGCCTACAGTGAAAAACTCAATGAGATTGTACGTCGCTATCCAGACAAATACTGTAGAGCATCCTTCGGACAATGTGTATACAGTTTCAAGCCTGATTTGAGGCGAACCTTCAATCGTGGCTATACCTCTTACTTTGCTCACGGACGACAATCGGATATAGCATCATTTGATACGCCAAAGGCTATCGGAGAGTTTGTCGGAACAGTGAAGGAGATACGACATGACTCTTTCAATGTGGCTGGCGTATCCAGTTTTACCAATGGTGACGGACTTTGTTTCCTGAATGCAGACCGCCAGTTTGAGGGACTTCGTGCCAATCGTGTCGTGGGAAATCGTATTTATCCTTATAGGATGCCCAAGGGATTGCGTCCAGGAATGTCTTTGTTCCGAAATAACGACCAAGAGTTCGAAAGGATCCTTTCCAAGCCAAGTGCTCAACGCAAGATTCCTGTATCAATGTCACTTCGTGCTACAGAAGATGGTTTTTCACTTTATGCTACTATTCACCATCAGACCTGTAGTGTGAAGATCTCGCAAGAGCATCAGATAGCTCAGAAATCTCCTCGTGAGAATATCATTCGTCAACTGACAAAGCTTGGAGATACCATATATACCTGTTCAGAAGTAGAGATTCCTTCAGATTTCAACTTCTTTATCCCTAACAGCGTACTGTCTGAGATGAGGAGACTACTTGTAGATCAACTTTGTCAACTGAAACTGACACATGATTCCGGATCCATTCCTTTGAGGGGCCGTAACGAGATTTCGTCCCCTGACGATCCTTATCCTTATCTTTATAATATATCAAACCATCTTTCTCAGAAGTTCTACAATGCGGAAGGATTGACAGCTTATGAGTTGAATGGTGGGGATGGTCCTTTGATGCAGTGTCGTCATTGTATCCGTTATAGCCTGGGCTATTGTGTTCGCAGGGGTGGTAAACATCCAGAATGGAAGGAACCACTTTATTTGCAGTTGGGTGACGGACGTCGATTCCAATTAGAGTTTGATTGTAAGAACTGTCAGATGAATGTCTATGCGTAAACTGTCTGTTTCTTTCCTGATATGTTTCCTGTCGATGATGCTGGCAGGTTGCTATAATCGTGGCCCGATTACGCCAGACGCATGGGATTTGACTGCACAGCAGTTAGATTCTATCTCTTTCTATACGACTCATCACTATACTCAGAACTATAATTTTGTTGTTACTGGTGACTCGTTGGTTGTTGTTGCTCAGCAGCCAGAAGATATGGCCATTCCTGACGTGGTTTCTTCCGAGATAGAAACAGTAGGTGTGGAAATGCAGAAAGACTCCATCACACTTAGGAAGAATGAGCATATTGTTGTAGCTGATATCAAGACCGTTCCTGCTGACACGATAGATTCTGTATGGGTAAAGGTTGCACGTGACCAACTGACATTTGGTTGGATTCATGAGAATGAGCTGTTGGCAAAGGTTTCTCCTGATGACCCCATCAGTCAGTTTATTGATTTCTTCTCTGATGCCCACATGCTGATTTTCTTGGCATTTTGTGTAGTAGTTGTTGCTGCCTATGGTGTTCGCAGATTGATGAAAAGAGGAGCAAAGATTGTACATTTCAATGATATCCCCTCGTTCTATCCTACCACATTGTGTCTTCTGATAGCATCCTCCGCTGTGCTATATAGCTCAATTCAGTTGTTTGGTCCCGAGTCGTGGCGACATTTCTATTATCATCCTTCTTTGAACCCATTCGCGTTGCCTCTCCATTTAGGTTTGTTTGTATCTTCTGTATGGGCTATTGTCATTGTGGCCATAGCTACGGTTGATGATGTAACGAAGAAGCTACCTTTAGGTGCTGCTGTCCTGTATCTGAGTGGGCTGACTGCAGTCTGTGCTGTATGCTATGTAGTTTTCAGTATTACGACCTTATATTATATAGGCTATCCTTTGCTGATTGCCTATTATGTCTTTGCTATCAAGCGCCTTTTACGTTTGCCTTCTCTTTAATCTACCCAGACTAGTTCGCTCATAATCATGTCGCTGACGAAGAGTCCTTTTCTTGTTAGTGCCAGTTGATGGTCGTTCGTGTGTAGCAGTCCATCGTCAATAAAGCGACAGGCGTTTTTCAGACAATAATCTCTGTGCCTTTCTGAGAGATGATCCAGGCAAATGCCTTCTTTAGTACGTAAACCAACGGTGATGGTATCGTTGTATCTGGTATTCTCGTCGATGAGTTCCTCTTCAAAAAGTCTTTTCTCTTGCTCAATGCCTTCTATATACTGTCTGATATTTGCCACATTCCAACTGCGGCTTTTGATATCATAGGAGTGTGCTGCTGCACCAATGCCGATATAGGGAGTACCATCCCAATAGCTGGAGTTATGTCTGGAACGGAAACCTGGCTTTGCAAAGTTTGATATTTCATAGTGCTCATAGCCTGCAACTGCCAGTTTGTCGATAAGCCTTTCGTACATCAGCCTCTCAAGTTCTTCCTCCAGAGGTTCTGTCTGCATACGATAGAGTGGAGTGCCTTCCTCTATCATCAGGCAATAGGCTGAAAGATGTTCTGCTTCCAACGATAAAGCCTTCTCGATATCATCTTCCCATTCTGATAAGGTTTCTTCAGGAAAGCCATACATCAGGTCGATGCTGATATTCTGGATACCAGAATCCCTGAGTCGATTAACTGCATCAAAAACTTGAGAGGAGGTATGTCTTCTATGTAGGAATCTGAGTCGCTGGTCGTTGAATGTCTGTGCTCCCATGCTAACCCTGTTAACAGGAAGATGACTTAGACCTTCTGCGAATCCCTTGGTTACATCGTCTGGGTTACATTCTATTGTTATTTCTGCATCAGTTTCCACCTTATTATATATATATATAGCGTCGAAAATCTGTTGAAGTTGTGAAATGGTCAGTTGTGAAGGTGTTCCTCCTCCAAGATAAATGGTCCTGATGGGGGCTTGCTGGCATACCAGAATCATCTCCTTACAAAGGGCATCAACGTATCTCTGACGGAGCTCTAACTCAGTCGTCGAATAGAAGCCGCAATAGATGCAACGACTCCTGCAAAATGGAATATGGATGTATAAACCTGCCATTTTTATTGCAAAAATACTAATTTAGTTTAATATTTGAAACATTTTTTTGGCTATTTCTCAGAAAATGTCTAATTTAGCGACCTAAATAGAAATTATTTATCCTAAAACCAAAAGATATGAAAGTTTATCAAACTAACGAAATCAAGAACATTGCACTCATTGGCAGTGCGGGTAGCGGCAAGACTACTCTTGCCGAGTCAATGGTCTACGAAGCTGGCATCATCAAGCGCCGCGGTACCGTAGAGGGTAAGAACACCATGAGCGATTACTTCCCTGTTGAACAGGAGTACGGCTATTCGGTGTTCTCAACTGTTTTTCATGTGGAGTGGAATAACAAGAAGCTCAACATCATCGACTGTCCAGGAAGTGACGACTTCGTAGGTGGCTCTATCACCGCTATGAACGTTACTGATCAGGCTGTTATCCTCATCAACGGCCAGTATGGTCCTGAGGTTGGCACGATGAATGCTTTCCGCAACACTGAGAAGCTGAAGAAGCCCGTGATCTTCCTCGTGAACCAGCTGGATCGCGACAACTGCGACTTCGATCAGATTCTCTCACAGTTGAAGGATGTCTATGGACCAAACTGCGTGCCCGTTCAGTATCCTATCGCTACAGGCGCAGGCTTCAACAGCGTTATTGACGTGCTGCTGATGAAGAAGTACTCTTGGAAGCCAGAAGGTGGTGCTCCTATTATCGAGGAGATTCCTGCTGATCAGCTGGAGAAGGCCAAGGAGATGAAGGCTGCCCTCGTGGAGGCTGCTGCTGCTGGCGATGACACGCTGATGGAAAAGTTCTTCGAGAGCGAGGATTTGACTGAGGACGAGATGCGTGAGGGTATCCGCAAGGGTCTCGTGACACGTTCTATTTTCCCAGTATTCTGTGTCTGTGCAGGTCGTGATATGGGCGTTCGTCGTTTGATGGAGTTCCTTGGCAACGTTGTGCCTTTCGTCAGCGAGATGCCTGTTATTAAGAACGCTGCAGGTAAGGATGTTCCTGCTGATGCTTCTGCTCCCACATCTCTCTATTTCTTCAAGACAGGTGTTGAGCCTCATATTGGAGAGGTATCATATTTCAAGGTGATGAGTGGAATCGTGAAGAGTGGTGATGACCTGACAAATGCTGATCGTGGCTCTAAGGAACGTATTGGTACTCTCTATGCTTGTGCAGGTGCTAACCGTATTCAGGTCGATGAGCTTCGTGCTGGTGATATCGGCTGTACAGTGAAGCTGAAAGATGTGAAGACTGGTAACACCTTGAACGGCAAGGATGTAGACAATAGATTTGACTTCATCAAGTATCCTAACTCTAAGTTCTCTCGTGCTATCAAGGCCGTTAACGAGGCAGAGACTGAGAAGATGATGGCTGCACTGGCCAAGATGCGCCAGGAGGATCCCACATGGGTTGTAGAGCAGTCTAAGGAGTTGCGTCAGATTATTGTTCATGGACAGGGCGAGTTCCACCTTCGCACCTTGAAGTGGCGTATGGAGAACAATGAGAAGATCCAGATCGAGTATATCGAGCCAAAGATTCCTTATCGTGAGACTATCACAAAGATGGCACGTGCCGACTATCGTCATAAGAAGCAGTCAGGTGGTGCAGGTCAGTTTGGTGAGGTTCACCTGATTCTGGAGCCTTACACAGAGGGCATGCCTGATCCTACATCATTCAAGATCAACGGTCAGGAGTTCAAGATGAACATCAAGGGTAAGGAAGAGATTGACCTCGAGTGGGGTGGAAAGCTCGTATTCATCAACTCTGTAGTTGGTGGTGCCATCGACCTTCGCTTTATGCCTGCTATTCTGAAGGGTATCATGGAGCGTATGGAGCAAGGACCTCTGACAGGATCTTATGCCCGTGACGTTCGCGTGATTGTTTACGATGGCAAGATGCACCCAGTAGACTCTAACGAGCTTTCGTTCATGCTTGCAGCTCGTAACGCCTTCTCAGCAGCATTCAAGGAGGCTGGTCCAAAGGTACTTGAGCCAATCTATGACCTCGAGGTGCTCGTTCCTGCAGACTACATGGGTGATGTGATGTCTGACCTTCAGGGTCGTCGTGCCATCATTATGGGTATGGATTCTGAGGCTGGCTATCAGAAGCTGAGTGCCAAGATTCCTCTGAAGGAACTTTCAAGTTACTCTATCGCTCTGAGTTCACTGACTGGTGGACGTGCTTCGTTCACGACGAGTTTCTCAAGCTACGAGCTTGTTCCGAACGATATCCAGCAGGCTCTGATTAAGCAGCATGAGGAGGAGATGAAGGAAGAGGATTAATCTTCAGCATATTTCAAATTGAAAAGAGTGGGGCAATCTTGTCCCACTCTTTCATTATGTAAGTTGTTATCCTTATCTTTGTTTTTGAATTCTCTAGAGAATTTCGGCGTTAAGAGGCACTTATCGCCTCGTTTACTTACTGTTGGCTCTCGAATTCTCTAGAGAATTAAAAAGAGCACTTATTGATGGCATCAACTAAGTGGCAAGAAACCAGTATGCGAGATAGGCTATCAAGAGGCAAGAGCTTCTTTTCGTTGGCCTTTCCTGTAGTTACAAATAGTTAACCAAGAAGTTGTAGATATGTTAAATTCGCTAAAATTCGATAAATTAATTAACATAATAGGCGTGTCTTATTAAGAATTCCATTACCTTTGCTGACGATATGAAGAAAAGTACGATTTGGATCATAGCAATAGTCATGGGACTCTCGTTCGTGGGACTCCTCCTCCTGCAGATTTCGTACATCGAAGAGATGGCGAAGATGAAGAAGGAGCAGTTCGATGAGTCTGTCAATCGTAGTCTCTATCAGGCTTCGCGTAATCTGGAGATGAATGAGACTTTGCGTTATTTAGAAAAAGATGTGAAAGAGACAGAACGTAAGGCCTACAAGCAGGATTCCATGATGATTGACGGACTTGACGGAACAATAAAGCACAGTCATCAGTTTGCTGTAGCAGCAGATGACGGGACTGTTTATTCAAGTTTTGAGCTGAAGACATTTGCCATTAAGCCAGCCAATGTTCCTAAGGGTATGATCCTGAGGACGGACAAGAACTCTATTTCAGAGGCCTCTAAGTCTCTTCAGGAGATTGTGCGCAATCGTTATGTATATCAGAAAGCCTTGCTCGACGAGGTGGTCTACAATATTCTTTATACAGCTTCAGACAAGCCGTTGAAAGAGCGAATCAACTTTAAATTGCTAGATCAGGACATCCGTGCAGAGTTGATGAACAACGGCATCAATATTCCTTACCATTTCCGAGTGGAGACTGCTGACGGACGTGAGGTTTATCGTTGCCCTGACTATACAGACGAAGGCGAAGAGTATACCTATAAGCAAACCCTGTTCCGTAATGACCCGTCATCAAAGATGGGTGTCGTTAAAATTCATTTTCCGGATATGGGCTCTTACATCTTCTCAAGTGTCAGGTTCATGATTCCTGCGATGGTGTTTACGGTTGTTCTTCTGATTACGTTTATCTTTACAATTGTAGTTGTCTTCCGTCAGAAGCGCTATAATGAGATCAAGAACGACTTCATTAACAACATGACCCACGAATTGAAGACACCTATCTCGAGCATCTCGTTGGCAGCTCAGATGCTGAATGATGATTCTGTCACTAAGAGTCCTTCGATGCTTAGTCATCTGGGTGGTGTTATCAATGATGAATCGAAGCGTCTGCGCTTCCTGGTGGAGAAGGTGCTTCAGATGTCGATGTTCGACAAACAGACTGCAACGTTTAAGAAGAAGGAGTTGGATCTGAATGAGTTATTAGAATCGGTTGCCTCAAGTTTCTCTCTTAGAGTGGAACATACGGGTGGAAAGATCTATACTGAGATCGAAGCCGTTGATTCTGCCATTTTCGTGGACGAGGTTCATTTCCAGAATGCCATCACCAACTTGATGGACAATGCTGTGAAATATCGTAAGCCTGAGCAACCGCTTGACATTTACATCAGGACCTGGAATGATAAGGGTCGTCTGTGCTTTAGTATTCGAGATACTGGTCTTGGGATCAAGAAAGAAAACGTTAAGAAAATATTTGATAAGTTCTATCGCGTCCATACAGGTAATGTACATGATGTTAAAGGTTTTGGGCTCGGTTTGGCTTATGTCAAGAAGATTATTACCTTGCATGAAGGTGAGATCAAGTGTGAGAGTGAATTAGGTAAGGGTACCACTTTTACTGTGTCGTTGCCAATTCTGGAAGAGGATAATTCATAGTATTAACAATTAATTATAAAGAACGATTATGGAAGAAAAGTTGAAAATCTTGCTTTGTGAGGATGACGAAAACCTCGGAATGTTGCTTCGTGAGTATTTGCAGGCTAAAGGCTATGTTGCAGAACTCTGTGCTGATGGTGAGGCAGGCTTCAAAGCTTTCCTCAAGACTAAATTCGATATTTGTGTACTCGACGTGATGATGCCCAAGAAGGATGGTTTCACCTTGGCTCAGGAGATTCGTTCTGCCAATGCCGATGTACCCATCATCTTCCTGACTGCCAAGACGTTGAAAGAGGATATACTTGAAGGTTTCAAGCTGGGTGCTGATGACTATATTACCAAACCATTCTCAATGGAAGAGCTTGTGTTCCGTATTGAAGCCATCCTCCGTCGTACCAAGGGCAAGAAGACGAAGGAGTCTACACTCTATCACATCGGTAAGTTTACCTTCGATACTCAGAAGCAGTTGCTGATCATTGGCGATAAGCAGACCAAGTTGACTACGAAGGAGAATGAACTCCTGGCCTTGCTTTGCAGTCATGCCAACGAGATCCTTCAGCGCGACTTTGCCCTGAAGACCATCTGGATTGACGATAATTATTTCAATGCGCGCTCGATGGATGTTTACATCACCAAGCTGCGTAAGCATCTGAAAGATGACAAACAGATTGAGATTATCAACATTCACGGCAAGGGTTATAAACTGATTACCCCTGAGGAGGAGTAACATGCATTTGAGACCATATCTTGGATTGGCGCTGGTTTTTACTGGCGCCATCCTTTTAATCATCAGCTATCTTTTAGGATGGACCACCAGTAATTATGTGTTATTGGGAGGCTTCTTTATTATTATAATAGGTGTCATATTGCATGTTAGGGCGCAGAAAAGGACCGAAAAGTATTAAATTTAGTTAAAGATTGGGGTAATCTTCATGTCGCAATCTTCAATCTACAATAAAAGTTGTACCTTTGCACCCGCTTTAAGCAAAACATTAATTAATTTATCATTTTAACGTAGTATGAATCAATACGAAACCGTTTTCATTTTAACTCCCGTTTTGTCTGATGAACAGATGAAGGAAACGGCCGCAAAATTCAAGAAGGTCCTGACCGATAAGGGTGCAGAGATCATCAACGAAGAGGCCTGGGGATTGAAGAAGATGGCTTATGCTATTCAGAAGAAGTCTACAGGTTTCTACTGCCTCGTAGAGTTCAAAGCTGAGCCAGAAGTTATTAAGACATTGGAGACCGCTTTCCGTCGTGATGAGAAAGTGATTCGTTTCCAGACAGTTAAACTTGACAAGTATGCTGCAGAGTACGCAGAGAAGCGTCGTAGCAAGCTTGGTAAAAAAGAGGAGGCTTAAACTATGGCAGAACAGAGTGAAATCCGTTATTTGACTGCTCCTTCTATCGACACCAAGAAGAAGAAGTATTGCCGTTTCAAGAAGAGCGGTATCAAGTACATTGACTACAAGGATCCCGAGTTCCTGAAGAAGTTCCTCAATGAGCAGGGTAAGATTCTTCCCCGTCGTATCACTGGAACATCTCTGAAGTACCAGCGTCGCGTGGCTCAGGCCGTTAAGCGTGCCCGCCAGATCGCACTGCTGCCTTACGTAACCGATTTGATGAAATAATTAAAGAGGAGGACGCAAGATTATGGAAATTATACTGAAAGAAGATATTATCGGTCTGGGATTCAAGAACGATATCGTGAATGTTAAGTCTGGCTATGGCCGTAACTATCTGATCCCTCAGGGTAAGGGCGTTATTGCCAGTCCTTCAGCAAAGAAGATTCTCGCAGAGAACCTGAAGCAGCAGGCCCACAAGCTGGCTGCCCAGAAGGCTGCTGCTGAGGAGAAGGCTGCCGTATTGAACGGTGTGGCTCTTGAGATTGCTGCTAAGGTTAGTGCTACAGGTCAGCTCTATGGTTCAGTAGGTGCTGCTCAGGTTGCTGAGGCACTTGCCAAGCTTGGTAAGGAGGTTGATCGCAAGATTATCACCATGAAGGATGCCAAGAAGCTTGGTGACTATGTTGCTCTTGTACACTTCCACAAGGAGGTAACTGTTGAGATTCCTGTTAAGGTAGTTGCAGAGAATGCTGCTGAGCTGAAGGCTGCTGCTGATGCAGAGGCTGCTATCAAAGCTGCTGCTGACGCAAAGGCCGCTGCTGCCGCTGCTGCTGAGGCAGTTGAGGAAACTGAGGAAGGAGTTGCAGAAGCAGAAGAGGCACCAGAAGAGGCTTAAAACAGAACTTTTTTTAAATCAATAAACAATTAATAATTAATCACGCTGTAAGGCATCATTATTTATTATAACACAACGTCCCGTTGGTAACAACCAGCGGGGCTTTTTTATTTGATTATTTGTTTATGTCCTTGGTAGATATACACTCCAGGATGTTGAGGTTTCTCTGATAGCTGGATACCTTCAAGTGTATACCAAAGTGATTTCTTAGACTCATCACTTCTGATTTCTTCAATTCCATCAGTAAGCGAGGGCATCTGGATTGTCAGTGTTCTGTCGTTAACAATATTATGCTTGTCACTCTCTGAAGGATAATCACCCAAGATGCTTTTCATGGAGAGACTAATGTTCTCAATAATCTCTGCATTGTTAAAATTGTGATTTTTCATATAATATAGAAGGTCTTCAAAGATCTGAACAGCCTCTTTTGATTCTGGATTCTGAGGCTCATTCCCTTCAGCATGTATTGTGAATGAATTTGACAAAGCCTGTGAAATAACATTGATCATCAAGTTGTTACTTCCAAATTCTTCATCTTCTACATATTCAAAGCCCGTTTTCTCAGCCAACCACTTTTGAGTCCAGTTTCTGACAGACTCTTTCAGGCGTTCTTTCGCATAAGAAGGAAAATCGGGATATCCGTTGAGAGTTGTCAAGGATTTTGTTGTAATAGAAAGCTTGGAGAACGTATCGTTGAAAGTCAATACCCTGTAATCGCAAGGGTAGGAGATTGGCGATCCTGTGCATATGTCGTAAAGCTCTGTTCCTGAAGCATCGATATAACGCGTGATGTCAGAAACATGTGAATGTCCTGACAATACAACCTTGATGCCAGCTCGCATGAATTTCTCGCGAATATCAGGATAGTCTGTGGGAATAGAAAGTTCGAAGATATTGTTCTGATAATAATAATGTGGCATGAGCATGTGGTGCATCATGACCAGCACTTGATTTCCCTTTGCCTGGGCGGCTTTTGCTTTCTCGTATACCCAGTCGATGCTACCTTCCCTGAATGTGCACCATATGCCAGAATCTATACAAATAATGGTTAGCCCAGGGAATGGCTCTACCAAATAATTAAGGGTAGAACCATATCTTTCTGTGTTAGAGCCATATCCATAGTCTGCATATAGTTTTCCGAAGCCATCATTGTCGATGGTCTCTGCAACTATGCAAGTGTCATTTTGATACTTGAGCGCACGTTGCATCCATCCTCTGTCGTGATTACCAGGAATAACAAAAACAGGAATATTGGCCTGCTTAAATTTTGTCAACTTATTTAACACGTAATCGTGACTTTCTACTTCGCTGTCTTTGGTCAGGTCTCCAACAATGAGGAGCAGATCTGGTTTTTCGAGAATGATTCTGTTAATGATGGCGTCGAATATCGGAACACTTAAGTCTGTCATTGACTTGCTCGTCTTCAGATAATCCTGCCATTCTATATTGTTTTCATCATCGATGAGTGATGGAGCCATCACATGCATGTCAGCAAGAACACAAATTTTCTTGTTGGCAGCAAGACTAACTGTGCTTAAAAAGCACAGAGGTAAAATGATGTTGAGCCGAATGATCAGTTTTGTTAAGTTCATGAATATTCAATCACCATTTGTTGTGGCAAAGGTAATATAATTTTTCCGAATTACCACTCTTTATATACATTTTTTTTGTGAAATTATGCCTTTTTTTCTGCTGATTGTCGAGAAATCTTTGTAACTTTGTGCCGAAAAACCACGTATCTCATCCTAAAAGGATGGTTTTAAAGACCAGATGGGAAGTGGTGCCGGTACTCAGATGTCGCTGAAAGCCAGTGCAATATGAATACTGTACTTGATGGAACAGAGACTAATTTTCACCGCATTCAGAGGGGCGGTGTCCCCCTCTTTTATCTTGTAATGATTGGTCAATAATGACTCAGACAGACATAATTCATTGGTTTCCGATGCGTGTCACGTATTCACGTGAGATGTTAGCTAAGGATTATCTCGATACGATTGGGATTGAGAGTTTCATTCCGATGCAATATGAACATGTAAAAGGGAAACATCCTCGTCATCGTGAGTTGAAGCCAGCTATCCGGAATTTGATTTTTGTTCATTCAAGTCAGAAGATAATCACTGAGCTCAAAATGACCAAAAAGGAACTTCAGCCTTTACGATATATGATGCATCCAATTTATGATGATGGCAACAATTACTTGCGTCATGACATTCTGACCATACCAGATAAGCAAATGGACAATTTTATCAGGGTGGCATCAGTCTTGGATGATCGCATCTTCTATATGGAAAACCTGAAATTTGCAGGAAAACCGGGTCAAAAAGTGAAAGTGATAGAAGGCGATTTCGCTGGTGTTGAAGGAACAATCAAACGTGTGAAGAAAAACAAGTGTGTAGTAGTTCAGATTGAGAATGTTGCAGCTGTTGCAATCGCTTTTTTGCCTGCAGCCTTCCTCACACCATTGAATGATGATCAAGAACAAGAATAATAATTTCTACCTAAAAGATATGGACGAACAGAAGAATAGTCTCCAGGAGTCTCAGGAGCAAAAAACAAATTCAGAGAAAATTCTGTCTGCAATCAAAAAGCACAAGAAGCTATATTATAAGACGCTTCCCATTGCTTTTATTGCGGCATGTCTCATTACGTTGGGGATGCCCAATTATTATAAGTGCGAGGTGACATTGGCCCCAGAGACTGGAAGCGGCAGTAGCTTCAGCGGTCTGGCTTCGTTGGCCAGTAGCTTCGGCTTTAACATTGGAAGCAGTTCAAATAAGTCTGGTGATGCTATTACGCCTAATCTATATCCAGATCTGATGCGTTCTGTTGATTTCAGGACTTCTATGTTCAATGTCAAGGTTAAGATGGAAAACGATGATCGCGTGATGACTTATTATGACTATTTGGACAATGAGCAAAAGTCTCCTTGGTGGACTGCTGGTTTGAAGGCTTTCTTTGGTCTGTTTAAGTCAAGCGATAAAAATCAGAAAGACGCTAAGAAGGATTCTGTTGATAATTTCCGTTTGACACCTGCCCAGCAGAGTATTGCTAATGCCGTAGCTGGTAGTATCGAATGTAAAATAGACAAGAAGACTGATGTGATTTCAATTGTTGTAACAGATCAGGATCCTCTGGTCGCAGCAACGATTGCTGATTCCGTTAAGGTGCGTTTGCAATATTTCCTTACAGAATATCGAACGAAGAAGGCACGTCATGATTTGGCTTATATAGAGACTCTTTATAAGGATGCCAGAAAGAATTATGATCGGGCTTGTGAAATATATGCTGATTTTATGGATACCAATCAGGATCTTGTATTAGAATCAGTAAAATTGAAGCAGACGAAGCTCGAAAACGAGATGCAGCTTCAGTATAACAACTATAACGCCATTGGTGCTCAGCTTCTGGCAGCCAAAGCAAAAGTACAGGAAGATACGCCAGCTTTTACGACTCTTCAGACTGCTACGGTACCTTTACGTAAGGCAGGACCCAAGCGTAGTCGTATTGTACTCATATTAGTCTTATTGGTTTTCCTCTGTACTACAGGTTGGATTTTGCATAAAGAAGGCGAATTGATGTTCTTGTTAGGACTCGACAAGAAAAAGAAAGAGATAGCACATGCCTGAAATGAACGACGCAGGTAGAAATATGTACGAACTGGCGGGAAGGCTTTTTCCCATCTGTCGCAGCATCACAGGCAACGGCTTCCGTCGGTCGTTGGAGATGATACGAGAGATTGTACCAGAGATACAGGTCTTTGAGATACCTTCAGGAACTTCCGTCTTTGACTGGACTGTACCAAAGGAATGGAATATCCAAGGAGGTTGGATCAAAGACATGCAGGGTAAGACGATTATTGATTTCAAGGATTGTAATCTGTATGTGATGGGTTATTCTATTCCTGTGCATCAGATGATCAGTCGTGAGGAATTATTGAATCATGTATACACCCAGCCTGAGCAGCCAGAATGGATTCCCTATGTAACTTCTTACTATAAGGAGCGTTGGGGCTTTTGCATGAGTGAGCGTCAGAAGCAGGCTTTGACTGATGCAGAATATGAGGTTTGTATAGACAGCACGTTAGAAGACGGTTATCTGACCTATGGAGAATTGATTTTACCAGGTGATACTGATGATGAGATATTCTTTTCTACCTATCTCTGTCATCCTTCGATGGCGAATAATGAATTGTCTGGCCCCTGTGTACAGACAGAACTGATCAAGTATTTGAAGTCTCTGTCTCATCGCAGGTATACATATCGATTTGTCTTTATTCCAGAGACTATAGGTTCAATTACTTATCTCAGTAGAAACCTTGAGGTACTCCAACAACACGTTAAAGCTGGCTTCGTGTTAAGTTGCGTTGGCGATAATAGGACATATTCTATGGTGTCTACAAAATATGAAGACACATTAGCTGACCGCGTTTTGAATAATGTCCTGAAATTCCACTATCCAGATTATATTCGATATTCGTTTATGAAGAGAGCCTCCGACGAACGTCAATATGGTTCGGCTGGTGTTGATTTGCCAGTATGTGCCTTTTGTCGGAGCAAGTATCATGAGTATCCGGAATACCACACTTCGGCAGACAATATGGACTTGATCAGTCCAGAGGGTTTGTCTGGTGCATATGAAGTGATGGTGAAGGTGATTAATGCCTTGGAGAACAATACTTTTTACCAGATGCAATGTAAGTGCGAGCCACAGTTAGGCAAACGCGGCTTATATCCCACTGTCAGTCAGAAGGGGACCAAAGGTGATGCCCGTTTCATGCAGGATTTCATTGCCTATGCAGATGGTAGAAATGATCTGATTGGAATCAGCAATATACTCGACATTCCTGTTGATAAGCTTATCCCAATAAAGGACCAATTAATAAAACATCATTTATTAGCTGTCAAATAGGGATGTCGACCAGAAAGATTGTTGCAAATACCATTTATTATGGGGTGGTGCCGAAGTTGACAATGTTGTTGAGCATTGTGATTCTGCCACTTACAACACCATTTCTGACGACATACGACTATGGTATATATGGCGTTATGACTTCTTATACCAGCTTATTTATTTCGATCGCTCCTCTCGGTTTGCATGTTCATCTGACGAACAGTTACTTTGAGTATCCTCGCAACTATAACCTTGTGTGGGGTAGGGTTCTCATGCTCATGCTTTTGTCATCATTATGCTTTGGCTTGTTGAACATGGGTATATTGCTCTTTACATTGCCGATGGAGCTGTCTTTGGGCAAATTGGTATTGTGCGCTATTGGTTCTATGCCCATATTCCTCTTGGCTAATGGCCTGTTGGCCCAGCATCTGTTCCCTTTACGTGAGACTCCGAAACCACTGGTGTTCACGAACCTTCTGGGATCAGTCACAGGTATGTTGGTCTCATTTGTGATGATCTATTATTTCCGACTGGGTTATTGGGGATTGATTGCAGCAGGAGCCATCTCTGTAACCTTTACGTTTTCGGTGTTCCTGAAATTCGTATGGGTTGATTTTGATATTCGTCCGATATTAGATCGTAACTGGCAGCGTATCAAGCAGATGGTAAAGATAGCCTTACCATTGGTTCCACATACATTGGGTTTTGTCCTCTTGACGAGTTCTGCCCGTATTGTGATGAGCCAGTATCATATTTCATACGATGAGATAGGTCTGTTCAGTCACGGAGGTACGATGGGTGATTATGCTGTTGTGATAACTACCGCATTAGTGACAGCTCTCATGCCTCAAATGCAGCGTGCCTATAGAAATACCGACTTTAAGACATATCGGAAATTGTATTTCCTTTGCCAGGCAGTAGCTTTGACATCCACTTTCTGTATATGTATCTGGATGCCTGAGATTTATGCCCTGCTCATCAGGAATGCCAATTTGGCAAAATCGTGCGATATTGCCAGTTTGTTGTGTTTTGCTAATGTCGTGTTTTCATTCTATGCTTTCATGAGTGCGCCTGCCTTCATTGAGAAAAAGACGATGCAGCTTCTTTGGCTGGTTTTTGTACCAGGCATTTTGAATTTTGTGCTCTGTTATGCACTGATTCCCTTTTTCGGATATCGGATAGCTATATATTCGACTATTGTTTCATATTGGACTCAGATGATGATACCGTTTTTTGTCGGATATTATAAGAAGACAGTATGCGAATGGCTTGGTGATCGTAGGTTGATAATATTAGTTTTAGCTATTATCCTTGCCGATTTGATACTTGCTAATGCACTGATGTATACCGCCATTTGGATGAAAATAATATTAACGCTTCTGACTGCTGCCAGTCTGTTCCTCTTTTATCGCAGGTACAGACTGAATGAGTTGGTTTGATAGAAGAATCAGTATGAAGAAATTTTACTATAGTTCCTGTTCTCTGGCAGCTCCCCATGTGGGAATCATCTTGGATGATATTGTGACGAGCAGAAAAGAGGGCGATACTGTTTACTTTGGATATTGTCATTGCGCACTGGCGTCATGTTTTATGAATCTTAGCGGACATGTGAGCACCTGTAGATTCTGCCATTATATGTATCGCCAATATCAGAAGAAATATGGTGAAGGTGTTCATTTCATGCCCATAAAGGAGACTGATTTAAAGCATGAGGCTCGACATTTGGATCTGCACAATTCGGAAGATATTAAAGCCGTGAAGTATCGCCAGGTGGAAGTTGGCAGTTCCGTGCTCTCCATGTATTATGATATCTCACGCGACCTTGATATGGCTAACTGGGATGGCTTTATCGGATGGGCACTTCCCTTGATTGAGAACCTCTGCGACTTTGTAGACTATGTCTATCAGTTACTGGAAGAACTGAAACCTGATCAGGTCCTAATCTATAATGGACGTCTTTTCGAGAACCGTCTCTTCTATGATATTGCCAAGAGCATGGGCATTGAATTTGTTTCGCTAGAAGGAGTCGGAGGACATATAGAACCCTACAAGAAGATTCGTTTTGTAGGCGAATGGCCGTTGAATATCGAACTTTATGGACGTATGGTGGAAGATTTATGGAAACAATCTCCACAAACGTTGGAGGAAAAGACGCGTCAGGCTTCTACATTCTATGAGAAGCGCCGCAATGGTATTCTTGTCTTCGATACAAAGGTTTATACAAAGGATCAACAGAAGGATCTTCTTCCTAAAGGTTTCGACAGTTCAGCAACTAATATCGCTATCTACAATTCTTCTCAGGATGAGATTGCTGCTTTAGGTGATGAGTGGCAGAAGGGTAATTTATTCCCTTCTCAATACGAGGCTATTGAGTTCATGCTCCAGCATGCCGATCCTGGTATCCATTTCTATTTGCGTGTTCATCCCAATCTGAAAGGCGTAACACATAAAGCCCACATGGAACTATACGACCTGCAGAAATATCCCAATATCACGGTGATTCCACCAGAGAGCAAAGTCAGTTCCTATGCCTTGATGGACGCCTGCAATAAGGTGGTAACCTTCGGATCTTCTACAGGTGTTGAGGCCAGCTATTGGGGTAAGCCTTCCATTCTGGTAGGACGCTCTTTCTATGAGATGACAGGTGCCTGCTATCACATGAAAAGTAAGGACGAGCTAGTATCGGCTATTAATGGAGACCTTCCCGCCAAGGACCGTATTGGAGCCCTGAAATATGCTTATTTTGTGTTGGATCGCCAGTATTCTGTAGATGAAAGCAACTTTGACATTGATGTCAAATATCGTCATATGCGCTGGGATTTCTTCTCTACCTCCTATTTTAAGATCTTTGGCTCCGATTTCCTCTTTCAGTTGTGTTACTTCTGCAGTTGTATTCTAGGTCCCAAATTCAGTAAGGCCCGATTAAAGTTCCCTTGGCCCAAACGATGAAAATCTCAATTGTTATACCGGTTTATAATGTAGCTCCTTATATTGAGGACTGCCTGCGTAGTGTCATGAATCAAACTTGGCAGGACAGTTTAGAGTGCATTTTGGTTGATGATTGTGGAACTGACGAGAGTATGCGTCTGATAGAACAAATGATGGAGACATATACGGGTAAAGTAGATTTCAGGATCATACGTCATCCACAGAATCGTGGACTCTCTGCTGCCCGTAATTCTGGCATTGATGCTGCTACAGGCGATTATGTCTTTTTCCTCGATAGTGATGACGAGATCACGCCAGATTGCATCGAGCGATTGACAAAGCCTTTGCAGGATAAGGATTACGACTTTGTTGTTGGAGGCTATCAGATTATAGGCAGTCAGATCCAGATGGATCCCTTACGTCTGAAAGATGGTGCCGTACTTGATGGGGACGAGGTGTTAAAGGCCTATCGTGTCAAAGATTGGTACCTGATGTCAGTCAACAAGCTCTATCAGGTTTCATTCCTAAATCGTCATCACCTTCGTTTCCAGGAGGGGATTATTCATGAAGACGAACTTTGGAGTTTCCAGATTGCATGTTTGGCTAAATCTTTATACGCTGTTGGACATGTGACATATCTTTATAAGATTCGCGAGGGTAGTATCACGGTTAAGAAGAACTACGAACGTAGCTGTACCTGCATCAATTTGATACTAAAAGAGATGTGCAACTTCTCTCGTCATCATCACTTGGAACAGAATCAGGATGTTCATAACCTGATTCAGAATTTCCAGATGATCACGCTCAACTCTCTTCACACAGAGGCACCTTCTCTGTTCAGGTCCTTCTATGCGGAGCAGCGTAGAGTCATGACAAGATCATGGAGAGAATGTAGCCAACTCGATGGCGTTGATATTCGCAAGCAACTGCGTGATCTGCATCTTCTTTTGCCAATTCCCTTGGCAGTGACTTATCTGAAGTTGTTGTTCCGTTTTATGTAATTGATTTCAATGGGCAAGTATAAAAAACCAATCGTATCCATCATTGTTCCTTGTTTTAATCAGGGAAAGTATATTCTCGAAACATTGGAGAGTGTCAGCAGACAGACTTTTACCAATTTCGAGTGTATCGTTGTGAATGATGGGTCTACGGACGACTCATTGGTGAAGATGAAATCGTTCTGTGAAGATGATGCGCGTTTCCACTATATCGATAAGTTCAACGAGGGAGTCAGTGTGGCTCGTAATACAGCTATACGCCAGAGTCAGGGTAAATATATCCTGCCTCTCGACGCAGACGATATGATAGCTGAAACCTATCTGGAGAAGACGGTTGCCTATATTGAGGAGCACCCTGAAGTAAAGGTCGTTTGTACGAACACACGCCTCTTTGGTGCCAAGAATACGGACTATGATCTTCCTGAATATGATTATAACCGGATTATCTGCCGCAATGTCCTGGTTTGTACGGCTCTCTATCGCAGGAAAGACTTTGATAAGACTACGGGCTATAATCCCAAGATGGTAAAGGGTCTTGAGGATTGGGACTTTTGGCTGACTTTCCTCAATGAGGAGGATATTGTTCACCGCATTGATGAGTATCTGTTCTTCTATCGTATGAAGTACGAGTCGCGTAATCGTAATTCCTTTAAGTCCTATGCCAGAATCCGTCGTCAGATCTGGGAAAACCATAAGGAGATTTATGCCAATCACTTTTTCAATCCGGTGGAGAGTGATGAGTATCAGACACTGATTAACAGCAAGGAATATAAGATCGGTAAGAAGCTGTCGCCCATTCTTAATATGCGATGGTGTTATTATCTGATAGGATTCTTTAAACGAGATGGTAGAAAGTCACCTTACAGACAATAAGTACGTCAGGTACTTTTGCTATGTCATGCTCTTTGAGTTGTTTCTCTTGGGCAGTGGACAGGATCTGCCGTTGGCGGGCGGACTCACATTGCGCTGGCTGAATTTTTTCATTGGGGTTGGGGCTAGCGTCTATATGTTTGTCCGTTCTGATGATTTTCCAAAGTCTATTCTGGCATTTATCCTGGTGTATACCATCCAGTTGCTGATAGGATGGATGATGGCTTTCATCTTCGACTCAGAGCCAGCTTATCTGATGGTCGACTTTAAGCCCTTGCTCTATTTCTACATCGTATTGTTTTTCTATTATATTATGAGTTCTGAACTAATGATCAAGCGGGTAGTGGATATTTTATTGCTCTGTGTGAAGATCATGACGGTTCTTTATCTCATCTATATGACACTGACTGATATACTAGGACTATTCTCTATGACGGGTGAGAACTATCATTCTGTTGATGATTCGGGCTCTTTCATGTTTCGTGGTATCGGCAGTTCTCTATTTTATAAAGGATTCGTTTATCTTCCTATTGGTGCATTGGGATTTTTCTGGAGGAAACAGTATGTGTGGATGTGTCTTACCATTCTGGCCATCTATTTCACTTATACCCGAGGATTGTATGTTCTGCTTGCATTCGGATTGCTGGCTTTCTATCTGAAGACTCATGAGGTGAACATTTTCAAGATAGTCGGACTCATGTTGGTTGTCTTGCTATTATATGAGGTCGCAGAGGTGTTCGAGGTATTCACGTTTGACGATACTTATATGGAAAATCGTGAAGAGAGTGATTCTGTGCGACTGATAACTATCGATCAGGTTTTCGAACGTATCACATGGTGGTCCTTATTGATAGGTCACGGTTTCGGGCAAGGTGTGCCCGAACGTGCAGCTCACATGGAGATCTCTTATCTTGATATCTTCCATCATCAAGGTCTTTTTGGCCTTTCATTTTGGGTGGCATTATTTATTGCCATTCTGAAGTATGGAAACTCAGCTGCTGAGAAATATAAGGAAGAGGCAGCTTTCTTCATGACTGCTGCCATGATGATATATCTGCAGTCGTGTTTCAATCCTTATATCAACAATTCGATAGGCATGAGTATCACGCTGCTGGCGTTTGTCATCTGTTACAGGCTTTCGCAAGATGAATATTTTACCAGTCGTAGTACTGTATAATATAGATTTCAGGAAGACGAATGCCTTCCTGACACTGTTGAGTCAGCAGAATGATTGTCGGATTCTGCTCTATGAGAACTCGCCAGAGCCGATGAACAAGTCTTACGCGAGTGAGACGGTCTATTATTATCATGATGCTCAGAATGGAGGTGTCTCTGCGGCCTATAATTATGGCGCAGAACTCGCAGACCGATTAGGCGACGTTGAGGCTTTGCTTTTGCTCGATGAGGATACACGTTTCGAGGCTGATTATCTTTCCAAACTTCAATCCGCGATGACTCAGAATCCAGATGTGAACTTGTTTGTTCCCCAGGTCTTGTATGCAGGCGAAGAACCGTTCTCTCCGATTCATCGTGGACTTCGCTTGAAGCGAGGTGCTTTGTTGGGGGAGGGAAGATATAGTCTGAAGCAATATCTGCCAGTCAATTCTGGAGCATGTATCCGTCTGTCAGCATTCCGTCAGATAGGAGGCTATCATCCTTTCATCCGTCTCGACTTTGCTGATTTTGATTTCTTCTCGCGATTGGCAGTGGTCTCAGATACTTTTTATCGGGTAGACAGTGTGGCCCGTCAGTCGTTCTCAAACGAAGAGACGCAGGCAGACAGGCTTTTCCGCAGATATCAGTTCTATCTCGAAGGGGCTAGCGTCGCTTCTAAGAATAAGCTGATTTCCTCGATGGTTACTGTCGAAGTTTTGCGTCATGTACTGGCATTGACCTGTCGTACTCGCAGTCTGCGTTTCATAACGGAACTAATCAAGCGTTTCAAATGATTTCAGTATGTTTGGCCACCTATAACGGACAGCGTTTCATCAAGCGGCAGCTGAAGAGTATTCTGACTCAGTTAGGTGCTGAAGATGAAGTTGTAGTGGCCGATGATGGTTCTACTGATGATACTTTATCCGTTATCAGAGGGATTAATGATCCGCGCATCCGTATCATCGACGGTGCCCATCGCCATTCTCCGATATGGAACTTCGAAAAGTCGCTGGCTGCTGCCAAGGGAGACTATATTTTCCTGTCTGATCAAGATGATGAATGGATGTCTGATAAGGTGGCTGTTACGATGCGCTATCTACAAGACTATGATTGTGTGGTTAGCGACAATACGGTGGTATCGCCTGATGGACAGATCATTGCTCCCTCGTTCTATGCCGTCAACGGCACGCGTTTAGGGCGCTACTATAACCTGTTGGTAAAAAACGGTTACCTGGGTTGTTGTATGGCCTTTCGCAGGAACGTCTTGGAGTCATCCTTGCCCTTCCCTGCAGATATCCCTATGCACGACATCTGGATTGGCAATGTGGCGGCTTTCCGATACACGGTTTGCTTTATTCCTGAAAAACTGATGACCTACAATAGACACGGTGACAATGCCTCTTCGGCCTCGAGTCCCAGCGCCTATTCTTTCTTCGAAAAATTACGTTTCCGCTGGGTCGTGATTCGCGACCTTATGCGATTAAAAAGATAATACTCAATGCTGAAAATAACGATTATCACTGCCACCTATAATAGTGAGGCTACTCTACGCGACACGATGGACAGCATCTTGCGCCAGACGTGGCAAGGCTATGAATATATAGTGGTGGACGGTGCCTCTACTGACAGTACGCTCGACATTATCAAGGAGTACGAGCCGAAGTTCGAGGGTAAGATGAAGTATATCAGTGAGCCCGATCGCGGCATCTATGATGCGATGAACAAAGGCTTTGCGATGGCCACAGGCAGTGTCATCGGTATCCTGAACTCCGACGATTTCTATACCTCTGTCGATGTGCTTCAGACGATTGCCGGAAACTTCCTGTTGGGCGAGATGGATGCCGTCTATGCCGATATCCATTATGTCAAGAACGACGATGTCACGAAGAGTGTACGTTATTACTCTTCGGCCATCTTCCGTCGTCCGCTTATGCGTTTCGGCCTGATGCCTGCTCATCCCTCGTTCTATTGCAGTAGGGCAGTCTATGAGAAGTATGGCGGATTCGATACGTCCTACAGCATTGCATCCGATTTTGAGAATCTGCTTCGCCTCATCTATATCCACCGTATCAAGACCAAGTATATCAGGAAGGACTTTGTAACGATGCGTGTGGGAGGTGCCTCTACGGCTGGCATCCGCAGCCGTCAGATGATTATGAAGGAACATCTTCGGGCTTTGCGGGCTCATGGAGTCCACTCCAACATCTTCCTGCTCAGCCTTCGCTATTTTTACAAACTTCACGAGTTTATCAAGAATTAAATGCTGTACCTGTCGATGATGGTGCCACTGCTGCTGTCAGTAGCCTTGGCCATGTATATTATTCCGCGCATCCTGATGGTGAGCGTGAAGAAGGAGCTGAACCTCCCACCGCGTCTGAGTGACAAGAGTAAGCGAACCGTTCCGCGACTGGGGGGCGTGTCGCTCTTCCCGATCATGGTTATCAGTGTGGGAGCCGCTATAGTGGCGTGTATGATGGATTTGGAAGGTGAGCAGACGCTGTTTGTCGGCCAGAGCGAGTCGACGTTCGTGCAGTATATGTTTGCCATCGCCGGACTGACTACCATGTACCTTCTGGGTGTGATGGACGACCTGATCGGTGTGTCCTTCCTCTCCAAAATCAGCATTCAGTTCCTGGCTTCACTGCTTATACCTATTTCAGGCCTGTACATCGACGATCTGCATGGATTGCTGGGTATTTACGAATTGCCTGCCTGGTTAGGTGTTCTCGGTACGATGGTAACCATCTGGTTCATCTCGAATGCTATCCCGATGCTTGACGACATCGACGGTTTGGCATCAGGACTGGCGATGTTGGCCTTTTCCGTCTTAGGCATTCTGGCCTTCATCGCGTCGCAGCCGTTCCTGTTGATGATCTGTGCGTCAATGGTAGGAATGCTCATACCTTTCTTTTTGCGCAATGTGATGGGCTGGCGCATCGGCTGGCGTAACATCTATCTAGGCGATACGGGTGGTCTTACCATTGGCTATATGCTGGCCTTTGTGGTAGTGGCCCTGAGCCGCCAGGGAGGCAGCACCCTGCCCGAGGGCATCATCATGGTGTGCTTCGGAACCTTGTTGCTGCCTATGTTCGACGTTGTCCGTGTGGCTATCATGCGTACTGTCAACAACCGTAGTGTGTTTGATCGCGATAACAACCATATTCACCACCGTCTGATGATGGGAGGCATGAGCCCGGGCCATGTCCTGATCACTATCATCCTTGTAACGGCCTTCTTCGTGCTGCTCAATGTAGTGGGTGTCTGGCTCGAGTGGAACCTGTCGCTGTTGCTGATAGGTAATGTGACGTGTTGGCTGATGCTGCAAGTCGTGATTAGCTATTTCAAGAATAAGAACCGTGATAAGATTGACCAACAATGGATGAATTTCTGATAACTGTCTATTCGATAGTAACTTCGTTCCTGCTGTCAGCGGTGCTGGGATGGCTCTTCATACCGAGAGTCCTGATCCTGAGTCATCGCAAACGACTGTTTGATATGCCTGATGACCGTAAGATGCACGACACGCCTATCCCGCGACTGGGCGGCATTACCTTCCTACCCATTTTGCTCATCTGCGTCTGTCTTGTCATAGGTTTCTGGGTCATGATAGGTATCCCTTATCAGCAAACTGATCTGACGACGATGTTCATCCGCTTTGTGTTGCTCTTTGTCGGTATGATGATGCTGTATCTCGTCGGTGTTGTCGACGACCTGATCGGTGTGTCTTATCAGGCTAAGTTCATGGTGCAGATTGCCTGCGCTTTGTTGTTCCCGTTGTCAGGACTTTGGATTCACGACCTTTCGGGACTCTTTTGGATCAACGAGGTTCCCGCCTGGGTGGGTATCCCTGTGACGGTCTTTGTCGTCGTCTATGTCACGAATGCCATCAACCTGATCGATGGTCTCGATGGTCTGGCATCTGGCATCTGTTCTGTTGCCCTTTCCACGTTAGGCTTGGCTGCATCTGTTCGGGGGCAGCACCTGTTCCTCGTTCTGGCCTTCGGTATGCTGGGCATCCTTTTGCCTTTCTGGGTTTACAACGTCTATGGCAATGTAGCGAAGGGACATAAGATCTTCATGGGCGATACGGGCAGCCTCACGTTGGGCTATCTGGTCAGCTTCCTGTTGATCTATATGGTGGGTGATTCCTCTATGACCTTCCCTCGTGAGATGCTGATTATCGGCCTCTCCACGATGCTGTTGCCTATGTTTGATATCGTACGCGTGGTGATTGTCCGTCTGCGTAATCACCACAATCCCTTCCTCCCCGATAAAAACCATATTCACCATAAACTGCTTCGTACGGGCTTGAGTTCCCGCTGGGCGATGGGTGTTCTCATCTTCATGTCGCTGGTCATTGTCCTGGCCACGATTCTGGGCGTGAAGGCCCAGGTTGGCGCCATGTGGATCTTCTTCATCGACCTGGCCGTATGGCTGATATTCGATTATACCGTGAATATCTTCATCTTCAAGAACAACCGCCAGCGTTACGAATAACCTTTCCAATGAAGATACTCTTCTGGCTTCTCTTAGCCTTCATGCCGCTTTCGGCTCAGGCTGAGAAATTCGTCTTTACCACCGCCTGGACGGCTCAGGCACAGTTTGCCGGCTACTATGTGGCCAAGGAAAAGGGTTTCTACAGCGAGATGGGGCTCGACGTCGTGATCCAGCATCCCTCGCTGACTAACTCTGCCTTTCAGCGTCTGCAGACCGATCAGTGCGATGCTGCCATGTTCTCCATGATGTCGGCGATGGATTTTATCTCGCAGGGCATTCCCTTGGTGAACATCTTCCAGGACTCCATGAACAGCAGCAACATCCTTGTTTCGCGTTGGAACAAGAATCCCATCGAGATGAAGGGCAAGAAGGTCGCTGTCTTCTACTCCGACCCCAACTACCTTATTTATATTATGAGCCGCAAGGACGGGCTCAACTATGAATGGGTGCCCTTCACGAGCAATATCAATGTCTTTCTTTCCGGAGCTGTCGATGCCACGATGGTAGTCAGCTACAACGAGTTTATCCTACTACAGCAGGCAGGCTTCGATATGCCCGAAGAAAGTCTCTATCGCTTCAGCGATCACGATTACAACATTCAGGAGAATGGCGTCTATGTCAAGCGCGACTATTTCCTGAAGCATCGCAACGAGGTGTCCCGTTTTGCTATTGCCAGCCGTCGTGGCTGGGAGTGGGTGGCTGCCCACCCCGACGAGGCGCTCGATATTGTGATGAAGTATGTGGAGGCCAGCAACATACCGACCAACCGCGTCGTTCAGAAACTGATGCTCAAGGAAGTTCTTCGTCTTCAGGTCGATCGCGAATCCAAGCGGCGTGAGTTCCGTGTAAGGGCTGATATGGTCGAGAAAGCCAGCCAACTTATGAACAAATACGGTATGCTGAGGCGCGAGGTCACTTATAGCGAACTGGTAGGCAGCAAATAGACTTATGGGAAAGAGATTTCAGAATATTGCCCGTCGATACCAGTGGCTGCTCATGCTCCTGGGAGCCCTGATGGCTGCGGGATCGGTGGCAGCTTTGGTCCTCACCCGTTCGCAGGTGCAGCAGATGGCGCTCGACACCTCCGTCAAGTCGCTGAAAGGCGTTGTGCGCGAGGCCTTCCTGATGATCGATCAGGTGGAGAAATCCGTTGAGAAGACGGTTACTGCCGTTGAGCAGCAGCTCGACGATCCCGATGCGATGTATGGCTATAGCCGCCAACTGTTGGAGCACCATCCCTATCTTTCGGGTTGCAGCATCTCCTTCGAGCCCGACTATTTCAAGTCCAAGGGCAAATACTTCTCTGCTCATGCTTACCGCGATGGCGACAGTATTGTCACCGAACAAGAGGGCAACGATCAGTATCAGTACTTCTACACCGACAAGTACCTGATCCCTCGCCAACTGGACAAGAAACACTGGGTAGAGCCCTTCGCCCAATACAACTCCGACGGCAGCCGGCTGATGGCCATCATGACCTCCTGTTGTCTGCCTCTCCACAATCCCCAGGGCAAGGTGGTTGGCGTGCTCTCGGTTGATATGCCGATGAAGCGGCTCTCCGACACCATCCTCGTCCGCCACCCGTTCCCGCAGTCCTATTGCATGATGCTGGGTAGGGGAGGGGCCTTTATCGTTCATCCCGACAGCTCGCGCCTGATTGTCAAGAGTGTCCTGACAGATGCGCTCGTCGAGGACGATCCTGCCCTGACTGAGCTGGGACGTGCGATGCTGAATGGCGAGACGGGACGGCAGGCGCTTCGTTTCGACGGTATCCTGAGCCACGTGTTCTATATGCCCTTTGCCAAGACCGGCTGGAGCCTGGCTCTGGTCTGCCCCGACTTCGTGCTGATGAAGCGCTTTTACCTCTATGCGTGGGGGCTTGTTTTCCTGACCATTATCTCCTTAATCATTATGTTAACTCCCCTTTGGAATTATCTTCAGCGTCGTAAATCTCGCGCGCTGACGGGCTCCAGTGCCCTCCTGCTGATGCTCTTGTGTCTTTCCCTCGGCTCCTGTAGTCAGGAGAAAGCCGGCTCAGGCAACACCTCCGGGCAGCTGACCAATGTAACTAACGGTAAGAATGACGCTTTGGAAGCAGTGCGCGACAGGCTCGCTCTTTTAGGACAGGACTTTGATCCCAACTATTTCAAGGTGGTCGACAGCCTCCAGGATGCCTCAGCCATCTCTGCTGCAGAGGCCGATTATTGGCGAGCCAACCAGTATCAGGAACTGCAGAAGACGCGTACGTCGATTCTTTATTATAAGAAAGCCCTGGCCAACGACCAGCTGAAGACCGAATCGCCCGAATTCTATTATATGGCCAATCAGGGTCTGTATACCGCTTCCATCAACTCCTCCAACGTTCAGGAAGCGATGGCGGCAGCCACCCGAGGCTATCAGGTCGCTTCCGAAGATACTACCGCGATGGGGCAGAAGTGGGCCAGCGTCTTCATGTCGGCCATCGCCAGCTCCCAGCTGAAGTTGGGCAACATCGAGGATGCCGAGAAGAACTTCGCCCAGGCCCGCGAGGGAATCGAGCGCCTGGCTATGGCCCATCCCGATGTGGCCGACTACCAGCGCACGTGCCTCACCATCGCCAGCAACATCCTCAACATGTATCTCAATCGTCGTGAATTCGAGAAAGCCCTGCCCTGGGAGGACATGTTGGAGCAGGCACTCGAACGGCTCGCAGCCACCGACGCACCGATGGATGACTACAGCACCTTCTGTGCCACCGCCATCAGCAACAAGGCCGTGCTCTATGCGATGACGGGTCACCCCGAGGAAGCTGAGGCCGAATATCAGAACTATCTCGCCACCGACTATGCCAATACCTATAGCGGCATCTACGATCAGGCTTACTATCTGGAGATTACTGAACAATGGGACAAGCTGCTCGATATCCAGCTGCGTATCGACTCCTCCGAGGTGGCTGAAGGCGTCACCCCCAGCCTCGACTACCTGATTGAGAGTCCTGTCACCACCTTTAAGGCGCTCGAGAAGACAGGTCGCAAGGACGAAGCCCTGAAGAAGGCCGATCAGATTATCCAGCTGCTTGATACCGTGAAGGCCTACCAGCACAACAACGATGCCGAGGAGCTGGCTGCCATCTTCGAGACCCAGCAGAAGGAGGAGCAGATAGCCCGTCAGCAGGCCGAACTGTCGCAGCAGAAGTTCAAGTGGTTTGCCGTGCTGCTGGTGCTGCTCGTGGTGTTTTTCTTCGTCTATACCCAGATGCAGCGTCGCGCCGAGCGTCGCCTGTCGAGCATGAAGGCTGCACAGGATCGCATCGAGGGAGAACTGAAGATTGCCCGCGACATCCAGATGTCTATGGTGCCCCACGACTTTCCCCGTCGCGACGGGCTCGATATGTATGCCTCGATGACACCTGCCCGTGAGGTCGGAGGCGACCTCTACGGCTATGTGCTCCAGGGCGACAATCTCTACTTTGCCATCGGCGACGTCTCCGGCAAGGGAGTGCCCGCCTCGCTCTTTATGGCCCAGGCCACGAGTCTTTTCCGCACGCTCGCCTCTCAGGGCATCGCCCCCGCCGACATCTGTACCCTGATGAACGACACCCTTTCAGGCGACAATAACGAGAGTGGCATGTTCGTCACCTTCTTCCTCGGCCTCCTCAATCTGAAGACCGGCCACCTCTCCTTCTGCAATGCCGGCCATAATCCCCCAGTCATGGGCGGTGATGCCGATCATGGCAACTTCCTCCAGATGGAGTCCAATGCCCCCATCGGCCTGTGGCCCGACCTGAAGTATGTCGGCGAGGAAATCGAGAACGTCAAGGGCCATCCCCTTTTCATCTATACCGACGGATTGAACGAGGCCGAGAACCGCCAGCAAGAGCAGTTTGGCGATGACCGTCTGCTCAGCATTCTCCGCAATACCCGTTTCGACTCCTCCCACCAGGTCATCGAGACCCTCGCAGCCGAGGTCGAGAAACACCGCGCCGGCGCCGAGCCCAACGACGACCTTACCATGATGTGCATCGACATCAAATAATCCAAGATTATTAATCCTTCTCCTTGATATAATCCCCGTTAGATTTTTGGTCTAACGGGGATTTCTGTTTGGTTACACTCCCATGCACGACGTCGTGCCAAGGGCTGTCAGCACTGCTGAGATAATCGAAGCCAGTATCTGCAGCGTCCACTTAAGCGTTTCCTTCTTCGTCATAGTTCACCTCCTTTTCTAAATTCAGAATTCTTCAATTTTTCAATTCTTCAATTCTTCATTTAGTTGCCAAGGTCAAAGCCTCCGCTTTCGCCGCTCTTGGTGAAGGTCTTGCTGGTTACCTCAGAGGTCTCACCGTTGAGGATGGCGATTGCCTTGATGGTCGTGGTTGCGCTCAGCGTGATTGCCTCGCTATAGAGCGTACTCTCTGCCGACGGTGCGCTGCCGTCAGTGGTGTAACGAACCTCTGCGCCCTGAGGACCTTGGATGGTCACCTGAGTGGAGTCAGTGAACGGAGACGTTCCTGAGATCTCTGGAGCCATCACGCTCTCGGTCTCTGAGCCCGTCGAAGAGCCTGAACCGCTGTTCTCAGAACCTGAACCGCCGTTCTGCTCTGAACCGCTGTTCTCAGACTCGCCATTCTCGTTCTCCTCGGGATCCTCTACGGTGCCGCTGTCACCAGAGGTTACACGCTTCAGGACGTTACCCTCCTCGTCGAGACAGGTGATCTGGATAGCCGTGTTCTTCAGCTCGTCCTTCACGTCGACGTTGGGTGTAAATACGATACGACGGGTGGTGATCAGGTTGGCCTTCACGTCCTCCAGCTTCTCTACCGCCTTCGAGCGTACGCCGAAGCGCATGGTTCCCAGACCGGGCAGGGGAACGGAGTGACC
>JAFSNR010000112.1 GCA_017443345.1 Prevotella sp.
TCTCTCTACCGTAACGGAGGAGATTGCCAAGTATGTTCCTTATGTGGTCAAGCTCTGCTATGCCATCGCCGGTGTGGTAGCTGTGGTCGGTGCCATCAGCGTGTACATCGCTATGAACAACGAGGAGCAGGATGTGAAGAAGAAGATTATGATGGTGGTCGGTGCCTGTATCTTCCTCGTGGCCGCAGCCCAGGCTCTGCCTCTCTTCTTCGGTCTCTAACCAAGCAAGCATAGGAACACGTCATGGCAGCAGGAATGACAGACAGCGAATACCTGAGCTACCCGATGTTCAAGGGACTCCAGAAACCTCTGGAGTTCATGGGCATCCAAGGTCGTTACATCACATGGGCTGCAAGTGCCGTCGGTGGAGCCATCCTCGGTTTCATCATCGTGTACTGCATCGTCGGCTTCGTAGTCGGTCTTATCACTCTTGCCGTTTCCCTCTGTACGGGTGCAGCCCTCATTCTCATCAAGCAGAAGAAGGGGCTGCATACCAAGAAGGAAGACCACGGCGTGTTCATCTATGCCTGTTCAAGAAGAATGTAACTATCCATCGAGTGTAAACATGAGCAAGTGTACTGTAAAATCTGAATAGCGTATAATCGGCAGGTTCATCCCCTTGACCCACGAGGGAATGGGCCTGCCATAATTTGAACAAAGAGAAGGATGATTCTATACGTAATCATAGTTTTCACGGCAATACTCATCGGGATGGCTGTCTCAGTCTATGCCTTCGGCACGGGCGGCAAGCGGAAGAAGGTGTTCCAGGACATCTATTTCTCCATCGAGGATGTTGATGGCATCGGTGTTCTCTACACCAAGACAGGAGAATATTCCGCTATACTGAAGATGGAGAACCCCGTACAGAAATACTCCGCCAACATCGACAGCTACTATGAGTTCACCCACCTGATGACTGCACTCGCGCAGACGCTCGGCGAAGGCTATGCCATTCACAAGCAGGACGTATTCGTCAAGAAACAGTTCAGGGATGAGACCTCGGACAACCATGAATTCCTCTCCGAAAGCTATTTCCGCTACTTCACTGGGCGTTCCTATACGGACAGTCAGACCTATCTAATCATCACGCAGGAGAACAAGAAGAGCCGTCTCTTCTCGTTTGACAGCAAGAAATGGCGCGACTTCCTCGTGAAGATACGCAAGGTGAAAGACCAGCTGAAGGACAGCGGCGTTGACTCTTCCTACCTTGGAGGCGAGGCTGCACGGGAGTATGTTGACCGCTACTTCTCCATGAACTTTAGGGACAGGATTGTCTCGATGACCAACTTCAAAGTCGATGACGAGACCATATCCATGGGTGACCGACGGTGCAAAATCTATAGCCTTGTGGATGTGGACTGCATCAACACCCCATCCATCGTGCGTCCGTACACGAACATTGAGGTGAACAACGTGTCGATGCCCGTTGACCTCGTGTCCTTGGTTGACAATATGCCGACGTCAGACGTGGTGGTGTATAACCAGATGTTCTTCATCCCCAATCAGAAGCGAGAACTCTCCTTGCTTGACAAAAAGAAGAACCGCCATGCCAGTATGCCCAATCCCAGCAACCTGATTGCCGTGGAGGACATCAAGAAGGTGCAGGATGTCATTGCCAGAGAGAACAAGCAACTGGTGTATGCACACTTCAACCTGATTGTGGGAGTGCCTATTGATGCAGACATTCAGAAATGTACCAATCATCTGGAGAACTCCTTCGGGCGTTTGGGCATCCATATCAGCAAGCGTGCCTACAACCAGCTGGAGCTTTTTGTCAACTCTTTCCCCGGCAACTGCTATGGCATGAATCCCGACTACGACCGTTTCCTGACACTGAGCGATGCCGCTGCCTGTCTGATGTATAAGGAGCATATCCAGCACAGCGAGGACACACCCCTGAAAATCTACTATACCGACCGACAAGGCGTTCCCGTTGCCATCGACATCAGCGGCAAGGAAGGCAGGAACAAGATTACGGACAACTCAAACTTTTTCTGCCTGGGTCCAAGCGGTAGCGGCAAGAGCTTCCACATGAATTCTTCACCGATTAAATTGGGTCAAAACAGACCGAAACTAACCTTAAATCGATGCGTGTAAAACGCTGTTACACAATTAACTCCGCTTAACTAACCTTATTCTTCGCCTATTGCGCGTTTGCCCCTTTTAGAGTAATTTTGTACCGCCATTGTACCTCGGGTGGATGAGCAGAGGGTTCGTAGGGTGTTCCCTTAAATCACCTTATTTCCCCTTAAATCCGCTTAATTGGTTTTCGTCAGGAACCGTCCCCCGAAAAACGGCAGAATTTGACAAAATTACTCGATATGGACAGCAAACAGACTTCACAAATTCCCAACA
>JAFSNR010000113.1 GCA_017443345.1 Prevotella sp.
CCTTGATGCCTGCATAGATATCAATATCTTTAAACTGTTTACGCATAATTCAAGTCTCCTATTCTTTAAATACCAAGTTTCTGATTATATTCTTTCAAAGTCTCGAGCACGTTGCACTTAACATGTACGAAGTTCTCGATGCCAGCAGCCTTCAGGTCCTCCATACAAGCAGGAGCACCAGCTACAACAAACATCGCACGACCATTCAAGTACTTAAATGCAGGGATAGCATACTCAGCATACTCATCGTCGCTGGAGCAGATGACTACGATGTCGGCCTTCGCCTCCAAAGCGGCATCAACACCCTCCTCTACGGTCTTGAAGCCCAGGTTATCAATAACCTTGTAACCAGCACAAGCCAGGAAGTTGCAAGAGAACTGGGCACGAGCCTGGCGCATAGCCAGATTACCAATCGTCAACATGAAGGCCACAGGAACCTTGGTCTCTTCAGTGTGGATGCGGAGATCCTCGAAGTCGGCAGACAGACGGGTGCTGTTGATTGCCTTGAACGGATGCTCCTCTTCCTCTGCATGACCACAGCAGCAACCACAAGCCTGAGCTCGCTTGCCCTCACTCTTCTCTGTGAAGTTGGGGAACTGGTTGGTTCCAAGCAGGAACTCCTTACGCTTGGCAGCATCACCATGACGCTTCACGTTGGTAGCATTGATATCATCCTGAATAGTTCCAGCCTTGATAGCAGCCAGGAATCCACCCTCTTCTTCTACCTTCAGGAAGATCTTCCAAGCCTCCTGAGCCAAAGCATCAGTCAGGTGCTCGATATAGTAAGAACCAGCTGAAGGATCGACGATACGATCGAAATGGCTCTCCTCCTTAATCAGCAACTGCTGGTTGCGGGCGATACGCTCTGAGAAATCAGTAGCCTGCTCGTAAGGTGCATCGAACGGTGTTACCACCATCGAGTGAACACTACCCAGAGCAGCACTCATAGCCTCAGTCTGGGAACGAAGCAGATTGACATAGCTGTCGAACAACGTCTGATTATAGATAGAGGTTGTTGCGTTGACACACATCTGGCAACTGTCATCGTTCTTCGGCTCGTATTGCTTAACGATCTGGGCCCAGAGCAGACGGGCTGCACGGAATTTGGCAATCTCCATGAAGTAGTTCTCGCTAACACCCATGTTGAACTTAATGCTCTTGGCGGCAAGGTCTACGTCAACACCAGCGTCTGTGAGCTGCTGCAGATACTCATTACCCCAAGCCAACGCATAGCCCAGCTCCTGAACGATATAAGCACCAGCATTATTCAGTGCATCGGAACTTGCAGCGATACAACGGAAGTTAGGATACTCCTTCAGCGTCTCAACGAGTTTCGGAGCAACCTCCAGAATCGGAGTCACATCCTTGCCCTTCATGATCATCTTGGCCATAGGATCCCACTCGATAGAGCCAACCACCTTCTCCTTGTCGTAGCCCTTCTTCTGGAAGAACTCAACCAGAATCTCTGCAAGTTCTACAGAGTGACGAGGACAAGTGGCGAAGTTCACCTCGATGATATCACAATAGATACCCTCAAGCAGAGCCTCAACAGTCTCTTTCGACACCAGCTTACCAGGAAGCTTGAATCCCAGTGAGTCGACACCCTTGTTCAGAATGTCGAGAGCCTTCTTGTTAGCCTCCTTAGGATCGTCAACCACGATGTTCTGGCGTACATACCACACATTGGAGTCTTTCTTGTTGCCACGCACGAATGGGAACTCTCCGGGGAGAGCATCGGGTGTCTTCAACTTCGCCAGATCTTCACGACGATAGAAAGGCTGCACATTAAAACCTTCATTTGTTCTCCATACCAGACGTTTCTGGAAGTCGGCACCCTTGAGGTCGACCTGAATCTTGTCAAGCCACTCCTGAGTTGTCGGCGCAGTAAACTCGGTAAAGAGTTTCTCTTTGTTTGCCATAGAGTTGATACGTTTAATTATTATATAAGTTTGTTTTAAGTTACACTTAACAGCCGACAAAGATACAAACTTTTTAGCCAAAATAGCGCTTTGAATTGTGAAATAAATAAAAAATTGGTTTTTATTCAAATTTTGATGCACAAAAATGCTTGGAATGAGCAATTTTTAAGTAACTTTGCAGCGCGTAATGAGAAAACGCATAGAAAAAACGTTAGTATAGATTATGGAATCATTTCAATGGCTTAAGGATCTCTTTACCACAACCGACTCCGTCGCACACATCGCATTGCTGTATGCCATCGTGATTGCTATCGGTGTGTATTTGGGTAAAATCAAGATATTCGGAGTTTCTCTTGGTGTGACCTTCGTGCTATTCGCAGGTATTCTTGCCGGTCACATCGGATTTACTGCTCCGACGCCGATTCTGACTTTTGTACAAGACTTCGGACTTATTCTGTTCGTCTTCATGATTGGTATGCAGGTAGGACCTGGTTTCTTCGAAAGCTTTGGTACGCAGGGTATCAAACTCAACGGACTGGCTGCTTCAGCTATCCTTCTGAACATCCTGGTGATGTTTGTCTGCTATTATATCTTCTTCGATACCAGCAATTCGACAAACCTGCCTATGATGGTAGGTACGCTCTATGGAGCCGTGACGAATACCCCTGGACTTGGAGCTGCCAACGAGGCACTGAGTACCGTCTTCCCTAATGGTGCACCCCAGATTGCCTCGGCCTATGCATGTGCATATCCCCTCGGCGTACTCGGCATCATCGGTGCTACTATATTAATAAGGTATATATGCAAGGTTAAGCTGGAGAAAGAAGAGGAACAGCTGAAAGAAATGGAGGGCACTAAGACTAACAAGAAGCCCTATAAGATGCATGTGCAAGTGACCAACCAGTATCTGGAGGGGAGGACCATTCTGCAGGTGCACGACTTCCTGAACCGAGACTTTGTATGTTCACGCATCGAGCATGATGGTGACATCTCCATCGCCAACCGCAATACGGTACTCCATCTGGGCGACAAGATGCTTATCGTCTGTGCAGAAGCTGATCATGAAGCTATCATCGCCTTTATCGGTCCGTTAATCGACATCGACTTGGAGCAGCAGCAACAGGAGCAGCCGATGATCTCTAAGGGTGTACTGATCACGAATCCGAAGATCAACGGTAAGACGTTGGCTTCTATGCATTTCTCGAGTGTTCACGGTGTGAATGTGACTCGTGTTACGCGTCATGGCATAGACCTCTTTGCCTCAGCTAATCTGCCTCTGCAGGTGGGTGACAAGATCAGGGTCGTTGGTCCTGAGGATGCTGTGGAGCGTGTGGCTATCCGCATGGGTAACTCCAGCAACAAACTGAATGCGCCCAACATCGCCACCATCTTCGTGGGAATATTCCTTGGACTGATTTTCGGATCACTTCCCATCGCTATTCCTGGCATGCCTGTCCCTGTTAAACTCGGTTTGGCTGGTGGTCCGCTGATTATCGCCATTCTGATTGGTCGTTACGGCTATAAGATACACCTCGTAACCTATACAACCACCTCTGCCAACATGATGTTGCGCGAGATAGGACTCGTACTCTTCCTGGCCTCGGTAGGTATCAAGGCTGGTGCAGGATTCTTCGAGACGGTGGTCCAGGGTGACGGTTTGCTCTATGTGCTGACAGGTTTCCTCATTACCATCATCCCGATTCTGATCGTAGGTCCTATCGCACGATTGAAATTTAAATTCAATTATTTCACCATTGCAGGTATGGTGGCAGGTACCTATACCGATCCCCCTGCCCTCGCCTACGCCAACAGTATCTGTTCGAAAGAAGCACCTGCATTGGGCTACTCGACGGTTTACCCGTTATCCATGTTCCTCAGAATCTTCACAGCACAGATCATTGTCCTGTTCTTCTGCGGCTAACCCCAGCCCATCCAGGATGACAAGAACGACTGAAATATAATAATACACCAAATAAACAAGAAATGAATAAAATCAAAATCCTGCTCAGCGGCATGATGCTGGCAAGTGCCTCGACGGTGATGGCTCAAGGAGCCAAGAACATCCGCCTGAATGAGGTGCTTACCAACAATACCACTAGCATTCAGGATGAATTCGGACGACGCGAGGCTTGGATAGAGCTGGAGAACACCTCGTTCACCACCTACAACATCCGAGGCATGTACCTCACTACCGACCGAAGCGTCCTTGACCCTCAGATGAGCGTTCCTGAGCGTATCAAGCGCATGAGCGTTATCCCTAACGGTGAGTCTCGTACCCAGATTGCAGGCCGCCAGCACGTTGTGTTCTTCTGTAACTCAAACCCTGCACAAGGCAAGTTACACCTCTCTCTCCCCATTCCCATGTCAGAGCCAGTTTGGATTGGTTTCTACAATGGAAATGCTGTGGAACTGATCGACTCCGTCACTGTTCCTGCCCTTGCAGCCGATCAGAGCTATGCCCGTCATGGCAACGCCTGGAGCATCAAGTCGGCAGAGAATGTCACACCTGGCATCGAGAATTTCATCAAGACCGACGAGACAAAAGACGCCAAGCTGAAGCGTGAGGATCCCCACGGATTCGGTATTACGCTGCTCGCCATGGGTATCGTTTTCTTCTGTCTGGCAGTACTCTTTCTGTTCTTCTGGATCTTCGGCCTTATCATGCGTAACCTCGAGACGGCAAAGAAAGTGGTGAATACCCAACCCATCAAGCCTATCACCAAGACTGTTGAAGTAACCCATGACCTTGCCCATGCCACAGGAAACATCCTGCAGGACGGCCTGAAGACCAAGGGTATCGACAAGGAAGTATATATTGCCGTCATCTCTATGGCTCTGAAGCAGTATCAGGATGATGTGCACGACGTTGAGAGTGGTATTATCACCATCAAGTCGCACCAGACGGGTTGGTCGGAAGAAGGTAATCAGATGACGCACTTCTCCAAGCCCGTAATCCCGACGAGGCACAATGCGCCACAGATCCCCACAACCCCAGAGATCAGGTAGTTTAAAGTTTAGAGTTTATAGTTTATAGAAAAGAAATGAATAAGTATCAATATAAAGTACAAGGCGTCGATTACGACGTAGAGATAGAAGAAGTAGAGGGTAACGTTGCGAAGGTCAATGTGAACGGCATCCGTTTCGACGTTGAGTTAAAGCAGCCCATCAACCCCACCAGTTCACTGAAGAAGGTGCGTGTAGAGGCTCCCAAACCTGTTGCTCGTCCTGCCATTCCCACAGCAGCCCCCGTTGCTGCTCCTGCTGCTCCTGCAGCACCGGCAGGTGCAGGCTCACCCATCAAGGCACCACTCCCAGGTACGATTATCGAAGTGAAGGTGAACGTTGGTGACACAGTGAAACAGGGTGACTGCGTGCTGATACTCGAGGCGATGAAGATGCAGAACAACATTGAGTCGGAATACGAAGGAACCGTTACTTCCATCACAGTAAAACAGGGCGAGACGGTTATGGAAGGTGCCGTACTGCTCACAATCGGATAAGCCACTATGGATTTAGGACAGTTTATCATCCAGAATTTCAATGAGTTCCTTACCTATACGGCATTTGCCAATGCTACTGTGGGTAACCTCATTATGATTGCGGTGGGAGCCTTCTTCATCTGGCTCGCCATCAAGAAGGATTTCGAGCCGCTTTTGCTCGTGCCCATCGGACTGGGTATCATCCTCGGAAACATCCCCTTCCGTGCTGATGCCGGACTCGAGATTGGACTCTATGAGGACAACTCCGTACTGAATATCTTCTATCAAGGTGTGCGCCAAGGCTGGTATCCGCCTCTGATTTTCCTTGGTATCGGTGCGATGACTGATTTTACGGCACTTCTGGCGAATCCCAAGCTGATGCTCATTGGTGCTGCTGCCCAGTTTGGTATCTTCGGTGCCTATATGGTGGCGCTGGCTATGGGCTTTGAGCCTTCGCAGGCTGCTGGTATCGCCATTATCGGTGGTGCCGATGGTCCTACAGCTATCTTCCTCAGCTCTAAGCTCTCGCCTAACCTGATGGGAGCCATCGCTGTGTGCGCCTATTCATACATGGCACTCGTGCCAGTCATTCAGCCATTTATCATGCGTCTGCTCACCACTGAGAAAGAGCGTGTCATTAAGATGAAACCGGGTCGTGAGGTATCTCAGACAGAGCGAATCCTCTTCCCCATCATCGGACTGTTGCTGACGACATTCATCGTACCCTCTGGTCTACCCCTGTTAGGTATGCTCTTCTTCGGAAACTTGCTGAAAGAGAGTGGCAAGACCACCCGTCTGGCTAAGACCGCAGGTTCTGCCCTGAACGATATCGTTGTGATGCTGCTCGGTCTGACTGTGGGTTGCTCCACACAGGCTTCTGAGTTCCTGACGTTTAATACGATCAAGATCTTTGCCTTGGGTGCTATGGCCTTCATGATTGCTACGGCCTCTGGTGTCTGCTTCGTGAAGATCATGAACCTCTTCCTCCCCGAGAACAAGAAGCTGAATCCGCTGATTGGTAATGCCGGTGTATCGGCTGTTCCGATGGCAGCACGCATCAGTAACAACCTCGGATTGGAGTACGACCGCCACAACTTCCTTCTCATGCACGCCATGGGTCCGAATGTGGCTGGTGTTATCGGTTCTGCTGTTGCTGCAGGCGCCCTATTGGGCTTCCTTTCATGATGAATTGTGAAATAAAATAATATAATTTAAAAAAAATCCCCGTATTTCTTGTGAAAGCGGGGATTTTTATTTATCTTTGCAAGCGAAACAGAAATCATGATTTATTGATGAAAGCTAAACTGATAGTATTATTCATACTCTTGGGTACGGCTATGAATAGCCATGCTCAGGCAAAGTTGGTTTTCACACCACAATGGACAGCACAGGCTCAGTTCGTCGGTTTTTATGTAGCCGAGGCCAAAGGATTCTACAAGGAAGCGGGTCTCAATGTCAGTATTGAGCATCCCTCACCATCAAATCCGAACATCAACCGCCTCAAGACTGGACAATGCCAGTTTATCACGCTCCATCTGGTGTCGGCTATGAAATTCATCGACCAAGGCATTCAGCTTGTGAATATTCTTCAGCATTACCAGCAGAACACGCAGGTGATCGTTTCCCACAAGCCATTGAAAGGCATCGAGAGCCTCAGAGGCATGAAGATCGGCCATTGGAAGTCAGGTTTTTCAGAACTGGCTTTCTCCCTGAACCACCGATACAATCTGGGCATTCAGTGGGTACCATTCCTCTCACATATCAACCTCTATATTTCCAAAGCCATCGATGCCACGATGGCCATGAGCTATAACGAGTTCTATCAGCTGAAGATTGCAGGGCAGAAGATTCAGAAAGATCAGACCCTGTATTTCCGCGATATCGGCTATAACGTTCCTGAAGATGGTGTCTATACCACTGCCAGTTTCTACAAGACTCACAAGAAAGAAGTGGAAAAGTTTGCCGAGGCCACCCGAAAAGGATGGGAATGGGCATGCCAGAATCCGGAGGAAGCCCTCGATATCGTCATGATGTACTGCCAAGCCAACAACGTGCTTACCAACCGAGTTGCCCAGCAATGGATGCTGGAAGAGTGTCTGAATGTTCTCAGCGACATCAAGACCGGTAAGCGCACCTACACTTTGGATCCCAAGGGACTTGAACTGGCGAATCAGCTGATGTCAGAGGGTGGTGTCATCAAGCAGACGGTTTCTTATCAACAGATCACTCAGCCATGAAGATACCAAAGAAATATTCGCCACAGCACTCCTTCTCAGCCAGGCTGACCCTGTGGGTAGTCTTGACGACGATGGCCATCTTCATCATCCTGACCATCATCATCACCAACATCTCCACGTCGGCCATGAGGGAGATGTCGACTCAGGCTTCCCAGAGCCGCATGGAGGTTGCCAACGAGAAAGTCAACAGTACCTTCATGGGTGTTGAGATTGCTATCGAAAACATCATACCAGAAGTCGAGAGTGTCTTGAATACGCCTGATCAGATCTATCCGATCCTCAGGAAACTACTCGAGCTCAATCCTGCCATCATTGGATCCACAGTGGCTTTTGAGCCGAATTATTACCCCTCGAAAGGAGAATTCTTCTCACCTTACGCCTATAAGGATATCGATTCGACGATTCTGACCAAACAGTTGGGAACCAAGGATTACCAGTACCACTATATGGACTGGTACCAGATACCGAAACTGCTCAATACGAAATATTGGAGCGAGCCCTATTACGACAAAGGCGGAGGCGAACAGATGATGACGACCTACTCCTGTCCATTATATGACAAGGACAACAAGATGTATGCCATCATGACCGCCGATGTCTCTCTGGAATGGTTGACAGAGATGGTAAAGCAGAGCGATCTTGACTTCAACAAGTGGCTGCTGCGCTCCCAGCAAAACGAGGATGACATCAATACAGACGAGAACTTCCTCTACAAACATGCCTATACTTTCATTATAGGCCGCAGCGGAACCTATATTTCCCATCCTTCGAAAGAACGTATCCTGAACGAGACGTATTTCGTCAATTCATTCATGACACCCGACAGCACGGATGAGAAGATCGGATATGAGATGCTGGAAGGCAAATCCGGAGTAAGCGAAATTAACAGAGACGGCACAGACTTCGTCATGATCTATGCGCCCATCAAGCGCACAGGCTGGTCAATGGCCACCGCCATCCCTTCAAAAGTCATCTACCACATGGCCCTTATCGTGGGACTGATCATCATGGGCTCCATGCTGCTCGGACTCATCATCCTGTACATCGTCTGTCGAACGACGCTAAGACATGTCACCAGTCCTCTGGAACGATTCAGCCGTTCTGCCAATGAGATTGCCAAAGGTAATTTCAATGCCCCACTGCCTGAAATCACGACACAAGATGAGATGAAAGATCTCTACGACTCCTTCAAGATGATGCAGAACTCATTGACCGAGCGCATTGAGGAACTGAAGGTGGCCAACGAGCAGAAAGGACGCATCGAAGGAGAGCTCCAGACAGCCAGAAGCATTCAGATGTCCATGATCCCCAAGATCTTCCCTGCCTACCCTGAGCGCACGGATATGGACATCTTCGCCAAACTGACACCAGCCAAGGAGGTTGGTGGCGACCTCTACGACTTCTTCATCAGGAATGAGAAGCTGTATCTCTGCATCGGCGATGTGTCAGGCAAGGGTGTTCCTGCATCCCTCCTGATGGCAGTGACACGCAGTCTGTTCAGGACAGTATCCAATCATGAAAGCGATCCTGCCAAGATTGTCACACTCATCAACGATGCTATGGCAGAAGACAATGTGGAGATCATGTTCGTCACGTTGTTCATCGCCGTCATCGACCTGCCTACAGGTCTGATGCGCTACTGCAATGCCGGACATTGTGCGCCTGTGATCCTCGACACAGAGGCTCATCTGCTGCCCATCATTGCCAACCTTCCCATTGGTCTTGCCTCCCAGTACAAATTCGAGGGTCAGAGTGTGACCATCAAGCCCGATACCACGATTTTCCTGTATACCGACGGTATCACCGAAGCGGAGAACAAGAGCCATGAACTGTTCGATGATGACCGTTTGATGGAGGTTTCCAAGAAGTGTGTCGAGGAAAATATTGTCTTGCCTGACGATTTTGTCAACGAAATAGAACAATCTATCCACCAATTTGTGAAAGATGCAGAACAGAGTGACGACATGACCATGATGGCCGTTCGTTACACCAAGAAAGAAGAGACGGCACGTCTGAGACGAAGTATCACACTTCCCAACAACATCGAAACCATCCCACAGCTAAGTGAGTTTATCGAGGGAGTCGGTGAAGAGTTGGAAATGGATATGTCGCTGGTTATGAGTTTGAACCTCGCCATTGAGGAGGCAGTGGTCAACGTGATGGAATATGCTTATCCGCCTGGTACAGAGGGCGATGTCGAGATCGAGGCTGTAGCCAATGAGAAACGGCTGAAGATCATTATCAGTGATAGCGGTATTCCATTCGACCCGACGAAGAAAGAGAAGGTCGACACCACGTTGTCGGCCGAGGAACGTCCTATCGGAGGACTGGGCATCCACCTGGTGCGCGAGATTATGGACTCCGTCAATTACGAATATAGAGATCATAAAAATATATTAACATTAAGAAAGCAATTAAAAAATTAGAAACTATGGTTATTGAAATCAATGAGCATGATGGCGGCATGACAGCCATCTTCAACGGACGCCTTGACACACCTGCAGCCGTAAAGGCTCAGCAGGAAATCGGACCCCTGCTTGAAAATGCAGATAAAGAGATCATTCTTGATTGTACGAAATTAGATTACATCAGTAGTTCCGGTCTCCGCCTGTTCCTGACTGTCCGTAAGGAAGCATCTGTAAAGGGTGGAAAGGTTATCATCCAGAACATTAACGACGAAATCCGTAAGGTGTTCATGATGACAGGCTTCTTCAACCTGTTTGATATCAGAAACGACTAAATGTATATTGAGGGAAGGCCGAAGATTGCCATCATCGACCCCAACACCCTTGCGGCGTTGGGGTTGAAGCAGATTCTCCAGAACGTCATGCCGATCATGACGGTCGACGACTATGGCTCGTTTGCCGAGTTGGAAGCCAACGGTGCTGATAACTATTTCCACTATTTTGTGGCGATGAACGTTGTCCTGGAGAACAAGGCATTCTTCCAGGAGCGAAGACGAAAGACTATTGTCCTGACACTCTCACTCGACTCCACCTCGCTTTTATCCGAGTTCCATTGTCTCTGCATCAACGTGCCTGAGCAGGAACTGGTACGTTCACTGCTGTCCCTGCAACAAAGTGCCCATGGACGTGGAGAGAACCTGCCCCCGATTCCAGAAGCACTGAGACGGAAAGTCCTGACTGATCGCGAAATAGAGGTCATGTCGCTGATAGTTCAAGGCTATATCAACAAGGAGATTGCCGAAAAGCTCAATATCGGACTTGCCACAGTGATTACCCATCGTAAGAACATCATGGACAAGCTGGGCATGAAGAGTGTCAGTGCACTGACCATATATGCCGTCATGCATGGCTACGTGGACATCAATAAGATTTAACAACAAAATGAACGATCGACTCGCACATTACGAATTTGAGAATGCCAACGCCGATGTCTTCTGTTTTAACAACGGCACGGAAGTAAAGGAATATCAGGTGATGATACATGTCACCACCTATCGCCTACCCTATGCCAAGCAACTGGAGGCCGTCCTGAATGCCTACAACCAGCTGTTAGAGACAAAGCTCAAGGGAGCTATGGCTGTGTTCAAGCGCTATTTCCTCAGCGATGCCGCCAACCAGCAGGACGAGGTCGTCATCTCAGATATGACTGACTGCGCCAAGAGCATCATCCAGCAGTCACCCCTCGACGGCACGAAGATTGCCCTCTGGTGTTACCTGATGACAGGTGTACAGACCAGTATCACCAACAGCGGACTCTACGCCGTCCGTCATAGCCAGTATAAGCACCTGTGGAATGGCAGCGCCCACAATCTGGCGGCCAACTCCGAGTATCAGACCCGTCTGCTTTTCAATGAATACAACATGCAGCTGCTGGAAGAATGCTGTACCCTGGAGGCCAACTGTATGCGCACCTGGATCTTCGTCAACGACATCGACCTGAACTACGGTGGTGTGGTACGTGCCCGCAACCAGTTCTTCTTCACACAGGGGCTGACGGTCAACACCCATTTCATCGCCTCTACAGGCATCGGAGGCCGACAGGCCGATCCCAACGTTCTGTCACAGATGGACAACTATGCCGTTGCAGGTATTCAGAAGGAGCAGGTCCACTATCTCTACGCCTCCACACATCTAAACCGCACCAGCGACTATGGCGTATCCTTCGAGCGTGGTACCTATATCGACTATGGCGACCGTCGCCATGTACTTATCTCCGGCACAGCCAGTATCAACAATAAGGGTGAGATCAAATACCCCAAAAATATTGTCAAACAGACGGAACGTATGTGGGAGAACGTTGAGACTCTGCTGAAAGAGGCCGACTGCACCTATCAGGATGTCTGCCAAATGATTGTCTATCTGCGCGACACAGCCGACTACATGATGGTCAAGGAGATGTTCGACATGCGATTCAAGGGCATGCCCTACGTGATCGTCCAGGCACCCGTCTGCCGTGCAGGATGGCTTGTCGAGATGGAAAGTATGGCCATCAAGGAAATCCACAAAACGGAATTTGCGCCGTTCTAAGCCCCATATCTTCAACAACACATGAAACGTATCACTATTCTGAGTTGCTCACTGCTAGCCTTGATGCTCTCTTTGCAGAGCATGAAGGCCGGCGATGATATCATGACCAGAGAAGACGGCATGATTGTCATCAATACCACTGAACTAGGCAAGGACATCGAGGGCTACAACGGTCCCACTCCGCTGAAGGTCTATATCAAGAAGAACAAGGTCGAGAGGATTGAGTTCCTCAAGTCAGCGGAATCACCCAAATATTACGCGAAGGTCAAGAAGACCCTCGTGGATCAGTGGACTGGTCTCAAGGTCAAGGACGCCCTCACACAGAAGGTCGACGCAGTCACAGGAGCCACCTTCTCCTCCGATGCTGTCATCCAAAACGTCCAGCGTGCCCTCGACTATTACCAGAGCCACAAATAACGCCTCAGATATTCAGACCGTAGTTCTGCTTCACCTCACTCATCACGAAGGTGCTCTCAATGGAGGCGAGACTCTCAATCTCGCCCAGTTTGTTGAGCACAAAGGCCTGATATTGCTTCATGTCACGTGCGCGTACCTTTAACAGGTAATCATAGGCACCCGAAGTGTTATAACACTCTGTGACTTCAGGGATGCGCTGGATGCGACGCACGAACGAATCGGCAATCTCGTGGTTGATCTGTTTCAGTTTCACCTTACAGAACACCAGCAATCCCTGATTCAGTTTCTCTGGGTCGAGGATAGCCACATACTTCTTGATATACCCCTGACGCTCCAGTCGTTTTTGACGTTCAAAAACGGGAGTAGGCGTCAGATGAACCGCATCGGCCAGCTCTTTGGTGGTCAATTTGGCGTTTTTTTGCAGCGTTTTCAGGATCTGCAAGTCGGTTTCGTCTAAGTTCTCTGCCATAATGCTGCAAAATTAGACATTTTTTCTGAATGATGCAAGAAATTTGGAAAATATCGCACGTGCGGTGCCCATCTGAATAGGATGTCATTGCGCTCATATTTTTTTTTAAATTCACGAAAGTACCTATATGCCTACATAAAATCGTTGTAACACTCTGTATTTGTGCAAGATAACTATCATTTATACCTACATAAACCCTACATAAAGCCTACATGATGCCTACATAAATTTGGCCAAAAACATATCAAAATGCCCGTTTCTTAACATTTGCATAGGGCACTAACGCGATGAAAGATACGACTTCGCAGGTTCTGGAGTTAAGGGTAGTAATGAAATTCTCGAGAGAATTTTCCGCTTAGATACGTACTAACAATTGCGGGATAGGGAGGTATGCGCCAAATTCTCTCGAGAATTTATTGCCACCATTAAGGATAAAATATGCGAAGTACCTATCTTGATTTTGCCAGATAGGGGGCTAAGAGTATGCAAGTGGCATGTAGGCAGTATGTAGGATTTATGTAGGCATCATGTAGGCTTTGTGCAGGGTTTATGTAGGCAAAAATTTCGCAAATCCCCTTTATTTAAAGGCGTTTCGAGCGATTTTATGTAGGCATGTAGGCACTTTCGCAATTTTTATTTAAAAAAAATAGTTTTGTAGCCGACAAAATGTCACAAAGGGGTCATGTCACAAAGGGGTCAGGACATTTGCTTTGTCCGCAGTGATTGATAGTCCCTTTTGCTGACATTTGTGTTCGAAATCGTATTTTTTTTATTATTTTTTCCTCGAAAAAGTATTTATTTCAAGTATTATTTGTACCTTTGCTGCCAAGTTTGCACTGAAGTTGTATGCAAATACAGAGAAGGTGTGGACCAAATTTAGTGATATTAGCGTCTTACAACGCTTTGTTTTTGGCTTCTTGAACCTAGGAAATTCACAGAACCAGTCAGAAACAATGCAGAGTGGATGCTACGGGTAGGTATCTACTGGCCCGTTAGTGTGCAGAGGACTAACCTCCTCACGCACACTTTACGGGTACACGATATACCTTCAGCGTGAGCGTCAATTCTGTCTGTTTACTGGTAAGGTTTTCCTAGGGCCGAAGGAGCGAACGGGCAGAAGACAATCACGCTTTTTTTATGTATTATAAGTTACAGATCATGAAACAATTATTTTTGATGTTGCTATTAACTCTGGCGACGGGGCAAGTATCGGCCTTTACAATCAATGACAATCCTACAAGTATCATTGAAGACGAAACTCGCAAAGATGACATGCGGAAACAGATTGGCCTGGATTACTCTATGCCGGATTTCAGCACAAGTAGTATTAACGGAAAGGTAATCGGTATGCGTCTTGCAGAGATGCTTGATCTCTTAGTAGAGAATTATAAAGACTACACTTTCAACCCACTATTGGCAAGACTTCTGAATGAGCAGGAGCCATCACTCCAATATGCCTTCATTGAGAAGCTAAAGATACAGAACATCAGCAAGTCAGGCAATGAAATCAGTATCAAGATCAAACTTACCATCAAACCTAATTCCCTGGGTATTACAAATTCAGTGATTCTCATGAAGTTTGTTGACGGTATTTCAGAGAGTTCAAGTGCTAATGATCTGTTTTGCATGTTAGGCAGATACGCCACCGAGAAATGAATACTCTGAATAAGATACTGAACTGGTACTTCTCCAAGGATTCGCTTCCCTATTGGTGCCTCTTGCTGGTAGATACGGTCATCGTATTTCTTTCAGCCCTCTTCACGTATTGGGTGTTCAACAAGACATTCAATATGTTCCAGTCTCGTTTAGAGGTCCTGTTTTCTGCCTGCTTCTATGCCGTGCTCAGCTGGATAGGAGCTAAAGCCTTTTCCACTTACTCGGGCGTTATCCGATACTCGAGTTTTGTCGATTTGCTGCATGTGGCCTTTGCCAATGGCACTTCATGGATGATAGCTATAGCTGTCTCTCTCTTGTTGGAGCATCTCGGAATAGCAGAACTGACGGCTCTGACACAAACAGAGATAACCATCACTTTCATCATCGCGACTCTCTTGATGTGGTTCATCAGAATCGTTGTGAAAGCCCTGCACGACGTATCTTTCTCCAATGAATACTCTATGCGTGTACTGATCTATGGCGCATTTACGGGTGGCATTGGTTTGGCCAAGAATATCCGTTCTCAGAAGCCGAAGCGGTTCAGTCTCTGCGGATTTATCTCGCATGACAAACGTGCCAAGCATATGCAGTTGATGGGGAAAAATGTATATCACATCGATGACGATCTGGCCTCTGTCATTGAGAAGAGAAGAATCCAGGCGGTCCTCGTATCTCCTTATAAGGTTGATGATTTCAGGAACAATTCCGACTTGCAGGATACGCTTATCAAAGCTGGAGTAAGAATCTTCTTTGCCCAGCAGGTTAAAGAAGCCAGCGTAGAGGAAGGCGAGATTGCGGATAATGACGTGAACAGCATGCAGGTGGAAGAAGTCTCTGTAGAAGATCTGCTGCCTCGCTCGGAAATCAAGATCGATATGGCGTCTGTCGGTGAGATGCTCACTGGGAAGAACATTCTGATCACAGGATCAGCAGGTTCGATCGGTTCGGAGATGGTCAGGCAGATAGCTGTCTATAAACCTGCCAGGATGATTCTTCTGGATCAGGCAGAGACACCACAGCACGACATCAGCCTGATGATGGCCAGCAAGTTTCCTGATATCAAGGCTGAAATCATCGTAACCAGCATCTGTCACGAGCATCGCATGGAAAGAATCTTCCAGACGTCGAATCCCGATTACGTATTTCATGCAGCAGCCTACAAACATGTACCCATGATGGAAGACAACCCGACAGAGGCGGTGTTGAACAACGTTCATGGAACCAAGGTGCTAGCCGATCTCAGCGTTAAATATGGGGTGAAGAAGTTCGTGATGATATCGACAGACAAGGCCGTCAATCCTACAAACGTGATGGGATGTTCGAAACGTATCTGCGAAATCTATGTACAAAGTCTGAATAATGTTCAGGATACTACCCAGTTCGTGACCACACGATTTGGTAACGTACTAGGATCGAATGGTTCCGTAATCCCTCTCTTCCGTGAGCAGATCAAGCATGGAGGGCCCGTCACCGTTACGGATGAGCACATCGTTCGCTATTTCATGTTGATTCCTGAGGCCTGCAAACTGGTATTGGAGGCAGGAACAAAAGGGCATGGAGGCGAGATCTTCGTGTTCGACATGGGTCAGCCTGTGAAGATTATTGACCTGGCTAAGAGAATGATTTTCCTATCGGGAGCCAAGAATGTAGAGATCAAGGTAACCGGATTGCGTCCAGGCGAGAAACTCTACGAAGAGGTTCTGAACAAACAGGAGGGTTACAAACCTTCATTCCACGATAAAATACTCATAGCAGAAACCAGGCAATATGGGTATAAGAAAGCGAACAGGGACATCAAGGCACTGATCACTATAGCCAAGAAGTTTGACAACATGGCTATTGTCAAGAAGATGAAGGAGATCGTGCCTGAATATAAGAGCAACAATTCTGTTTATGAACAGTTGGATTAACCACTAAAACTCAGGGAGCGGACGCTCCAGATACCCGGTTCTTCTGGAGTGCCCTGAGTTTATTTTTTTGTATATCACAAAGGGGTCAGGACATTTTGTGACATGTCACAGATTCTCCTGACCCTGCTGAGCCATTCTTTACATCTTACCTATCACTGCCTTGATAACGTTGTCAGGATGCATTCGCATATCTGCGAAGGCAGCTATCACTAATGTATTACGATCTACAAAATAATACATCTTGTTATGCGTCCCAACGATTTTTGAGCGATATAGATACTTGCTTTGAATGGGTTCGGGATGTCCGCTCTCAGGGAACTTCTTAAGTGTTGCCACACAATTTTCCACTTCAAATTCAAAGGCATCAGCCACACTTTCTCCAAATGTCTCAACAAGATAATCGCAAATACTTTGGAACTGTGTATATGCTCTTTTCTGGACAATGACCTTATGAACCATATTCACGAATGCGAGTTTTAAGACGTTGAGTAGCAACTTCCCAAGGGATATACTCGCCTCGTTCATACTCCTCTTCACCTTCCTTCAGACATTCTTGTAGCTCGTTCCAAGACTGAGGCAATCCAGGAATCATCTCTGGCTCAACATCTATACACTCCTCTGTATATGACAAAGCACCAACAGACTCATTTGCAGTGAGAGTGCTACCGTTTTCCTCTTCAATATGTGGGTATGGTTTGCTTTCTTTCATAATAGTCTTTATTTTGAGGGCAAAGATACAAACTAATTTCGATAGTTCCAAATTTTCGCGCAATTATTTGCTTTTCGTGTGTACCTCGCGACAAGAAAATGGCCCAAACAAAATAAAAATCGCAAAATCTTTCTTTCATTCTTTCACTAGGGTGGCGGAAAGCGAAAAATAAGTTATAATAGTATATATAATATATTATATATAC
>JAFSNR010000114.1 GCA_017443345.1 Prevotella sp.
CACCTCTTCCCATTCCGAACAGAGAAGTTAAGCCCGCCTGCGCCGATGGTACTGCAATGCAATGCGGGAGAGTAGGAAGCCGCCATCTTTATTTAGTGAGAGCCCTGAGTCAGCAATGATCCAGGGCTCTTCTTTTTATTCGGAAGTCTTTAACAGAAATTGTTTATCTATTTTCATCGTTAAATCTGTATAAATCCTTGGCTAGTTTCTATATTATATGTATCTTTGCGCAAAAAAGTTATGGGAATTCTTGATATTATTGCAGTGGTAGCATTGGTGGTAATAGGTGGCTTTATCTATTGGAATAAGAAAAATGGATAAATGCTGATGAAACTTCTTAAGAAATGAAACGCACTTGGATCTATGTGATTAGTGTCGTAGCGCTTCTGTCGTGTAATGGACAGAAGGGCAACGATTTTCCTAAGGATGATACTATTGAGGAGATTGAATTCGTGAAAGGTGTAGAGGAGAAGGAAGAAAAAGAGTCTCCCTCTATGTACGATGAACGATATGGTACTCCGTTAGATGGTAAAGAGGCCAAGCCAAAAGATGATTTGGTGAAAGAGCCTGATGAAGATGATATTTTCGGGTTTGATGATGGGGACTACTGATTCTGTCGTATAAACTCCATTTTCTTGGGCATCTTTTGCCACTTTCCATTCTGCGACAATTTCAGTTGACTGCCTTCTTCCTGACGGAAGACATAGAGCGAATCGTTCTCACGGACTAATGACGCTATCAGGTCTTCGCTACCGAATTCATTGATCATCGTCAGTTTGGCTTTCTTTTCTATAATCTCAGCATTTGTGATGAGCCAGATGAAATTGTTCGCCTTCTTTCCTATATAGCCGGGCAGAGATCCGTAGAAATCTTGTCCAGGAATCGTGATGCTCTCGTCGCAGAGATCGATTTTGAGAAACACGCCATATTCTTTATTAAAGAGGTACGCGCGAAAATCCTCACATGGTGACTGTCCAAAAAGTGGAAGGTTCACCAAGCAGAGAAATGCCGCAATAAATAAATTCTTCATAATCAATACTTTTTCTTAATTGCTTACAAAGTTAATAATCTATATCATTTTTTCCTCTAAATGATTAAAAAATTTAGAGAAAAGGATAGTATTTTAGAAAAAATTAAGTATCTTTGCAGCCAATTATAATTGAAACGATGGCAAATAAGTTGTTAATGCCAGACTACATCTTCGAGTCAAGTTGGGAAGTCTGCAACAAAGTAGGGGGAATCTATACAGTCCTTTCGACGCGTGCCAAAACCCTACAAGAGGCACATCAGGATAAGATTGTTTTCATCGGTCCTGATTTTTGGAAAGAGCAAGAGAGCCCATATTTCAAGGAGGATAATACCCTCTTTGCAGATTGGCAGTGTGAAGCAAAAGAGCAAGGGCTTAAGTTAAGAGTTGGACGTTGGACTATTCCCGGCGAACCTCTTGCAATCCTAGTGGATTTTAATCCGTTCTTTGAAAAGAAGAATGAAATATACGGCTGGTTATGGGAACACTATGGCGTAGACTCATTACATGCCTATGGTGATTATGACGAAGCCTCTATGTTCTCATATGCAGCAGCCTTGGTGGTTGAGAGTTTCTACAACCATTATCTTAACAGTAGTCAGAAGGTGATTTATCATGCTAATGAATGGATGTGTGGTCTTGGTGCCTTGTATATCAACAACAAGTTACCCCAAATCGGTACCATTTTTACCACCCACGCCACTAGTATCGGTCGTTCAATAGCTGGTAATATGAAGCCCCTTTACGACTATCTCTTTGCTTACAATGGCGACCAGATGGCTGGTGAACTCAACATGCAGTCGAAGCATTCTATCGAGAAGCAGACGGCCCATTATGTTGATTGTTTCACCACTGTGAGCGACATCACGGCGAAAGAGTGTGTAGAGCTCCTCGATAAGCCCGTCGACGTAGTCTTGCCTAATGGATTCGATAATAGTTTTGTGCCCAGTGCCCAGACTTTCAGTCGCAAGCGAAAGGCTGCCCGTCGTAAGATGCTTGATATCGCTAACGCCTTGTTGGGTGAGGATCTCGATGATGACACGCTGCTCATCTCGACTTCTGGACGTTATGAGTTCCGTAATAAAGGTATTGACGTGTTTGTAGAGTCTATGAACCGTCTTCTCCGCGATCGCGATCTGAAGAAGAAGGTTGTTGCTTTCATTGAAGTACCAGGTTGGGTAGGGGAGCCCCGCAAGGATCTGCAGGCTCGTCTGGAGGAAGGCAAGAAATACGATACGCCGATCGATGTGCCTCAGGTGACCCACTGGCTTCACAACATGAGTCACGACAACGTGCTGGGTATGCTGAAATACTTCGATATGCACAACCGTAAGGAGGACAAGGTGAAGGTGATCTTCCTGCCTTGCTACCTCGATGGCAAAGACGGTATCGTCAATATGCCGTATTACGATATCGTGCTGGGCAACGATCTCTGCATCTATCCGTCGTATTATGAGCCTTGGGGCTATACCCCGCTGGAGGCTGTGGCATTCAAGGTGCCCTGTATCACTACCGACCTCGCTGGTTTCGGCCTTTGGGCTAATACGGTCTTCGGTCATGATGGTGAACTGAAGGACGGTGTGAAGGTGATCCATCGCACGGACTACAACTACTCTGAGGTGGCCGATAATATCAAGGATACTGTTGCAGCCTTCTCTACGATGTCCAAGAAGGATGTCGACGCCTGTCGCAAGAATGCCGATGCGCTGTCGAAGAAGGCACTTTGGAGTGAGTTCATCAAGTATTACTACGAGGCTTACAATATTGCTCTCAGCAAGGCCGAAGCCCGTAAGAATTCAGGAAAATAAGGAAAAATTCAAATAATAATTTTTTGAGATTATGAAAATTAAAGCAGATTACGCAAACGATCCCGCATGGAAGGTGCTGTCCGTAAGAGCCACCCTTCCTGAGGAATTAAAGTGTTTGGACGAGATTGCCCACAACATGTGGTGGGTGTGGAACTACGAGGCACGCGACTTGTTCCGTGAGCTCGATGTCGAAATCTATCACGACGTGAGACACAATCCCGTCAAGCTGTTGGAGCGTCTCAGCTTTGAGCGCAAGGAGGCCATCCTGAAGGATAAGGCCCTGATGAAGCGCATCAAGGAGGTCTATGAGAAGTTCCGCAAATATATGGACGTTCAGCCCGATGCAAAGCGCCCCTCTGTGGCTTACTTCTGTATGGAGTACGGTATGCACTCAGCCCTGAAGATCTACTCTGGTGGTCTGGGTATGCTGGCTGGTGACTATGTGAAGGAGGCTTCTGATTCTAACGTCGATATGTGCGCCGTTGGTTTCCTGTATCGTTTCGGCTACTTCACACAGAGCCTGTCGATGGACGGTCAGCAGATTGCCAACTACGAGACTCAGAACTTCGGTTCACTGCCCATCGAGCGTCAGCTCGACAAGGACGGCAATCCTCTGGTGATCGATGTACCTTACAATAACTATCAGGTTCACGCTTATGTATGGCGTGTAAACGTTGGTCGCGTCAAGCTGTATCTGCTGGATACCGACAACGAGATGAACTCTGAGTTCGACAAGCCTATCACCCACGCCCTTTATGGTGGCGACTGGGAGAACCGTCTGAAGCAGGAGATCCTGCTCGGTATCGGTGGTATGCTGCTGCTGAAGAAGCTGGGTATCAAGAAGGATATCTATCACTGTAACGAGGGTCATGCAGCACTCTGCAACCTGCAGCGTCTGTGCGATTATATCGACGAGGGTCTTACCTTCAACCAGGCTATGGAGCTCGTTCGCGCTTCTTCACTCTATACCGTTCACACCCCAGTGCCCGCTGGTCACGACTACTTCGACGAGGGTCTGTTTGGTAAGTACATGGGTGGCTATCCTGCCAAGCTCGGTATCTCTTGGGATGAGTTCATCGGTATGGGTCGTACCAATCCCGACGATCACGGCGAGAAGTTCTGTATGTCTACCTTCGCTTGCAACACCTGCCAGGAGGTCAACGGTGTATCTATGCTGCACGGCTGGGTATCTCAGAAGATGTTCGCCCCCATCTGGAAGGGCTACTATCCTGAGGAGAACCACGTTGGCTACGTTACCAACGGTGTTCACTTCCCCACATGGGTGGCTACAGGCTGGCTGACGAATATCTACAAGAAGTATCTCGATCCTAAGTTTATGGGCGATCAGTCTAACGCTAAGCTTTGGGAGGGTATCTACAACTGTCCCGATGAGGAGCTTTGGACCTGGCGTCTGGATATGAAGCAGAACCTGATCTTCTACATCAAGAATCAGTTCCGTGATGCTTGGCTGAAGAATCAGGGTGATCCCTCACGCGTTGTATCTCTGCTCGAGTCGATGGATTCCAACAGACTGATCATCGGTTTCTGCCGTCGTTTCGCTACTTACAAGCGTGCTCACCTGCTGTTCACCGATCTGGATCGTCTTGCTAAGATTGTGAACAATCCCGAGCGTCCTGTGATGTTCCTCTTCGCTGGTAAGGCTCACCCCGCCGATGGTGCTGGTCAGGGTCTCATCAAGAAGATCTACGAGATTTCACAGCGTCCTGAGTTCCTGGGTAAGATCATCTTCCTCGAGGATTACGACTTCCTGCTGGCTCGTCGTCTTGTCTCTGGCGTTGATATCTGGATGAACACACCTACACGTCCGCTCGAGGCATCTGGTACATCTGGCGAGAAGGCCGAGATGAACGGTGTCGTAAACCTCAGTGTGAAGGACGGCTGGTGGCTCGAGGGCTATCGCGAGGGTGCTGGTTGGGCACTCACCGAGAAGCGTACCTACCAGAATCAGGGCTATCAGGATCAGCTCGACGCTGCTACCATCTACGGTCTGCTCGAGAACGAGATCATTCCTCTCTACTACAATAAGGATAAGAAGGGCGTATCTAAGGGCTGGTGCAAGGTCATCAAGAACTCTATCGCCCAGATTGCTCCTCACTACACCATGAAGCGTCAGCTCGACGACTACTATTCTAAGTTCTATGAGAAGGAGGCTAAGCGCTTCAAGGAGCTCTCTAAGAACGACAACCTTCTGGCTAAGGATCTGGCTCAGTGGAAGGAGACCGTTGTTGAGCGCTGGGATGCCATCAACGTGGTATCATGCGAGTGGAACTTCCCCTCAAACGGTGCTGAAGCTGGTCAGAAGTACACGCTGAAGTACGTCATCAACGAGCAGGGTCTCGATGATGCAGTAGGTCTGGAGAAGGTAAATGTATGTCTCGATAAGGATGGCAACGAGAAGGTATTCTCTGTAGAGCCTCTGAAGATGACTGGTCACGAGGGCAACAACTACACCTTCGAGGCTGAGTTGGCTCCCCGTCACTTCGGTCAGTACAAGAGCGCCGTTCGTATGTATCCTAAGAACAAGAACCTGCCTCACCGTCAGGACTTCTGCTATGTGAAGTGGTTCGAGCTGCCTCCATTCAATGCTTAATCAGTAGTCTGCGAGACAGTTATAAATAAGCGAAGCGCCCGGGTTTATTTGAACTCGGGCGCTTTATAATTTTCTTTGATGTATTGTCCTAACGGGTTGTCAGCGTTTCTTCGGGCTGTGTTTTCGATACATGCGGACATCCTGCGATGCAGACTGTCGATGGTTTGTAGTTTGGATTGATGCATTGCCTCGTCACAAGGGGATTTCGTCGTTGCCAGCTTGATGAGTTCTGTTCCCATGCGCTGTATGGAGTCGTTCAGCTGCTGCCATTGGTTGTTCAGTCTGGTGCCTGAAATCCTCGATGGCTTGGGCGATAGGTTCAGCTCAATGGCGATGATACCTGGCTCCAGCATAAAGCTTGCGTTGCATTCCTTCATTCTGCTCAGGTAAGCTTTGCAAAAAAGAATTGTGTCTGTGGTGCCTGTCACATTAAACTTCCCTTGGTGCACAATAGCTGTTCCTATCAGCTGTTCTGGTTCATTCTCCAGTACGATACAGATGGTATCGCCCTGCTCAAGTTGGCGTGCAAATCCATCTATCTGATAACAATCAGACTGGCAGGAGCAGAGTGTCATGCCTGCAGCTGCCAGTCCGATGAAGGATCTGATATTCATATTTAAATAATGTAGAGATCGCTTATGCTCTTATTGTCAATCACTCGACGAATAGCCTCTGCGAACATATCAGCCACACTCAACTGCTTCACCTTGGCACAGCGCTGGGTATATGGGATTGAGTCGGTGAAGATAATCTCTTCGAGGGCTGACTCCTGTACACGGTCGCTGGCAGGACCACTCATGACACAGTGTGAAGCACAGGCACGCACGGTCTTAGCCCCATGCTCCTTCATCAGGTCAGCAGCTTTCGTGATAGTACCGGCTGTGTCCACCATATCATCGACGATGACCACATTCTTACCTTCCACCTCACCGATGATCTGCATTGATGCCACTACGTTGGCTCTTGCACGTGTCTTGTTGCAGAGCACGAGCGGACAGTTCAAATATTTGGCATAGGTGTTGGCGCGTTTCGAACCACCGACGTCAGGCGATGCTATGACGAGGTCGTCGAGATGCAGGCCCTGCAAGTAGGGGATAATCACGCCTGATGCGTAAAGATGATCTACAGGCACATCGAAGAATCCCTGTATCTGGTCTGCGTGAAGATCCATCGTGATGACTCGGTTCACGCCAGCCACACTCAGTAGGTCAGCAATGAGCTTGGCACCGATGCTCACGCGGGGCTTGTCCTTACGGTCTTGTCGTGCCCATCCGAAATAGGGTATCACGGCATTAATGGTACGGGCCGATGCACGCTTGGCTGCATCAATCATCAACAACAGCTCCATCAGGTTGTCGCTGTTTGGGAATGTACTCTGTACGAGGAAGATATCGCGTCCGCGGATACTTTCTTCGTAACTGACGGCAAACTCACCGTCAGAAAACTTTGTAATGAGCAGCTGGCCTAATGGACAGCCCAGACTTTGGCAGATTTTCTCTGCGAGGTACTTCGTAGCAGTACCTGAAAATACCATGTAAGAGTTATTATCAGACATTATTACTTTGTTTTATTATTCTGTTTTCAATGTCATTCTATCGTCTTGCGCAGCTTCTCGAAGTGTACGAGCAGCTCTTTGTAGTCGATCTCGTTGTGGATGTTGAATCGGTTCCACAGGTCACCGCAGATCACGATACCTCCGAATCCCAGGTCCTTGGCCTCTTTCACGTTGTCAAGATTCATGCCGCCCAAGGCATACACCTTCTTGTCAATCAGTCCTTGACGTGAGGCGTCCTCCAATTCTTTTTGGGTAAACGACTGTTTCTCGTTAGGATTCGTCTGACTGTCATAGATAGAGTGTAGGAACACGTAGTTCGAGTGGCGCTTGGCCTCCTTCAGCTCACTGATAGCGTGACATGTGCGCGACACGTTTCCTTTGTAACCGGTAGGAGGCTCTGTAAAGGCGTCGTCGATATGGATGCCTTTCAGTCTGTACTCCTCTTTCAGATAGAAGTGTCCGTGTACGGTTATTTTATGATGATAGTCGTCGCCCAACAATGTTAGCAGTCTTTCCGAGAACATCGGAGCGGCTCCTGGCTTATACAGGTGCAGGTTCTCCAGACCTTCCTCGAAAAGGTTTGCAAGTATCTTGTCTTCTTCAACGAAGAAGGTGGGTTTGGTCATGACTATTAGTTTCATTTTCTCAGTCTCATCTCTTTTCTGTGGTGCAAACTTAATCATTTTTTTCGATATTCAGCCTTCTTTGGCTAAAAAAATGTCTTTCGAGGTGTGTTTTTCAGAAAAATGTCGTAATTTTGCACCCTAAATAGATAGAATAAGGTAAAAAGTAACAAATAAAAAAGAATAACGAAATGAAAGCATTTGTATTTCCCGGTCAGGGAGCTCAGTTTGTAGGTATGGGAAAGGAACTTTACGAAACCAATCCCATGGCAAAGGAACTATTTGAGAAAGCTAACGAGATTCTCGGCTACCGTATCACCGACATCATGTTCGATGGTACTGATGAGGAACTGAAACAGACGAAGGTAACACAGCCTGCCGTTTTTCTCCACAGTGTTATCTCTGCCCTCTGCATGGGTGAGGCTTTTGAGCCAAAGATGGTTGCAGGTCACTCACTTGGCGAGTTCTCTGCTCTTACAGCTGCAGGTGCCCTGAGTTTCGAGGATGGTCTGAAGCTCGTTTATGCCCGTGCTATGGCCATGCAGAAAGCTTGTGAGGCTCAGCCCTCAACAATGGCAGCCATCATCGCTCTTCCTTTCGAGAAGATTGAGGAGATTTGCGCTGAGGTAAGCAAGATGGGCAAGGGTGTTGTCGTTCCTGCAAACTACAACTGTCCAGGACAGCTCGTTATCTCTGGTAATATCGATGCCATCAACGAGGCTTGCGAGCAGCTGAAGGCTGCTGGCGCTAAGCGTGCTCTGCCCCTGAAGGTTGGTGGCGCTTTCCACTCTCCTCTGATGCAGCCTGCAAAGGATGAGCTTCAGGCAGCTATCGAGCAGACAGAGATCAAGGCTCCCAAGTGCCCTGTATATCAGAATGTTGATGGTAAGCCTCATATTGATCCCGCTGAGATCAAGGCTAACCTTATTGCACAGCTCACGAGCTCAGTACGTTGGGCTCAGAGCGTAGAGAACATGATTGCCGATGGTGCCGATGACTTCACAGAGTGCGGACCTGGCAAGGCTCTTCAGGGTATGATCGTAAAGATCAATAAGGAGGTTTCTGCTCATGGTATTGAAGTAGCTGAATAATGAAAAGTGAAAAGTTAGTACTCTATCAGATCTTCACCCGTCTCTACGGTAACCGAAATACCACCCGTAAGGAGAATGGTACGCTCGAAGAGAACGGATGTGGTAAGATGAACGACTTCACGCCCACTGCCCTGAAGCATATCAGGCAGATGGGCGTGAGCCATATTTGGTACACGGGTATTATCCGACATGCCACGCAAACCGACTATTCGGCTTATGGTATACCCAGGAACCATCCTGCGGTAGTGAAGGGTAGGGCAGGCTCGCCTTACGCTATTACCGACTACTACGATGTCGACCCTGATCTCGCTGTCGATGTCAATCAGCGCATGCAGGAGTTCGAGGCTCTTATCGAGCGCACCCACAAGGCTGGTTTGAAGGTTATCATCGACTTCGTACCCAACCATGTGGCCCGCCAGTATCACTCCATCTGTAAGCCTGCAGGTGTAAAAGATCTTGGTCAGGATGATGATGCCTCTTTGGGCTTTTCTCCCAAGAACAACTTCTACTATTGTCCAGGTCAGCGCTTCACCCCCTATTTCGATCTTTATCATGGTGAGAAGGAACCTTATCTCGAAGAGCCAGCCAAGGCTACAGGTAATGACTGTTTCCACAATGCACCAGGCATGAACGATTGGTACGAGACGGTGAAACTCAACTATGGTCTCGATTATTATGCAGGTCGCGTGGGGCACTTTAATCCGATTCCTGATACTTGGGGCAAAATGACTGACATCCTGCTTTTCTGGGCCCGTAAAGGTGTCGACGGCTTCCGTTGCGACATGGCCGAGATGGTGCCTGCCGAGTTTTGGCACTGGGCAACAGACAAGGTGAAGTATGTCCACCCCGACATGATTTTCATTGGCGAGGTCTATAACCCCGCTGAATACCGTCATTATCTGGCTGCAGGCTTCGATTATCTCTACGATAAGGTGGGCATGTACGATACCTTGCGCGAGGTCATGCGTGGCAACCAGTCTACGCATGCCATCACAGGTGCATGGCAGGCCACAGACGATATCCGTGATCACATGCTCTATTTCCTTGAGAACCACGACGAGCAGCGTATCGCCAGTACCTTCTTCGCTGGCAATGCCCGCAAGGGTGTACCAGCACTCGCCGTCTCAGCTCTTCTCCAGCAAAATCCGCTCATGATCTATGCTGGTCAGGAATATGGTGAGCAGGGAATGGATCGCGAGGGCTTCAGCGGTCACGATGGTCGTACGACGATCTTCGACTATTGGAGTGTTGCTTCCCTCGTTCGTGCTGCTTCTCACAAGTTGACGAAAGAAGAGAAAGCACTCAAGGAAATGTACGATAAAATCATTGCGATTGCCACCACTGAGAAGGCTGTTTCCGAGGGCGTTTCGTTCGACCTCATGTATGTCAATGGCGACGTTCACCAACAGTATGCCTTCCTGCGTAAGGCTGGTTCGGAGGCGTTGCTTGTAGTAGCCAACTTCAGTGAACAGCCTTCCACGATGGACGTTACTATCCCCGCTCACGCTTTCGACTATCTGAAGCTTCATGAGCGTAAGAATGTCACTGCCGTCGACCTGCTCACGGGTAAGGAAATCAAGCGCCAGATGCGTCGCGACTGTTACGTGTCTGTTGATGTTGAGCCCCTTGGCGTTGTTGTCCTCAAATTCAAAGCCTGACAGAATATGGCCGATTATATCTTCAACGAACATAATAAAGAAGAGTTCCCTCCTGCGCACACAGCCGAGCATCTGCTTAATCAGACGATGATCCGCATCTTCGGCTGTGAGCGCTCTTATAATGCTCATGTCGAGCGTAAGAAGAGCAAGATGAGTTTCCATCTTGATCATAAGCCTTCGCGTCAGGAAGAGAAAGAGATTGAGCGCCGCATGAACGAGCTCATCGACGAGGATCTTCCCGTTACCTTTGAATTCGTTACGCGCGAAAATCTGCCCGAAGGCATAGATGTCGATCGTCTGCCCGATGGTGTTTCCGAAACCATCCGTCTTGTACGTATTGGCGACTACGACGTCTGTCCCTGCATAGGTAAGCATGTACGCAGTACGTCCCAGATAGGCCGTTTCGAAATGCTTGGCACTAACTGGGACGAACACGAACGCTCCTTCCGAGTCCGTTTCAAGATTGTTTAATTCATTCCTTAATCACAATTTTCTCCCCTCCGATGATGTTTACACCAGGTTGAGGGGAGTTGAGTCTTTGTCCTTGTAGGTTATAAATAGCAGCTGACTGAGCATCAGTAGATTGAGCGACGGCTTTAACGCTAGTTGGCTCGTCGACAATTGCATCGTATTCCTTCATTGTCTCAGTAAAGCGGAGATTGAGTTCTGCCAGACGATAGAGTTCGTCGCTGTTGGCTGTAAGCCCTTTCACGGTGACAGTCTTCACCATTGGTGGCACATCGGGCGAGAGCAGTGTGCACTCCTGTAACTGATCGACAGCCTGATAGACCAAATTAATGGCGACGTAGTCCTCCGAACCATCACTCCACTTTTCGAAAACAAGCTTCGAACCGATGGGTGTGTGCAACTCGAAAGCACGTTCTGTCTCGGGGAACTGAAGACCTAGGGCAGCGCCTATGCTGGCCAGATTTGAGTCGTGACCACAAAGGAATGTGAATTTGCGGTCTGTGCGCTGCAGTTCAGCACAAATGCGGCTCACCAGCGGATAGGCCAGATTGATGGCAGCGGCATGAGTGGTGAAGAGCAGTGCGTCATAGACTTCTTTGACACCGCATATAGCGCGCCATTGTTCGGTGGTCAGTTCCTGCCCGAAGGCCGCCTGACTTTCTGTCTCGTAGCACTGCAGAACCAAGGCATCTGCCACACTGTTGGCCAGTGTGTAGCCGCCAGTCATCTTCGGCTCGTCGCCCTTTTCAAGTTTGAACTGCGTATCGTCAAACCAGAAATGGGTTGTGTCGTTCTTTGCTGCAGGTGAATGGGCCATGTCGAGCACTTCCTCCATCAGTTTGAGTGTGGGCTTTTGGGCTTCCATCCAGGCTTGCGGCCCGCCGTTCATCGTCTCTATCTCTGCCCATACCTGTTGACGGTAGGTGTCGTTCATTTTGGTGAACTGAGGCGTAAAGAGAGGATCCATCTTGTCCTCCTCATATTTATGGGTAATCTCTACATTGGCGAAAGGTAGGAAACCTGCAGAAAAATACTTAGCGGTGGCAAAGGTGCGTTGGCGCGAGTTGGCATAGAACAGCACCTCGTCGCCCTCAGGGCGGTAGTTGTCTGGCAACAGTCCTTCGCTGACGACCCATTTACGGAAGAACTGTCCCATCTCCGTCTCGAGTACTCCACCGCGCAGTGATAGCTGGCTGCCAGGCGATGTCCATTTGAACCACTGGTGAGGTGTGACGCGCTGATAGGCAGCACCGTTCGACAGTGGTGAACGGATGTTGTGGCGACTCAAGACGACCACCTCTTTCAGTTCATATTTTGCACGGAAAGCATCCGAGCGCTGCTTCTGTGCCTGCACATTGGTGCCGCTGATTGCCAGAATAGCGACAAGTCCCCACGCGGCTGATTTGATACTCTTCATATAGCGTTTATTGTTAGTTGTGATTTGCAAATATAAGCATTTTAATTCATAATTCCCTTGTTTTTAGAAATATTTTATATAATTTTGCAGCAAGAATTCAATATACCGTCTTAAAGCGTATGAAGAAACCCCATTGGCTTGAGAAAGAACAGCTCTATCGCATCATGTTCGAGTCGGAGCACCCGACTGGTCGTATTTTTGATATCACCCTGATAATAGCCATCTCGCTGAGCATCATCATTTCGTTCGTCGAGACCGTTCCATCGCTGGCCCATACCTTTAAGTTCATACTGGAAATACTGGAATACCTACTCACCTTCTTCTTTACGGTCGAGTACATTGCCCGTGTCTACTGCTCGCCACGTCCTCGCGACTATGTGCTGAGTTTCTTCGGTGTCATTGACCTGTTGTCAATCTTGCCACCCTATCTGTCTTATTTCCTGCCTCATGCGCGGTATATGATTCTGTTGCGTTCGTTCCGCTTCATCCGCATCTTCCGCATTTTCAAGCTGTTCAGTTTCATCAATGAGGGTTACATGCTGATGCGTTCGCTCCAGAAGAGTCTCACTAAAATTGCCGTCTATTTCTTGTTTGTGCTGATTCTTGACATCTGTCTGGGTACGCTGATGTTCATGGTTGAGAATGGTCAGTCCGATACACAATTTACCGATTTGGCCACATCAGTCTATTGGGCCATTGTCACGATGACCACTGTCGGATACGGTGATATCACACCTGTCACCGCCATAGGACGCCTGCTATCGGCATTCGTGATGCTGCTGGGTTATACCATCATCGCTGTACCCACAGGTATTGTGACGGCCAACATCATTGACGAGGTAAAAGAAAAACCAAAGGACGGCCATTGCCCCCGTTGTGATGCTATGGTGCGCGACACTGACCGCTATTGCTCTCAATGTGGCGAAAAACTATAATACATTCTGCTTCTGCTGCTCTTTTATTGTTCTAAAGTCATGCCCATGAGACCTGTTATAACATCATTGGAGAGTGTGCGAAGTTGCAGTTCACGTAATGCCTTGTTAGGGTTGAGCGGCATCTTCAACATCTGTGCTGCACCATTGGGGATAATCTGAGGCTCTGCACTGTCGAGATCCTGGCGAGGCTTTTCGTCCCAGTCGCAGATGCCTACGATAGGTGCCAAATGACGGCTGACGGTACCAGAACCAAGATGTACGCGATACGGACGCTTCGTTGCTGCAGTAAAGGCGAGACCATCGAGATAATAATCCTGTTCTATCGGACACCAGTTTGTGGGATTTTCCAGATGCAGGGTGTCTGAGGTTCCGTCCTTATATGTTGCGACGATAATGGCATTGTCGATGCGACTCTGCATCTCGTTGGTACTGCCAGCCAACAGAAGCCAGGCGGCATGTGCCTTACCTTCCACAGGAATAGCGATCGCGTCAGGATAGTTATCCCAAAGCGAGGTGTAAACGATGTTAGGTCCCGTCTTGGGCGAGAGGAATGAGAATCCAAGCCCGGTATCAAAGAGTCCCTTCTCTATTTTGGCCCTGAAACCATCATCCTCGATAGTCACCATGCGCTCTGGATGACACCATTGTCCGATGCCGTGCAGAGGCATTTCAAGGGTCGTATAGGGTGGGCGAGGCGACAGATAGTCGTTCTTGAAAATGTCATCAACATTAGCGTTGAAATACTGGCTGATGTCAATGGCCTTGTACTTTGCAGCAGGTGTAGGCTCGTCGAGCCCCATCTGGGAGAGATTTTGTGGAGAATGGGCAGGTGCCTTTGAGGGGTTCGCCATCTGATTCACTCTTGCTTTCGGCAACGATGTCCGATCGACCACGATGGTCTGTCGCTGGAGACTATTGCCTGCTGTCTCTGTGAAAACGCCTCCGCCAACGCTCGTCTTGACTATTATCTGAAGCGGCTGGGCGAAATTTTGCTCTATCTCATATATATCCTGTGTGGCAGTTCTGTGGAACTTATAACTTAGGAAAGGTGTTCGTATGCTACAACTGTCCCATTCTTTCGGAAAGGCGGGTTTGATGTAGCACTTGCCGAAAAGCGCATCTGGCAGGATGCCGAAGAGGCCGTTGACAAGCGTTCTCGAAGAGATACCCACATTGTCCGCAAAGTCGCGATAGGCTTCGCTTCTTGCCTTGTCGTAATAGCTGATCTGTCCGAAGTTACCAGGACTCTGCCCTAAGAACATACCATCGAGCACGTCGGCTTTCAACAGGTTGAATCCCTGTTCTGATCTTCCTGCCTGGAAATAGGCAAGGGCCGTATTCATTACCTCCTCGTGCGCCACGTTGTTGGTGCTCCAGTCGTAGGGTAGCCAGTTGGTTGTGGAGATGGTCTGGTATTTGCCATCCAAGTCGGAATCCTTGATTCTGACGGGAATATGTGGTATCTCCCTGTCGAGATATTCAGTAGCCTGCCAGGCTTGCTCCGGGCTACAGGCATCGCAGTCTATTGGTGTATAGATGCTCCATACGGCAGCACTTTTGTGGAGTCGTTTCTCTCCCATCAGGTCTTCAAACTCTGCCCAGTGGCCTTCGTCCTTGAGCCAAAGCCGTTCGTTCATCGCCTTCAGGATGGCGTCAGCCTCCTGCTGCCAAGGTGTAGGATCTTCGCCCAGCAGTTCAGCAATGCGTGCTGCAAAACGGTTGCCTTTGTAATTATAGGCAGAGGAGTGGGTCACATTGCCACCATTATAATAGAGCGCATCCGAGGCCCAGATGCAGCAATAGGCATCATAAAGATGGTCACCGTCGGCATCCCAGTTACGTTTCTCCCATTCGAGATGGAGCTTGATGTACGGCCACATCTTACGGAGATAAGTAGTGTCGGCATCATAACGGAAATGCCAGAACAGCTCGTCGAAGAAGTTGAGGTTCATGTCGTAGTGGTTCATCACGTCGTTGCGACCAGGCAGACGGCAGAGGTAGCCGTTCGAATACATCCCCGTGCCCCATTTCTTCTCAGCCCGTGCCAGAAGGTTCTTGGGGTCCTGTGAGGGTAGGGGATAGATCTGTTGAACATCTGTTACGATGCTCTTGGTGTAGGCATCGAAGTGGGACTTCTGTCGCTCTGGCCATCCCAGGGCATCGCCAGAATAGCCTCCACGCCAGCCTGCCAACGGCACGCGCCAGCCTATGGCTCCATGCAGCCAGGTCTGTCCGTCCCAGGTGCCATCGGCTGCAGCACAGATATTGGCTCCAAGGGTGTTGATATAGGGGTCAGGGGTCGTGAACTCTACTCGTCCTACGATGGCTTTGCGTCCTTCGTCTGTCAGCGTGTAGATCTCTCTGCCCACTTCTGTGTTAGGATGTTCGAGCATTTCGTTGTCGGACAGCACCAGATAAGTCTCTCCTGTGGCATCCCATTCCAATGTCTTAAGCCCCTTTTCATCTGGCGATGGGTCGAAATTTGAGCGAGGCACAAGTCCCAAATCGCCTGCACGATTCATTTTCAGAACAGCAGTCTGACACATCTTTACGCTCAACTTGACATCGCCCTCGAAGCCGTTGGCATAAAATTGCCATACGGCTCCCTCGTTATCCAGTCGTGCCAGACTGTTGACTTGCAATTCTGCCGAGCCCCAGCGCTTGTCGCGAACCTTGTATCCGCGCCATCCTCCCTGATAACGTGCTTCGCAGTAGTCTGTAGAGTCGAGTCTCAGAGTCTGCCCACGGTATGTGAGATAGAATCTGATGTTCTTGCTCTTCTCATTATTATAGGTGGCAAATAGAGGACGGTCGCTAGTCTCCAGCCTGAACAATGTGTTGCCTCCATAAAGAGCACGTGTATAACGGTTCTGTCCGTTTACGCAGACGATATCCCGTCCATCAGGGTAGTAGTTTAGGCTTCTGGCAGGCTTCTCTTGTGTCTTTGATGACATTTCAAACATGCCGTTGCCCACTATGGGATTCCTGATATTGATACATTTCGCGTCTTTTTTATAAAGCCAAGGGCGCTCGTCCTTGTTGATTGTTTCCAGATGGATACGACGCAGTTCTATATCTTCTGCATGAATGATGGAAAATCCCCAGGCGGGCTGTATGCCGTGAGCCGATGGTTCCGGATAGTTGCTTTCGCCAATCTCTGAGGCTAGGCGCTTTTCCTGAAAGAAGAAAGGATTGCAGCCACGCTGCAACTTGACATCCTCAAGTGTCAAGCCACCACGGAACTGCACATACAGACTGTCAATCAAGACATCACGTACAGGATGATTCTTCACACCGGCTATCAGACAGGCATAACGACTGTCAGCATTGGTTACATAGACATTGCGGATGCTGATATCTTTGACCGTCGATGGATGAAACCCTTTAGGAGCTCTCATGCGGTCGCCCAGTCTGATGTAAATCGGAGAGTTACAAATATCTGTCATCTGGATGTTGCTCACATGGATGTTTTCCATCGGAGCCCCATCGACTGTTTCAAGTGCCAATCCTCGGCAGTGGGTAAAGGTGCAGTTGCGGATGGTGATATCCTGGAAGCCGCCATTGCTCTCCGTTCCCAGTTTGATACGCCCTGTTGGTCCGTCGCCGTCTGGTGCCTTCTGCGAGTTGGTTGTGCAGGTTCCATCAAGGAATGAGCCGACGTCATAGCCGCTGACATGACAATCGTCTATCAGAACTTGCTGTGTGGGCTTGGGCCTCCCCAGAGCATATGAGCATTTCAGTACGATTGCGTCGTCATTCATGGTGTTGACATGACAGCCTCTGACGGTTACCCGCTCACAACAATCGATATCAAAGCCGTCACGATTAGTGTCAGCCTTAACGTTCTCTATCAGAAGGTCGTCAACTCCTGTAAGCAGCATGGCGAAATGACCGCATTTCAGGAAACTGACATCTCGGATGGCGACATGATGGCAATCGCGCAGAGCCAAGGCTTTGTTGGCCATTGGCATCCCTGTATACCCACGCATAGGCTCACCTCTATAGAGCACGTCCGTTCCGTCTATCAGTCCTTCGCCCTCAATGGTCAGATGATGCAGATTCTCTCCCCAGAGCAGGGAGTTGTGCCAATGGCTGTGGCCGAAGTCCTGATAGTGCGAATCGTTAGGCTCTGCCTCGTCATAGCCTTCGCTATCCGTTACGGGAGCCGCCTTCAGCACAGCGCCCGCTTCCAGCCTCAGAGTGATGTTACTCTGTAGATGAACGGAGTAGCACAGGTAGATGCCTTCTGGAAAAACGACGGTATCGCCCCCGTTTTTCGATGCTGTCTCAAGAGCAGCATTGATGGCAGGAGAGTCGATACAGACTCCATCGCCCACTGCTCCGAAAGCTTTTACGTTAATCTTTCCCTGGACAGCCGATGTCAGCCAAAACATCACAACCAACAAACAGACAGTTCTCATATTCATTGTTTAGTCGTTAGATGGCGAAGTGGCCTGAGACGTGGAGCATGGAGAGGAAATACACCATGCCTACGTAGTAGCGCCATTTGCCTGTAGGCGGCTGCACATCCCACAGCCGCTGAACGTATTCACGAGCCAGTGCCACGTCTTCTTCATTCTCGCTGTCGGCTAGGGCGAAGGCACCAACGGCGTTGGCGCCTGCCATACCCTCCGTATAGCCGTCAGTGGGCTCTGATCCGTCGAGATTGAACTGTCCGTGCTTGAAACCGTCGTTCTTGAAGAACTGGAGCAGTCGGCGCATCATCACCCGTTGCTCATTCGCAGCCTTCCCCGTCAGATAGTAGTCCATACCGACGTTCATCGCGCAACGGATGGCATCATACTGATAACGGTCTGTGTGATAAGCAAACTCAGGACGACGATAGGGCTTGCCGTCGAAGAGACAATAGTCAGGATAGAGGCCAGTGATGCTGTCCTGCGAAGCCTTCAACAGCCAACGGGCCTGGTTGGCAGCCTCGCGCCAGAAGTCGTTATTGGCATCGGCCTTCTCTGCCCAGACATCGAGGAAGGCAGGCAGACAATAAGAAGGGTCGCTGTACCAATGTACCTCCTCGTTAGGAACAAACGTGACGAGGCGTGTCGAGTCGTCGTAGAGGTTATAGACGCCCGTCTTCGGCCCGTCTTTCGTCGAAACCTTGCGCAGTATCTCGTTGGCTTCCTCGGCATAGCGGGGCTCGCCCCACTTGTCGGCAGCCAGGAAGAGTGCCGTCACAAAATAGATCTCCCCGTCTGAGGCATTGCTCGTGCCGATCTGCTTTCCGTCGAGCCCGCACTGCCAGCAGAAGTAGCCATCCCAGGGGCTGTCTTCAGCATAGGCCATATAGGTCTTTGCCCAGCGCCACAGCTTGTCGAACTCTGTGCGCTTATCGAGTTGCAGACTGATCATCATGCCATACGACATGCCCTCCGTGCGCACATCGTTGCTGCCCGTGTCGAGGATGAAAGCCATCGAGTCGCCCACCTCGTAGTAGACTGCCTTCTCGCCATCGGCCTCATATCGGCTCAGGTCGCCAGGTGTGAAGAAATGCGCCCACAAGCTGTTGATACGGGCATCGACCTCTGCCTGACTCTTTCCAAGCAATGTCGTAAAGAGGTTATTGTTCCCATTCTCAGCAGCCGAAGCAGTCATCATGCCCCCATTCAGCATCGTCATGACGGCCATCATATAAAGTCCTAGTCTCTTCATATCTCGTTTCTTTTTTTTAATCATGTCAGATGTCCATTCCAGAGTCGTAGCCCACCTCGATGTCGTAGTGGCCAGGCCTACTGAAGTCGAAGATATAGTAGTTGGCATTCTCTGAGGTGTGCTCATTCTTAGGAACCACCTTCTCGAAGAGTTTGCCCTTCTTGCCGTAGACGTTGGGATCCACGTCCTCCTTGTACTTCAGTCCTGCAGCCGCCGCATCTTCCAGCAATCGTATGTGCCAGATCGAGTCTGAGGTGATAACGGCAAATCGGCTGACGGTGCCAGTCTTTCGGCTGTCGTCGAAGAAGAAGTTGGTATGCACGCCGTAATACACCTCACCCGTTGGTGCGAACTGATAGTCCACGTAGTTCACATTGTTGCCGAAGCAGTAGCTGATAGCCGGGCTGTCGCCACCCCAGTCTGCATCCGAGATATACCTTTCGGCGAGCAGCATCGGCAGTTTCATCGAGGCAAACATCTGTTCGATAGCCGATGGCTCCAGTTTCTGCCCAGGCTCTACCAGTTCCATAGCCTTTGCAAACGTCAGGTATTCTGGCGCCGCCGTCTCAGTCGCCGCCGAGTCGGCAGTCTCCACATGTCCTCTGGTTGTCGTTTCCGATACCTCCGATTGTTGTTGCTGTTGTTGTGCTGAAGGCTTGCAGCCCATCATTATCAGGCACCCAGCGATAGCAGCCGTCATGGCTAAAGTCAATTGTTTCATCATCAGTTCCTTAATAAATGGTTTACAGGGGCAAAGATACAAAATTATGATGAAATAATGAACTTTTGGTGTAGTTTTTGTTGCATTTTTACGAGAAATAGTTTTCTTATCAAGAATTGAGAAGACATATATCATAAATTCATACCACAAAAAAGGCTTTTCATACCTAAGTGTATAAATAACTGGGAATCAACTTATCTTTTGCTTATCTTGTCAGCGCCAGGATCGTAGAGCTTGGCGCATCCGTTACCAAATCACGCTTACCTTGAAGATGGCCATCTCGTAATAATGGAAAAAACATCAAGAACTTTCGGGCGGAGTGAGCTCGCCCAACAGTACTTCCCCAGGCTATCAGCCATGTCCGCTTGGAGGAAGTTCAAAGAATGGCTGATTGCCAATCCTAATCTGCGTCATCTGTATGACCTCACGCACCGCACATTCACGCCCGCAGAGGTACAGATTATCTATCAAGAGTTGGGAGAACCGTAGGGGAGAGGTCTTCTCAGGAAATAGGACTATCTTATTTCTGATTAAGCGTCGCTTGTCACACGATAAGCGACGCTTATTATAATACAGTCAGATATACTGAGTATCAGTTAGTTAGAGTATGGTAAGGCTGCGAACCTGGTGACAGGTGACACAAGTGACAAAGTGACAAATGGAAAATCAAAAATGATAAATAATCCTTTATATAATTATTAATATATCAGTCCTCTTCCGGGTCGATCTGCAGTATTTCCAACGGATCGGTCAAAATCCCGTTTACGCGGATCTCCAGATGGATATGGGGACCCTCCTTTTCCTCCGCTGGG
>JAFSNR010000115.1 GCA_017443345.1 Prevotella sp.
GAGGGTCACTCTTTGCTCCGGGTTCTCAGGGGTGAAACTCATGAGCGAGGTTTCGGGGCAGCGTCCTGAACGGGTCAAGGGCAGAGCCTTGTGGGTTCTCAGGGCAAAGCCATGAGTCCCTCGGAAGAGCCCACAACTACGGAAGCGTAGCGTGTAGTTATAGTGGGCTATAACAAGGCAAGCCTTTTTCTCCCTGCACCACGTCCCGGACTGCCACGCTATGCTCATACCTCTGTTCCTTTCCCTTCTTTCAAATCCTCTTGGAGCAAGCTCATGTCTTGATGGCAAGAAGGCTGTTGTGGCTCTTCCACGACAGTAGGTTGTTTGTTCTCTTCTCGCATACCATCAGACTGGAGATTGCTGCTTGTAAGGTAACGGTCGTTGTCAGCAACAGTTTCGCTTGATGACTGACAGACAGGACTCACGCGCTTGCGTGTATTATCATTAGATGGTAGGGAAAGAGAAGGAGTAAGGCTATGCTCTTTCTTCACTTCTGCCAGAGATTCGGACGACATGACCTTAGTCACGTTGCCTGTATCGGCAGAAGATGTCCCACCTGAATCTGTTGGTGTCGGTTTACAGACTTCAACTGTTTCAGCACCGCTTTTAGGTGGGACATGGTTAGTCGGTCTTGTTGGCTTCTCTATGGGCTTGACCATAGGGTTGCTGACAAAGTAAGGATTCTTGATTGTCCGCTGATCCGTGAACCAGACGGACAGACACAACAACGTGTGGATGGTCGTGCGGTTTGACGGTTCAGAACGGAGAATGCCCATCTGATTAAACTCCCTGATGATTCGGGTGGCAGTCTTTCGGTTGCAACCCCACATCAGGGAAAGTTCGACCTTTGAAGCCATGAACTGCCCAGGCTGTAGGACAGCTGAAAAATGGGTCTTAGTCACGGTTGTCTGTTCCATGAGGGTTAGGCGAATGAAGGTCTTGAAACACTTCATACGGTTGATGTCCTGGCATTCATCCGACAGGTAATCATACTGTGCTTCATTCAGAAGCGTACTGTATCTGATATTGGCGTATCGCATAATGACAAGTGGTTTTAATGAGGAAGTGGGACTGTCATGTCCCACCTCCAAAAGTTAGTAATAAACTTATCTGCGCATTCCTCGGCTCTGACACGGAAGGTCATTGGCAATCTTTATGAGCGCTTCATGAAGTTGCAGCTCTTCGCTTTTGTTGAGTGCATGAATAGCACAAATATTGATATGCAGTGCTGCTGCTTCCCTGCCCAAACGGATAGCTTCAGTATCGTCGCCTATGGCACGATTGGCACCAAGGGCTTCAATGTAGCCGTTAACGGAACGCTCCATCGTAAAATAGCCGAAGCCAGACTGAGCCCATCTGATGGCAGCATCAGTTGCCTTCTGTTCCAATGTATCAAGTTGATTTCTATCCATGAACTTCTTACTTATTTTGTTGGATGGTAGCTGGCTTGTGCCGTTTCTTCTTACGTATCTGCTCCAGATGGGCATCAAACTCAGCCTGTTCCTGCTCGGAGAGGGTATAAGGCTTGTCGTATGCCCCTCCGCTCTGAATCCACTCAATGAGTTCCTTCTTGAAGAAGTAGAGCTTGTTGCCACGCTTGCGGTATGGTATGCGTCGCTCAGAAGTGAGGGAATACATCGTGGAGCGTTTCTTGCCAATGAACTGACAGGCTTCGTCCATCGTCATCATCTGGTCATCATCCGGAGTCGGGGATGAACCGTCCGCTTCCTTCTTCTCGTCAAGGCGGCTAATCACATA
>JAFSNR010000116.1 GCA_017443345.1 Prevotella sp.
ACAAGAGCACTGCCCCGATTCAGGGCACTGCCTATGAAACCCGAGTTACAATCATCAACGAGAGCGGACTCTACGCCCTGGTGCTCTCCTCGAAGCTGGAACAGTCTGCTGGCTGCACTTCGCAGTAAGGCCTAAGGATAATCGCAGGCGGATTGCTTTATCAAAGCTTAAAGAAACAAATATCCCTCGCTGCTGCGAGGGATATTCTGTTTTACTTGCGTGAAGCTTCGGCTTCTTCGCGCTTGGCTTTGTAGAAGCGGTCGACGAAGTCTACCTGTTCGCGGTTGGGGCGCATGATGAGGGAGGCGCCGTTGGAGAACTGCATCGTGGTGGGCTTCGTGTCGTCGAAGGTGGGCCAGTAAGGCAGGCCCTTGGCATTGGGGTTGCCCGTCTTGATGAAGTTCGTCCAGTACTGCTGCATGATCTCGGAGACTGCGGCCTCGTGGGGGTACTTGTCGGGTTGTGACAGGAAGTGGCTGTTGATGTACATGATATCGTCGGCATGGGCGACGCCACGGCGACGGGGATCCTGAGAGAAGCTCATCGTGGAGGGTTGGGCGAGGTAGGCGGCGTAGGCAGGGCTCTTGCCCGTCTTGGCCTGCAGGCTGACCCAAGCGTAGCTGGGCCATGCGAAGCCCATATCGCGGAAGGCGTCGCCAAAGCCGTGCCAGGCTTCATCGTCGTTGCTGCCTGGATAGGTCTTCAGTGCCTCGTCGGCCCAGTCGCCGAAGATGCCCTTGACGCTCTTCTGATAGTTCTCAGCGGTCATGTTGCCTGGTGAGAAGAGGGCACCCTCGTCGGAGTTGGTCATGACGATGACGGGTACATCGTTGTATTCGCCACGCTCGTAGAGGCGGTACTGGTCGTCGCAGATGACGTAGCCGTCGACACAGGGCCAGAAGCCTGCGAAGCCGACGTTGCCGTCGCAGAGCGACATGGCGTCCATCTTGCGGAGCTGCTTCAGCGACTTCTTCTTCAGATGCTGCTGGAAGGCGATGCCCTGCTTCTCGGCTCCCTTCTGAGAGGCGTCCATGCCCAGCGTGCGGGGATTATCGGTCCAGGGGGCGAAGGAGCCGCCACTCTGGCTGATGCAGCCATGGAAGAGGCCCTTGGCGAGGGGAGAGCCACAGAGGAGGCTGCAGCTGATGGCGCCAGCACTCTCGCCAGCGATGGTGACCTTAGAGGGATCGCCACCGAAGTTGGCGATGTTGCGCTGTACCCACTGGAGGGCGTAGATCTGATCGAGCAGGCCGTAGTTGCCTGAGTGGCCTTCGGGGTTCTCCTTGGTCAGTTCGGGATGGGCCATGAAGCCGAGGGCTCCCGTGCGGTACTCGACGCTGACGACGACAACGCCGCGCTGGGCGAGGCTCTTCCAGAGGTCGCCACCATACCACTCAGTCTGGAAGCCGCCGCCATGGATCCAGAAGAAGACGGGCAGACGGTCGCTGGACGAGGTGGCGGGAGTGCAGATGCCGAGGTAGAGGCAGTCTTCGCTCATCATATCGGCCGTGCGACCTGGACGCGTGGGCTGTGGAGGCAGGGGACCGAACTCATCGCACTTGCGCACACCTTCCCAGGGCTGGGCGGGCTGTGGCGCCTTCCAACGGAGGTTGCCCACTGGGGGAGCGGCGTAGGGAATGGCTTTGTAAACTGCGAGCTGGCCATCGAGGACACCCTCGACGTCGCCCGTCTCGACATGGGTCTTCAGAAGCGGTTGCTCCTGGGCGCTGGTCACCGTGATGACGGCAAAGAGCACGAAAAGGGTTGATAAAAGTCGTTTCATATTGCAAAAATGCTTATTTAGTTATTGTTTACGCTGCAAAAGTACAACTTTTTTTCGAAATAAAAAAATAATTCGTAACTTTGCAGCAAAGAAGTGAAAAGTGAGAAGTGAAAAGTGAAAAGTGAGAAGTTATGGAATAGGAACTATTGTAAGGTGATGGCGGCGAACTTTTCGCTGTTCTTTGCCTTCTACGTCCTGACCCCGTTGTTGCCACTCTACTTGAGTGAGCACTTCGGAGCCACGAAGGACGTGATAGGTCTGGTGCTCTCGGGCTACACCATCACCGCCCTGCTGCTGAGGCCCTTCAGCGGCTATTTCGTGGACTCGTTCCCCAGAAAGACGGTGCTCATGATCAGTTTCGGCCTGTTTGCCATCTTCTTCGCTGGCTATCTGGCGGCGTCGACCTTGTTGCTGTTCCTCATCGTCAGAACGCTGCACGGCGGACCCTTCGGGGCGCTGACGGTGGCGAACTCGACGGTGGCCATCGACGTGCTGCCATCGAGCAGAAGGACGGAGGGCATCGGCTACTATGGGCTGTCGAACAATCTCTCGATGGCCATCGCCCCAACGGTGGGCGTCTTCGTGTATAAGTACACCCACAGCTTCGAACTGCTCTTCTGGATTGCACTGATCGTGGCCGTCTGCGGTTGGACGGTGGATGCGACGGTGAAGCTGCCTGAGAAGGAGATTGTGAGGAACAGGCAGAAGCTGTCGTGGGACCGCTTCTTCCTGGTGCGGGGCTGGCTGATCGGTCTGAACATGGTGGCCTTCGGCTTCAGCTTCGGTGTGCTGAGCAACTATCTGGCCATCTACGGCAAGGAGGTGATGGGCATCACGGGAGGCACGGGCACGTACTTCATGCTCTGCTCCATCGGACTGATCCTGTCGCGACTGCAAGGTGGCAAAGCCTTGAGGAAGGGGCGCCTGACGCATAATGCGGGGGAGGGGATGGTCATCTCGCTGATCGGCTACACCTTATTTATAGTCATGCCGACCTTGATGCCTGCGCATCAATGGGCCATTATGGTGGGTTATTACGGCTCGGCCTTGCTGGTTGGACTCGGCAACGGACACATGTGGCCTGCGTTTCAGAATATGACCATCAACGTGGCGACGAACAGTCAGAGGGGTACGGCCAATTCGACCATCCTCATCTCGTGGGATATCGGCATGGGACTGGGTATCCTCGTGGGTGGTATCGTCTCGGAGTTGCTAGGCTACGGGGCTGCCTTCTGGACGGTGGTACTGGTCAACGCGGCAGGTGTCGCCTGTTTCTTCCTCGCCACGAAGGCGTTCTTCCTGCGTCGTAACCTGAACGAGACGGTCAGATAAAAAATCATCCCCACCGATTGGCGGGGATGCGCATTATTTCTTATGATTCAGACTGTAATCGAGGGCTGCGCCGATGGCGGTGCAGTATTCTGAATGCTTGGGTATGTGGAAGCGGATGTTGTAAAGCTTCTCGAGGGCTGGGAACACCTCCTTGCACTGAGGGAGTTTCGACAACTTGCCGATGAGCACGAAGTCGCGGATGTCGCTGCCTAAGGAGGCGAGCCAGGCGGCTGATCCTATCGACTGGAGCACCATCTTGATGAGTCCTGCAGCGATGTCTTCCTTCGTGGCGTTGGTCTGGGCGTTGGCGAAGTTGGAGGCGGTGGTGTCCATAGGCAGTCCAGGAAGTGGCTGGGTGGTGATGTCGCCGATGGTGAGGTCGATGTTGCGGATGTTGCCGTGCTTGGCCAGTTCGGCTACCTGACGGATATCACCCGTGTTGAGCATGATGCGCGCCAGACCTTTCAGCGTGCCACCTCCGACGCCGATACCGCCGATGTGGCGCATGTCGTCGCCATCGCACTTGACGAAAGAGGTACCTGTGCCCATGGAGACAACGATGGTGTGGTCGAGCTTGGACTCATAGCGGGCTCCAAGGCCATCGGCCACGAACTCTTCAGACTTGGCTGTGGGAAGTCCGTAGATGGGCTGGTCGATATAGGCAGCACCTACGCCAGTGAGCATCACCTGCTCGACATCCTTGAGGTCGATGTCGTTGTCGTGGAGATACTTGCCGAAGGCACCAAAAAGTGAGGTGATGGGGTCGGCGGCTGTGATACTGATGGGTGCAGAGATTTTCCCATTCTTGATGCCAACAATCTTTGTGGTGGAGATGCCCACGTCAATGCCAATAACTATTCCCATATTTTTATTGTTTAGAGTTTATTGTTTATAGTTTAAAGAAATAAGAAAACCCGGCCGCCATCACGCGAAACCGGGCTAATGAAAGGAGGAGTGGTACCTCCAGGAATCGAACCGGGGACACACGGATTTTCAGTCCGATGCTCTACCAACTGAGCTAAGGCACCATCATGTCAATGTGCAATCCTTTCGTTTGCGGGTGCAAAGGTACAAACATTTTTTGAACCCACCAAATATTTGAAGAACTTTTTTTGAAAAACGCTTCACTTTTCGCTTTTCACTTTTCACTTCCCAGCGGGTTCCATCCTTGGGCTTTGAGCTCAAACTCCTGATTATCACGGGTTACGAGCACTTTGCCGAATTTTTCCTCAGTGATGTGGCCAATGAGCTTGATACCCTCGATCTGCTCGATTTTCTCGTGATCGCCAATGGGAACGGTGAACAGCAGCTCGTAATCCTCGCCGCCATTGAGGGCGCAGGTGGTGACGTTCATGTTCATTTCCTCGGCCATGACGGCTGTCTGGTAGTCGATGGGGATGTTCTTCTCGTAGATGCGACAGCCCACGCCTGACTGTTTGCAGATGTGGAGCAACTCGGAGGAGAGTCCGTCGCTGATGTCCATCATCGCCGTGGGACGGATGCCAGCCTCGCGCAGCTTCTCGATGATATCGCCACGAGCCTCTGTCTGCAACTGGCGCTGCAGCAGGTACTCCTTACCGCTGAAGTCGGGTTGGAAGTTGAAAGTTGAGAGTTGAGAATTGAGAGTTGCGAGTTTCTTCTCATCGCCAGCGGCTTTGGCCTCGGCCATCTTTTTCTGAAGGTCGTTGACCTGTCCGTAATAGACACTCTTCTCGCGTTCGAGCAGCTGGAGACCCATGTAGGCAGCGCCGAGGTCGCCTGAGACGCAGACGAGATCCGTGTTCTTGGCACCATTGCGATAGACGATGTCTTCCTTGCGGGCTTCGCCGATGCAGGTGATCGAGATGGCGAGTCCTGTATAGGAAGAGGTGGTGTCGCCACCCACGATGTCGACGCCCCATTTATCGCACGCGAGGCGAAGACCGCTATAGAACTCCTCCATATCCTCGACGGTGAAGCGCTTGCTGAGGGCCAGTGAGACGGTGATCTGACGAGGGGTGCCATTCATGGCAAAGACGTCGCTGATGTTCACCATCGCACTCTTGTAACCCAGGTGCTTCAGGTCGATATAGGTCAGGTCGAAGTGCACGCCCTCCATCAGCAGGTCGGTGGTGACGAGCACTTCCTTATCAGGATAAGAGAGTACGGCGCAGTCGTCGCCCACGCCGTATCTGGTACTCTCGTTCTTATTCTCCAAGTCTTTCGTGAGACGGTCAATCAGTCCGAACTCACCGATTTTCGCTATTTCCACTTTAAACTCTAAACTATAAACTTTAAACTCTAAACTAAACACTCCGTTTAATCATCTCCCGCATGATCTCCGTCATCAGAGGCTGGGCCTTGTCAGCAGCCTCCTGTACTTCCTCGTGGCTGACCTCTACAGGTACATCGAAGCCACCCAAGTCAGTCACGACGCTGATGCCGAAGGTGCGAATGCCACAATGGCGGGCCACAATCACCTCAGGAACGGTGGACATGCCAACCGTGTCGCCACCCATCGTGCGGTACATGCGGTACTCGGCAGGTGTCTCGAAGGTGGGACCCTGTACACCAACATAGACGCCATACTGCAGGGGGATATTCTTCTCCTTGCCAATCTGCGTTGCGAGTTCGATGAGCTGGTGGTCGTAGGGCTCGTGCATATCTGGGAAGCGTGGACCCGTGGGGAAGTTCTTACCACGAAGCGGGTGCTCAGGGAAGAAGTTGATATGATCCGTGATAATCATCAGGTCGCCAATCTTGAACTGCGGGTTCATGCCGCCTGCCGCGTTGGAGACAAAGAGAGTCTTGATGCCCAGTTCGTACATGACGCGTACTGGGAAGGTGACCTCCTTCATGGAGTAGCCCTCATAGAAGTGGAAACGGCCCTTCATGGCCATGATGTCGACGCCTCCAAGCTTGCCGAAGATGAGTTTGCCAGAGTGGCCTTCAACGGTAGACACAGGGAAGTTGGGAATCTCCTCGTAAGGGAACTCGTAGGAGTCAGTTATTTCTGAAGCTAATTGTCCGAGGCCTGTCCCCAGAACTATTGCTGTCTTTGGGCTTGTGGACATCCTTGCCTTTAACCAGGATGCTGTTTCTTGAATTCTTTCGTACATATTTCGTGATGTGATTGTTAAACTCTTCTTGTTGTCCCATCATGATGACCATGTGGATGGGAAGGGTGTACAGATGGCTCTTCACCTCGTCGCTCAGTCCCTCGACAGCCTCCAGGCGCGTGGCATCTTTCTCGGTGGTGATGATCAGCTTAGGAGAGGGGAGGGCACTGAAGCTTTCGTTGATACGACGGATGTCCTTTTTCCTGAAAGCGTGATGGTCGCCGAATGTCATAGTCGTGATGTTGGGCGTGACAGGCTTCAGGTCCTGTATCATCTGCTCAGGTGAGGCGATGCCCGTGAGCAGCAGGATATGCTTGCCTGCAAAGGGACTCAGGGGATCGAGTGACTCGAGGACGCCCATGGAGTCGAGAACGCCTAAGGACTCCAGTGGCTCGTGACTGGCGAGATCAGGGAAGACGGGCTGTGGCGAGTCGTACTCGTGGGTAGAGAAGAACAGCCGCTGATAGGGGTAGAGCTTCATCGCCTTCGTGATGACGCGGAACTCCATCGGCTTCATGTCCTTCGGACACTTGGTGATAATGACGATATCAGCACGGTCCTTGCTCTTAACGGGTTCGCGCAGGTGACCAGCGGGCAAGAGCTTGTCGTAGATCACGAGACGGTGATAGTCGACCAGCAGGATATTGATGCCAGGTTTCACGTAACGGTGCTGGAAAGCATCGTCGAGGAGTATCACGTCGATATCCTTACCAGCCTCTCCGTCGATGAGCTTCTGGATGCCACGGGTGCGCTTGGCGTCGACAGCCAGGGTGATATCAGGAAACTTCTGTCGCATCTGGAAGGGCTCGTCGCCAATGTCCCACATGGTGGTATCCTTCCCTGCCAGTACGAAGCCATGCGTCTTACGCTTATAGCCGCGACTGAGCACTGCCACGTTCATGTGATCCTTCAGCAGACGGATGAGATACTCCACATGAGGCGTCTTGCCTGTGCCACCCACCGTGATGTTGCCTACGGAGATGACAGGCACCTTGAAGGAACGGCTCTTCAGAATCCCCATCTCGAAGAGGAGGTTCCTGAAGCCGACTCCCAAGCCGTAGCACCAGCTCAGCGGCAGCAGTTTCTTATTGATATTGATGAAGTCGCCTTCCATCTGCTATAAACTATAAACTTTAAACTCTAAACTATTTCACACGTACATCGTCGAGCATGCGAGCCTGAACCGTGGTACCATCCTTGATGGTCTGACGGATCTCCATCAGAGGCTCATACAGGTCGCCGAAAAGGGTCTTGATCTCAGCCTGCAGCTTGCTGTCGAGATAGGAGCCCTTCTTGTCGCTCGAACTTGACAGGAACTGATCCATCCAGCTGGTCTTGCCAGGATAACTTGCGGTGTGGTATTCCTTCAGTTTGGCAAGCTCAGCAGCCTTCTTGACAGCATCGTCAAGACTACCCAGCTTATCGACGAGCTTGATCTTGAGTGCATCAGGAGCCAGCCATACACGACCCTGTGCGATGGAGTCAACATCTGCAGGCTTCATGCCACGACCCTCAGACACGATGTTGAGGAAGTCCTGATAGCCACGGTCTACATGGCTCTGCATATACTTCATGACATCTTCGGGATTCTTTCCGAGAATCAAGTCGGTCTCGAAGTCAGAGTACTTATTGGTGGTCACACCGTCGAAGGTGACACCCAGTTTATCAGTAACGAGTCCGCTGAAGTTGGGGACGAGTCCGAAGATACCAATGCTACCAGTGATGGTGGTAGGTTCGGCGAAGATGTAGTTGGCAGGTGAACTGATCCAATAGCCGCCTGATGCTGCCGCACCGCCCATTGATACCACTACAGGTTTCTTGGCCTTGATGAGTTTGATGGCATGGCGGATCTGCTCAGAGGCAACGGCACTACCGCCACCAGAGTTCACACGGAACACGACAGCCTTGACATCGTCGTCATCAGCCAGCTTCCGCAAGTCTTCCGCTGTGCTCTTGCCCACGATGCAATGTCCACCTCCCTGAATCATGTTCGTCGTCTCACTATCCACGATGCTGCCATAGGCGTAGTAGATGGCAATCTTATCGCCGTCGTCGCTCTTCTTTGACTTCACGTTGAGCATGTCGGAGAGCGTCAGCTGTGGAATCTCAGCATCCTTCTCAAGCTTCAGGCGCTTCTTGATCTCAGCCTTGATTTCTTCGGGGAATAACACCTTGTCGATAAGCTTTGACTTGACATAGTCATCAGTATTGGCAAACATCATGATGCTGTCGTTGGCCAGCTGGTTCAGGTCCTCGGCTTTCACCTTACGACTCTCGCCCATCTCCTTCAGCCAATAACTCCAGATACCATTCAGATAGGCAGTACGTTGTTCACGATCGTAGTCGCTCATCCCCGTCAGCGTGTTGCGCTCTACGTAGCTCTTATATTTGCCGACCTTGGCAGTCAGATATTTGATGCCGAGTTTGTCGTAGAGGCCCTTCATGTATTCGCCTTTGGCGCCAAGGCCCTTGAAATCTATCATGCCTTCTGCATTCAGATAGATATTGTCAGCCACGCTGGCCACGAAATAATTGGTCTGGTAGTAGAAGTCGGCATAGGCCACAATCCACTTGCCGCTTGTCTTGAAGTCCTTCAGGGCATCGCGTAACTGCTGGGCTGAGGCTGGTGCATCGAAGGATGCCTCGCCGCCTTCCAGATAGATTCCCTTGATGTTCTCGTTATCCTTAGCCTTACGGATGCTGGCAATCAGGTCGTCGAGGCCCATGCCACTCATGTCGCCCATGTTCATGATCTCATCGTAGATCGTGCCGCTTTCAGCCCGTTCAGAGATGGAGCTGTTGAGTTTGATGACGAAGACAGAATTATCCTCGACCTTGGTAGAAGCTGAATCGCTGGCCATCATGCCAACGAGAGAGATAACGAGGAAGAACCCCGCGATCATCAGAAAAATCACGATACCACAGATAGTGGCAAGTGTCATTTTAAAAAACTGTTTCATAATAAGATAGCTAATGTGTTACGTAACTGATTGCAAAGGTACGATTATTTTTTTAATATACATAATCTTTTAATAAATATTTGGTGTTTTCGTTTTTTCTTCGTAACTTTGCAGGCACAAACTAATGTACTAAATCAACAAAGACAATGAAGAATCGGATACTCTTACTGGCCCTGATTCTTGCTGTTACCACAACAGCCATGGGCAAGAAAAAAGCGAAAAGTGTGGAACTGTGGCCTGATGGCACTGAGATCTCTGCGTGGTTTTCAGACACCTCGCGCGTGGACCTCTCAGGACTGAAGCGCTACGTCGTGACGGATTATGGTGTAGACCGTTGGGCTGACGGTGTGCAGACCAAGGAGCTGCAGGCCGTGATCGACCGTTGTGCCCAGGAGGGTGGTGGTGTGATCGTCATTCCGCGTGGCACCTTCCTCAGTGGCTCGCTGTTCTTCAAGCCCAAGACCCATCTGCTGATAGAGGAGGGGGGAGAGTTGAAGGGCTCTGACCGTATCCGTGATTTCAAGATCGTGAAGACGCGTATGGAGGGCCAGACGCTCGACTACTTCGCCGCACTGGTCAATGCTGACGGTGTGGACGGCTTCACCATCACGGGTCCTGGTGTGATCAATGGTAATGGACAGAAATATTGGGAGGAGTTCTGGATCCGTCGTAAGTATAATCCGCAGTGTACGAATATCGAGGCGATGCGTCCTCGTAATGTCTACATCTCGAATAGCAAGGATGTCACCGTGCAGGATGTGAAGATCATCAACTCGCCTTTCTGGACAAATCACCTCTACCGTTGTGAGAATGTGCGCTATCTGGGGTGTTTCATCTTTGCACCCACGGAGAACGTGACACCAGTGGATCCCAAACGTGGTGGTCCCAGTACGGATGCCATCGATATCGACGTCTGCAAGAATGTGCTGATTCATGGCTGCTATATGCACGTCAATGACGACGCCGTCGTGCTGAAAGGTGGTAAGGGCACCTGGGCAGACAAGGATGAGAACAACGGCCCCAACTCGAACATCATTATCGAGGATTGTACCTATGGAAAAGTACATGGTTGTCTGACACTGGGTTCAGAGAGTCTCTTCGACCATAACATCGTCCTGCGTCGTATCAATGTGATTGCGGCTACCCGTGTGCTCTGGCTGAAGATGCGTCCTGACACGCCCCAGCACTACGAGTATGTCAGTGTGGAGGATATCAAGGGCCAGTGTGGCTCATTCCTCGTGGTGCGCCCCTGGACACAGTTCTTCAAGCCCGAAGAGCGTGAGGACATGCCTTTGTCGCAGTGCAACAACATCTACATGAAGAACATCGATATGAAGACGAAGAACTTCTTCGATGTAGGCAAGTCTGACAAATATAAGCTGACGGACTTCTTCTTCGAGAACATCAACGTAACAGATGAGAAGAATGCGTTCGATGCAGGGCTGATTGAGAACACCACAGTGAAGAACGTGATGATTAATGGCACAAGTCGCTGACAAGTTGTCACACCCATAGGTGTTGGCACACTTTTGGCTGAATGAATGGCGAGACGGTTCTGAGGATCGTTTCGCCATATATTATATAATAAGGTATAACTCAAAAATATTAAGAATTATGAACATCAAACCATTAGCAGACCGTGTGTTGGTATTGCCAGCACCTGCAGAAGAGAAGATTGGTGGTATTATCATTCCTGATACCGCTAAGGAGAAACCCCTTCATGGCACTATTAAGGCCGTTGGACAGGGTACAAAGGATGAAGCAATGATCCTGAAAGAGGGCGACGAAGTGCTTTACGGCAAGTACAGTGGCACAGAGCTCGAGTTCGAGGGCGAGAAGTATCTGATGATGCGCCAGAGCGATGTGCTCGCAGTCATCGAAAAATGAAGAATTAAAGAATTGAAAAATTGAAGAATTGAAAAATTGAAGAATTGAAGTATTATGGCAAAGGATATTAAATTCAATATTGAGGCGCGCGATGCTATGAAGCAGGGCGTAGACCAGTTGGCTAACGCAGTCAAAGTAACACTTGGTCCTAAGGGCCGCAATGTAGTCATTGAGAAGAAGTTCGGTGCTCCCCAGATCACTAAGGACGGTGTAACCGTTGCGAAGGAGATTGAGCTCGAGGATAAGTTTGAGAACACTGGTGCTCAGCTCGTTAAGAGCGTAGCATCGAAGACTGGCGACGATGCTGGTGACGGTACAACAACAGCTACCATCCTGGCTCAGGCTATCGTATCAGAGGGTCTGAAGAATGTGACTGCTGGTGCTAATCCTATGGATCTGAAGCGTGGTATCGACAAGGCAGTGAAGGCTGTCACTGAGCACATCGCCAAGAGCGCTGAGCAGGTTGGCGACAACTACGACAAGATTGAGCAGGTGGCTACTGTATCTGCCAACAACGATAAGGAGATTGGTGAGCTGCTCGCTGAGGCTATGCGCAAGGTTTCTAAGGACGGTGTGATCACCATCGAGGAGAGCAAGAGCCGCGACACACATATCGGTGTGGTTGAGGGTATGCAGTTCGACCGTGGTTATCTGTCAGCTTACTTCATCACCGACTCTGAGAAGATGGAGTGCGTCATGGAGAACCCATACATCCTTATCTATGATAAGAAGATCTCTAACATCAAGGACTTCCTGCCTATCCTGCAGCCTGCTGCTGAGAGCGGACGCCCATTGTTGGTTATCGCAGAGGATGTTGACTCAGAGGCCCTGACAACACTCGTTGTGAACCGTCTGCGTGGTGGTCTGAAGATCTGTGCTGTGAAGGCTCCTGGCTTCGGCGATCGTCGTAAGGCTATGCTCGAGGATATCGCTACTCTGACAGGTGGTGTGGTGATCAGCGAGGAGAAGGGTCTGAAACTTGAGCAGGCTACACTCGAGATGCTTGGTACCTGCGACAAGGTGACTGTCTCTAAGGACAACACCACTATCGTGAACGGTGCTGGCGACAAGCAGGCCATCCAGGATCGTATCGCTCAGATCAAGAAGGAGATTGAGGTGACTACCTCTTCTTACGATAAAGAAAAGCTGCAGGAGCGCCTGGCTAAGTTGGCTGGTGGTGTAGCAGTACTCTACGTAGGTGCTAACTCTGAGGTTGAGATGAAGGAGAAGAAGGATCGTGTTGACGATGCCCTCTGCGCTACCCGTGCTGCTATCGAGGAAGGTGTAGTTGCTGGTGGTGGTACGACCTACATCCGTGCTCAGGAGGATCTTGCCAAGCTGAAGGGCGACAATGCTGACGAGCAGACAGGTATCAACATCATCTGCCGTGCTATCGAAGAGCCTCTGCGCCAGATTGCCATCAACGGTGGTGAGGAAGGTGCAGTTGTCGTTCAGAAGGTTCGCGAAGGCAAGGGTGACTTCGGTTTCAATGCCCGTAAGGATGTTTACGAGGATCTGCGCGAGGCAGGTGTCATCGATCCTGCTAAGGTAGCTCGTGTCGCTCTTGAGAATGCTGCTTCTATCGCAGGCATGTTCCTGACAACGGAGTGCCTGATCGTTGACAAGCCTGAGAAGGAGCCTGCTATGCCTATGGGCGGTGCCCCAGGTATGGGTGGAATGATGTAATAGTCAGAGTATTATAAAAGCTGGCAGGATTGGTACAATTTTGCTAAGCGAACTTAACAAATATAGGGGTGAATTGTCATATTCATCCCTATTTTATGGTATTTTGCACGCACACAAGTCACTTTTTCAGTAAAAAGTTTGTGCTATCGGTAAAATAGCTATACCTTTGCACCGTCGGAAGGACTCAAGTGCTCTGACAACATAGTATAGAATACTTTTGAGTATAAGATATTTTTTTGATTTGTTTTAGTAGATTAGTTTTTAAGTAGTTTGTTTTTTGAACCGATTGTCGTGAGACACTCGGTTTTTTTTATGTTTACACCGCAATAAAAGTGAATAATTATTGAAGATGATAAAAAATATGGGTTAGAATGGAAATAATAACCAAATATTTTGTATCTTTGCAAACGTTATGGATAAACTCCTAGAACTATATCAACAATGGAAAGGTGCTGAACCCGCCAACATCCAGCAACTTCCTGGTGGTGGCAGCAACCGCACTTATTTTCGTCTGACGGATCAAGAAGGTCAGACCGTCATAGGTGTGATTGGTACAAGCCGAGATGAAGATCATGCATTCATCTACCTGACGGAGCATTTTACCAAGCGTAAGCTCCCTGTGCCACAAATACTGGCTGCCAGCCATGACGAGTTGCGATATATCCAGACTGATCTTGGTAGTATATCCCTTTTCGATGCTATACGAGGAGGACGTGAAGCTGGTGGTCGATACACCCTGAAGGAACAGGAACTGTTGAAGCGCACCATCCGTGAATTGCCCAACATCCAGATTCGTGGTGCACGCGAACTGGACTTTTCCAACTGCTATCCACAGGCCGAGTTTGATGTCGATAGTGTTCTCTTCGACTTGAACTATTTCAAGTATTGCTTTCTGAAAGCCACTGAGCTCGATTTCCATGAGTTGAAGCTCGAGGCCGATTTCCGTCTCTTTGCCAAGGATCTGACGAACGACTCTTACGAGATGGGGGATTGTTTCCTCTATCGTGACTTCCAGGCGCGAAACGTGATGCTCGACCATGACGGCAATCCTTATTTCATAGATTACCAAGGTGGGCGTAAGGGTCCCTATTATTACGATCTTGCTTCATTCCTGTGGCAGGCTTCGGCTAAATATCCTCATAAGCTGCGTCGCGAGCTTGTCTATGAATATTACAATTCTCTGAAGAATTATACGGAGGTGCCGCCATCGCGCCATTTTGCCAACCGTCTGTCGTTATTCGTGCTTTTCCGTACGTTACAGGTGTTGGGTGCCTATGGCTTCCGAGGCTATTTCGAACAGAAGAAACATTTCGTAGAGAGCATCCCGCCAGCCATCCAGAACCTGCGTGAGCTCTTGGGAACCTCTTTCCACTATCCATATCTGATGGATGTGCTGCGTCGTCTGACAGAACTTCCGCAGTTCCAGCAGATCGAGACGATAGCCAGTCGTGCCGATGGTTACAAGATCACTGATCTGAACCCCTATAAGGCTCACCCGCAGGATGGTCCTGCCACCTTCTCTAAATACGATGCGCAGGGTCCGTTGGTGGTACGTGTCTATAGCTTCTCGTTTGCCAAGGGCATCCCTGAGGATGAGAGCGGCAATGGTGGCGGCTATGTGTTTGACTGCCGCTCGACCCATAACCCTGGTCGTTATGAACCGTATAAGAAATTGACAGGTCTCGACGAGCCTGTCATCCGATTCCTCGAGGACGATGGAGAGATCCTGACGTTCCTTGACTCTGTCTATAAGTTGGCTGATGCCCATGTGCGCCGTTACATCCAGCGTGGTTTTACCTCTCTGATGTTCTGCTTCGGCTGTACTGGAGGCCAGCATCGAAGTGTCTACTCTGCCCAGCATCTGGCGGAGCATATACATTCTAAGTTTGGTATCGAGGTTCGTGTCTGTCATCGTGAGCAGAATGTCAGTCAAACCTTTGAGGCGCGACAGGAATAAGGGGTGTGGGCGACTTCTGTCGCAATACATTCTCCCTGTCGCAACAAGATGACATAAAAAACTGAAAAAGACTTGTTGGAAGGCAGTTGATTCTGTACCTTTGCACCAGTGATTAAAAATTAAAAACAAAATATTTATGGCATTAACAGCAGTTTTAGAATTTGGCGACAACAACATCAAGCGCTACTCCAAGCAGTATATGGTGTCAGATTGTCGATTTGTGTTCGATCGTCCCTATAACGAGTTCCGCCCAGAGGGTGCTGCCCGTTGCGAGCGTCTTGAAGTGTTTGTCATAGCACCAGGAAAGAGTGACCTGAGTCTTTTCGAATGGTTCTATAGTCAAGGTGTACAGAACGGGCGGATTGTCATCAGTCTGGCTGTTGAGAAGAAATTTGATGAAAACGACACGCAGGTCATCTATTTTGAAGATGCGAAGTGTTTCTCTCTCTCTGAAATCTATGATATCGACAGTTCCCGTCGCCGACTCCTGAAGTTGGCCATCGGCGCTGACAAAATGACAATTGACGATACATCTTTTATTTGCAGATAAACTATGGCAACATTACTTTCAAATGAATTAAAGGCTGTGGTGGTGGCAGATAACTTTCTGGATAACCCCATCAATGTGTTGAAGGAGAACTGTTTGACAGTCCAGCACTTTGATTATCAGTGTGAGCATAAGCGTAATGATTCTGGTGAGGTCTATGGCGCAACCAAGCCCGTCATCCTCCAGTTCACCATCCGTGTCAACTCTCCGCGTCATGCCAGAACGTTCTACAGACGCTTGATCTCTAATGAGCATACCTGCTTCTCATTCCTTTTCAATATTACCTATGGTGCTAATGAGCGTATGTCTAACTACGACGATGGAATGGTGGTCGATGGCTATGTCGTTCATGTGGAAGAGACCTACTCAACGAAGGTTGATGAGGATGGGGGCGACAAGCAGATGTTGCTCAATGTGACACTTCAGGTTCGCTCGGTCATCTACTTAGGCCGTGAGAATAATTTCAAAAGTACATTTGTAGAATAATACAGGCGTCGCGATATGGCAAAATTAAAACTGGAAATACAAAAAGTTACGTATTTTAGTACGGGAGAACAAGAAAAAACCGTAAACGGTAGCATATCACTCTATACGGATAAAACAGGTTTCACCGTCAAACTGCCCATAGAGAAGAACTCCTCTACCAAGGAGACGTATAATCTGAACTTGGTAGATTTCAAGTTCAAGAAGAAGATGTATCAGCCGACAGAAGTCATCGCCAAGATTCAGATTAGTCTGTCCGATGATAAGAATAAGGAATGGCAATCAGTCAAGAAGGACGTTATTGAAGATCTGTTCTCCAACAAGAAAGTGTCATTGGAATCTATGATGGATAACAACCAAAAATTTACCATTGGCGATGACTACTACGTGCAGGATGTGAAGGTTAACTACAAGCCTTCGGCGATGTACGCGACACTGAGTATTTACAGTCTCGACAAGCTGTTGACGCTTCATGTCGCCAGTCAGGCATTTGTGTCGAAGAAGTTGAGTGATATCGTGCCCTCGGTATTGAAAGATATCCCGGCCCCCTACGACTCAAATATTTTGATTGCAGAACGGTGTGAGACCATGAATGTGCTGAGAGAGGTAGACAATGGAAACGTCAAGGAACATATTTTCCCCTATCTCGTGCAGTATAATGAGAGTATCTATGACATGTTGGCGCGTACGGCCAATCGCTGGGGCGAATTCATGTTCTATGAGGACGGTATGTTTACCTTCGGTTACGACAAGAGTCAGAAAGCACAGACCGTTAGTGGTTGGACGGACATGGAATACTGTGATCTGGAAAGTGGCCTGAAGTCAGATGGAACTGATGACTCATACGATCCAGCGGCTGCTTATGACTCTAACATCACGGAGAGTCCGCTGCCGCAAAACGGCGACGTCGTCAGGAACTTGGTGGGTTGCAGTATGGATAACGGTCTGGACGTCTGGATCATGAAGAAAGTGGCCGCTTTCCTGGGTAATACCAGCAATATCCCCAAATGGGTTGGCAACCAGATTTTCGATGATACATACAATCGTGTCTTGGCAAATAAAAATAGTGATACCGTTAACAAAGATTTCGATAAAAAATATTTTAAGGATCAGACGGTGAAGGAGAAATATGGCATGCACGAGTTCAAGGATCTCGGTAATAGGTTAGCCTTCAACCCCTTCACAGAACTCCATACTATTTATAACCAGTCATATTATAGTATGATTCTTGAAAGAGAGCTAAAAGCCTCTCGTGGAGCTGTCCGTATTAGCTTTGATACCACTTATCCCAATCTTAAACTGGGCCAGATTATCAATGTCAATGGCGATGAGTTTATTGTCAATGATATTGAGGGCAAGTTTGAAACAGTCCTTGATTACGAGGTTAAGAATTATACACAGGTGGTAATTAAAGAAAACATAAAGCTCGTTTTCCAGGTGACTGCCCTCGCTAAAGTCGATGGAAAAGCGTTCTATCCCACGATGCTGCCTTCAGGCCATATCAGATACTCTGACCCTCAGTTGGCTATCGTGTACGATGCCAATGACCCGCTGAATCAGAATCGTGTGCGCATCTACTTCCCTTGGCAGAATCTCCCAGAGGATCCGAGTGATGAGCAGGCTGACCCCGTTTCCACTCCCTGGCTTGTCTATGCCACCAGTGCTGCCAGTAAGTCGAATGGTATCTTCGGCAAGCATTACAAGGGCGACGAGGTGATTGTGAACTTTGCCAATGGCAATGTCGAGAAGCCTTATGTCGTAGGTGGTCTGGCCATGAAGGGAAACAAAGTGCCTGGTTCATTGGCTGAGCGCGACATTGTGCTGTCTTCACCCGGTGGTCATACGCTCCGTATGGATGATGGCTCAGGTGCAGGAGCCGGCGCATTCCTTGCTGGAGCCCTTTTCCCAGGTTATGAGCTTGTGACAACCTTCTTCCCCGCCACTTCAGGTGTTGACTTCTTGGGACTAGATGAAAAGAAATCCAGACAATTGGAAGGCGGTTTTCAGCTGACTGATAAATATGGTGTCTATACCATTTCGGGTTCTACCGACGAGCGTAACGTGTCGATTAAGTCTCCATGGGGCGATGTGAGTATCAATGCATTCACGGGCATCTCGATTTCTGCTCCCAATGGCGATATTGAGATTAAAGGAAAGAACGTGAAGATCGAGGCAGGCAATAATCTGGAACTTGTTTCTGGTACGAATATCGGCAGTAGCTGGAGACCGCATAAAGATACGTGGAAAGGTGGTATTGCACAGATTGGTACCGACGTCATGGCTGCTGTCACAAAGAAGTTGGCAGAGAAAGTGGCCACTTTAGTAGACCTGTCCATTCTCAGGTCGATGTTCGAGATTATTGCACGCCCCATCGAGGGTGCTACGGTGGTGAAGTCGAACCGATACCTGAAGCTGGAAACAGGAGAAGACGAGTGTGCTTATCCTGATGCTGCATACAAGGTTGAAGAAATGGGCAAAAAGAATTCGACAGCTGAAATTCGTGAAGGCTTGGCCCTGACTGCTGGAGTCTGCGGACTTATTAAAAAGACGAAAGCGATTGCCGCCGACATCGACAGTGACTTCAGATCGCGTTATAACGACTGCGTGAAAAAGAATACGAGCTTTACGACGGCTATTGGTAATGCCAGAAGATATGCCAATGGTTATAGCACTAATCATGATGTGGCCGTATGTAAGACTGTGACGGAAAATGAAACATTCTGGGCTGCTGGTGAGTACGCACCACTGACTGAGGATAAACTGGAGTTCTCTGATAACTATAAGGTGGGTTTGGCTGATGTTTCGCCCGATGCTATAGCGTTCTATTGGGATGGTAGGGATACAACCCAACTTTCGGAAGAAGAGAAGAAACAGCCCATCATTGATGCCCGTATCATGCATCGTCGTAAGATATTGGATGCTGCCAACAGTCTGCGTAAGGCCATCTGCCATATGATGAGTTTCAAGGAGTTGGAAGGGACGGCAATCTCCCGTAAGATAGGCTGGAATCGTGGTCATAATCTCATCAAGGATTACAAGAAAATCATGACAGAAGCTTTCTCGAAGGCCAAATTACCTGACACCTTCTATTACAAGGCGTTTACAGATGCACAAAAACAATTGGTGAATGAGTTGAAGAAGGATGATACGGCGAATGCAAGGCATGCATTGCGGCGTATGGCTGCCGTTAACCTGCTTGAGGGATTAGGGTTCCAAGATACATGGCGAACAGACCATGCAACCAAGCCCGCTCCAAGGACAGAGGCTGCAGCTTTAGCTCAAAATAATGCTTGGGATAATTATGCAAATTCTTTGGCCGCCTTCCCGCCGCTCGAGGCCAAGAAACTGGCAATTTGGAAGGCACTCACTGATCCGTTTGCCGAAGCATGGGATGGAATAAATCCTGTTAAGCTCTATAAAGAGCACACGGTATGGGAAAACTCCAAGAGTGGCTCCATCCTGTATACCTGTGATGGTAATACTTATACTTTAGGTAAAGAGCTTAGTGTTGTTAATGTAGCTCCACAAGGTGCAGCAGCCCAATATAAAGCTAACGCTGCGGCCGTTGAAACCAGCAGCATAGACAATCTGGTTGGAAACGACCAAGAGAATCAGGATGTGAAAAAGGCCTTGGATAAAATTAAAGATGCATTAAAAACATTATAAGTTGAAGAGCTATGGATTATATATATGGTGAATGGAAGAAGCTGTTGGATAGCTTTCAGCAGTGTGTAGAAAAGGATCTGGAAGAGATTCACAAGCAGAAAGCGGAAGTACAGCAGATCAAGACTGACATCTTCAGTCGTATGGACAGTGGGCTGTTCTATCGCGACGATGACCGCATCGTTATCTCTGCTCCTGAGATTGTGATTGGCAATGTCGACAAGAGTGGTGAGCTGCAGGGCGGTATTGGCCATGTGATTATCAAAGGCAGCGATGTGGATATGGAAGGCGTAGGTCAGTCTGGACAGATTGTCAGCCGCGCCCCCAGCATCCGTCAGATTGCCGTTGATCCTGGTGTGGATGGCTTGGAGAATGTGGTATGCGACACGTCGGAGGTCATCTCCCAGGCCACCAGTATCGTGCTTCACAGCAGCGATTCTGAGGGAGCCTTCTCTCAGAACGGTCTGTCGGCAGGCAAGGGTGGCATGTGGATTCACGCCGATAACAACCTGAATATGGAGGCTGCCGTTACCAACGATGTTCGTAAGGTAGGCATCGAGAGTCAGGAGAAGGTTCTGACAGAGCAGGCTACCAACCTGAAGAAGGTCATGGATGATCAGAAGAAAGCTGTCGACGACTACTTCAAGAAGATGACCTCGCTGTTGGAGAAACAGGAAAAACTGAACGTGGGTAAAGACTATCTGGCACGTCTGAGCATGGACGAACTCGACGATATACACGCCGAGATGAACAGACTGATGCCTTCACTTTATCACACGACGATTGGCTTTATCCGTACAGTGGCTCAGTTGGCTGAGGTTAACCGTGTGAAGAAGGCCCTGGAGACCGAGAAGAAGGCTCTGAAGACAGGCGACGATTTCAAGAAAAAGACCACAGGCGCCACCATGACCATTAAGGCTGAGGCTATCGATGTCGCAACTGTTGATGGCGATGGCAATCTCCATACAAACTCAGAGGCTGGCATCAGGATCCGTACGCCGAGACTCAATACGAGTATGTCGGACGATACAGGCAAACTGATTGAAAACGGAGGATTCTCTGTGAATTCACAGAACATTACACTGTCGACGGTCAATGCTTCGGCTGATGGTAAGGAACTGCCTGTAGTAGGCAATATTGACTTGCGTTCGAAGACCATCAATATGGAAGCCGTTGACTATCAGCACGACGACAAGGGTATGAAGGAGAAGGAGCTGACCAAGGACAGCAAGATCAAGATCACGGCCCAGACCGTTGAAGTGGCTACTACGAATCCGAAGAATATCGAGCGCGACGACAAGGGCAAGATTACCAAGGGCGAGTATACCGCCGAGGGTGATGTCATCATCAAGTCGAAGACCATCTCGATGGAAACACTCGATTACGAGGTGAAGGATGGCAAGCTGGCCACAAAGGCCCTGACGAAGGGCAGTAAGATTGCTGTACGTTCTGAGAAGATGGACTTCCTGGCAGCCGATGCCGAGGGTAAGTCTACGGGTAGCATCAATATGAATGCCAAGGCTGTAGCCGTGAAGTCGATGGATGTCGATAAGGAGAAGCTCACCGACGACAAGTTGGCTGCAGGCAGCACGATGACGCTCGTCAGCGAAAAGATGTTCGTGGGTGCGAAGTCGAAGGATATCAAGAGCAAGAAGATTCAGGCGATGTCCGAGGAAATCGGCGCCTTTGCCGATAAGACGTTGGAGATCCAGCAGGGCGATGGCAAGGCTGTCGTACAGCTCGATGGCGGCAACGCTTCAGTGGGTGGCAGCAAGACCCAGATCTACGGCGATACAACCATCAATGCCAAGGCTGAGGTCAAGGGTGATCTCAAGGCACCGAAAGGACAGTTCGACAATCTGGAGGCGAAGTCGTCGTTCAAGTCGAGCAACATCAGCGACGGTATCGCCGTTCCTGGTGCAGCAGGCGGTGGCAGCCTGAGTGCGAAGCTGAAGACGGAGGATGCTCCGAAGGAGGGGTGATGGTTTAGAGTTTATAGTTTAGAGTTTATAGTTTATAGTTGAAATAAAGTTATGAGAAGAGCAACTATTATGGAATACGACAAGCTGGCTGATAAGCTGTCGAAATATGTGGGTCAGATGAACTTCCGTTTCATGGATATCTGTGTGAAGGCTGAGCCTGGCGCATTGCTGAATGTGCAGGTCTTTGTTGAAGGAGAGTTCCTGAAGTTGGAAGACTGTGCAAAGATTGCCAAGCCCGATGATTTCAACTTCATGTTGATACCGCAGTATGAAGAGGACTTAGCCCCCATTCAGAGAGCCGTTTTCCAGGTTCATCCGGAGTTCAAGATGAGAGTCGATACCTTGCAGGTCGACACGGTGGATAATAATGGAAATAAGCAGAATCACGATGTGAAATACATCCACGCGACGATGCCAGAGGTCGACGATGACCGCTATGATGTGCTGAAAGATGCTGTCAAGGTCGTCTACGACGAGTGCAAGGCCTATATGGAGACTGCCAATAACACCTCAAAGGTTAAGTTTGCCGCCTTGGCTCCTGGTGAGATGCCTGAAGATTTGGAAAATCTGGATGAAGCGCTGAAAAAACTGAACAAAGATTGGAATGGTCAGCGCGACAAGCTGTATGAGAAGAAACTGAAGGAAATAGAGGAGGCCCACAATAAGTGGCTTGCCGAGAATAATGAGCGAAATATGATTCGTCAGGAAGAGGAAGCTGCTCGTAATGAGGAAGCAGTCAGATCCATGCGTCTTGATGCCGATGAATAATTCCTAAACTCTTGTAAAGATGAAAAAAGTATTTACTACCAGCATCCTTCTGACTGTCGTCGGCCTGGCGTTTATAGGTTGCTCGAAGTCGAAAGATCTTTATGATCCTGAACGTCCCCAACAGGATGCCCAGGAACTCTATGCCAAGAACTTCCTGGCGTATGTGGGCGGAACCATCAATAAAGACGTTGACTGGGGGTTCCACAAGACGAGCAAAGCCTCTACGCGTGCGAGTGACGCAACCATCACGCACGACACCGATTATTCGGTTCAATACGATATCCAGTATATGAACAAGGTGAAGTCCTACTTCCCCGAAGGCGGACAGACCCCCGATACTGATGTCACATCGTGGGAGTTTTATAATGACCTCGATGTGGTGCTGCTCGCACTCATCTATTCGAATACGACAGCTAACGACGAGGTGTGGCTCTATTATTACGATCCTGCTACAGAGAAGCCCGAACAAGCCAAGCGCTATCAACTGATCGATAACATCCAGACCGAATTGGCTTCGTGTTACCAGAAACAGATTGTCGACGGGATATGGCAGGATCCATCTCCTACTGACGGTTATGGCGTCTGGGCTGCTGGCGTACAGAAAATACAGACCAGAGTGTTCAGAATCAAAATGGACTCCTCGTACCGTTTCGGACTCTATGTGACGAATAAGGACACTGGGAAGTCGTATTATACGAACACGAACCTGAACAGCAACAAGTCCGAATTCAGCGGTGCCGTAGTGGGCAAGGATCGTGAGACTAAGGACGAACTGCAGAATTCCTATGTGTTTGGACTCAGCGATGACGGCAAACCCGGCTGCGAAATGATTTTCACCGTCCTGAAGAACGGCCCTCAGGTTGCGTCTACTCCTGTACCTGTGCTTCAGTGGCATCGCATCATTGCTGAGGATCTGAATGTGCACGATATGGACGGCGACAAGACTGAGGATGATACCGACTTCGACTTCAACGACATCGTGCTCGACGTGGCATTGGTCGATGGCGGCGCCAAGTGTATATTGCAGGCTGCTGGTGCAACCCTGAAGATCCGCATCAACAATAATAACGACCTCGAGGTGCATAAACTCTTTAAGGTAGAACAGAGCGTGATGGTGAATACCAATGCCACCAAGAAGGGCCTGAGGGGAGCCGACAACCTCCCACCTGTGGAGTTTGATATCACAGGCTCGTTCTCTGATGTGAGAGATATCCCCATTCATGTGGAGCGCAATAAAGGTTCTAACGTTTGGGTTGAGTTGAAGGCACCCCCTGGTGAGGCCGCCAGCAAGATTTGTGTGACCTCCGACTTCGTTTGGCCCGACGAACGTGAGAGCTTAAAGGCAAAATACCCAGGCTTCATCAACTATGTCAAGGACAATTTAAACGTCGACTCTTGGTGGAAGAACTGGAAGTGATAAACTGTTAGATATGAAGAAATATATTGTGATGCTTGTGGTGTCGGCTGCTATTATGCTTGTCATGATGGCAGCCATACCCTTTTACATGGCTAAGGAGAGTGCTGAGATGGAGTTGCTGGCCAAGGCTGAGCGCGACCTGATGCAGAGCAAGCGTATTGCTACTGTGAAGGCTGAGGTAGAGAAGACGGTGGCCAACGTGACGCCCAAGATCCGACAGCGAATTGATTTCCCTGACCGTTTCTATACGATTCTCGTACAGATGGTCAGCAAGAATAAATATATCGTCGGAGCCGGTGTCGCCTTCGTACCTGATTACTATACCGGTCAGGGTAAAGAGAAGCTTTACGCGCCCTATGCCTATGATGAAGAGCCCAGTGTAACTCTGCAAAAGAAAAAGACGGATGATCCGCAAATTCGAACCCGTCTGCTCGACTTCGACTACACCACCCGTGACTGGTATAAGAGGCCGATAGCTAAGGAGGTCAGTTTCTGGACGCAGCCTTATGTTGATCAGGGTGGTACCAAGATTATTATGTGTACCTACGTCGAACCTATCCGCGACCGCGATAACCGTGTCGTGGGCGTCCTGTTTGCCGATGTGCCGATGGAGGATGTCTCGCTCCTTTCTATGGAACTGGAGTCTGACATCGAGCGTGGCGGGCGTATCTCGCTGATGGTCATGCTGGTATTCCTCGTCCTCTTCTGCTTGATTCTGTGGTTGGCTGTCAATGCCTCGCGCCAACACAGCAGGAATGCCCATGAGGCCGAAAAGCAGCAGCTCAATTCAGAGATAGAGCACTTGCGTGCTCTCAACCGGAAGCTGACGGAGCGCAACCTGGAGTTGTCGAAAATGGCGCGTGACAACCAATTTTTTGGATAAAACGGCGGTAGTCTGCTGGAAAATGAGTAATTTTGCGGCGTGAAAATAAAACAAGTCATGATTTTCGCCGCAGGATTAGGAACGCGGCTGAAACCTCTGACCGATACCATGCCCAAGGCTTTGGTAAGGGTAGGAGGGCAGCCGTTGTTGTGGCATGTCATCATGAAGCTCAAGGCTGCAGGCTATGAGCGAATGGTAGTCAATGTGCATCATTTTGCCGATCAGATCATCGACTACCTCCAGGCAAACGGGAATTTCGGCGTCGATATCCGTATCAGCGACGAGCGCGACGGATTGCTCGAAACGGGTGGCGGCATCAAGAAGGCGCTGCCTCTGTTTGACTGCGAGAGCCCCATCCTGATCCATAATGTCGACATCCTGAGTAATCTCGATCTGAATGCTCTGCCCGATGATGCCCCCTTGCTGGTAGTAAGCCCCCGCCAGACCAAGCGCTATCTGCTCTTCGATGAGACCCTACGGCTGCAAGGCTGGACCAATATCGAAACAGGGGAGGTGAAAGGAGTGAAAAGTGAAGAGGTGAAAAGTGAAAAGTTTCGGAGACTCGCTTTTTCAGGCATTCATCTTTTTCATCCCTCGCTCATCCCGTTGATGGCTGACTGGCCGGATCGTTTCCCCATCATGGACTTCTACCTGAAGGCTTGTGGCGATCACTTGATCAGGGGTTTCGAGGCCCATGATCTGCGCTTGCTTGATGTCGGTAAGCTCGATACGTTGGAACAAGCAGAGAAGTTTATAGTTTAAAGTTTATAGTTTATAGATATGACACAGAAGATAATTATTTTGGACTTCGGTTCACAGACGACACAGCTGATTGGCCGTCGTGTGCGTGAGCTGGATACCTTCTGCGAGATCTTGCCTTACAACAAGTTCCCCAAGGACGACCCTTCGGTGATTGGTGTGATCCTGAGTGGCTCGCCCTTCTCGGTCCACGATCCCGAGGCCTTTAAGGTCGACTTGTCGCAGTTCGTTGGGCGCATTCCCGTTTTGGGCATCTGCTATGGCGCCCAGTTCATCTCGCACACGCTTGGTGGAAAGGTAGAGAAGGCCGACTCGCGCGAGTATGGTCGTGCCAACCTGCAGATGGTCGATACCTCTAATCCGCTTTTTAAGCACTTCGAGCAGCAGTCACAGGTGTGGATGAGTCACGGTGACACGATTACTGCCATCCCTAATGACTTTAAGGTCATCGGGTCGACGGCTGATGTCGTCAATGCTGCTTTTGCTTCGACGAAGCAGCCCGTCTGGGCCGTACAGTTCCACCCCGAGGTGTACCACACTCTGCAGGGCAAGCAGCTGCTGAAGAATTTCGTGGTCGATATTTGTGGTTCGCGTCAGGAATGGAGCGCTGCATCGTTTGTCGATTCTACTGTGGCCGAGTTGAAGGCTCAGTTGGGGCAGGATCGTGTCATCTTAGGTTTGAGTGGCGGTGTCGACAGTTCTGTGGCTGCCGTTTTGCTCAACCGTGCCATTGGCGAGAACCTCACTTGTATCTTCGTCGATCACGGCATGCTCCGTAAGAACGAGTTCCGTCAGGTGATGGACGATTACAAGGTGCTGGGTCTGAATGTGATTGGTGTCGATGCCAGTGAGAAGTTCTTTTCTGACCTGGCAGGTGTGAGCGACCCTGAACAGAAGCGTAAGATTATCGGTCGCGACTTCGTCGAGGTGTTCAATGCTGAGGCCAGGAAGATTACCGATGCCCGATGGCTGGCACAAGGCACCATCTACCCCGATCGTATCGAGAGTCTGAACATTACAGGTAAGGTGATTAAGAGTCATCATAACGTGGGCGGACTGCCCAAGGAGATGGATCTGCAGCTCTGTGAACCGCTGAAGTGGCTCTTTAAGGACGAGGTGCGTCGCGTGGGTCGTCAGTTGGGCATGCCCGAGCACCTCATTACGCGTCATCCTTTCCCAGGACCTGGTCTGGCCGTCCGCATCCTGGGCGAGATCACCCCCGAGAAGGTTCGTATCTTGCAGGATGCCGACGATATTTACATCCGCGGGTTGCGTGAGTATATTGATACCGATGGCGAGAGCTTGTATCATAAGATCTGGCAGGCTGGTGTTATCCTGCTATCCACAGTCCGTAGTGTGGGCGTCATGGGCGACGAGCGCACCTATGAGCATCCCGTGGCTCTGCGTGCCGTGACTTCTACCGACGCGATGACAGCCGACTGGGCTCATCTGCCTTACGACTTCATGGCGAAGATCTCTAATGAAATAATTAATAAGGTAAGGGGCGTGAACCGTGTCTGCTATGACATTTCCTCCAAGCCCCCCGCAACCATCGAGTGGGAATAAATTGATGAATATGAAAAAGACCATTATGACATTAACTGTGGCATCTGCTATGATGATGCCGTTTACCGCCTGCGAGCAGGCACAACGTGAGAATCCGTTGCTGGTGGAGAGTCAGCTGCCCTTTGGCGCCCCCGATTTCAACAAGATCGAGGTGACTGACTACATGCCGGCTTTCGATGCTGCCATCGCCGAGAAGCGTGAGAACATCAAGGCCATCGTGGAGAGTCAGGACTCGGCCACGTTCGAGAACACTATTGTCGCCCTCGAGGAGAGTGGACGTTCGCTCGATCGTGTGTGCCGTGTGTTCTTTGCGCTTACCGAAGCCGATAAGACAGAGGAAATCGGTGAGATTGAGAAGAAGGTGATGCCGTTGCTGACCGAGCTCGACAACGAGATCTCGTTCAACTCCCAGCTCTTCGAGCGTATCAAACAGGTCTATGACCGTGAGCACGATGCGCTGCAGGGCGAGGATCAGAAGCTTCTGGAGGAGACTTATAAGGACTTTGTCCGCAAGGGCGCGTTGTTGCCTGAGGATAAGATGGCCCGTATGAAGGAAATCAACCTCCGCATTTCTGATCTGCAGCAGCAGTGGGGCGACGCCTTGCAGGCTGCCACCAATGATGCTGTGGTCTGGGTCGACAAGAAAGAGGACCTGGCAGGTCTCAGCGAGGCCGATCTGGCTCAATGCAAGAAGGATGCCGAGAGTCGTGGCGGAAAGGCTCCCTATGCCATCGTCATCGTGAACACCACGCAGCAGGCCATTCTGGCCAGTCTCGACAATCGCGACCTGCGCAAGCGTGTGTTTGAGGCCTCTGTCCATCGTACTGACGGCACCAACAAGCACAATACTTTCGCCATCGCTTCCGAGATTGCCAAGTTGCGGGCTGAGCAGGCCGAGTTGATGGGTTATGAGAATTACGCCTCCTATTCACTGGAGAATACGATGGCCAAGACGCCCGATAACGTCTATGCCTTCCTGAAGAACCTGATCAAGGCCTACCGTCCCAAGGCTGATGCCGAGACGAAGGCCATCGAGGACTTTGCCCGCCAGACCGAGGGTGCCGACTTCCAGCTTCAGCCCTACGATCGTTTCTATTATTCTGCCAAGATGAAGAAGGAGATGCTCAATATCTCCGAGGACGAGGTGAAACCTTATTTTACGGTTGATAGCGTGCTGATCAACGGCGTTTTCTATGCTGCCAACCGTGTTTATGGTCTCTCATTCAAGGAGCGCACAGACATCCCGACCTATCATCCTGACATGAAGGCCTATGAGGTAATCGACCACGACGGCAAGAGTCTGGCACTCTTCTACTGCGACTATTTCCGCCGTCCCACGAAACGTGGTGGCGCTTGGATGGACGGATTCCAGAAGCAGAGCCGCCAGTGGAACCAGCTGCCTATCATCTTCAATGTCTGCAACAGCGCCAAGGCTCCCGAGGGACAGCCCTCGCTGATCACCTGGGACGAGGTGACCACCATGTTCCATGAGTTCGGACATGCTCTTCACGGCATCCTCTCCAATTGTCAGTATAACAGTCTGAGCGGTACCAGCGTAGCCCGCGACTTCGTCGAGATGCCCTCTCAGTTCAATGAGTCGTTTGCTGCCATTCCTGAGGTCTTCGACCATTATGCCCGCCACTTTGAGACAGGCAAGCCCATGCCGTCGGATCTGAAGGAGCGGATGTTGCAGAGCATCAACTTCCAGACGGCCTATGCCCTGGGTGAGAATCTCGCAGCGACTTGTCTCGACCTCGCTTGGCACATGCTGCCCTCCAAGGATATTCCGACGGCAGGACAGGCTGCTCAGTTTGAGACCGAGGCGCTTCGCCAGATCGGATTGCTCGATGTTCAGATTCCTCCCCGCTATAGCACCAGCTACTTCAACCACGTCTTTGGCGGAGGCTATGCTGCGGGCTATTACAGCTATCTCTGGACGGAGGTGCTCGCTGTGAACATTGCCGACGTCTTCGCACAGCGTGGAGCGCTGAAGCCTGAGACTGGTCAGGATATGCGCGACAAGATCCTGAGTCGTGGCAACACGGGCGACCTCATGCAGATGTTTACCGACTTCACCGGCATGGCCCAGCCTGATGCTTCCAGCCTCCTGAAGGCTCGAGGATTATAAAAAAATGCCGGGATTCTACCCTGAAAAGCGTTTTCGCTGAAAGAAACAGCCGATTCGTTGAACAAATTTCGACGAATCGGTTTTTCGTTGTACCTTTGCATCGTCAAACAGAGAGAATAGTTTTTTCATACATAAGATTAGGTTATTGTTAGTTAGTTGGTTAGTAACATGTTATCGGGATGCAGTGATGCATCCCGATAGCTTTTTACATGATACGCGGATTGGCAACGTAGTTCCACATGGCGTTGCGAACATCGATCATGTATTTCAGGTTGTGGAAATTGTCTATTACCCAACGGCCATCTTCAAAGACGAGGTCGATGCGGGCTGGCGTGTAAGTGTCGGCCTCATAGACCGTGAAGGTAACCGAAGCACGCTTGACATCACTCAGCAAATCGACATGCTCAACCTCGAACTCATCGAAGGACAGGAGAACACCTGAATAACGTGTCATCGACCAATGATTGATTTCAAAGAAGAGGGTTCCCGACTGCTCCTCCTTGCAACGAACTGCCAACAACAGCTTGTTCCATGACTTTGAGCAGAACATCTTGTCGAAGATTTCATTCTCATAGGAACCTCCGTGATACATATATTCGGACTTGAGGAGTCGGTAGATGTCTTTCACTCTGTCGAGGACAATACCCTTTTCAGCCTCCATGCGCATTTCTGAGTTGATGGCACCTGTGGATGCCAACTTGGCGGAATCGCTCACGACATGGGTATCGCCAGTAACCATCTGACCACGATCCCTACAACTGGTCGTCGTGAGAGCCAGCACAAAAGCCGCAAGGGCCATTTTTATGGTTTGTATCTTGGTCAAAATCCTATGGTTGTAAATGTCTTAAATGCATAATTCGGGGGCAAAGGTACGAATAAGTGTTCAAAAAACCAAATTTTTTGTGGATTTCCACTCATTTTCAAATAAAAAATGTAACTTTGTAGCGGAAAAATGACTAAAGAAACTATGGATTCTAAAGACAACAGCAGCAATCCCTCTATGGGATACAGCACCAAGAAGTATAATATCCCCACGAAGCGGTACTGTCAGACGATGGATCTGAAGGACGATCCTGCCCTGATCGAAAAATACAAAGAGGCTCACAGCCGTCTGAAGGCATGGCCCGAGATTCTGGAGGGCATCCGTTCGGTGGGAATCCTCGAGATGGAACTCTATATTCTGGGTAATCGCCTCTTTATGATTGTAGACACCCCCTTGGATTTTGATTGGGACACAGCGATGGCCAAACTCGCCACCTTGCCTCGACAAGCCGAGTGGGAGGACTATGTGGCCATGTTCCAGGATTGCAAGAAGGGAAGCACCTCTGATCAGAAGTGGCAGTTGATGGAACGCATGTTCTACCTGTATGAATAGACTAATTACAAATATAAACAACAATGAAAAATAACTATCCGAAAATCGGTATCCGCCCCACCATCGACGGTCGTCAGGGAGGCGTACGTGAGAGTCTGGAAGAGAAGACCATGGCCTTGGCAAAGGCTGTGGCAGAGTTGATAACCTCCAATCTTCGCAATGGCGACGGCAGTCCCGTGGAGTGCGTCATCGCCGATACGACAATCGGTCGTGTGGCTGAGAGTGCTGCCTGTGCAGAGAAGTTCGAGCGCGAGGGTGTGGGTTCGACCATCACCGTGACCAGCTGCTGGTGCTACGGCTCGGAGACGATGGACATGAACCCCCACTATCCGAAAGCCGTATGGGGTTTCAACGGAACAGAGCGCCCTGGTGCCGTGTATCTCGCTGCCGTGCTGGCCGCTCACGCCCAAAAGGGACTGCCTGCCTTCGGTATCTACGGACACGATGTACAGGACCTCGACGACAACACCATCCCTGCCGATGTGGCAGAGAAGATACTACGCTTTGCCAAAGCTGCCCAGGCTGTGGCCACGATGAAGGGCAAGAGCTACCTCTCGATGGGTAACACCTGTATGGGTATCGCCGGTTCGATTGTGAATGCCGACTTCCTGCAGCACTACTTGGGCATGCGCACAGAGTATGTGTCGCTGGTGGAGATTCTGCGCCGTGTGGACTTTGAGATCTTCGACCACGAGGAGTTTAAGAAGGCGATGGCGTGGGTAGAGAAATACTGCAAGCCACAGGAAGGCCACGACTATAACGAGGACCGTCCACTCTTCCCAGGAACACCGATGACCACATTTAACGGCAAGGGCAAGGGTAAGAACCGTGAGGAAAAGGATGCCGACTGGGAGTTCACCGTAAAGACGATGATGATTATCCGCGACCTGATGCACGGCAATCCCAAGTTGTTGGAGATGGGTTACAAGGAGGAGGCTCTGGGTCACAACGCCATCTTCGGTGGTGTGCAGGGGCAGCGCCAGTGGACGGACTACAAGCCCAACTTCGACTTCCCTGAGTCGATGCTCTGCACCTCGTTTGACTGGAATGGTCCGCGTGAGGCAGATGTGCTCGCTACGGAGAATGATTTCCTCAACGGTATGTCGATGCTCTTAGGCCATCTGTTGACGAATCGCGGTGTGATGTTCTCGGATATCCGTACATACTGGAGTCCTGAGGCTGTAGAGCGCGTGGCAGGCAAGAAGCCCGAGGGCGCAGCGGCAGGAGGATTCATCCACCTGATTAACAGCGGTGCTACCACCCTCGACGCTACCGGCGCCATGACAGATGCTGAAGGCAAGCCAACGATGAAGGAGTTCTGGAACATGACGGAGGGCGACATGGAGGCCTGTCTGAAGGCCACCAGTTGGATGCCTGCCGACCGTGACTATTTCCGTGGTGGTGGCTATAGCTCACACTTCGTGACGAAGGGCGGCATGCTGATGACAATGATGCGTATGAATATGGTACAGGGCTTAGGTCCCGTGCTGCAGCTGGCAGAGGGATGGACGGTAGAGCTCGACCCGAAGACCCACGATATCCTCGACAAGCGTACCGATCCCACATGGCCTACCACATGGTTCGTGCCACGTCTCGATGCGAAGAAGGACTGTTTCAAGGATGTTTACTCAGTGATGAACAGCTGGGGAGCCAACCACGGTGCCATCGCCTACGGACATATCGGTGCCGACCTGCTGACACTCTGTTCTATCCTCCGCATCCCTGTCTGCATGCATAATATCGAGGATAAGGACATCTTCCGTCCTGCTGCCTGGAACGCCTTCGGTATGGACAAGGAGGGGGCCGACTATCGTGCCTGCCAGAACTTTGGTCCTATTTATAAGTAAACTAAAAGCCGCCTCGAAAGGGCGGCTTCTTAGTTATCTGACGATCTGATAGGTTCCACTACTGTATTCCTTAGAGGTTGTCTCACCTGGAAGAGTTACGGTAGCTGTGGCACCTTGGGGAATCGTGAAGTCCCAGATCCATTTGGCACCCTCGTATTTCCAACTGCTCTTGATCAGTCCGGCGGCAGAGTTGAGTTCAGCGTTTACAAAACCAAGGCGCGGGTCGGGAATCGGTTTCATGATGATATGCTTGAAGCCAGGCTTTTTTGTATCCGATGCGATGCCGGCAACCGTTTCCCATATCCATTCGCAGACGGCTCCGTAGGCATAGTGGTTAAAGCTGTTCATGCCGTTGGGACCCAAGCCTTTGTCCTGACGGTAGCTGTTCCAACGTTCCCAGATGGTCGTGGCTCCGTTGTCGATCGAATAGATCCAACTGGGGTTCTTCCTTTGGAACAACAGCTCGTAGGCGAGGTCGCTCATGCCGTTTTCGGTCAGTGTTCGCATGAGGATAGCCGTACCGAGGAAACCTGTCTGCAGACAGTTGTCATGAGCCGCGATGTTTTCACGTAATCGCTGGATAGTGCGCTCCTTGGCCTGACCCTCTACCAGATGGTTCTTGAGGGCGAAGAGGGCAGGGGTCTGCATGGTGTTCAGGACCTCCGTCTTGAAGTTTCCTTCGCCATCAAAGAACTGCTCCTTCAGGTAAGCTCTCGCCGTGTCGGCCATCTGCTGATAGCTTGTGACGTCGCGGCGGGTGGCCTGGGCCATATCGCGCATCATCTCCGCATCCATAAGCCAGAAGCAGGCGCTCAGATAGTTCCAATAGCTGATGGCATCGGGCAGGGGTTTCCAGTTCTTGTCGAAGGCCAGGTTCAGACAACTCTCCAGCGCCTCATAGCTCAGCCAGTCGGCCCATTGGTAATTGTAGTTCTCCCCAGCCAACAATGTGTGGTCGTATTTCGTCTCGTTGACGTGGTTCATGAAACGAGTCATCGCCTCCCAGTTCTCGTCGATGATGGATGGGTCGCCAAACTGTTTCCAAACCGTCCAGGGCACAATGACACCGGCATCGGCCCATCCCAGTCGCATCATCTCATTACCATACTGGCTGGTTGGTGCCACACCTGGGAATCCGCCAGTCTCACTCTGCGAGTCGCGCACGTCGCGCGTCCATTTATGGAAGAAACGGTCTGTATTGGCGAAGAACGAGCCTGCTCCGGCAAATACCTGGGTATCGGCCATCCAGCCAAGGCGCTCGTCGCGCTGCGGACAGTCTGTTGGAACAGAGAGGTAATTGGAGCGCTGTCCCCAGATGGTGTTTGATATGATGCGGTTGACCAATTCGTGACCGGTTGTGATGGTTCCTGTTTCCAGCGTTTTGGCGATGGAGGTGATGGGCAACGACTCGATCTTCCGGATCTCTACCTGATCGGTGGCCGTGACGGATATGAAGCGGTAGCCGAAGAAGGTGCAATGGGGATGATAATCCACGAAGTCCTTGCTGTCGTCAAAGGTGTAGTCCAGTCTCATGCATTTGTCCTGTATGCGGAGGTTCCGACGATGCACACTTCCCTCAGGACCGTCCATGCCCCTGCTCTCGGCACCATTACCGTCGTTCAGGATCTCTGCTGGCAGACAGGTCAATAAGGTGCCTGTCTTGGCCTTGAAGCTGAATGCGGGCACGGCCGAGCAGTTCTGTCCGAAATCCACGACGAGCGTCTCGCCGGGCTGGAGTGTGATGGTCTCTCCGTCAGCGTAGTTGCGCAGAACGATCACCTTGCCATATTCCACGTTCTTTTTCTCTTCAGCCTGTTTCTCACCACTCACGCCTTGCCAGATATAAATCTTTTGGGGCTTCAGGGCGAGGTCCTGACGCAGATACACCTCTGCGCCTTCCGATGGGAGTATCTCGCCCTTGAACTCCGTGTTAGGCTCCGGTTTGGAGAGCTTGTCCACTGTCGCATAGCCAGGCAACTCACGGGCATCGTAGGCTTCTCCGTCAAAGATGGCGGCATGTTTCACCGGACCGGCAATGCCCGCCTTCCAGTCGTTGCAGTTGGTGCCGTAGTACTTCTTCGTCCCGTCAGCGAACGTCAGCTCCAGCACGCCTCTGAAGGCACATTTCTTACCGATCATACCCTCCGTATTGCCAGGTGTGACAATCTTGTCAGCCCACCAGCCTGGCGTCACTTGTGCCGAGAGTTGGTTCTTCGCTCCCTTCTTCTTGTTGAAGGCTGCGGTCACGTCGTAGGTAAACGACCGTTTGGTCTTAGCATAGTGCGTGAAGCCGGGCTTCAGGATCTCTTCGCCGACGAGAGTGCCATTCAGATACAGTTCGTAAACGCCCAATCCTGCGGTCATCCACTTGGCCGATGTGACTTTCTGGTCGTTCGTGATATCGGTCACAAACCAGCTGGCACCATCGGCAGCCCTGACCATCTGGTCAGCGCGTCCGCTCACGACTGGCGCATTGGCAGCCGATATCCACTCGGAATGCTCCCAGGCGGAGGATTCCAGACTTTGGGCCTTCTGGCCGATGTTGGCATGAGCATTCAGACAGAATGCCACAGCCGAGACTAAAAGAAATCTACAAGTGTAAGTCATATTGTCGAATCAGTTTATTTCCTTATTACTTTCTTGTTGCCCTCGATGATCAGCCCGCGTGTGGTGCTGGTGGCTGGCGAGCCGTTGATCCGGTAGGCCGACTGAGCGTTGGCTGCGGGGCGGGAGATAGCGCGCACGGCGGTAGGCTGACTGGGATCCCAGACCTCGCGCTGCAGTACCTGTGTCATACAATGGGCGGCACCAAAACCGCCGATCAGGTTCTCCAAGGGTATCCATTCCACGGTGACGCCGGCATCGCGGAAACGCTGTTGCAGGGCCTCCGACTGTCCGCCTACGGCCATGATGTGGCGCGGGGCGATTGTCAGGAAGTTGTTGGCATAGTGCATCTCGTCATCATGATCGATAGGGATGATTTCGAAGCCCCTCCCTTTGATATACTCAATGAAGGACTGGTCCTGTTTCCAGAGGGCATATTCCTTCGTGCCAGGCTTACGGGCCCAGATGTCGCAGGTGTTGTACTCAGGGTCGCCTGGCAGGGCCTCGTAGCGGCTTCTGACCATCGTACAGAGATCCTTGTCGATGATGTTGAAGTGGGTGTCGAGATGCATCTGCATCTGCCAGAGCTTATGGTCGCGCACGACGACAATCGTGTCGTGACCGAAGGCGTCGGCCTCCATCAGCTGGCGGATGCCCTCGTCGTTGGTGCGCATGCCGCAGCCTATGAGCGAGATGTTGCCGGCGGGGATATAGTCGCCACCCTCGAGTCGGCCGTCGCCATTGATGCGGAGAATGGGCTTCAGTCCGAGGTGCTCATAGCAGAGTTCAATGATATTGGTCTCCGGGGCGCGCTGGCTGCTGTTCATCTGGCAGATAATGTGGCCCTTAGGGGTGGTGATGCTCTGGTCGCGGGTGAAGTAGAGGTTCATCAGCGGGTTCTGGATATACAATGCCTCGTAGCCCGTGTTACTGTCGGTCTTCGAGAGCTTCACCGTGGGCTGTAGCAGGATGCAACGGATCAGGTCGGCGCGCGACATTTTCTTCAGCACTTCCTGGCGGTACTTCTCGGTCTTGGCGGCATCCTCGTCGGGAATACTGCTGATGTCGTAGTCCAGAACATTGTCGGCGAGGACCCGCAGACTGTCGATACCCACCTCGTTGAGAATGCCGCTCACGGTATGCACGCGAATGCCGTTGGCCTCGAGCATGGAGATATAGCCCCGATGCTCCTCAGCGGCCTTGTCGACGTCGAAGTAGTCCTCAAAGAGTCCTGCCGAGGGGTGGATGACACCGTTGAAGAGTTCCTGTCCCGGCGTGTGCATGAGGATATCGCCTGCCTTCGACCATTCGGCCTGCGGGTAGACCATCTTACCAGCCTCCTGTGCCTGTGCAGTCAGGCCGCAAAGTGCGAGGATGGCGGCCAGCATCCATTGGTTGATATGCTTCATATCGTCTGTTGATTAGTCGCAATGATAAAATCGTCTGCTGATGTTGCTTCAGGGCAATAGCATGTCGCTGAGCACCTTGGAAAACTCGCCTGTCTTGTCCGCGCTGTATTCCCAGTACATGCCGCCGCGCAGATTGTTGTCGAGGATATACTGGCATTTCGTCGTCAGGGAGCGCACCGTCTCGTAGGCCCACACGAACTCGCCCTTCTTGTTGGCGATGTATTCAGCCTTGGCCTCGTCGCTCCATTGGCGGGTGTAGCCCTTTGGCAGCACCCCCGTGCGCAGGAATTCGTCCACGCCTTTGTCCTGCCTTCTGCCTTTGCCGTAGAAGGGCATTCCCATCACGAGCTTGTCCTTGGGCACGCCGGCCTTCAGGTGGGCTTCGACAGCCTCCGAGGCCGTGCAGTAGCCAGAGATGGGCGAGGGGTAGAGGGCTGCGTGGTGCTGCTTGTTGGGGTCGCTCATGTCGTAGGACATCACGTTGACCAGATCCAGGTAGGGCAGACAGTTCTTGAAGTCGATATACTTCGCCGTACAGATGGTGGCGATGGTCAGCAGCTTGTCCTGTCCCAGCACGCGCCTGAGTTCTTTCATCAGCAGTGTGAAGTTGTCGATATCGTCAGGTGAGGAGGAGATACCGGCCTCGCTCGACGAGGGGTATTCCCAGTCCATATCGATGCCGTCGAGACCGAACTCGTCGACGATTCTCTTGCAGTCCTGGGCAAAGGCGTCGCGTGTCTCCTTGGTGGCGGCCATCTCGCTGAAGCGCCCTGCCGTCCAGCCTCCGATGGATAGCAGGACTTTCAGTTTGGGGTTCTGTTGTTTCAGTCCTACGATCATCCTCAGGCGGTCAGGATCCTGGATATTCACGCCGTTGAACGTCTCGTTCACTGTTCCGAAGGCGTAGTTGATATGCGTCATCACGTTGGGATCGGGCACATCGTTCTTTCCTGCAGTGACATAAGCCACCACCACGCGATCCTGCCAGGTGGCCCAGTTCAGATGAACGAACACCGGATAGTGGTCGGAGGGCAGCCTCCTCTGGTATTTGCTGAAGTTGATCTCCTGTGGGGCATTGCTGGCCTTGAGCTGTTCAGACGACAGCTCGGTGGGTATCCAGTAGCCGTTTGTGAGCACCCCGTAACGGTCTACCTGGAAGCGCGGCGACACAAACACGTGGTCGATGCGGCTCTCGGTCTTCAGGTCAGGATCGTAGCTGTTGAATGTGCCGTTCTCGGCAAAGCGGTAGCGGGCATGGTCGTAGCTGTCCTTCAGCAGACCGGAACGGGTGAAAGTCTGATAAATCTCGTCGTTCTGGTCTACATTGAAGTCGCCTGTGAGGATAACCGGCTTGTCGCCTGCAATCAGTCTGATGCGCTCTACGACCAGCTTGGCTGCCTCGCGCCTGGCCACCACGCCGACATGATCCATGTGGAGGTTGAAGAAGAAGAACTCCATGAACGCCTTCCTGTCCTCGAACTTTCCCCATGTACAGATGCGGACACAGGCTGCATCCCATCCCACCCCGGGTTTCTCAGGAGTCTCCGACAGCCAGAAGTCACCGTGGTCGAGCAGTTCCATCCGGCTCACGTCGTAGAAGATGGCCTCATGTTCGCCGGCATGGACTCCGTCGTCGCGCCCCAGGCCGATATAGGCGTAGTCGGGCAGTTGCGACAGCAGGTCGTTGAGCTGTGGTTCGAGAGCCTCCTGCACCCCGAAGATGTTAGGATGCTCGAAGTTGACTTGTGCACAGAGTACAGGCATTCGCCGGTCCCACCCATTTCCGTTGCGTGCATCGGATTCATTCTGGTAGCGGATATTGTAGCTACCCACAAGCAGTTGCTGCGCATGGAGCTGCATGACGCTCATACACACGGCAGCGATGACGGTCAATAGTAGTTTTCTCATATTCATAATTTCAAGTTTGCCGCAAAGTTACGGGAAATAATCGAGAAAACCAAATACTTTTGCGTTAAAAAAACAGAAGTGCCAAGCACATGGTATGCCTGGCACTCCTGTGACTTGAGTTAGCTCCTTATTCGGGCAGATAGAACCAGCTTGCGGGAACGCTCTGGCGCTCGGGCATCCAGTTCTGGTCGATATCAACGGCGATGATCATAGGAGCTTCGCCAGCCTTCGGGAAGGCGATGTCGTAATACTTGCCGTCCTTCTCTTGTACCTTGATGCTCACGTTGTTCTTCTCAGGATTCCAACCGCTGACGTTCTTCGTGATTTCCACGTCGACGTCGAGCTCTCCCTGCTCCTCATTGAAAGTTGTGTTACCCACCTTCAGAATGAAAGGCAGAATACCGCCTTTATGACGGATGGTGGCTTTCTGGCTACTTGATGTATTGGTAATGATGTCGCTGATCAGCTCCGACTTATTACCTTCTGCATCAACTTTGTATGTTCTATGATGTGTCACAGTGGTGTTCTGTACCACGTCGACCACGATATCGTTGAAGTCGAAGTCATCGGTAGCACCCAGGTCCTCGATCATGTAGCGCTTTGAGATATTGGTAGGTACCTGATATTTCTCATCGATAATCTTTTCTGTTGGAGGTGTGTCGGGATTACCAATAACCACCATCACCATGTCGTTATAATCATAGTCTTTATCGTATTGATCCTCGATGCCAATATACTTTACCACTGATTGGTCGTTGATGGGCACACCCTCTGGTCTGACTTCAGTATCGATGACGATGGCGCTGCCCGTAACGGTGCTGGCCATGGGTTGACTGCCACCCTGTATGTTGTCGAGATACACCTCAACAGGGGTGCCTGTAGGTGCAGAGATGTGTACACCCGGCATTTCAGCACGCTTGGTCACGTTTATCACACCGTCCTTTACGCTGCTGTTGGTGGCCATACCGTTCACGTAGGGCTTTGAAAAGTCCGACCAGAACTTGTTGTAGATCTTGACGGGTTCTGCATCACCCACTCTCACACAGAAGTCATGCTTCCATGAACCCTGGCAGCTGATGGGGTAGATGTAGAAGTCGTTGGAGGGCGCAATCAGGATAGCCGACTCTCCAGTGTGTCTTTTCCCGTCGGGCAGTTTCAGGGGAACATCGTTGTAGAGGTCGACATTCTTGGTGAAGGTGGCCACCACCTTGTTGTTCTCGTCCAGGCTCTCGGTTACTCCGAAATCAAGTCCGGCTACCGTCTCAATCGTGATGTCTTCGCCAGAGCGCGTACCCAGGCGAACCTTGTTCCCTGTGAAATCCCAAGTCTGGTTGGTGGCGATCGGTCCATACTTCTTCACAAAGTTTGTGGCATAGGCTTCACGCTGGCTGATTTCCACTTGTTCTGCATTGTACACGTCCTTCGACGCACAACTGCCCAACAGTACCATGATGCCTGCAGACAACCCGTAAATCAATGACTTTTTCATATTATAAATACATTTTAATGGTTAATATTCGTTATTTTGAGTGCAAATATAGGCAAAATTATCGATATAAACCAATATCTATTGTAACAAATACTTTATCGTTAACAATTTTTTTAATCTAAATCAAGTCCAAAACCCACAACTCACATCACAGTGTGCCAGGCACTTTTGTGCCCTTTTGTGCCCTTAATAGGGTATATTATAAACAGTAGTTTTAGTTTTTCCGAAAAATATTTGGAAATTCTGAAATCTTTTATTATCTTTGCCAGCAAATTCCAAATGTCATGAGAATTATAGCAAAGAGCACATTGGTAGAATATTACTCCAAGAATCCACAGGCGAAGTCTGCCCTTGAGGAATGGTATGAGAAAACGAAGAAGTCTGAGTGGGTTTGCTTCGCTGACATGAAGAACACCTTCAACAGTGTTGATGCGGTAGGTAATCAGCGATATGTATTTAACATCAAGGGAAATGATTGTCGTCTGGTAGTACTGATACAATTCACTCCAAAGACGGTGTACATCCGATTCGTGGGGACGCACAAGGAATACGATGCAATTAAGGACATACAAAACATTTAAGGATATGGCACAGATAAAGAGTGAGGCTGCATACAGGGCAGCCATGAAAAGAATAGAGGAACTGCTTCCACTGGTGAACGACAATACGCCCGTGGATGACCCCAACTATCTGGAACTGGACATGATTTCGGACATGGTAGAGGAGTATGAGGACGTTCATTACCCTATCGGAAAGCCGACACTGATAGATGTTATCAAACTGAGACTTTATGAAATGGGCATCACCCAGTCGAAGTTGGCAGAGATGCTCGGCTTGAGCAATGCCAGAGTCAGCGAGATATTGAATGGGAAGAGTGAGCCGTCATTGAAGATCGGACGCGAGATAAGCCGACAGTTGAATATAGACCCAGCCGTGGTATTGGGAGTGTAATGTAAATGTTCAATATGGAGAGTAGCACAAACGAATATCTGCCGGAGTATATTCTCGACGGCCTGACACTTCGAGTCATCGACAAGCTCGGTAATTTCCATTCGGACTATACGCCTAAGAGAAATGCCGACAGAGTTGATAGCCAAGTACACAGGTCTGACGCCCGAGGAGATTGATGCATTGTAAGCATACGGTGTCGGCATCTGCAGCATACAGTCAGCGACACTCATATACAATACCAGCAGCAGCTACAGTCGAATATGATTGTAGCTGCTGTTTCTATAAGAATCTATCCCCTGGTTCTCCCATCTCGCAGATCTTGTTGCTGATGAACACGGTGCGAATCCCGTTAGGGGCGGCAGTGCGCAAATGCGTTGTTATAACCTAACCTCTTGCCATATCTCGTTATTGTTTTATAACTCCTATGAATATACCTATTGTGCGCAGTTCCGCATCTGCTTTCAGCTCCCGACTCTTATACTCATCTTTATTCAGGGGAATCAATTCTATGGTGTCATGAATCTTACGTCCGTCATCATCATAGTGCCATGTACTATGGTATTTCTTGATGGTATAATGACATTCGTAATCGGAATCCATGTCCAAACATTGCGTAAGAACAATCTTGCCTTCACGGGAACCACCATTTACGGGGGTATATAGTTCGAACACACACAAATCACCATCTTCTATGTCTGGCTGCATTGAATTTCCCGATGCATAGACAACAAACATATTCTTATTTGCGCGAATATTCGTTGAACCAATATTTATCCAACCTTCTGCTTCATTTTCAGGAATGACGGAGTTATCCTCGAAGTAGCCGCATGCAGCACGCAAAGAATATACTGGTAAGAAATCTACAAATTTGGATTCTTCGTCAACATCTGTTTCTATTTGTATGTCTTCTTCAGCAGTATATTCAGAAGTATCATCTTTAGGCGATATAATATCGCTATATTGCTTGAGGGTTGCATCAAAATAATCTTTTAGCATTCTGACATGGGCTCTTTTCATCTCTTGAATGTAAGCATCCATATATGCAAAGTCTATTTTGCTATTTCTAGTAGGCAGTGGTACTTCTATCTCGTCCATTTTGTTCAGTTTATGGGCATAGTCAAAATCTCCTGATATCTGATGCTTTAAAGCAGAGATGAAGAACAAGCAACAGCTCTCATTCCATTTCTCTCGATCTATAGGTGTCATCTTCTTGACATGAGAAAAGCCTGCAAATGGAGATGGCTGATAAAAAATGGCATCTGTAGTAGTCGTGTCAGAATATGTGATAATACCGCCTTCTTCTGTCGCTTCTCTGTTTTGGTATTTGGTTATACCATTATTCTTACTGGAATTAGTTACAACAGGTATCTTATCATCAGAATTCCCCTTTTTGAAAGTACCTTTTGTATTGTCTATCTTGAACAGTTTATCTACTCTATATTTTACCCAAGTTCCACCTGTATTAACAAACGATTGCTCCATATTGATAAGCTCCTCGCAAAAACCTTTAACCGATAACTCTCGATTACTATCATTTATCGACATAATCTGCCAGTCGAGATAGTCTCCGACAACCTTTCGATAAGACTCGAAATTGAGCTGATTGTCTTTTATCCGATGTTGATCGTAGTTCCAGTCTGCACCATAACTCTTGCCCTTCAAAGCGATAGTATCTTCCACAAACTCCCGACTTGTAAATATATTCAATTCCCCCGCTCCATATTTAACCAGATTGGTTACTTCCATGTACCTTTCTTCTGCGTGGTCATTGTCTTTCAACTTCTTCTTGGCTTTTGCTTTCTTTCGTGCAGACCTCTTATAGCCGTCATTGGAAAAGTCAATAAATCTCACCCTTGTTTTTGCCTCGTGCTTCTCTCCGACCTTGAACACATAGATGCTTGTCTGCACACTTGACTTCCCGCGAAACAAGTCTTTTGGCATCTTTATACTTGCTAACAGAGTATTCTTTTTAAGGATTTCACGATTATACGTGACGGCCTGACCACTTCCAGCACTATCCTGGATGATGACTGCCGCATAGCCTTTTGTCATCATATTAAGCGCACGTTTCACAAATACCATCCCGTTGCCTGGTGCGGAGTATGGTGGATTTAAAAGAAACACGTCTGCGGGGAATGTCTCATTTTCTTTCTCATATCCATAGCTGCCATTATACTCCTTCAGACTGTCGCCTTTGATAATGTTACTCGACCCATCACCCATTAGAATCATGTTCAAGACTGCAAGCATATAAATCTCTGCAACCACCTCAATGCCCAAAATCTGTTCTTTCTTAATGGACTCTATCTTGCGCTCAAGTTCTTCCGGACTTGAAGTGTTTTCTTTTGCATCCTGAATCATTTGGTGCATAGCTGCTACAAGAAGACCGGCAGAGCCTGTAGCGAAGTCCCACACATATGAATCCATATTAACGCGGCATAGCTTGGCCATTAGGTGGGCTACATATCGGGGCGTAAGCACAACATCATTCTGATCATCCCCTGCAAAACTAAGCCAACTAAACATCGTATTAAAAAGCTTGCCTGTAAAATCAGTGTCTAAGCCAACCTTATAAAAATATCCGAGTTCGTCAATGATTTCTGTAAAGACCTCCTTCAAAAGAGTACTTCCGTTTCTGGGCTTATTCACGGTGTCATCAAGAATCGTGATAGAAAGACTGTTCATGATTTGCTTGCGCTTCCCGTCGGGGAGTTTTCTTTTGTTCAAGAAGTTTTCAATCTTCCTGAGCATAATATCACCATCGGTATTTTCGTCTTCTGTTATCGATTTCATATCCTTCGGTTCCAAGGGACTCACTTTTCCTGGTACACCAAGGTTTGCCATAATACTTGCTGCCACCAGATTGATACGTGACTGAGCACTGAGGCTGGCTTCTTTATTTTGGAAAAGGCTCTGGTTGATTTTTGTAAGGGCATCATCTATTTGGTTTTCTCTTTTGTCATGAATCCTCTTCAAATCTTCAAGTGACAATTCGAGTGAGTGAACCTTCTCCACAAAATCATCAAAGTGCTCCTCCATGAGAAACGACAGGTCGTTATAGTCGGCAACCTTTCTACCCTCACCATAGTTATCCTTGCTGACAAAGTAAACGCCAATCTTTAGTTGAAGTTGGTCGTGCTCATCTTTATATCCAGTAACACCAATGGAGATTACATCGGTATAACTCGTGTATTGTAATATGGCATCGGCATAGTGTATTGCACCATTAACCGCGTAATTCTTTATGTTGTTATAGTTCGGGGTGCCATTTGCCTTAAGATTGTCAACATGACAATATTCATCAAGTTTCTCCAAAGCATTCTCATAACCCTTGTACTCAATCATTACAGGGTAATAATCCAGTTTAGAATCTTGTAGTATTAGTTTAGCATCGGGTCTATTCCCTCCATTGCCACCAGACTTTGACTCTGCTTTTTCCAAAGCAGCATCAATTTCTGCATTCATGGATTCTTGCTGCAAATAGTATTTGAGACCATATGTTTTTAGCCATCCATTAACGACTTCAGTCACCTGAGGTTCTACGCTCTGAACTTTAGATTTTGGCATCCTTCTTCAACAACTCTCCGACTGATACCCAAGCGTCAGAATGATTAGTAATCAATTGTTAGAACCACATACGAAAACGGGGTATCTACACCTGCCCGTTCTGTGACTTTGGCCTACCACAGCCATCCCATTAGAACGAACAGAGAGATACCCACGCTGGAGTATATACTGATGCACCCAAAAGTGTGCGTGAGGGCATGAATAGCCCTCGGCACACTCCGGCTGCGTATATACACATCCGTAGGCGTCACCTCTGCTATTGTCTTTGGATGGGATTTGATTGTGGTAGTTCAAGTCACCAAAAACAAAGCGTACTGTGTCGCTTATTCCGCAATGTAGTGCTCCGCCCATCGGCTCCGTCCTACTCAAAGGACATCGTTGCCGCATAAGGCAGATAGCAGCTGCAAAGATACGAAATTATTTTGTAAATAAGGTTCTTGGAATAAAAAATCTGAAAAAAATATTGGGAATAATGGAAAAACTTCTTAACTTTGCATCCGAAAGTAACCCAAATGTAATATTATGTGTTTACACCCCGTAAGAAAAAAGAGCTATTCTGCACTTAGCAGGCTACAGGCATTTGCCGATATGGTATTGGCAGACGGCAAGAAGCGTGGTCGAGAAATCATCGTAGGAACAATCAACGATGATGTCGTTGCGGACCTGCAACAAAAGGGCGTGACCCTCGAAACAACTGATATCATCATCAATGATGCCGTTATTGTAAAATACATCAAGCATGTGAAGAATCAAAAAGGAGCTGCCGTTGCTCCCGACAGATACTGGTTAGTTGAGAAGACGCTAAGGAATCCGACTCATATTTATGAGGATACAGAGCAGAAATACCTTGTTTATGTAAATACCCGTGCGTATGGGCGTGGAAAAGTTCTGAAAGTCATTGTGCATCCCAACTTCACAATCAAAGACAGAACGTTTAACTACCTAAAGTCAATAGGAGTTGTGAGGATCGAGAACATGAAGGAGTTGCAATTCCGGAAAATAAAATAGGGGCACTCGTGCCCCCAAGAACGGATTGGGAAGGACTCGAACCTCCGATATACGGCTCAATTTCTGAGACGCCCCGCTCCCGTGCGACCATCAATCCGCTGCAAAGATAGGAAAAATTCCATTACGTTCCAAATTTTTTGCCGAGAAATATTTCATTATGGCTTTTTTGTAGTCTTTCGCCAAGGGCAAGCAAGACATAAGGGATGCTAATTAAAGTTTCCCGTTTTGGATAACTTTCTTGGAAAAGTTTCCTGTTTTGGGAAACTTTTTCTTTTTCATTATTTGAAAAGTTTCTCAAAACAGGAAAGTCGTGTGGAAAATCAGGGATTGATTTTTGTCTTTTTCTTGATTTACATCAATTCTAGTCCGACTTACAAAGATTTTTCGTGTATATTCTTGCAAATTTTGTACATATTGAGTAAATTTGCCGATGAATTTGATAATTTAATAACACTCCTTAAAAAATGACGTATAGTGATTCGATTCAGGTAACAGAACACGGTTTGCTTTATGTAATTCATAAGGTCGAGTTGTTCACGGAAGATGGCTTCATTGCCAGTTTATATGTTCGCCATTATAGCGAAGTCGATATTTTGCTTAAGATAGCAGATGTGCGCGAGTGTCTGAGTATTGTTCATAGAGAGTTTTTGTCGCTGTCTAAGTTTTCCCTGACATTCAATACCCGGTGGGCTACTGAAGACAACAATCGGTTCAGTTCGACTCAGTTGATGTTGAATAGACTGAGAAGTTCGTTGGCCTCCATCAAGAGAAGTTATCGGGAGACATGTCCTATTGTTCGCAAACAACAGCCCACGGGCGAAACGTTTAAGGAGCGTCTTAACCCTTCTGTTTTTGAGCGCTCTGTATTGACCTATGGTGGTTGTGCTCGCGATTTGTTCGGCATCACATCATACAGTGATAATATTCAAACGCTTTACGTTGAGCAAAGGGCATTGTTCGCCAATGTGTTAGCTTCCCTCATGCTCTGCTACAAAGAGCTTGAAAAGGAGAAGACGACTAAGGCCGACCCAGACAAATGCGTTGAACTGTTAGAGAAGCAATGTCGTGACATCATGAAGGATCTTGATGATACTATCGACTTGATGCAGTGTCCTGTCAACGATGAAATACAGCAGTTCATCGACCAAATGGGTCTCCGTAACTTCGCCCAACAAGGCTATCATCAGTTCTCTGTAAAAACTGTCAGAGAACATGCTATTTCTCTTTATAAGCTACAGGGCACCAAGTCAAACTTCGCAAAGGTTGCCTCGCTGACGTGGATAAAGAACCCGGATAAGGCCAAGGATGCAGAAATACTGATAGAACACTTCGACGAGTTCCGTCCTGAGAACCGCAAGAAGGTCAGCGCCGAAAAGATTCTTTTCTTCGTAAACTGGTGTGGCGATACGATAGAGGCTCCACAACAGCAGTTCTACAAAATTCTGAAGACCTATTATCGTAAGAAAGAATTATCTGATTGGCATGCCGTTACCGTGAGGAAAGGCAAGATTGGGAATCTCAAAGAAGAACAGGAAAAATTCAACAAGGAGGTGGATGCTTTCCTGAAAAGGATGAAAGAGGCAGCATGACGAAGTACGTTATGTTTATTTAACATCTGTCATTTGACAACTATTTGACTGGTTTTCAAGCGAAAGCCAGTCATTTTTTTATTCACGATGATTTGATACCGTCATTTTGATGAGTGACATGTGTCAAAATGACGACTGATGACCAAGAAAATGACGGGGCTTATTACTTTTATGACACTTTGTGTAAGGGAATGACAGACCGTGACAATCCATGATGAAAACGTGACCAGAACATCATCATAAAATGCTGAATATCAGTATTTTAAATAATACATCAAAACCTTTGTGGTTCCAATTATTCTTCGTACCTTCGCACTCGTAATTACATATCGGCGGCATACCAAACCGAGCACGGGCCGTCGGACTGAAGGCACTTCAACCCAATCGCCCCTTACTAAGTGACCGACAGCGTGCAAGTGAGTGGGACACTAATACTCAATGCCAAAATGGACAGCAGTATTACAAACATGGTAACAGACAATCTGTTATTCTCCGTGTTCCCGAAAGGGTATCGTAACAAGAAGGGCGAAGCAGTATTGGCTTCTCACCCTCAAGCGAGTCGTGACATCCGTTGGGCGTACGACTACATCACCTCTGACCGTGCACGATGGGCTACCGAGACTTTGCGCTCGATGATGCCCACCTCAACGAAGGACGAACTCAGCGACTTCAAGAAGCTGGAATTCGAGACGGCTACGTTCAACGGCGTTTTTAGCTATCGCAGTGCCAGAAATGTCACCGCGACTTCGCCCTTCATCGTACTCGACATCGACGACCTGCCCTCTACCGATGAGGCGCGTCGAATCCAAAAGCTGCTCTGCAATGACCAACTGGTGGAAACGGCCTTGTGCTTCGTGTCGCCGAAAGGCCTGGGCGTGAAATGGATAGTGCGCATACCCGAATGGGCACAGAGCGCCGATTTCAAATTCACGTTCCTGCGGATGCGCCTCTATGTCGGCTTCCAGTACGGTATCTCTATTGACAAAAGCGGCTCTGACGTTTGCCGGGCTTGCTTCTTGCCTTTTGATAAAGATTGTTTTATTAACCCTTCATACCTTTAGAATTATGAACATGAATAGTTATTCCGACCTTGAGCACCTTGAACTGGTGGCTCAACGCCTTGCCGAAGCCGGTAAGGATATCACCGCCGATCACGGCGACTGGATAGACGTCACATTCGCCTGTGCCTCGCTGGGCGAACAGGCCCGCGAAGCCTACCACACCATCTGTTCGCTCTATCCTGGCTACAAACGCGAAGAGTGCGACGAGAAGTTTGACAACTGCCTGAAGACCGGCCACGGGCTGGTGACACTGGGCACGCTGATGAAGCTGGCTCAGGATGCTGGCGTAGACATCACGCTGCCTCGTGGCCGACGTCAGAAGTCTGAAGAACAGAAGAAGGCAGAGCAGGTAAACCGCATCCAGGCCATGCGCGAGGCGCTTCTACAGCAGGCCGACTGGCGCTTCAACACCTGGCGCCAGCGTCCGGAAGTGCGTGAGAAAGGACAATCCTGGAAACCCGTACAGGACCGCGACCTGGATACCTACTACTGCCGCTTGAAAGAGCAGGGGCTGAACGTCAAACTACAGGACGTGAAGTCGCTCATCTTCAGCCGTGACTTCTGTCAGGACTATGATGCCGTCAGTGTGTGGCTCAACAGTCTGAAGCCGTGGAACCCGGAGACCGACCCTGACTACCTGAAGGACTTCTATGTAGGACATCTGGAGTTTGGTGACCCTGAGAACGAGCCGTTCTACGACCAGATGCTGAAAAAGTGGCACGTGGCATTGGTGGCACTGATGCGGGGACGCATCAACGAGAATCCGCAGATGCCCATCTTCAAGGGACACCAGCACATTGGCAAGACCTTCTTCGTGCGCCACATCCTGCCACCCGAACTGAGCGACTACCGTCTGGAGGTGGGACCGTCAGAACGCATCGACAAGGACTTTGTCATCTCGCTCTCTGAAACCCCGCTCATACTGTTCGACGAAATCTCCTTCGGTTCCAGCCAGAAGAACGAGGCCTTCAAGTACATCGTGACCTCCAGCAAGTCGAACGTACGCGATGCCTACGCCCACTTCCGCGAGAGCCGCCAGCGCCGTGCCTCACTCATTGCCACGACCAACGAGGACAACTTCATCCGCGACAGTCAGGGCAACCGCCGCTATCTGGCTATCGACCTGAAGGGAACCGTCGACCTCGATGCCATCCCGCTGCCTTATGAAGGTGCCTACGCCCAGGCTCTCTACTTGCTCGACCACGGTTTTGACCCCAAGCCGACACAGGAGGAGAGCCAGCTCATCAGCGAACACAACCGCAGCTACATGGAGAGCAACGACTGCGAGGAGGCACTGCGCACCATTCTGTCACTGCCCGACGGCCAGGCGGCAGAAGAAGCATTGTCGGCAGGCGACATCATGCGTGAACTGACGCTGCGTGGATTCCGTGGCCGCGATTTTACAACCAATTCGATAGGCAAGACCATGAAGCAGCTCGGCTTTGAGAGCAAGGTCATTCGCGGCACACGCAAGTACCTCGTCGTGAGGGTTGACTATGACATGCATAGCCGTGAGAACAAGCTCGATGCCCGCATGTTCGTTCCAGAGGTGTTCTAAATGCCTCCCGTGAGGGTGGAGGTGGTGGACGAGATTCCATATCTGCCCTGTATTTAAATCCTTATTCTGCCTGTATTTTTTACAAGGTGAATAAGGATTTATTTTTATCCCACATAAAGAAAGTGCTCCACCACCTCCACCCTGAATCCATTTTGTTTATTGCCTTGGGGAAATAACAATAATCTCACCTCCCCATGGAAAATTTGCTGCGACGCATCGTAACACTTTTTTGAATGGGACGGAAAAATTGTTACGATGCGGCGTAAATATTGAGGGGATTTTTGGTGATGATTTTATTAGCATAATTTAACTAAAGTTTTTCTCGAAAGAATTTGTATAATTCGCAGATTTTTTGTACCTTTGTACCGTAATCAAGAAGTTGATGAAAAGCGGGAACCGTTCACCCGGAGTAGTTGGGCGGATTGATAGTTTAATACCATGAAATCTTTTTAAAACTATGGCATTAAAGATCAAAGCTAAGGAGAAGAAGCTTAAGTTCTCCAAAGAAAGTGAAGGCGTCTATCGCTATGTGATGGTGCCCGATCTGTATTCGACACTCGACCAGGACAAGGTTATCAAGGAGGCAGCCATCCGCAGTGGGGTTTCCGAAGGGGTCATGTCAGCTTGCTGGAAGGGTGCCGGTGAGGTTATCAAAGCCTGGGCAACCGAGGGTCACTCAGTGGCTCTGCCCGGTCTTGGAACGATGCGTTTCGGACTCTCGGCCAAGGCTGTAGAGGACGTGAACGACGTGAAGTCATCGCTCATCAAGACGCGTCGCATCGTGTTCACCCCGACCACGGCCCTGAAGGAGGAGCTGGCATCGACCGCCATTCAGATCACTTGTTACGATCGAAATGGTGAGATCGTGAAGCGCGTGACCTCGGCTGACCCGGGCACTGTGGAGGAGACCGACAACACCGACGATAACGGTGAGAACAGCGGCTCTGAGCAGGGTGGGTCAGGCTCATCGACGGGCTCAGAGACCGGTGGCAGTGGCTCGCAGCAGAGTAGCTCAGAGGCCGTGACGGCTCCGGAAATCTCGGGAACGACGCCGTTCACCGATTCAACTGAGGTAACCATCCAGGGTCCCCAGGGGGCAGCGCTCTACTACACGACTGACGGCAGCACGCCTACCAGCGAGAGCATGGACTACAGCGAGCCGATCACTCTGAGCGCCACCACGACTGTGAAGGCCATTGCCATCCTCGACGGTGAGACCTCTGCTGTAGCCAGCAAGACCTTCACCAAGAGCGGTGAAAGCGGCGGCTTCGACCTCGGTGGTTAAGGTTTAGTTTACAGTTTACGGTTACTCTCTCTCAATCGGGCATCCTGACGGGTGCCTGATTTTATTTTGTATTCTCTTTGTGGACGCACACGGGTTTTCATATATGTTACTAAGACGAAGTGAATCCGTAAAAAATGTTAAAAACGTGTACTTTGAGAGGAAAAATGCATGAGAAAACGTTCGTTTTTTCGTAACTTTGTAGCCAATTGCATACAATAAACCGTTATAAATATGAACGCAAAACTTAAAGACATTGCTAATTCCTTTGCTGAGGAATATTGTAGTGACGCCATCTATCCGGCGCATTTGTTCAAGGCCGTTCTTCATAAGGAAATAGGTCTCGTACATTTTATTGAGTCAGAACTGGACAAGGATTATTTCTATCTCCAGGACTGGGCCGACGTGCAGATGCAGTTGGCTCCGCGTGCCGTCCGTCCGATGCGTGACTTAGAGTACAGTTCCGAGGCACAGGCCGTGATCGACGAGGCTGAGAACTATCAGGTGAAGTTCGACCTCGAGGAGTGTACCGACGTCTGCGTGCTGGCAGCCTTGGTGACTCCGGGCGTGGGCTTCTCGTTCGACCAGTTGAAGACCCTGCCGCTGACACCATCCGACATCAGCGCGAAGATGGGTGGCGGCGTGAACGTGGAGGCTCCCTATATGGAGGGTGCCGAGTTGACGAAGAAGACCCCGGCCGCTGGTGGCAAGGGCAGTCTGGCCAAGTACTGCGTGGACAAGACCGCCATCGCACGTGCCGGCAACCTGGACAACGTCATCGGATTTGAGAAGGAAATCGCCATCATTTACGAGATACTCGGTCGTAAGACCAAGGCCAACCTGCTGATTACGGGTGAGGCCGGTGTCGGTAAGACCTCACTGTTGAACGGTTTCGTTCGCGAGTTGGCTGCCGACCGTGTGCCGGGCTTCCTGAGTGGGGCTGTGGCTTATGAGCTCGATACCGCTGCCCTCGGTGGCGACGCCCAGTACAAGGGTGAGGTAGAGGACCGCTTCAAGAACGTGATTACCGAAGTGGAGAACCTGCCGAATGCCGTGCTCATCATCGAGTCGATCGACAAGCTGTTCGACAAGCAGGGCTCGCTGTTCGGCGCTTCTTCTATCCTGAAGAACGAGCTGTCGAAGGGTCGTCTGCAGCTGCTCGCCACCTCGAGCATCGACGGTTTCACGAAGAACATCGAGACCGACAAGGAGATGACCTCCAAGCTGGAGAAGATCACCGTCGAGGAGCCCACCGCCGACCTGGCGCTGCGCATCCTGAAGGGTGCCATCCCCGCCTATGAGGAGTATCACGGACTGAAGGTCGACGAGACGGTGATGGACGAGGCTATCCGTCTGGCCAAGCGCTATCTGACGGAGAAGTCGCTGCCCGACTCAGCCTTCGACCTGATCGACCGCACGATGGCTCAGGTGAAGACGATGAACGACCTGACCGGCAATATCATCGACGAGCTGAAGGGCAAGCTGGAGGCCATCAAGGCCTCGGCTGAGGGTAAGGACAAGGCCGACGAAGGCCTGATGAAGGAGCTCGACTGGCTCAACTACGAGCTATTCAATAAGGTGAGCTGCATCCTGCTGGCCGGTGTCGACAGCGATACCGACTTCAGTAAGATCGCCACCATCCAGGAGCGTATCGACTTCCTGGCCGGTATCCTCGACAAGCTGACCGAGCTGGCTGCTGAGCAGCGCACCGACCTGAAGACCGACGACCTGAGTGCCGTTGTGGCCAAGCAGACCGGTATACCTCTCGGTAAGGTGCAGACGAAGGAGCGCGACCGCCTGATGGGTGCTGAAGAGACCCTGAAGAAGCGCGTCGTTGGTCAGGATCACGCCGTGAAGAAGGTGCTCGATGCCGTTTACGAGGCCCGTTCAGGTCTGAGCAAGAAGGGTCAGCCGATGGGTTCGTTCTTCTTCCTCGGTCCGACCGGTACTGGTAAGACGGAGTTGGCCAAGGCGCTGGCTACGTTCCTCTTCGGTGACGAGAGTGCGCTGATCCGCTTCGACATGTCGGAGTTCAAGGAGGAGCACTCGGTGGCTCTGCTCTACGGAGCACCTCCGGGATACGTTGGTTACGAGGAGGGTGGTCTCTTGGTGAACAAGATCCGCCAGAACCCCTACGCCGTCGTACTGTTCGACGAGATCGAGAAGGCTCACAAGAGCGTGTTCGACCTGTTCCTGCAGATCCTCGACGAGGGTAAGCTCCACGACCGTCTGGGCCGTGTGGGTGACTTCTCGAACGCCCTCATCCTCTTCACCTCGAACATCGGTGCACAGACCATCGTGGAGAAGTTCAACAGCGGTGTCATCCCCGAGAACAACGAGCTGATGGACATCATGCAGGGCTACTTCCGTCCTGAGTTCCTGGCCCGTCTGACCGAGATCGTGCCGTTCTCACCAATCACCGACAAGACCGTGACGAAGATCTTCGACATCCACTTGAAGGGACTGCTGAAACTGCTTGAGGAGCAGAATATTGAGCTGACGCTGACGCCCGAGGCTCGTCAGGCCATCGCCCTGCGCGGTTACAACCAGCAGTATGGTGCCCGTCCCGTTATCGGTATCATCCGCAAGGAGCTTCGTCACCCGATCTCCAAGATGATGATTGCCGGCAAGGTGAAGGCAGGCGACAAGATTCAGGTGGAGGTCGACAAGGACGCCCAGCCCGTCTTCATCGTCAACGGTGAGCGTGCCGAGAATCCCGAGGCCAAGAAGGCCGAGGCCCCAGCTGAGGAGAAAAAGGCAGCAAAGAAAAAATAATAAGGTTTTATAAATAAATTATAGTATTCACTTAAAATCCATTACAACTATGGCAATGAAAGAAAATTTCATCTCGATGGCTCCGGATGAGGAGTCAAGTGCGAAAGTCAGTTTGATCGACCAGAACAAGACGCTGATGATCGATCAGTACACAAGCGATGTAGAGGCAGGTAATCCTGAGTTCGTTGAGGACATCACGAACATCGACGATGCCTTCCAGCACTTCAAGCCGAAGGTAGGCGTGACCTTTACCGACGCCGAAGGCGGTGCAGTGGAGGAGACCCTGAAGTTTGGTGAGATCCGCGACTTCGAGGCACAGGGTGGCAAGGGCCGTCTGGTGCAGAACAGTCCGTTCCTCTCTGGTACCAAGGAGCAGATTGACACGAACGTGAAGATCCGCAAGAGCATCGAGCAGAACCGCAAGCTGCGTGACATCCTGAAGGATGCCGGTAGCCGTGCAGAGCTGAAGGAGATGCTGCAGGGCATGCTCGACGAGCTGAACGGAGCTGAATAATCAGATTTGAATCCGTATGGCGAAGAAGATTGAAGACCTGGAGAAGGAGATTGCCCGTCTGGAGGCTGAGAACGAGCGACTCGACATGGAGAATGTCAGTCTGCTCGGCAGGAACCTCCTGATGAGCGAGCAGCTGAACTCCTGGTACGAGCTGAAGCAGCGCGTGAACTGGCTGAAGGCTGAGATGCAGCGCGGACGCCGTCTGCAGCTGCAGGCCGACCAGGTGGATGATGCTGAGCTGCTGGCCATGCTCGAGAACCGTCTGGAGCAGGAACCCCAACTGGTGACTGCCGACTTCGGTACCGCTGAGATGGCTGAACTCATGGGCGTGTCTCAGGCACGCCTGATGCGCCTCTTCCGTAACTCGACGATCTTCAAGTCGCCGGATGAGTATCTCGAGAATCTGCGCCTGATGCGCGCGTTACAGCTGCTGCGGGATCACCCCGAGTATGGTATCGCCGCCGTCAGCGCCGACGCAGGCTACAACTCCGTCCGCACCCTACAGCGACGGATGAGCGAAGTCATCGGAATGACCCCCGTGGAGTTCCGCATGATGGTAGAAAAGTAGGGGAGCCGTTTACGGTTTACAGTTTACGGTTTATAGTTTAAAGTTTAAAGTTTATAGTTTAAAGATTAAAGACAATTATGGCAGATACAGAAATGCAGAAAGCCCAGGCCGCCGGTCAGGCCAGTGCCGAGCTTCAGGAAAAAGAAGGTGGTAAAAAAGATTTGCTCAAAGCGTTTGGTGGCTTCAACGCCATCCGTGGTTTCATGCCCGACGCAGACAATATGAACCCAGCCCGCAAGGCTGCTAAGGACGTGTTCCTGCAGGACAAGCGCTTCAAGGACAAGCGTGAGGGTCTGAAGAAGGAGATCGCCCGCTGGCTCGAGCTGCTGTCAGACGACAGTATCGATAGTGCAACAGGTTTCGCCGACGCTTGTAAGAAGGACGAGCAGAAGTATACGGAAGTGCTGAAGCAGGGTATCACAGACGCCCTCTACGCTACCCAGAACCTGGAGCGCAGCTACCGTCAGCTCGACTCATTCTTCAAGACTTGCGGTACCGACAAGGTGAAGAACCTCCGTATCATCAACGTCCTCAAGGAGGACATCGCCGATGCCGACTCAGGCTTCGCTGGTGAGGTGGAGAACATCCTGCGCAACGGTTTCGACCGTCTGAGCCTGAAGGATGCCTACAGCCTCGTTTGTGTGCCCGGTGCCGTGTTCACCGACAAGGTCGACCTGCTCTCATGGGCCAAGATGGCATTCAAGTACAAGGTGATGCTGCTGACCGACCACGCCGACGAGTACTCGTTCGACGACCTGCAGGCTAACACCGAGGGCTATCGCGACAGCGACCAGTGCCTGATGAACGTTGTGATGACCGCCAACTGGATCGTTGGCCGTGAGGCTGAGAAGCTGTCAAGCGACGAGGAGGACCAGAAGGCCTTCTATATCGCACCTGCTGCTGCCCTCTGCGGTAAGCTCTACGACGAGACAGCCAACATGGCTCAGGGTGCCGGTGGTAAGAAGTACGGTACACTCGACGGTGTGAAGGGTGTGAAGAGCGACCTGCTGAAGTCGGAGATCGCAGCCCTGATGGACAACCAGGTGATTCCTATGGTTTACTCTGAGGGCCGTGTGATGGCATTCAACAACACCACGCTCTACAACGGTGACCTCGACGCCATGAAGGAGTATCCTATAGTCCGCGTATTCGACTGGGTGAAGAAGGTGCTGATGAACTTCGTTCACGAGGTGGCACTGGAGAACTGGGATCCGTTCAACAGCCCGAAGAACCTGAAGAGCAAGATCCAGGAGTTCCTGAACCAGTACAAGGGTTATGGCAACCTGTTCCAGAACTACGAGATCGGCGAGCCCCGTCAGGATCCTGTGACCAAGCAGATCACTTGCGACATCACGCTGACACCGTTCTATGCAGCCAAGAACTTCGTGATCAAGGTTGCTGCCGACAAGAAGGCCAAGGAGGCCGCTATGGCAAGTGCATAAAAATATTTTGAGACCCATTAACTATAGTATTAACAATTTAAATTAAAACAATTATGGCAAAAACTCCAGTTGTAATGAAGATCGCAGACTACAAGGACCGCGAAGTTCAGATGGTATCTTACGAGTTTGATCAGGAGACCGACCGTGAGGGACAGATGACCGGTATTCCCCGTTTCCAGATGCTCCGCGTTCGTGTAAAGGCTCTTAACGATGGTACTCCCGAGCTGATGGCTTGGATGTGCGACCGCTTCCTGAAGAAGGACGGCTCTATCGAGTTCCTTGAGACCAAGACCCTGAAGGTGATGAAGGAAATCAAGTTTACCGGTGCTTACTGCGTAGACTTCGAGGAGAGATGGGAGGACAAGCTCGGTCACTATGAGGAGATCCTCATCTCTTGTCAGAACATCGAGGTAGGCTCAGTGAAGTTCGAGAACGAGTGGGCTTAGTTCTTAGACAGAGTAACAGAATAATAGAATTTTAAAAATTTTAAGAAAAGAAAGGAAATAGAATATGGCAGATAATGTAACCCCGGTTCTGTTGACCGTTAAAGATTTCGCACCCCGTGAAGTGCTGTTGGTAGACTATAAGTTCAACCAGGCAACTGATACAGAAGGTCAGGTAGCAGGTATCGTTCGTGGTGGTCAGATCACCATTCGCGTGAAGGCCCTCAACGATGGTAATCCTGAGTTGCTCAACTGGATGATCAATCCCGCTGATCCTCGTGACATCACCGTAGATTTCCAGAACACCATCGACGGCTCAGCCATGAAGCAGTTGAAGGGAACTGGCTGCTACTGCGTACACTACAAGGAGTACTGGGCAGACGGCGAGGAGCACTATGAGGAGATCCTGCTCTCTTGCCAGAAGCTCGAGAACGGACCTGTAGCTTATGAGAACCCCTGGAAGTAAACAATCCAGTTGACTCTATCCCCATCTGGCCCCGTCGCTGGCGACTGGGTCAGATGGGACTTATCGTATATAATAATTAATAAGGTTTAGGATTTATATGGCATTTTTATCGCATATACAGTTTGGCGACAATAGTACAGGGAACTATTCAAGAGGATATGCCGTGGTGGACTGCCACCTGCATTTCATGAGGCACTACAACCACTTCAGACCCGACACCGACGCAAGGTGTGAGAAGGTGGAAGTGGTTGTGGAGGCACCAGGCAAGAACGACCTGAGTCTTCAGGAATGGTATCTCAACAACGAGGTGCAAAACGGACGCGTTGTCTTCGACCTCCAGTCAAAGACCTCTTCCGACACGATGCAGAAGCTCGTTGAGTTCGAGGGTGCCTACTGCTATTCCTTCGAGGAGGAGTACCATATAAATATCCAGCGCAGACGCTATTACCGGTTGTCGATCGTTGCCGAGAAGATAACCGTCAACGAAATAGCATTCAAGAACCTTTATGCCTCGGACGAGGCATAGTAAGCCCAGCACAGCTATGAAGATTTTATCAGATTACCTAAAAGCCATCCTGTATCCGGAGAATTTTCTGGAGAACGGAAGGATTAGTGAGAATCAGTGGAGTGTGGAGAAGGACAAGTGTCCCGTCATACAGCATTTCGCCTATAAGGTTCAGCGTAACCGTAACGACGCGGGCTTCCCCTATGGCGGGACGACCCCGACGGAGCTCAAGTTCACCATCCGGCTCGGTCAGCCCGAAGACAGCAAACTGTACTACCAGCACCTGGTGTTGAACGAGCTCTTCGAGTACAGTTTTATCTTCAACGCCACCTTCGACGACAACAAGCGTCTGAAGAACTTCGAGGATGCGATGGTGGCGAGAGGCTATGTGGTCGACGTGAAGGAAGACTTCGACGTGGCTGTGACCGACGAGAATCTGAGCGACCAGATCATGGTCGAGGTGACGCTGCTGCTCAGTTCCATCACCTATGTGGGTAAGGAAGATCAGAACAACCGGAAACTGGAAATAACTAATTATTAATCAACAAACCAGATAAACCATGGCAGAAGTCAAATTATATATCTATTCAGGCACTAGTCAGGGGAATCCCCTTAAGTTGAACGCAGAATCATCTGTGTCCCGGGATATTACAACAAATGATGCAGATGGGACGACAAAAGAAGTCACCTATACTTATCCGTTGATGCTGAATAAGCTGACATACCAGAAGAAGATGTATGAACCCTGTATGATCCATGCAGTGGTCGAAGTGGGTATAGGTAAGAAGAAAGAAGGAAGCACCGAAACCAGTCTGGGGAGTCTGCCGACCCACCGTGACATGGCAGCCTTCTTCTTCAAGATGAAGGTGAAGTATTGTATGGACAATACAACGGTTGCATTGAATTATCAGGTATTCAATGTCCGTACCTTCCGTAAGAAAGACAATACCTCGGGCGTCACTGTGGAACTGGATATTTTCAGTGAGGACAAGCTGCTGACCTTGGAGAAGTATTCCAAGGCTTTTAGCAGAAAGAGACTTGGCGCACAGATCTTTGCTGATGAAGTTGGCCAATACGACCTGAGCGCCACACCTGTGGTCAACTTGCAGTTGTTGTCATATGATGTGTCAGGTTCCAGTTCAAAAGAAGAGTTCCGCCAACCCTATCTGGTACAGTATAATGAGTCGTTCTACGATTTCCTGAAACGCACGGCCAACCGTTGCGGTGAGTTCCTCTATTACGAGAACGGCCATTTGAACTTAGGCGTAACGATGAACCGTCTGGACCAAAAGGATTCCGCGACGGATTATGGCACTGTCGCCCAGCAACTCCATTATGATACGCTGTATGCCTTTGGTGGATTCAAAAATGATCAGGAAGCCTCGGATTATGCCTATAACTATATGGGAGATACCCATTTTTCGAGCAGTGACAATCAGTATAATGACCCTCTGGCCACTGATGACTATTTAGGTGAGATCGGTACGAGCTACACTAGCTACGGTGATGAGGTGGATGATATGAGTAAGCGTGCCATGGCCCAGCTTCTTCTAGCACTGTCGGGTACGTCGTTCTCGGAGATTGTATCCAACTTCCTGACTGAACTGACATTTAACAGGATAGAGGCGGCTTACTCGGCGAGGAACAAGAATGATGACAGCAAGGAGGTCAACATCACGCCTTGGGAAACTAAGGTAAAGGACAAAGACGGAAAAGATACAGACAATTTGATCGATAAAGACCAGTGGAGTTCTGACAAGGAGTCGTTGAACCAGTTCGGTACCTATGGTTCCAAGAAATCTGCTATTTCTGAAAGTACCATCAACCTCAACGCCCTTTTCTACCAGCAGGTGCGAAAGGCAGAGAAGAAGACGGGTGAGGAAGCTTTGTGGATGGACTTCGGTTCAGACTTCCAGGATCTGAAGTTAGGTGATGTCATCAAGGTTGATGGCGTGAGTTTCCTGGTCATTCAAGTCTCGGGTGCTCATGAATACACCAATGCGAAAACGACTATAGCCCAGCAGCAGGTGGTGGCCATCCCGCTCTATACCGTTCCCTCAGAGTCTGACACCAGTATATCGACCGTACTCCCCATCCCCCAGGCACTGCCGGGAATGACCGTCAGGGAGTCTCAGCCCCAGATCGCCTTCGTCACTGACGTGATTGACCCGATGAAGATCGGACGTGTACGTATCCGGTTCACTTGGCAGAAGGAAGACGGTGATGCCTCGCCGTGGATTCGCGTGTCATTGCCCTTTGCCACTGATGGCGGTGGCGTGAAGTTCAAACCCGAGAAGGACGACGAGGTGCTGGTGAGCTTTGAGGAAGGCAATGTGGAACGTCCCTATGTCTCTGGCTACTTGCTGTCAGAGCGCAGCAATGAGTCGTGGGGCGCCTTGTCCGACCGTGCCATCGTGTCGAAGAATGGTCACAGCATCATCTTTGAGGACAAGCCTGGCTCAGACTTCTTTTACAGTTCAATATGGCCGTTTGCCTCTGTTTTTAAGAGCTTCTTCCCTACCTCCGTATGGCCTGACACCCTTGACAAGAAAGCGGGCACGTTGGCTCTTTCTGGTGGTATCAAGTTGCGTGACCCTTATGGACTTTACGAGATCTCGGCATCGTCGGATGCCCGTTCCGTGACCATTCAGTCGGCTCTGGGTGATGTGACGCTGAATGCCTTTACGGGTATCAATATCTCCGCACCTAACGGCAATATCTCCATCTCGGGAAAGAACGTGGAGATCTCTGCCAGCAACAATGTCAAGATCACTTCAGGTAAAGGTCTCAATGACCGTTTCTTCCCCGGCATTAATTCTACGGGCAGTTTTTGGAAGGATTTGGGCATACGTGCCGCAGATACGAGTATTGCAGCCGTTGTCGATACATTGGGATCTGTTGCCAACAAGTTTGTAGATAGTATCCTCGACGTGTCGCTTATCAGGACTGTCATAGAGATTGTGCTCAGGCCGATTGACGGAACGACGACCATCAAGTCGCACACGTTTATCCAGATGGAGGCAGGCAAGGGTTCTGTAGAATTCCCGAAGAGCGCATTGAAGAAAGACCCTGGGGATCCGACGACGTTTACGGATATCCGTGCGATCCTTCAGAGTATTCCCGCAACGGTGAATGAAAAGGTTACTGCCATCAATAACGTCATCACTGCCCTCAAGGCAGATATTGATGCCTATAACGCCATTTCGGGCGAAGGCGATGACCTGGTGAACAAGCAGGAACAGTGTATCAAGTTCGCCGACATCAAGACTAAGGGCTGTCAGGCCACGGCCGGCACGCTGCAGGATACTGACGCAGTCTTCACCTGGACGGATGCATTAAAAGATGTGGAGCTTTTAAAAGAGGAAGACGAGGTGATTCAGAACTTGATTAAAACGTCAGTTTCGGTGGAAATAACAGAAAAGCCCAAATCTACAGATGACTGCTATAAGGATAATGCCAAACCCAAAAGAAATTTCCAAAATGATTTGGCAGAATGGGAAAAATATGCAAATTATTATTTGACAGAACTAAACAAGCCAAAGAACGAGGAGAACCGGGTGAGGGCCGACAAGCGCAAGACCCTTGTGGATTGTGCCAATAATCTGGCAAAGTCTTTCTCAGACCTCTATAACGTATTCGATGGTATCAACAACCTTGCGAATCTGAAGGACTGTCCGAATACTGTCACTCAGACAAACAAGGACAAGGGTCTTGAGGGCGTGAAGAAATACAAGGATTTTGTCACAGCTACCGACAGTGCCTTGTTTGATAAACTTTATAAGCATGATGTGGCAAAAGATACGGATCTCACCCAGCCGTTAGGTGATGAGGTTAAGAAACGCTGGAGCAGGAAGGCCATCCATCACTTCATGAGCCAGGTGTGGAATGATGTCAATGCCGAGTTTAAGGATTCGATTGCCATGGTGGCTCCTTCATTGCTGGGAGATGTGATGGATGATGCACTGTGGAAGGAATCTGTTGGTGGATGGTTTAACGATGTGCAGCCGGTAACTGACGCGAAGTCTCAGATTGGCGGGTTTACCAAGGATAAATTCGTAGCGATTAGAGATCACTGGAAAGAAGAATACATTGATCCCTGGATAGATGCGACTGTCAACCGGCGTCGTTGGCAAACGGGCGTTCAGGGTAAGATCCTCCTGTCAGACTCTCCTGGAACGACCATCAGATTTGAGAAAGACGGTTCAACCTATCAACAGGTGAATGCACTGGCTTCCAATAAGTATATCTATGATTTGAGAGATTATCTAAAAACATTCTAAAGTATGGCAGATACGGTATTTAGTGATTGGCTGTCGGCATTGTCGAATCTTCAGGCCAGTGTGTCGAAGGATCTTTCGGAGATCCGGAAGCAGAAGGCTGAGATACAGCAGTTGAAGTCTGAGGTGTTCAACAGGGTTGCTCAGGGGAAGTATATCCGTGACGACCAGCGGCTGGTGCTTTCAGCACCGGAGATCGTCATCGGTAACGTAGACGCCTCAGGTATCCTATACAATGAGGGTGGTACTATCACGCTTCGCGGTCAGCGGGTAGCACTGGAGGGCGTCGGTGAGAATGGTATCATTGACAGCCGTGCTGCTACTGTCTCTCAGATAGCCGTTGATCCGGGTCCTGACGGGATTGAGGAGGTGGTCAGAAACCGTTCGGCCGTCATCAGTCAGGCCAAGCATATCACTCTTCAGAGTAATGATGCTGAGAAGGATGGCTATTTCGCCTGTATGCCCCAGACGGTGGGGTCAGCCGGTGTGCGTATCCATGCCGACGAGTGTATAGAGATAGATGCCGCCGTGTCTTCTGAGTCACGTTCGGCACAGATAGGTGACCAGTTGAAAAACCTGAGCAGCGCCGTGACGAGCCTGACACTTGACTCTACCAGTGCCATGGCTACAGCCACCACGCTGGTAGGCGAGATGGAGGCGTTGATGGTCTTGCAGGATCCGCTGAGTCTGGACGAGGTGACCATGCGCACCACAGTGACGGAACTTGATGATCTGACAAATCAGTTCAATAGTCTCATGCCGTCGGTCTATCGGGCATTGGAAAGGGCTGTCGCCTCGATGTCAAAGTTGGCAGAGACGAACCGCAGGATCAAGGAATTGCAGAAAGAACAGACGAAGCTGGCTGCCGCCCAGGCCACATTCAAGGATAAGAGTACGGATGCCGTGCTGCGCGTGAATGCGGAGCAGATGTTCTTCAAGTCGGTTGACGGCGACGGGAATATTCGTACTAATCCCGAAGCTTCCATCCATGTGCAGACGGGTAAGTTCGACTTGACAACGATGAAATCCGACGGTTCGCTGATTGATGACAGTCATGTGCGTATAGCAACCCACGACGTGAGCATCTCGACGGTGAATCCTAAACTGAATGATGACGGGACTGCTGACTATACGACTGAGGGCAGTGTGTCGGTGGCCTCGAAGGACGTTTCCTTTACGGCCGTGGACTATAGTACCGATAAGGTGAACGCCCAGACGAAAGACAGCCTGTTCAGTGTCAGGATGGAGAATATGTCGTTTATTTCGCGTGATGTAGATGGTAATAGTACAGGCAACTTCTGTGTATTGGCAGAGAATGAAATTCATCAGTCGTATGACAAAGACGGCAATGCGACAGGCAGTTTTGACGTACTGGCCAAGGATATGCAGTTGTCAGCAGAGGACAAGGAAGGAACCGCTATCGGCAGTCTGACAGTAAAGACAGAGAACATGGTATTGGCATCTACAGACAAGAGTGGCAAGGCCGTAGGACAGTTCATTCTGAACAGTAAAGATGTCTTCGTGAAGTCGATGGATGCTGATGACAAGGGAGCCGACAAGAGTCTCGCTGCTGGCGGTAACATGGTACTTGTGGCAGAGAAGATGTTCGTGGGTCGCACTGACAAGGACAATACCAGCAAAGAGTTGCAGCTGTCCTCCGACAAGACAGGTATCTATGGCAAGACGACTACCGAGATACAGCAGGGCGAGGCCAAGGCTGTGGTGCAGCTCGACGGCGGCAACGTGGCTATTGGCGGCTCGAAGGCTGAGTTCTATGGCGACAACACCATCAACGGCAAGAGCGATTTCAAGGCTGACGTGACGATGAAGAAGCTGACTGCCGACAATATCGAGGCGAAGACCTCGTTCAAGAGTAAGAACATCAGTGACGGCATCGCCGTGCCGGGTGCTCCATCCTCGGCTAAGCTGAGTGCGAAGCTGAAGGAGGCTGATGCCCCCAAGGCGAAGGACGTGAACCATGATGATAAATAATGATGTAAGATATGAAAAAAGCGATAGAAATACTCATCCGGGAGTTGGATAGTAAGTTGGGCGGGTATGCAGCTCTACTGAACTACCGTTATCTGAACCTTTGTGTGAAGGCTGAGCCTGTAGCTCTGCTCCCTGTTGTCATTGAAGATAAGGACGGGGACACCCAACATGTTGAGGACGTAGCCCGTACCATGCTCATCAACCAGTATCAGTTTGAGGTCATCCCCATGGATCAGGATATGGTATTCAACATATGCAAGGGGTTCCTGACTCATCATCCAGAATTCAAGCAGGATGTTGTCATATCGACGGAAGACCACAAGTTATATCGGGATATAGAGAACGAGAAGCATATTATCCTGACTGTTCCTGAGGTGAATGAGGATCGCCGTGATTTCCTTTTGGAATCAGTGAAGATGCTTTACGACCAGTGTAAGGTTCAGGTGGATAAAACGAATGCAGCCTATGCCGCCAAGTTGGCTGCAAAGGTTGTCGGACAGCCGGAGGATGTGGTCGAAGAATCCAAAAATAAACTGGAAGAAAGCCAGCAGATGTATTCCGACATGATTGACAAATATCTGGCAGCCAAGCAGAAGGAGATTGAGGAAGCCTACCAGCGCTATCTGAATGAGCAGAGCATCAAGAAGGCTAAAGCCGACGAGACGGCTGCTGCCCGTGGCGAGCATGCAGGCTATCGGATGCGTGTAGGAGATACTGATGAGTAACTAATTAATAATTAAGGAATATGGGAAATTTTGTAACGATGGGAGCAATGCTCCAGTGTAATCAGGGAATGGCACCCTGCTCGTTGATTGTGACCGTGCCGCTGCGCCCGAAGTGTATGAACATGCTGATGGCAACGACAATGGACTTCACACCGGCTAACATTCCGACCTTCGGCATGTGCCGTTCGATGGCCAATCCGACGGTCTCTGCCGCTACATCAGCCGCCATGGGCGTGTTGACGCCGATGCCGTGTGTGCCGGTAATCCCGGCTCCCTGGGCACCGGGCAGTGCAATGGTGAAAGTGATGAACATGCCGGCCCTGACCAACAATAGTAAATGTATGTGCACCTGGGGTGGCCAGATATCCATCACCAGTCCGGGTAACACGATGGTGCAAGGGAAATAGGTTAGTGGTTAGAGGTTAGTGGTTAGAGATTAGAGTGATGAAGAAAAGTATCGTAGGCTTGCTGATGGCTTGTCTGTCGGGGACTGCCAGCGCACAGTACATTCCGGCTTACCAGCCGGACTCCTTTGCTGTGAAGGCTGCGGATGTGGTCTACTGGCACAAGGGTAACCTGCTGAAGCATCTGGAGGTGTCGTTGACGGTGGGAACGTCGGGCGTCGGTATCGACCTAGCCGTTCCGCTTTCGCAGTACGTACAGGTGCGTGCGGGCTATGACTACATGCCCCCTTTCAAAAAGACGTTTAGTCACAAGGTGCTTGGTAATGGTAAGGAGCCTGTAGCCTACGACGCGAATCGCAACCGCCAGGAGACTCCCTTCAACAGGATTTCCGAATACTATTACAAGCAGCACGGCTATGAGTTGCAGGATCATGTCGACCTGAAGGCTAAACTGACGATGAGCAACTTCAAACTGTTGTTCGACGTCTATCCGCTGAAGTACAACAAGAGTATTCATATCACGGCGGGCGTCTACATCGGACCAGCGCAGTTTGCCAAGGTAAACGAGGCTGATGGCCAGACGGAGATGATGGATGCCATCCTGACCTACAACAAGGAATACAGGGCGGCTACCGACGGCTCCCTTAAGGACATGGGCCTGTTGTCGATCCAGATGGGTAACTACTCGCATAACTTCCAGCAGGGTGACAAGCAGCGACTGATGAATGCCGCCTACGAGATGGAGCCGACAGCCGAAGGCAACGTAGAGATCCTATGCACGTCGAACAGCATCAAGCCCTATCTGGGCTTAGGCTATGGCGGTCTGCTTTCCCCGAGCCGTAACGACTGGAAGATCACGGTGGAGCTGGGTGCGATGTTCTGGGGCGGTACGCCCACGATGAGAACCCATGACGGTACGGACATCACCAAGGATGTCAAGGACTATCCTCACTCGATCACGAAAATCGTGAAGGCCCTGAAGGTCTATCCTGTACTGAGTGTGAGGATTGCCAAGACATTGTTCTAACCCAAAAGCGACCTGTATGAGACGAATCCTGACCTTACTCCTGTTGACCGGACTTCTGATACCAGCAATGGCTCAGAAGATCAGTGTCGAAGGGTTTAAGAAGGTCAAGAAGGATTTGTTGAATCAGACTCCCCTGCCGGTGGACAAGACGCAGGCGACGATGGATTTCCTGACCGACGAGAAGGGATTCACGTTCAAGGCCGATGGCAAGGTAGACGTACAGCCCGAGGAGGCAGACGGAAAGATTACCGTGCTGACACCCCACAAGACGAAGTTCCTGGTCATCAAACATCCCGACTACGGGCAGTATACGTGGAAGGTGCCGGGCAAGGGACTGAAGAAGAAAAAGCATTACCAGGCGAATCTGCTGAGTGACAAGCCTGGAAAAGAATATAAGCTGGCGAAGCAATGGGTGGTGTTCCAGGTCGTTCCTAAGGATGCCATCGTTCAGGTAGACAGCACCACGATTCTCACGCGTGACGGCCGTGCTCAGTTCAATCTCACTATAGGCAAGCACCCCTACCGCGTGGACTCACCCTTCCACGAGGCTGTGGAGGATACGCTGGAGGTGACGGATAGCGTGAAACTGATCCAGCCAGTCGTGCTGCAGTCGTTCTACTCCTACATCAATGTGAAGCAGCCGATGCTCGACGCAGTCGTGTTTGTCGATGGCTTCCCAATCGGTAAGGGAGAGGCGACCAGCGGTCATCTGCATACCGGCGATCATCGCCTGCAGATCTACCGCCTAAGAGAGTGTTATTACGACTCCGTCTTCAACATCAGGAAGGCAGAGAAGAAAGTCATCGAGCTGTCCTATACGGATTTGAAGCCCAGACCGCAGATAGCGAAGATGGCTGTTGCCGCTCAGGTGCCCGAGCCTGTAGTGGCTGATACATTGGCAGCTGTGACCGACTCCCTGGCTGCTGGTAAGGACTCGCTCAACGTTGGTCCTCAATATGCTCAGGTGACCATCACGGCACCTGACGATAGCACCCAGATATGGCTGAACCGTGAGCCTATGGGTGTCGGTAAGTGGGAGGGACAGCTCGAACTGGGCTATTACACCGTCAATACGCTGAAGGATGGCCTGGAGTCGAAGACCTACCCGTTCTGGGTTGACGACACGCTCCCGAAACTGCTCGACCTGAGTGCCCCGCAGGCGAGCTACGGTCTGTTAAACGTTCATAGTAACGTGATCGGTGCGACCGTCAAAGTGAACGGTGTGGAAGTGGGGCAGACCCCTTGTGTGGTAGAGAACTTGCCGGCCTCGAAAGAGGTGCAGTTGCAGTTGACCAAACGGGGCTATTTCGATGCGCAGGCCGTCCTGACACCCATCGGGAACGACATGCTGGATGTAGAACTTAAAATGAGAAAGAGATAAATGAGTCATGGCTTTGATCAACAGCAGGTAGCTGCCGCCCGCATCATGGTGGTCGGTTGCGGTGCCTTGGGTAACGAGGTACTGAAGAACCTGGTGTTGCTGGGTGTGGAGCATATCGTGGCTGTCGACTTCGACATCGTCGAGGTGGGCAACCTGTCGCGCTCCGTGCTTTTCTCGAAGCAGGACGCCGATGCCCGCCGTCTGAAGGTGGAGGTGATCGCTGAGCGCCTGAAAGCCATGAACCCGGCCGTGGAGGTGAAGACCATCTGCGGGGATATCGCCTATGATGTCGGCCTGGGACTGATTCGCCAGATGGATGTCGTGATAGGTTGTGTCGACAGTCGTTGGGCACGTTACTGCATCAATCGTCTGTGTATGCGTGCAGGCATCCCTTGGGTCGACGGTGGTATCGAGGAACTTGAAGGGACGGCTCGTGTGTTTGTGCCCGGCAAGAACTGTTACGCCTGCAATCTCGGACCTGAGGGTCTGAAGGATCTGGCGCGACGGATGCCCTGTTCGGGTATCATCCGCCGCCAGGAACAGGCCGGTCATGCGCCCACCACGTCGATCGTGGCATCGGTCATCGGTGCCGTAGAGGCGCAGGAGGCCCTGAAACTGGTACACCGTGAGGCCCTTGAACGGGGAGAGTTGACCTCGCTTTGCGGGAAGATGTTCTATTACGACGGTCAGCATCTGACGACGAAGGTGATTGACTTTCAGGCCTATGACGACGATTGTGCCATGCACGACCGGTGGATGCCTATCCAGTCGTCAGAACTCTCAGACGGTCAGACCGTAGCCGAGGCGCTGTCGGCTGTCAAACGGAAGTTCGATGCCCGGCAGGCCACTGTCTGTCTGGAGAACGACTGTTTTGTGGACTATGTCGTAGAGCGTTCCAATGACCGGAAGACGCAGGTGATGTGTCCCGGTCGGGCCGTTGAACTGTTCGTGGAGCGCGACAAGGCATTGCGGGGTATTCCTCTGAGTGGGATGTATCAGCACGAATACAGGGAGATCGACGAATCGTTCCCTTATCAGACCTGCACGTTGTCGCAGCTGGGTGTCCCGGCTCACGATGTGTTGCATGTAATGGCCGACGGGCAGGATTATTATCTTGAAATGGTAGCGTGATGAGACTTAATAGAAACTTATATCAGATCAGGGCCGAGGTGCTGTTGAACTATCTCTATCCGGAGATAGAGAACGAATGGATTGTCCAGACTAAAGGTACCTTCTTCCGGAACTATAACCAGGACCTGCTGTTGCTGGAACTGAAGGACCATAAGGTTCAGTTGGCACGCGATGGTTTCCTGAAACTGCTGCCAGAAGGTCTGTTCACGAAGGAAAGTGATCTGCAGGGAGAGGATGTCGCCCAGAAGTTCAAGGAACTGGAATGGCGCAAGGAGCTGCTGAACGAGACGTTTGCCCCCTTCGACACTTATGTGTTCCATAAGAAGCTGACGATAGAGCGCTATACCTCCGAATTGCTGCAGAACAAACTGGAGTATGTGCTGAAGACCTATTTCGACTTTGATTTGGCATCAGAGACCAATCCGCTTGTCAAGGAGGCTGCGGTCATGTTGCCTTTCGTCAGCAGCTATCGTGGCGACTTTGGTTTCGTTGCAAATCTGTTAAGTGTCCTGATGGGTTGCGAGGTAGAACGGTCGGAAGGTCGCTACAGTCATATAGACACTACCGTCTGCTGGCTGCCTGAGGTGAGATATCGCCTGCTGGTTCCCGGTCTGACGGCCGAGGAGTACAAATCCAGGACAGAGCAGTTACAACCACTCATCGCCTTCATCAAGGAGTGGTTTATCCCCTTCGATGTGCGGTGCGACATCTGTATCAGGGAGCATCCTGACGACCATAATCCGTTGCATGGGCGTATCACGCTCAACTACAATACCGAGCTGAGCCGTCAGCCCGTAGAAATAGAAGAAGATAATAATAAAAAATATATAAGGTAAGATGATGGATCTGAATTCGAAAATCAACTGGCTGCCAGGCATGGAAATAACCGCCCAGACCTTCATTGGTCTGGAGGAGAAGCTGGATTTTCAGCAGCAGATAGCCATACGTGCAGCTTTGGGTAGTACGCGGATGGGTATGCTTCCGGGTGCCACTCTGAACTGTGAGGGCATCTTTGTCAAGAATACCTATGAGATAGAGAGGCTCCAGTGCATGGCTCTCCTCCCGTCGGGAAGGATTGTCGACGCCGATGAGCAGGCTGTCGTATCCATTCCGATGCTGTTTGGTGAGAGTTATTACCTGACGGTAGGTATCGGTGATACCACGACAGAGTTCGAGAAAGAAGGCGTCGGCTATGTGCGTCCGCACTATGAGTATGCCATCAAACCGATTGAGGAGGTCGAGCAGAGTGATGTCATGCCGCTCGTCCACTTCATCGTGAAGGAAGGCGTATTCTCCATCGACACCGACTATATCCCGCCTTGTCTGATGATGCCGAGCGACCCGCATTTCGCTGCTTATTTGGAGAGGTATATCCAGTTGCTGACCACCATCAGCGAGCACCAGAACCTGGAGGAAGGCGACGGCAAGCGGGCCATGATGCGCTATCTGTTTGTACTGAAAGGCTTCAGCAAGAAGAATAGTGTGCACGACTTCATCAAGCAGCTGCAGGAGATCGCCCATGCGGTAGACTATTACATCATCACGCCTAACTCTGACCAGACTATTAACGTGATGGAGCCATCACAGGCCGACATTCATATGTGGCTGGAATGGTTCTACAACTATCTGCAGGGTACGGTCACCGTGCTCGACAAGGTGGTTCTGGTCGACAATTCCATCGATTACGACGCCCTGCTGCGACAGGCTAAGGCAGAACTGTATGCCCAATTGCATGAGGAGTTGATCGTCAAACTGTTATCAGAGACGAAGGAGGAGTTGCTGAAACTCGTCAAGGAGGAGCTGACGAACTCGCTGGATGCTCAGACACGCACGTTGACCGACTATATCAACAACACGATGAAGCCACAGCTGCACGAGCAGTTACAGAGCGAGATAAGAATGGAGATAGGCCGTATGAAGGACGACCTGACAGAGAGTCTCTACGACCATTTGTATTCAATACTCTTCGAGCACCTCTTCAATGCACTCTATGTGCCCGAGCCCGAAGACGAGAAGTTCGTACCACTAATTTAGTAAGCTATGCCGTTTCTGTCCATCCCCCTGGAGGTGAAGAAGAAGGGCTTTGCCAGAGAGAAAAGCCTGAAGAAATCGCTCGACGAGTCGCTGTACATGTTGTTGACAACGCCCCGTTACAACAGTCTGTCTGACCCCGAATACGGTTTCGTATTCAACAACATGCGCTTTGAGATCTTTGACGAGCATGAAGGCGTCATCTATAATTCGGGTGACACAATCTACGACCGTGGCATCAAGGATATCTACAACAAGAAGATCTCCGGTTCGTCGAAGAACATGAACACCTTTGCCGCAGAGCTGAAAGAGGTGGTGAAGAATTACGAGAAGCGGTTGAGTGATATCGCCGTGACGATGACCTATATCCGTGAAGAGCGTATGATCTACGTGACCGTCAAGGGTATTATCATCCAAACCAAGGAAGAGTATGTGTTTACGAGTACGCTGAGAGTATGGAAATAAATGACTAAGGAATTATGAAGCAAACGATATTTGAGAATAAACAGAGGGCTGATGAGCTGATGCGCGAAGCCGTACGCATCTGGCGCGAGAGTGATCATGGCGATCAGCTTGAAGGCATCGAGCAGGATCCTGTCTTCTCGCTCCTGATGACAGCACTGGCCTACCAGTCGAACGAGACGGAGAGTTTCCTGGAGCAGATGAAGTCGGACGTGCTGAATGACTTCGCCCGCATGCTGTCCCCCTATGAGGTGGGGCATGCCATTCCGGCTACCGCCGTCATAGAGACATCGCTTCAATCTGGACTAAGCGACCTGGAGGTGAACGAACAGCACGTGTTCACGTTGCCCGATACCGATGCCCGTTTTATCTCGCTTCTCCAAACGAGGGTGCTGAATGCAGCTATCCGTTCGGTGGTGAGAATGGACGGACGCCGATGGAAGGTAACATTGAAGTTTGACAGTCCTATCACGGACCTGTCGGGTTTCTGCTTTGCCATCAGAAACCAGAACTTCAAAAACCTCAGACTGTATATCAAGGGTCAGTTGCTGCCTTTGGTAAGCCCATGGGATTTCTCTGAACTTCCACTCATGCCATGCTTCAGTATTGACAGTATCCTCTATAATCGTAACCAGACTTACATGGCCGCTGCCAGTTGCCTGGACCTGTTTGCCCGACAGAACATCCGCCTCTATTATATCAAGAAGCATCAGGGCAGCAGATACATTCCATCCGAGACGGACAGCATCGACCTGGTATTCGAGTTTACTGGAATCAAGGACGGTTTCCTCTTCGACAGGAACAACCTCTCGCTGAACAGCATGATTCTCGTGAATGCCAATATACATACTGTTGATATATCAGCAACAACACCTATTGTGCGTGTAACAGGTTTCCAGAGTCCGAGTTCGGAAAGCGATGGCGTCAGTCAGCAGTTCCTGCACATGTTGCGCCCGTCCACAGATCAAATTTATGGTAAAATGCCAATCGAGGTCCGAAAGGTGGCTGCCGATCGATTTAACCAGGGTAGTCTGGTGTCTTTGCTGAACACTTTAATCAGCAGGTATTATACAGATTTCTATGCTTTCTCGAACCTTCGTGAGGAAGCCAGCGACAAGGTCATGCAGAACCTGATCGACATCCTGATACGCATGAGAGACTCTGCCAGGGCTGATCTCGAACAGCGTGTTCCGGGTGTCTATCTGCTGCTCCGTCCGGAGGCCGACAAGCAGAACTTGTCTGCATCGATTTCAGTATCCTATGTGACCACATTAGGTTCTGCCGTTAACTCCCAGCTGACGAATGAGAGCATTTTCCAGGTACCTAACGGATTCGACAATGCCGTTACCCGTCAGATTGGCGCTCCTGTGCCTGGTAGTGACGAGATGGTCGACCGCATCGAGGAGTCGAGTATGACCCGTTATTATATGGCCACCAATGACCGTCTGGTGACTCCCGCCGACTTGAAGTTATTCTGCTACGCGGAACTTCAAGCTCGTTATGGCATCACCCGCAGCATGATCAAGCAGGTGACTGTCAGCCATCGTCGTCAGCAGGAACGCTCGGAGGTTGGCTATGAGATCCTGGTGGAGATCGTTTTGAACGACAATGCCTTCATCCGTCGTGGCTTTGAGGAAAAGATCCCTCAGACGGAAGCACTGATGCGCGCCATGATGAGTGTCAGGTCCACTAATATATACCCGATACAAGTAACCATTCAGATAGATAAGCAAAATCAATAAGATATGGAAGATTTCTTTTTGGACATTTCATACAAGAACAAAGTTGTCAGATTCAAGGTCGTGAATCCTGATGCACCGTTAAGTACGCTGGTTGACAATCTGCGTCACTCCATTGGTGAGGACGGTCGTCTGATCTTTGACTTCCCGTCGATAGACCAGACTGGTGCACCTCTCGACTATTTCTTCGGTAAGGAGGATCCCGAGGTTCACGAGGTGAGAGTGTTGCGTCCGCGTATTGGCCGTGAGGATCAGAAATTGAAAGACTATAATGTGAAGAACGGCGATCTGGTATACCTCGTGCCGGATCCCATTCCGGGTTGATGAGACAAGAGTGAAGGGATGAAGGAGTTTGAGAGTCATCAGTATGATCCCAGTCAGCTCAGCGGACGTAATCGTCGTCTGTTGTATGAGTGGCGGCAGCTGGAAGAGAAACTGGCCGGACGTCAGGACATCTCTCTCAGCATCATCAGACGGAATGCTGCAGGACTGCCGACAACGTATCTGATAGACTATCATCTGAGAAGCATCTGCGGTGTGGAACATGAGGACCGTTTGAATGAGACGGGTGTGGAGAATAAACCATACTTTGCAACGGGCTATCAGATGACATTGGAACTCCCGACGGGTTACCCTGGTGTGGATGCACCTCCGTTGCTGAACTTCCTGACAGCGGATTCGTCCGGACAGCCGATTCCGCATCCCTGGCATCCCAACATCCGATACTTCGGAGCATTTGCAGGGAAAGTGTGCATCAATATGGCAGACACCTATACAGATCTGCTGTGGGGCGTAGAACGGGTCGCCTCGTATCTGAGATACGATACCTATCACGCCATCATGGAACCTCCCTATCCCGAAGACCTGAAGGTTGCAGCGTGGGTGAGGCATCAGGGAGAACCGAAAGGCTGGATTTATTTTGAACAAAAGAATAATTGACATATGAATATCAAGAAGATCATACTCATGATGACGAGTTGCCTGATGGCGCTTGGGCTTCATGCACAGACTGTCAGGACCATCACGGTGGCCCAGGGACAGTCGTATACGGATCACTTGTCGTTGAAGGTGGATTCGAAGGATATGGATATGATGGTGAAGTTTGTGTTCGATGAGGATGCCAACCAACTGTCAGTCAGTCTGATTTCCTATCGTACTATCTTCGTATTCTGGGATCGTGTCAGATTGAAGCCGCTGGTGAAGGGCCGTACAATACGTCCCGACCAGTTACCTTATGTAGCAGCTTATGACCCGAAAGACAAGTTTAAGATCACCAAGTTGTTCAAGTCGACGGTTCCCAAACCCCGTAAAACCTTCTATTTCCAGCGTTGGATGGACTATGACGGTCTGCAGCCAGTTCCTCAGGAGTATAATATGGTTAACGACTACATCACACAGACGTTCGACATCCTGAACAAACGTGACCTGGTGACTTTCACGCTCCATGACATCTTCCTGATGGACAAGATCGAAAAGAAAAAGTATAATCTCTATGAGATTCCATTCGGCCGCGATGTGAACATCGAGTATCAGGTAACCATTCAGCGTAACCCCTGTCTGAACTTCACTGACGAGATTGCTTCTACCCAGAAAGCGTTGGAAGGTGTGATGGGAAGTTTCAAGACGTTGCAGAAGAACTATGGTAAGGGTAAGGCTTTGTCACAGGAAGCCCTGAAGGCCTTTGAGGATATGAAGAGTAATCTGCTCGAGCAGTACCCGCCTAAAACCGATACCACTCCTTGCCAGGATCTGACAACTGTCCAGGATACATATAATCAGTATATCGACTCAATCAAGGCGATTCGCTGCGTTTTAGCCGAGGATCCTGCTGATGGTGGAGAACTGAATATTCCTACCGACAATGGTAAGGTCATACTGATGAAGGCGCGTCAACTTGACCGTATTGTCTCTCAATGGTTGGTCAGCAAGGATGCTTTTGAGCGTCGTGACCTGGTACAATCAGGCCAAGGACTGATAGATGAGGTCAACAAAATCTTAGGCAATCGTCAGGGCGGTAATCCAGCACAGCGACAGGCCATCACGATGTTCCGTGCGGCAGAGCGCTATTTTAACAATACATGTAAGAGTAACAAGTGAAAAGTCATACGAAGTTGCGAAGTAGGCTGAGATACATACAGCTGTTACTGTGGGCAATGATGCTTGCAGTAACGGTTCGTGCTCAGGAGACTCCTGCAGCGTCCTCTTCAGATTCGCTGGCTATCAAGGCTGAGATTATGGCTCGTCTGACCTTGTTTATGGACGACCTTAACCAGTTATATGTGGTAGAGCAGATGAAGATATCTCTCAATGATGTCAGTATATCACCAACACTTGTGGGGACCTTTCAGGATCGCATCAACTATCTCAACCAGTCATATAATGCATTGGATGTCAAGTGGACTACCTACTATCAGGCTTCGCAGTTGGATATTGCCGCTGACGAGGAACTAATGGAGGAGGTGGCCAAACTGGAGCAGCTGAAGCAGGTGGTGAAGGACTCCCTTGACATAAGGACCCAACAGGTGGATGCCATTGCCAAGTTCGCTTCTGCAGACAAGTTCATCATCAGTCATGTTGACGTTTACAAGAAGCTCTATAAGAAAGCCTTTAAGCTATCGCTTCTGAAGAAGTTCGGACCTATGTTGGAGAAGGTGAAGGCCAAGGAACAGGTGGTGTTCGGTGAGCTTCAGACAAACTTTGAGCAGGCTAAGGCTGCAAGTGAGATGGTTCCTTCGCTTCAGACCAGGATGGAAACGCTGGATGAACAGTATGTCATCATGAAGAGCGTGTCGGAAAAGGTACAGTCCTTGGAGTATAAACCATGGATGCAACGTGTGAAGGACTATGTGATGGGGCTGGCTGCCGTGGCGATCATATTGATGTTCGTCAATGGTCTCTGGTCTAAGTTCAAGGCATATAAGGAAAAGGCAGCGAGCCTGAAGAAGTATAATGATATGTTGAATAATAATGGTAAGGATACAACTTATCCCACCATCTAAAGATAAGAACATGGATATGAAGATGAAAATAAGCCGGTTACTATTGTTAGCACTGATGACATTCATGATCGTCAGCTGCGATGACAAGTTGTCTGAAGACAATATCAATCTCGACGAGATGTTTAGTGCAGACACTTCCGATGATGAATCACAAGATACTGACCCGATGAAAGTCGTTGGTGTCAAGTTCTCACCAGACTACAAGACCTTCCGACTCTTTACCACTGTCGTTCGTGGTATGGGACCTTATTCTTTTACGGATACCAGTCGAGTGTACGTGAAGGGTTACGAGGTCATCAGTGGTATCGAGAATACCTCTTCAGGTCGTCCTCGCCTGGTGGATATCATCAACAGTGAAGGTGTTGAGGTAAAACGTCGTAACATCAAGTTGAATATCCTGATTGATCTGAATCTGCCACAGTCTGTTGTCGACAAAGAATGCAGTACCGTGAAGGAGATGATGACTGTTTTCACCAATCAAACCCTTTTCTTGTCGTTCATGCATGGTACGGAGGTTTCCGAAACGATGGTACCGACGGATTATGTGCTCGACAACTATTTCGTATCCCATTCTGACAGTGTCAAGTATTTATACCGTTCCATATTGCTGAAGAAGAAGGAAATGCAAGACGGAGTCGGTGTGTGGTCTGGTGCACAGAAGAAGAGTTTGGTTATCTTCTCTGATGACCGCGTATATTCAGATACCGATGAGCCTTTTGACCCTGATCATTTTGAACTGGAAGAGGAATTGGTGAGTGATTTGCCAACGTCGGGTGATTCTCTGACCATTCAGGCTGTGCATTTCTCCCAAACAGGTGTGACTGATAACGACCAAGGTACCAATGTTCTTCAGGTTCTTTGTAAAAACTATCATGGTGTATATCAGTCGGCTTACGACTGGATAGAGATGAAGAACTCCATCCTCCGGATTGGTGAAGAGCCGTTTATTTCCAATGAGTTCGTATTTGAGAACCCAGATGGCAAGGTCTATCGTGGTAATCCTCACCAGATGAAGATTGAGATCTATAAAAAGGATAACGATAGTTTGATTGGATGGACCAGTTGTGCTCTCTTCCTGGGTAATGCTTATAATCCCGTTATTGTCAACGGCTATCCGGTCTTATGGGTCTTCATTCAAGGTCTGGCTTTATCTTTCTTCATATTTGTGCTCGTCTATGTGATGTTCCAGTTCGTAATACCTTATGTACGATACATGCTGTTCAGGCGGAAGTATATCGTGAAGTACATTAGAGGCATCAACATGAGCGTGGGAAATGTATATATCGACAAGACTTGTTATTTCTGTAAGGCTCCTTTTGAAGACGGCGACGAGGTGGTGGCCAAGTGCGAACACGTGATGCACAAGTCATGTTGGGACGAGAATGACTATCATTGTCCGGAGTTTGGCAGAAACTGCCAGCATGGCTCACATTATTATAATCATAAGCACCTCTTCGATTCTAAGAATGCGTCGTTCTATATGAGATGGACATTGATCGCCATTGTTGCTGCTTTCTTGGTTTGGTTCTTCTATATGTTGTATGCCACCAATTACTCGTCTTCCAATCAAGAACTGGTGACTCAGATGAACCAAGCCCGTCTGGAGGTTATAGGAACTACGACTATATTTGGCTTCCATGGAGAGCAGTTGCGCCATATGCCAGCCTTCGGACTGATTATGGGTTTCTTCCTGACTTTAGCGATGTCGGTATTGGCTGTCAGAAGACAGCAGCTCAAGCGTCTTGTTGCCAACATCTCCCTGCGTGCGCTTATTGTGGGTGTAGGTTCTTATCTCATATTCCTGTTGATCGATACGATTACCTTCTCTCTTAATCTGGACGCATTCTCATTCCTGCTTGACTGGATTCCCTGGTCGTTGATGGCTGTGATGATTGCCTATATCTCTACCGTTGGCACGCGAGTTGCCTTGCGTAAGTCTTTGGTGCTAGTGGCGGCTGGTCTTGGCGTATTGTCTATGTATCTGTGGTCGTTCCTGTTCCGGGGTGTCTATCAGTTGGATATCCGCTCCTTGCTACTCATCAGCTGTATCCTCTTCGCTGTGGCTCTGGCTGTGGCAGTGGCTGCGATGGCTCCGAAGTCTGAGCGTTATTTCCTCAATGTGAAGGGAGCTGTCAAGGAAATGGATGTGGCTATATACAAGTGGTTCTTCAATAATCCGGAAGAGGTTGTTACTCTTGGTAAGTCAATCGACTGTTCCTTGCAAATGTCTTGGGACCTGAAAGGTAAGGTGGCACCAGTCCATGCAGAAATCAAAATGGTGAACGATGCGCTTCGCTTGACGGCTTTGGAGGAGGGCGTCATCGCGGGCAACAAGCCGCTGAAGGTGGGTGATGGTATTTGGTTGTATCATAATACCTCGTTCCTGATAGGTGATACGACGTTTACTTATATCGAACGAGACCTATAAAAAGATTCATCCCCGTCCAAGTTTGGGCGGGGATGATTGTTAAAGTCGGAAACCGAGCCTGTTGTTATTTGTTTTTCAACAAATCACGGATCTCAGCGAGGAGTTCCTCCTGAGTGGGTCCCTTTGGAGCTTCGGGCTCGGGAGCGGGCTCTTCCTTCTTGCGGTTCATCTTGTTGATGCCCTTCAGCATCAGGAAAATACAGAAGGCAACAATCAGGAAGTCAACAATGTTCTGAATAAACTGTCCGTAGGCAAACACAGAAGCACCAGCCTCCGTAGCCTCAGCAATCGTCTTGTACTTCACGTCGTCAGACAGGTTGACAAAGAGGTTGGTAAAGTCTATACCACCAGTTGCCAAACTGACAACGGGCATGATGACGTCGCTCACCAGACTCGTTACGATTTTTCCAAACGCACCACCGATGATAACACCGACAGCCATGTCCATTACGTTGCCCTTCACGGCAAACTCCTTGAATTCTTTAATAAATCCCATAATCTTAAAAATTTAATGTTTAACGTATAGTGTTTATTGATTGAATTGTAATCTGCATTTTGCAATCTCAGAAGTTACACTCGAGATAAAGATGCTCATTTGAGACTTATTGTGCACGTTTAATTTTTATTAAGACATAAATTCTGTGCAAATATAGGAATTTTTTTGTAACTTTGCACTCGGAAACAAAAAAAAATGCATTTTTGCATCAAAAAGTTGGTAAAGATTAGGTTAAACCCATTTAAATAATTAAGTAAAATGACAAAAGTAGCAATTAACGGTTTTGGCCGTATTGGTCGTCTCGCATTCCGTCAGATGTTCGAGGCAGAAGGTTATGAAGTAGTAGCAATCAACGACTTGACAAGTCCTAAGATGCTCGCACACCTGCTGAAGTATGATACTGCTCAGGGTGGTTTCTGTGGCAAGTTCGGTGAGAACAAGCACACTGTAGAGGCTGGTGAGGATTTCATCGTTGTTGATGGCAAGAAGATCACTATCTACGCAATTCCTAACGCTGCTGAGCTTCCTTGGGGTAAGCTGGACGTAGACGTTGTTCTGGAGTGCACAGGTTTCTATACATCTAAGGAGAAGGCTTCTGCTCACCTGACAGCTGGTGCTAAGAAGGTTGTTATCTCTGCTCCTGCAGGTAACGATCTGCCTACTATCGTTTACAATGTAAACCACAAGACTTTGACTCCTGCTGACACTGTTATCTCAGCTGCTTCTTGTACAACAAACTGTCTGGCTCCTATGACCAAGGCTCTGAACGATTTCGCTCCAATCCAGAGCGGTATCATGACAACTGTTCACGCTTACACAGGTGACCAGATGATCCTCGACGGTCCTCAGCGCAAGGGTGATGTTCAGCGCGCTCGTGCTGGTGCTCAGAACATCGTTCCTAACTCAACTGGTGCTGCTAAGGCTATCGGTCTCGT
>JAFSNR010000018.1 GCA_017443345.1 Prevotella sp.
CAGGTAGCGGTAAGTCGACTATCATCAAACTGCTACTGAAGTATTACAGTGTCTATGAAGAGTACGGGCAGGGCAACATTAATCTTGGAGGGTGGTTTCTGTCGCTCTACGACATCAAGTGGTGGCACAATCATTGCGGTGTGGTGATGCAGGATGGTGTCATCTTCTCTGAGTCCATCGCCCGCAACATCGCCGTCAGTGACGGAGAGATTGACGAGGAACGGCTGATGCGGGCAGCAGAGATTGCCTGTTGCAAGGGCTTCATCATGAAACTGCCACTGAAGTTCGACACGAAGATAGGCCGCGACGGTGTGGGGCTGAGCCAAGGACAGAAACAACGCATCCTCATTGCCAGGGCTGTATATAAAGACCCTGATTTCATCTTCCTCGATGAGGCAACGAATGCACTTGACGCTAAGAACGAGCGGCAGATTACAGAGAATCTGGAACACTTCTACAGGGGCAAAACGGTTGTTATCGTGGCGCACCGCCTATCGACAGTGAAGAATGCCGACCAGATTGTGGTGCTCGACGGTGGTAAGGTTGCCGAGATAGGCACCCACAATGACCTTGTGGCCAAGCGTGGTGCCTATTACGAACTCGTCCGCAATCAGTTGGAGTTAGGTAATTAAACTAGATGTAGTTTGAAAAACAAAAAAATATAGCGCTACTCGTGCTACTGAGCCTTGTAACTTGTTTGTATTCAGCTGCTTACTCGGTGCAGGATGCCTGAAAATGGCGCTACTATGGTGCTACTGATGCTGCACCGGCCCGGACAATGCTCTCTATTTTGCGTATGCCCGTAAAGCTTTTCGCGTATACCCGTAAAGTTTTTCGGGCCAAGGCGTAAGGTTGTTAAGTAGGCACTTAACCCCTTCTCTGATAGGGCTTTACACTCGTTCGAGACGTCCCTATACCCTGTAAAGTGCCATCTGAACGAGTCGTAGGAAGCATTAGAACGACCGAAAGATGACGTCTCTTCAAGTCAAAAGCTTGCTCACAGAGTGTTTGACACTCTGTGAGGTAAGGGGAAATCATCTGACACCGCCGCCGAAGCCGCCGCCTGAGAAGCCACCGCCACCGCCTCCCCAGGAGGAGTGGCCACCATGACCTGAGGCACGGGCCTCGCGGGCTGCCTTGTTGGCAACGGCTCGCGAAGTGCCTGAGTGGAGGGTGGAGTAGATGACGGGCAGCGTATGGTCGTTGGCCATCTGGGCAGCTACCTGGTCCATATTGAAGTATTCGGGGTTGATCTTCTTCATGTCCTTGATCACCTGGTCGGCGATGCCGAAGAGAGTGGCGTAGATCATGTAGTCCTTCCACAGCGACACCTCGTTCACATGGCGCTCGTCGAGCAGCGAGAACTCCTTGAGGAACTTCTTCAGTCCGAACACCTGGCGCACGTCGTCGAGGCGCTCCTTATAGTTGGAGATGCTCGTCTTGGTGTGGAGCGTGTTGATAAACGAGTCGGTGATGCTCTCGTTCTTGCTGCTCCTCATAAACGACCTCAGTTCCTTGGGCTCGAGTATGGTATCGTCGCCTGCAGCCGTCTTGAACATGCTGTGGATCTTGCGCAGCAGCAAGGGCTGGTCGCCTTGGTCCTTCAGCTCGTGGATGACGAAGTTCTGCTCCGTCTTGCCCTTACGGTTCAGGGTCTCCTCGATGCTGATGGCCCCCATGTCGATAAGCTTCAGGATACAAGCCGAGAGCAGGTTGTTATAGTCGGTGCCGAGATACTTATAGGCGTTGAGCATGTCGTTGGCCTGTTGCAGATTGCCGTTCAGAGGGATGTCGCGATACCAGAGCAGATCCTTGTTGACCTTCTTTCGGGCACGCCAGACATATACGAAGTACCAGACCAGTCCGATGACAGGCACCACGAAGAAGCTCAAGGCTAAAAACAGGAGAATCAGCGTGTCCTCCCACGTCCACTCCTCGTCGTTGCTGGTATAGTCGCTGCCCTCGAAGGCCAGTTCTTTTTTATGTTCGAAGGTGTCGTCTTCCTGAATCGTCGGCTCAAACAGACCTTTGTCGAAGCGCACCATAATATACAGCGCACCACGATAGTCGAAGGGCTCTGTGTTGTGGACGATGATCTTTCCATCCTCGAAACTCAGCTCGCCTCCGAAGCGGAATCCCCAGATACCACAGTTCTCCTCGGTAAACAGCGTCGAGTCCTCGGCTTCAATGCTGAGGCGGGCTTTGTCGGGCTTGGGCGATACGTCCTGATCCAGGAACACGTGGCGGATGGCATCGGCATCGGGATAGGCGTGGACAAGGCTCGTGATGGTGTAGCGCGTCGTATAGGTACGACTGCCGCTGTCGCCAAGTCCCCAGCAGAGCTCGTAGCCGTTGTGCTTGTAGACGATGCCGCATTTGCCTGCCTTCCAGTCGCGACTGCGGTCTACGTCCCAGCTGCCGATATTGGTAAACTGGAGGCCGTTCTCGTCGCTCACCTCCAGGTCGCGCACCTCACTGCCTCCCATATTGCCCAGTCCGATATAGCATTCCGTGCCTTCAGAGTCGATGTCCATCACCCGGGTCTCCGTGATATGGGCATCGCCATTGCGGCTCAGCACCACGCGGATGTCGAGCGAATGGAGAAACGGACGGGCTGACAGACTGGTTGCTGATGCCAGCAGCATCAGCAACAGCACCCATTTACTTTTTAAAAGCGTCATCAAGATTGGGATATTGTTTCTTCTCTTCGTTGTCAACCTTCAGATAGTCCTTCTGATCGAAGTGGAGCATCGAAGCCACGATCGACGAGGGCCACTGGCGAACCATACGGTTCATCTTCGTGGCAGTGTCGTTATAGATCATGCGCGACATGCGTACATTCTCCTCGTACTGCTTCATACCCTCCTGGGCCTCCTTGTAGAGGTCGCTGGCCTTCAGCTCAGGATAGCGCTCGAACACGACGTTCAGGCGTCCCATCATCTGGGTGAGCAGGTCGCTCTGCTCGTTGATGGCTGCAGGCGTGTTGGCATTGCCGAGGTTTCCACCACGGGCCTGTACTGCTTGGATGATGGTCTCCGACTCGTGCTTGGCATACTGGGCAGCCGTCTTAGCCAAGGCGATAACGGCGTCGAAACGAGAATTCAGCTGAACCTCAATCTGGCTTAGGGCGTTCTTACACAACTCATCGAGGTTGACCAGCGAGCGCTGGGTTGATACGAAATAGCCTCCTACGAGAACTACTAATACAATCAGAATAATGATAGTCATAATTTCAATAATTATAGGTTTATGGGGGCAAAGTTAATGTAAATTGTGCATAATTCCAAAAAGTTTTTGTACTTTTGCACGCAGAAACCCTAAAATATGTATCCCTAACAATGAAAAGTAAGATTTTGAGTTCATTCTGTCTGCTGTTTGTCAGCGTGATGTCTGCCTTTGCGATTGAGACTGTACCCATCAAGGGAAGTATCATCCCTCCTACGGATCCCAGGATCCAGTATACGGGCCGCATCAGTTTTGCCAATCCAGAGCGACCAGCCTGGAATTTCCCAGGTATCCAGATCATCGCTGCCTTCGAGGGCACCTCGCTCAGGATGATTGCCAAGCCCCAAAGCGGCTACTTCGTGGCACAGATCGACCAGGCCGAACCCTTCAAGGTGGCTTTCCGTGGGGAGCGCGACTCTGTCGTCACCTTGGCTACGGCTCTGCCTGAAGGCTGTCATACCGTCCGTCTGATGTATGCCATCGAGGGTTATGAGTTCAATCCGGAGTTCTGGGGTTTCGTGCTCGACGAGGGTCGCCAGCTCGCTGAGGCGCCTGTCCTCCCGTCGAGAAAGATTGAGTTCATCGGCAACTCCATCACCTGTGGCTATGGCAACGAGGGACTTAACAAGAACGACCACTTCGACTATGCGACAGAGAACCATTATTACTCCTACGCCTCTATCACCGCCCGCAATCTGGAGGCCCAGCACTGGGTCGTCGCCCGTAGTGGCATTGGCGCCTATCGCAACTATGGTGAGCCGAAGACGGGTTCGCCTGGTTCCTGTATGCCTGTGCAATACGAGTATACTGGCTATGCCTGGAACCCTGACTTCCGCAATCAGCCTACGTTACTTGGCGAGAAATGGGACTTCAGCCGCTATCAGCCCGATGTCATCTGCATCAACCTGGGTACTAACGACCTTTCTACCAACAACTACGACTTGCAGTTGTTAAGGCTGGGTTATCAGAAACTGCTGAAGATGGCGCGCGAACATAATCCGAAGGCAAAGATTGTCTTCCTGACAGGTTCGATGCTTTACAATCAGGAGCTGCAGGAGGCCAAGCAGCTGCTCGATGAAATCGCAGCTGAGGCCCGAAAGTCAGGCGACAAGGAAGTCTACCGCTTCGACATCGCCCCCATCTCAGGCGAGGAATTCTACGGCAACGACTGGCATCCCAACATCTACCAGGACGAGAAGATGGCCTCCGAACTGACCGCCTATCTCCGCCAGCTTATGGGCTGGTATTAAAGCGATGTCGAAAAGATTCATCATAAGTGTTATTTCTGTCGTATGCCTGATGATGGGGTGTACGGGTCGGAAGTATGCAGAGATGCAGGAACGCCTGCGTCAGTTGGATGCTTTCAATCGGTCGGATAGCGTCTTCCGCTCTACGACTGAGGCGAAGGCATTGGCTGATTATTTCGACGATCACGGCACCCCTAACGAACAGATGCTCGCTTACTACCTTTTGGGTCGTGCCTATCATGACCTCCACGAGTCGCCCATGGCTTTGAAGTATTTCCAGATGGCCTCCGAGCGTGCCGACACCACCGCTGAGGACTGCGACTACCGCCAGCTCAGTCGAGTCTATGGGCAGATGAGTAATGTGTTTTATCAGCAGGGGCTTTATGAACAAGAAATCAAATGCGAAGACTTATCAATAGAGTATGGTTGGAAAGGCAAAGACACTTTAAATGCATTAAGAAGTATGGGTGGAAAAATAGCTGCTTATAAGAGGATGCATAAGTCTGATTCTGCCATATATTTATGTGATAGGCTGTCTGAACTTTTTAGAGAATATGGCTACAATAATTATTCTGCTGGGTATAAATCTGTAGTCATAAAAGAATTACTCGATAAGGGAGATATAGATAAAGCTGAAAAAAATATCAGGATCTATGAAGCAGAATCTGGTTTCTTTGACGAGCATCACAATATTGAAAAGGGTCGTGAAGTGTATTATTATTCGAAAGGCCTCTATTATATGGCAATAGAGGAGTATGATTCTGCAGAATACATGTTCAGAAAAGAACTTCGAGAAGCAAAGGATTTTAATAACCAAAATGCAGGGTCACGAGGTTTGGCGTTATTATTTCAAAAAACCCATAAGCCTGACTCTGCTGCGAAATATGCCCTTTACAGTTATGCGATGAATGACTCTGTCTATGCGCAAATGGCAACCAGAGAGGTTGAGCAGATGCAGGCTATGTATGATTATTCCAGGAATCAGACACTTGCTGAACAAGCGAAAGAAAAAGCAGAAAAGGCTCGCGTCATAACACAGTTGGTCGGTATCGCCTTCTTTTTATTCATTATAGCATCTACTTTTGTAGCAAGGGAAGTTTACAAAAAGCGGAAAATAGAGCGGACTCAATATAAAGCCAACGTATCTTTATTGGCAAAAACACAGGCAGATGTCGTTAAACTACGTTCTTATGGTTTTGAACTAAGCCAAATGCTTCAGGAGAAAGAGAAAGACTCTGCACGTTTGACGGCAGAAATTGAAAAGTATAAAGAGCGAGTTGGTCAGCAAAAAGAATCTGCAGATGCCTTACTGGCGAAATCAATTATATATGAAGATATAAAGAAGTCTGCAAACAAAGCTCTAATTTTGTCTGATGACGATTGGCATCAGGTTCACATGATGGTGATTGAAATACTACCCAACTTTTATAAGCTGATTTCCGCCAAAAGGTCTGAGCTGAACGACAATGAGTTTAAGACAAGCATCCTGATCCGACTTCATTGTTCTCCCAAGGATGCAGCCAATATGCTGAATGTTACCCAGCCATATATCACTAAGGTTTGCAAAAGTTTGATGCAAAAACTCTTTGGTGAAGATGGAAAATCAAAGGATCTGAGTGAAAGGCTGAGGCTATATTCATAATATGCCTTCAATAACTCACGTAAATTACTCCTTGTAATCTTCTGATTATAAGGCGGTTTTGTTTTGGTTAATTCTTGGTTAATTCTGAAAAGCTTCTTTTCTTGTCTCTTAAATTTGAATGTGCTACCTTTGCACCCGCATTTAGCAATGCGCTGTGGGTATAATCTAACAAAATTATAAATAATGAAGAAATTATTATTTATGTTATTGTGTTTGTCTGCATTGGGTAATGCGCCCATTTATGCAAATGGGAATCAGGTAGAATTACAGATGGGAATCATTGACGATGTTCCTATGACTCCAGGTTATGGCAAGGCTCCCATGCGTAAACCAGCCATTTATCAAGAAGGTTTTACGCTTACTCTTTCCAGTTCTCACCCTGAATACCTTATTAATATAATGGAGGGTGACGGAGTGGTGTTTTCTTCTGTTATCCCAGAAGGAGTCGCAGCGTTTGAACTTCCTGCTTATCTTTCTGGCGAATATACAATCCAGTTTGTTTCAGGAAGATTTTGTTTTTATGGTCTAATCAATTTTTAAATCGTTAATATGAAAAAGAATATAGTATTTGCATTTGTCACAGCCCTTGTAATGGTTGCTTGTACTAATTATGACGACCTGCCTATTGGTGTAGAAATAAGTGATAATAAAGCTACAACTCGAAATAGTTCAACTGATAGCAATGACGATATCGTTATTTCACTAGAAGAAGCAGTAAATGTTGCAAATCTTTTTTATGATGAACAGGGGAACTACCGTAACATATCAAAAGGGAAAAAAGCTCCCGCTAAGAAAGTATTGCCATCAACAAGTATTATCAATGATGGAGACATTCCTGCTATGTATGTAATTAATTACCCCAATGGAGGTTTTGTTATTGTTGGTGCTTCAAAAAACTATTACCCTATTCTAGCTTATTCCGATGAGAATAATTTTGATCCAACTAACAATAATACAGGTGTGATGAGTTGGATAGCAGAAACAAAATGTGCAATTAAATCAAGTAAGTTCTTAAACGACAGCATAAAGGTGCAGATGCATCGTTTATGGAATGGTTTCGACAATACCGTTGATAATGCTCAAGAAACTACTAAAGGTATAACTAGAGGAGGATTGAGTGATGCAGAGATTGCTTGTTATGAACGATGTGAGGATTTGTTGAATCAATATGGATATGATGGGGAAGAAGGATGGCACTTTCAGCCTTTGTCTACAGCCGAACAAGCATTTGCAGATGCAGGATATTCAGCAATATATCAAAATTTGTGTTATAGTGCCAATTTTAATCATTCACCAGCATCTCAATCGGTTATAGGTTGGAAGATTTGTACAGTTAAAGAGGAAGTAGGCCCTCTATTATCAACAAGATGGAATCAACACTCTCCTTATAATAACCAATGTAATAACCATGTTGCAGGATGTGGGACAATTGCTTTGGCACAATTGATGAACTATTATAGGTATCCTTCGAATCCTATGTCAGAAGGTGTCAATTTTAGTTGGAACAATATCTCTTCAGAAAATAGTGCTTCTATATCTGCATTCGTTAAGCGTGTTTATGATGTTATAGGTACAGAACACGTATTAGATTGGGTTTTTACGAGGCCAGGAAATATGGAAGATGGTATACGAGATTTTGGATACAATGTAACCGTCGCAGATCATAATACTTATAGGGTAGAGTCTGAGTTGATTCAACACCGACGGCCAGTAATCATGTTGGGTAATGATTGGGATATGTCAATATTGCCCGGTTCTTTAGAGTATTTGGGCAAATCTCATTATTGGATATGTGATGGTATAAAAAAGACAACAATGAAAAGACTTTATGTTTTTACTGAGTGGCAACCAAATAGCGATGGTATATTTGTCCCTGGATGGTACTCAAAGGACAACCCGGATGTTCAAGGAGGGAGTGTCTATCTTAAATTTCATATGAATTGGGGCTGGGGAGGTTCTTGTGATGGATGGTATAGCGGTGATGTCATTAATACCACAACAGGTGAATACGATTATAATTATAATGGATATAATGAGAAAGATCATGAATTTGAACACTCAAGAAAAGACTTCTTTATTTCCATGCATTGATTTGTTGCTCACTTGTAAGTTCGCTGATTTATAAATAAAGAAAAAATAAGAATATGTACATGAAAAATTATATGTACTTTTGCATGATGGTTGCGATAGTCTCAATGTTATTCTCTTGTGATAGGGCACATGATTATGGACCAGAGCAGGCTATTCACAATTTGTGCATTAGTGTCAAAAATAGTGAGGGAAAAGATTTGGTAAAGGATTTGCCTTTGACAAGTTGGTATCCTGATGATCAGTCTATTGAAAATGCTATATCTGGTAAATTTGACGAAAATTCTTACAAGGTATATTGTATCCCTGATAATGCCCAGACTCCACGAGTATATGATAGTCAATTTAGTATGTGTAAATCCTTATATGGTGACTGGCTGATAAGACACGAGACATTTATATCAAATTGGCAGCAAACCCAACAAGAATATACATTTCAGATATTGTGCCCATCTCTGTTTGGAAATCATGAGACGCACGTACTGAAAACATATTGGACTATTCCAACTGAAAAATATCAAGGTAAACATTTTGCTATTTGTAGTAAAGCTATATTTGATGGCAATGAGGTAATGAATATCAATTATACTGATCAGCCTAATGGTTTCAATGGTGAAAAAACAAATATAGTCACCATTGTCGTGCAATGATCTGTGGACTCATAGGAAAAGGTTTGAGGGGTTAACTTACTGGCTCCTGTGAGTCTACAATAATTGTTTATGGTCTAATCAATTTTTAAATCGTTAGTATGAAAAAGAATATAGTATTTGCATTTGTTGCAGCCCTTGTAATGGCTGCTTGTTCTAATCAGGAGACAATAGAGACTGCTCCTGCTGTTCCAACAGCGAAGACCGCCCAAAGTAATACGCGTAGCTATGATGAGGCCTTGAAGATTGCCGAGAATGCGATTGGTATGTTGGAGGACTCGAAGTCAACGACTCGTAGTGGTGAGAGTTGCCGCAAGATTGACCTCTCAGAAAATAAGGTCATCATGCGTGATGCCAAGACGCGTGGAGAATCAGACGGCAGCGATTCACTTATCTATGTGTTCAACTTTGAGAACAACGAAGGTTTTGCCCTTGTCTCTGCTTCAAAGAACACTGAAGGCTTGTTAGCTGTAACGGAGCAAGGCCACTGTGATCCAGAGACGCCATCAGGTATCGATGGCTTCGATGAATTTCTGTCACTTGCAAAGGAGTATGTGCTTAATGGAACAACAAAAAATGTAAGAAGTGGTGGTGACGGTCAACCCTCAGAAATAGTAAGTGAATATACAACAAAGGGGCCATACGTCTCAGTAAAGTGGGGGCAAGGGACTAACAAAGTTGAAGGAGAATTCTTTCCCAACAAAATACCAGGGTGTGTTAACGTTGCTATTGCTCAGATTATGACTTATTATGAATATCCATCTTCTATACCATTGACTTATGAAGATGCCGATGTAGATACACAAAGCCTACCCTGGGCCGATATGAGAATGCACAATAATGGAAATACACACACAGAACAATTTCTGTATGGTGTTTGTAACAATAATGCCGGTCATGCAGCAATTTCCAGACTGATAAGGCAAATTGGAGTATTGGATAATAGCTATCCCGATGGAGACGAGACTTTTACTCTTGCTTATTACATTAATCCTACTATTAGCATGTTAGGTTATAATGTTGCATTTAAGACAACCTCTGACATCCGATCAGAATTGGATAATAGCCACTTACTACTAGTGACTGGATCAACAAGCCCAGATGGGTCAGGCCACGCATGGGTACTTGATGGGTATATGAAAGAAGTAATGAAAGAACGGTTAATGGAAAGTGTGGAGTTAAATGGCCATACAGTATGGATCGTAACGGAAGAGAATGTTCTATCTGTCACATATTATAATCATTTTAATTGGGGTGCGTATGGATCAAACAATGGATATTTCAATGAAAATGTATATTCTCAGTCATACGTATTGTGGCCAGATAATTCTTTAAATCCTCTCACTAGTAATTATCAATACAATTTAACTTTTAGAAGCATCTACAGATAGTTCTATTAAATAATGCTAAAACAGCAATCTTGGCTTGCAAGGTTTTGAAGTTAATTCGTTTTATAAATGAGTAAGCAATAAAAAAATAGACATGAAAAAGTATGATTTAAAAACCGGCTTCGCATTATTGGTATTATGTGGTTTGATGCTCAGTTGTAGTAACAGTGATGAGTTCGAAAAAACTACGGAGTTGCCACTTGACTCTGTCGTCATTGATATGCTTCCAAATGCAAGTTTCATAAAACTTTCAGACGAGCAAAAATCATTTGTAAAAAAGAACAATGATTTTTCTTTCAATCTCTATCGTGCTATCAATGAATCAGACAACAAGAAAAGCAACATTATATCGCCTATCAGCATAACATACGTGCTGGGCATGCTCAATGATGGAGCAAAGGGTGCAACGTCGCAGGAGATTACGAGAGCCTTAGGGTTTGGTGAAAATGACAAATTGTCTGTTAATGAGTTTTGTAAAACCTTAATCGAACAGGCTTCTAAAGCAGACCCAGCTGTAACTCTTCAAACAGCGAATATTGTTGCTGCAAATAAACTCTTAACTCTTGAGACACCATATATTAATGACATGAAGCATTATTATGATGCAGAGGTAGCCTCATTAGACTTCCATGAAGCTTCTTCGGTGGATTACTTGAACAAGTGGTGTAATGAGAAGAGCGGAGGTATGATACCGGTGATAGCAGAGGAAATTGCCCCAGAAACCATATTGGCACTTATGAATGCTACGTATTTTAAAGCTACGTGGAAAGATAAGTTTGATTCTGGTAATACTCGAGACGAGGTATTTACCAAGGAGGATGGAAAGAACGTTGTTCTGCCAATGATGTATCGTAAGGCCAAGGCTATTTACGGCAGTAATGATACGTTTTCTATCCTATGTCTGCCGTATGGTAGTGCCTATGTCTGGGAAACATATTTCTTACTCCCAAATGTTGGAAAATCAGTAGAAGACATCATTCATAATCTAAATAGTGATTCTTGGTTACAGAGTTCAAACTTTGATGAATATATAGTAGATGTTAAAATTCCACGATTTTCTACAAGGAGTGCCTTTCAGTTGAAAGATGTAATTTCTAAACTTGGTATATCTTCGATATTTGATATAGATCTGGCAGACTTATCTGGAATCAGTAAAGACAAGAAACTGTATGTGAATAAAATTGATCAACAGGCAGCAATCGATGTAACTGAAGAAGGAACAAAAACTTCATCGGTCACTATTGCAAAGACGAATATTTCTAGTAATTTGACATCAGTCCAAACGGCAGATTTCCACTGTGATCGTCCATTCGTCTACTTGATCCGGGAGGCTGGCAGCGGTGCCATCTTCTTCATCGGCACCTTCAGAGGAGAATAAAGGACTTACGAGGACAGGTCCAACGGGTTAACTCACGGGACCTGTTCCTTCTATGCACAATCTCCTCTTTATTAAGATTTTATGAAAAAAGTTTGGAGGTTTGGAGATTAGTTTGTATCTTTGCAGTCGATAAACTTAGTTATACACTTAAACTCGAAGTATTATGCAAAAGCAAAATGAGACAAAGAAAGGAGAAAAGGCAATGAAGGGTAAGTATCTTAGTCCGAAGGCAGATTTGACGTTCAAGCTTGTGTTCGCAGAGCACAAGGACTTGATGATGAGTTTTCTGAATGCCCTGCTGCCGTTAGCAGAGGACGCCCCCATCACCAGCATTGAGTACCAGACGCCGGAGATGGTGCTGGAAACCATCGGCAAGAAGAACAGCGTGGTCGACGTGCGCTGCACGGATGCCCTGGAACGCCAATTCATCGTCGAGATGCAGATGAACTGGGACGAAGAGTTCAAGAAACGAGTAATCATGAACTCATCGAAGGCAGTCATCAAGCAGGTAGGCCAAGGCGAGAACTTCATGCTTCTGAAGCCAGTATTCTCACTGAATCTCGTCAATGACAAGATGCCCGGAGAGGCTCCTGACGAGTTCTACCACGACTATGCCATCCTGAATGTAGCCCATCCTGAGCGCAGCATCGATTATCTGCGACTGGTATTCGTGGAATTGCCCAAGTTCCAGCCACGCAACATCATGGAGAAGAAGATGGCCGTCTTGTGGCTTCGTTTCCTGACTGAAATCAATGAAGACACCGTTGAGGCCCCGTCTGAACTCCTTGAGAACGATGAGATCCGCAAGGCTCTCAGTATCGTGGAGAAGTCGGCCATGACTGAGGCACAGCTATATGCCTACGAGCGATTCTGGGATGCGATCAACGTGGAGAATGTCTTGGCAGAGGGCAGATATAAGAGAGGACGTGAAGAAGGACGTGAAGAAGGACGTGATGAAAGGTCACTTGAGATAGCCCGTGGGATGAAGCAAAAAGGTTTGGGAGAAGACTTAATAGCAGAGTTGACAGGGCTGTCTGTTGATGAGATAGAGACATTATAGCGTAGTTGGCTACGACTGGCGGTCAGCTTCCCAACGATCATCGATCAGGTTGTTTACTTTTTGATAAGAACAGCCAAAAATATATATCAGTTCGGGTATAATATCTATAAAAATAATTAAAATTATACCCGAATTGGTATATTGAATGGGGAAAATGCATATCTTTGTACCCGTTAAGGTATAATTGCTATGACTTTATCGGAGCATATTAAACAAAAACGGAAGAAAAACGGCCTCTCTCAGGTTGAATTGGCAGAGAGGGCTGGAGTGGGTCTCAGGTTTGTCAGAGACCTTGAACAAGGTAAGCAGACGTTGAGAATCGATAAGGTTAACGATGTCCTTGCCCTGTTTGGGGAATGTCTCGGACCTGTAAAAACTGATATCGTATGAATCGCGCAGGTATTTATGTCAATGACACTTTCTGTGGTATTCTCACAGAAGATGAGGAGGGCTTCCATTTTGCCTACGATGGAGCGTATCTTGCACTTCCAGATGCAGCTCCAGTAAGTCCGACTATGCCACTCACGAATGAGCAGTATGACAAAGAAATGATGTTCCCAGTCTTCGACGGCCTCATTCCTGAGGGCTGGCTGTTGAATATCGCATCCTCGTCGTGGAAGATTGATCCTCGTGACAGGATGTCGCTTTTGATGGCTTGTTGTAATGATTGTATTGGAAACATTAGTGTAAAACCAATGAGTCATGAGTAAGTGTTTGTATTGTTATCAGGAATTAGAAGAAGGCCAGGTGGACTTCCACCCAGCTTGCTCGCGCAAATTCTTTGGCAGTGAAACGGCACCTCTTCTTCCTTATACGCGAGACAATATGTCGGAACTCGCTCGTCAGGTTATTCGTACCAGCTCGTCAGTGACAGGTGTACAGGCCAAAATGTCACTCGACGTGAATCGTGGTGGCAAGATCGAGCCAGCCAAATTCACCATCGTTGGCCTCTGGGGCAAGTATATCTTCAAACCGCAAAGCGGAAAGTATCCTTGTCTGCCTGAATTGGAAGATCTCACGATGAAAATGGCTGAAGCCGCCCGTATCCGCACAGCCCGCCATACGCTTATCCGACTCGCTGACGGTGAGTTGGGTTATCTGACCCTACGAATGGACCGAGGCAGTAAAGGCGAAAAGATATCTATGCTGGATATGTGCCAGCTCACGAATCGTCTCACTGAGCATAAGTATTATGGCACCTACCAGCAGTTGGCAGAAACAGTCAAGAAATACTCATCGGTTCCCATGCTCGACGTCCAGCGGTTTTGGGAAGTGGTTTTGTTTTCATGGATAACTGGCAACTCCGATATGCATTGCAAGAATTTCTCACTGGTAGATACAGGTCATGGAGAATACACCTTGGCTCCTGCCTACGATCTGCTGGCCGTTTTGTTGGCAGATCCTGAGGATAATGAGGAGATGGCCATGAGTTTCACGGTTGGCGGTGCGAAAAGCGGCTTCGACCGTAATACCTTTATGACAGCCTTCACCCAGAGTGGTATTCCTGTTACTGTAGCAGACAAAATAATAGAACGGATGAAGAGTTACCTTCCTAAGTGGAAAGAACTCATCAGCCAATCATTCCTTCCAGAAGAAATGAAGACTGACTATTATTGTTTACTAAACAAACGAATAAATCTGTTGATGACATGAAACGTTTTTTCCCTAACTAGGGCGCAAGAAGTTTCAGGCTAGGGCGCAGGCTTTGCAATAAGCGACGAGTATTTCTGATATTGAAGTAATTTATCCTAATCGTTTTCTGACGTCTTCGAGGATGGTGAGGAGGTCGGGCATCGTTTCGGCACGGAGCATGGCGATGCGCGTCTGGCGGAAATCGGGGATGCCCTTGAAGATGGGGGTGGCAGCGAGATGGCGACGGGTGTGGAGAATGCCTCGTTTCTCGTCGATACGCTCTACGTTGATGCGCAGCAGTTCTTCGAGGATATCGAGCTTTGCGTTGAAATCGAGATTTTCGCGGCTGAAGATCCAGGGACAGCCAAAGGTGGCGCGACCTATCATCACGGCATCGACGCCGTAAGTGTCGAAAGCCTTGTCAGCCTCGTCGAGCGAGTGGATGTCACCATTGCCTATAATAGGAATATGTACGCGAGGGTTGCGCTTGACTTCTCCGATCAAGGTCCAGTCGGCATTGCCTGTATACATCTGACTACGCGTGCGCCCATGAATGGTGAGGGCTTGGATGCCACAATCCTGCAGTTGCTCTGCCAGCGAGGTGATAATCAGTTGTTCGAAGTTCCAGCCCAGGCGCGTCTTCACTGTCACAGGCAGTTTGACGGCATCGACCACCTTCTGCGTAATCTCCAGCATCTTGGGGATGTTCTGCAGCATGCCAGCGCCAGCACCCTTGCCAGCGACCTTCTTCACGGGACAGCCGAAGTTCAGGTCGATCACATCAGGTCCTGCCTGTTCCACAATTTTCGCAGCCTCGACCATCGCCTCCACGTCGCGCCCATAGATCTGAATGCCCACGGGGCGCTCCGTATCGCTGATGGTCAGCTTCGAGATGGTCGACTTCACATCACGAATCAATGCCTCGGCACTAACGAATTCCGTGTACACCATCGCTGCTCCGAACCGCTTGCACAGCAGTCGGAAACCAATGTCAGTCACGTCCTCCATGGGTGCCAGAAACACGGGTCTCTCTCCAAATTCTACGTTTCCTATCTTCATTTCGAGGGCAAAGGTACGGATTAAAGTTTAGAGTTTAGAGTTTAAAGTTTATAGTTATTAACATATTAGGATATTTTAACGGTCGTAATGATGCGAGTTTTTAATAATATGTGTATCTTTGCAGCAAGTTTAACGTTAAATTTGAAACTATGGAGCAATTGCTGCATTATGTGTGGAAGCACAAGTTGTTCCCTTTGAGGGGACTGGAAACGAGCGACGGACAAGACGTCGAAGTGATTGACCCTGGACTGCACAACCGCAACGCAGGCCCTGACTTCTTCAATGCGAAGGTGAGAATCGACAGGACCTTATGGGTGGGGAATGTGGAGATCCACGACAAGTCGAGTGACTGGTATCTGCATGGTCACGACAAGGACAAGAACTACGCCAACGTGATTCTCCACGTGGCTGGTGTTCTCGATGCAGAGGTGATGAATGCCAATGGGGAGTTTATCAAACAGATGCAGCTCGACGTGCCCGACTATGTCAGGGAACATTACGAGGAGCTGCAGAAGACAGACGCCTATCCGCCTTGCTACAAGGTAATCCCTGATTTGACGCGACTGATGGTTCATGCCTGGATGGCTGCCTTGCAGACGGAGCGGCTGGAGCAGAAGACGGAGGCCATCCGAAAGCGTGTGGAACTCTGTAATGGCTCTTGGGAGGATGCCTACTTCGTCACCCTTGCCCGTAACTATGGCTTTGGCATCAACAACGATGCCTTCGAACTCTGGGCACGTGGACTTCCGCTTTCTGCCGTAGCCCATCATCGCGACGACCTTTTCCAGATAGAGGCCATCTTCATGGGACAGGCCGGACTCCTCGAACTGGAGGCTATCCCAGACTACTATCAGAAGGACGCCTTGAACGAGGGTTACTTCGCCAAGTTGCGTAACGAATACCTCTATCTGGCTCATAAGTTCTCGATGAAACCGATGGATTTCAAAATGTGGCGCTTTCTCAGACTCCGTCCGCAGAACTTCCCGCATATCCGTATTTCCCAGCTTGCCAACCTCTATTATCAGCAGAAGGCGAGTCTGAGCCAGCTCGTAGAATGTGAGAACATCGAACAGCTGAAACATGTGCTTTCATCGCATGTCACGCCCTATTGGGAGACTCATTACACCTTTGGTTCTACCAGTTCGAAGAACCAGAAGCATCTGGGCTACGGATCGCTGAACCTGTTGATGATCAACACAGCCATCCCGATGCTCTTTGCCTACGGGCGTCATACTTCGAAGGAGGTGCTTTGCGATCGTGCCTTCGACTTCCTTGAACAGTTGAAGGCTGAGAACAACTACATCATCCGTATGTGGCAGCAAGTGGGGCTCCCTGTTTCCACCGCCGGTGATTCCCAGGCGCTGATCCAACTGAAGCGAGAATACTGCGACAAAAGAGATTGCCTCCGCTGCCGTTTTGGATATGAGTATTTGAAGAGGCGTTTATAGTTTAAACTAACAAAATATGGAATCAGAATTATACTACACGTTGGCGTTGACACGCTTGACGAATTTTAATTATCAGCAGGCGCTGGAGTTATATAAGATGGTTGGCAGTGCGCAACTGTTGTATGAACATCGAAACGAGATTGGCGATATCGTTCATGATGCGTCACCACATTTGAAGACAGCCCTCAGTTACTGGGATGATGCGATGAAACGGGCAGATTTTGAACTGAAATACATGCAGGAGCATGGCATCAGGGGCTTGACGCTTATGGACGATGACTATCCGCAGCGCCTCTGCGAATGTCCTGATGCGCCACTTGTACTCTATTATAAAGGTAATGCGGACCTGAATCAGGCTAAGGTGGTCAGCATCGTGGGTACTCGTCATATCACGACCTATGGTCAGGACCTTGTCCGTCGTTTCATCAGTGATCTGAAGAGGTCCTGTCCGCAGGTACTAATTGTCAGTGGACTGGCCTATGGTGTAGATATCAATGCCCATCGCGAGTCGTTGGCCAATGGCTATCCGACAGTAGGGGTGCTGGCTCATGGTCTCGACACCATTTATCCTTACCACCATCGCGACACAGCTGCTGAGATGTTAAATCATGGTGGACTTCTGACAGAGTTTATGACCCAGACAAATGCAGACAAGCCCAACTTCGTGCGTCGTAACCGCATTGTGGCAGGTATGGCAGATAGTGTTATCTTGGTAGAAAGTGCCGCTAAGGGAGGAGGGTTGATCACAGCAGAGATTGCCCAAAGCTATGATCGTGCAGTCTTTGCCTTCCCGGGGAATGTAAATGCCGAGTATTCAAAAGGTTGCAATAACCTGATACGCGATAACGGGGCAGGCTTGATATCCAATGCCGATGACTTCGTTCGTGCTATGGGTTGGCAGGATGATAAGCAGCGACAACAGGCCCTTGCAGACGGGATTGAGCGCCATCTCTTCCCTGATCTCTCACCAGAAGAGCAACGGATTGTCAGTCTGCTACAGGAGACCAACGACCTGCAGCTGAACATCCTCAGCGTGAAGACGTCCATCCCCATCGGACAGCTGACAGCCCTCCTCTTCCAACTCGAAATGAAGGGTGTCGTGAAGCCTCTCGCTGGTGGTATGTACCACTTATTGCTGTGAAATAAATATAATTCTTATTTCTTAATTCTTGATTCTTAATTAAATATAGTAACTTTGCAGCGTTTTTAATTAGAATGGAATTATGAAAATAGCTTTGATCGGCTACGGAAAGATGGGTAAGATGATCGAGCAGATTGCCATCAGCCGTGGTCATGAGATTGTGAGTATCATTGATATCGACAACCAGCAAGACTTCGACTCTGTAGAGTTTGCTTCGGCTGACGTGGCGATAGAGTTTACTGCTCCACAGGCAGCATACGGCAATTATCTGAAGGCTTGGGCCAAGGGTGTGAAGGTGGTTTCTGGTTCGACGGGTTGGATGAAGGAGCATGGTGACGAGGTGCGCAAGGCTTGTTCGGAAGAGGGTAAGACCTTATTCTGGGCCTCGAACTTCTCGATAGGCGTAGCTATCTTCTCGGCAGTGAACCGCTATCTGGCTAAGATCATGAACCAGTTCCCCCAGTACGATGTGGAGATGGAGGAGACTCACCATGTGCATAAGCTCGACCATCCAAGTGGTACGGCGATTACCCTGGCCGATGAAATCGTCGAGAATATCGATCGCAAGGAGGCTTGGAAGGAGGACACGACTGATCCGAAGTTCCTGCGTATCGACCATATCCGTCGTGGAGAGGTGCCTGGTATCCATACCATCCGATACGACTCTGATGCCGACCTGATCACGATTACCCACGATGCCCATTCGCGTAAGGGCTTTGCTCTTGGCGCTGTGCTCGCAGCAGAGTACACGAAGGAGCATCAGGGACTGCTGACTATCTCAGATATGTTTAAATTCTAGGACATGGTAAAAAAGAAAGAATTCAATCCGATGGTTCAGTGGGCGAAGTTCATCGTCGTGCTGATACTTTATCTGCTTTTCCTTTACTGGGTGAAGTCATGGTGGGGACTGCTCGTTGTACCTTTTATCTTTGACGTCTATATCACCAAGAAGATCAAGTGGCAGTGGTGGAAGGAGGCTGAGAAGCCTGTGAAGTTCGTGATGTCATGGGTCGACGCCTTGGTGTTCGCTCTGGTTGCTGTGTACTTCATTAACCAGTTCTTTTTCCAGAATTATGTGATTCCATCGAGTTCGCTGGAGAAATCGCTGCTGACGGGTGACTATCTGTTCGTGTCGAAGGTCAGCTATGGTCCTCGCATTCCACAGACACCGTTGACGATGCCATTGACTCAGCACACGCTGCCCGTTGTGGAGTGTAAGAGTTATCTGGAATGGCCACACTGGGACTATCGTCGCGTGAAAGGCTTGGGTACTATCCAGCTGAATGACATCGTGGTATTCAACTATCCAGCTGGCGATACACTTTGTTCGGCACCTCAGTATCAGGCTTTTGACTATTACCAGATGTGCTATGGCATTGGCTACCAGCTGTATCCGAACCGTCCGGATCCTGATTCGCTCACAGCAGACATGAGAGTGAAGTACTTTGACGCCATCTATGAGGCAGGTCGACAGGCCATCAGACAGAACCAGATGGAATATGGCGAGATTATCACGCGTCCTACTGATCGTCGAGAGAACTACGTGAAGCGTTGTGTAGGATTGCCTGGACAGACGTTGCAGATCAAGAACCATATCGTTTACCTGGACGGTAAGGCCAATAAGGAGCCCGAGAACGTGCAGTACACCTATTATGTAAGACTGAAACAGTCGTTGCCTGAGGAACTGATGGAGGAGTTGGGCATCTCGATGGAGGACCTGACGAGTCTGAACACGGTGGGTTATCTGCCACTGACGAAGCGCGCCGTAGAGGTATTGCAGAGTAGGAAAGACCTTGTGGAGACGGTCAGACTGAATACGGATGCCAACGATCTGGAAATCTATCCGCTGAATGGCAATAAGCACTGGACGAGAGACAATTACGGACCCGTCTGGATTCCGAAGAAGGGAGAGAAGATAGCCCTGACGATGGATAATATCGCTGTCTATGAGCGCCCCATCAAGGTTTATGAGGGTAACGACCTGGAAATCAAGGACGGCAAAATCCTCATCAATGGTCAGGAGGTGAAGGAATACACCTTCAAGATGGACTACTACTGGATGATGGGTGACAACCGCCATAACTCAGCAGATAGCCGCTATTGGGGTTTTGTGCCTGAGGACCATATCGTGGGCAAGCCAATCTTCATCTGGTGGTCGAGCGATCCTGACCGTCATGGCTTCAGTGGCATCCGCTGGAGTCGCTTAGGACGGATTGTGGACAATATCAAGTAGTTTAGAGTTTAAAGTTTATCGTTTATAGTTGATTTGCTTCATGCAAAACATCTTGCTGAGTACAACCTATTTCGGCCCGGTACAGTGGTATCAGAAACTGTATCGGGCCGAACATGTGGAAATAGAGCAGTGGGAAAGTTTCCAGAAACAGACCTATAGGAACCGCTGTCTCATCGCTACAACTCAAGGTGTTCAGGCATTGACCGTGCCGATTGTCCGTGGAGAATCGCCACTTATCAAGGATATACGGATCAGTGATCATGGCAACTGGCGCCATCTGCACTGGAATGCATTGCAGAGTGCCTATGGAGACTCGCCCTTCTTCGATTACTTTCAAGATGATATCAAACCGTTCTTCGAGAAAAAGTGGGAGTATCTCTTGGACTTCAATGAGGCCATTCGCATCAAAATGTGCGAACTCATCGACATTTGCCCTCATGTCTCCTTGACCACAGAGTATTCTCACTCCTCAACAAACGATTTTCGCGAAGGTATCAATCCCAAGCACCCTGCAGAGGATCCAGATTTCGTAGCAAAGCCCTATTATCAAGTGTATCAGCAGAAACATGGTTTCCTGCCGAACCTGTCCATTCTCGATCTGTTGTTTAACATGGGAAGAGAGGGTATTTTCTACCTCTGAGACATGCAATGAGACAAATATGAAACATTATATAATGAGAAGAGCAATTCTATTAACAGCATTTTTGACGATGTGTCTCGTGGTATGGAGCCAGACGCAACATTTCTATACGGCTGATAAACTGTCGAGCAATCAGATCACGGCTATCACTCAGGATGCCGATGGCTATATCTGGATTGGTACAGAGTATGGACTGAACAAGTACGACGGTTATAGTTTTACCAACTATCTCTATGATAAGAATAACACGACAAGCATCCAGAGCAACAATGTTGTGACGCTTTTTGTAGATCGTCAAGGTTTTCTTTGGATAGGTACAGGCATGGGTTTGTCGCGCTATAATGCTGAGGAGGATGCTTTCCAGAGGATTCCGCTTCCTGGCGTAGCTGCAGCTCGTGTGAGTGATATCATTCAGCCAGCCGATGATCATCTGCTGATAGGAACTGCGGGCTATGGCCTTTACAGGTTGGATTTGAAGACCTGCAAAGCTGAGCAGGTGGAGCGTGGTGGTAGTGGAGTTGACGACTATTTCAGTCGTATTATAATCGATCAGGAAGGAACCTTCTGGAAAGCGGGTTCAGGTCCGATTATCAATTACAGAAAGAAGGACGACAAGAAAACGGTATATTCTTACGAGTCGCCTTTTGGAACCGTTACCAGTTTTGTAGACTATGAAAACGGACTGTTGATGGTTTGTCGTCGTGGGTTGGTTTATTACCGAAACGGGGAGTTTTTGACCGATTTCATCGATACGAGTGTGCTGGGTGAGGAGAATGTTTTGTTGCGTAGTGCTTTGTGTGATAAAGAGGGAAACCTGTTCATAGGAACATTGGGCAAAGGCCTTTGGTGGATACCTCGTGGGACTCACCAGTTGCAGCAATACAACTATTCGAGTGCCGTCTTTGACTTGAATACGTCTAATGTGTGGGCACTTTTCGAGGATAATCAGGATAACCTGTGGGTGGGTTGTCTGAAACGAGGCTTACTCTTGTTGCCTCAGCGTGCTCCCCAGTTCAGTACCTGGAAATTCTCATCTCAGAATGTCAGCATCGGTGGCTCGGTAACCTCCTTCTGTCAAGGTGATAACGGGATAACCTGGTGTGCCGTACAGAACAATGGCATCTACGGTTTCGATGCAAACGGTAGGATGTTGGCTCATCCCGCTTCTCCTTCCGACACCTATTCTATATATAGGGACCATCAGGGAAACTACTGGATAGGAACGGGTAAGGGACTTTACGCCTATAACCCTCTGACAGGCGTCTTCCATAAGGAGATCAGCTTTGACAGTGACTACATCAACGTGATGATAGACGACGGAGAAGGACACCTCTTTTTCTCAACCTATTCGAAGGGCTTTTGCTCTTACGACCTGAAAACCAAGGAAATGCGCAATTTTAATATGCGCCAGACGAACGAAGAGAAAGGCCGATTGCACAACAACTGGGTCATGTCGATGATGATAGACAGCAAGGGGAAGCTGTGGTTGGGCACCTCGTCGAACCTGTGCTGCTATGACCCTGATAACGACATGTTCAGACCTTATGGATGGGAAGTGTTGATGGAGGGGAAATCCGTAACATATCTCTATGAGAACAGTAGCCATCAGGTGCTGATAGGTACGGATACGGGCTTGTACCGATATGACGAAAGCAAAAGGGATGTCGTGCCCTTCGAGGATGCTGAGGCCCTGACCAACAAGGTGGTTTATGGCATCGTAGAGGATCAGTTCGGCGACCTGTGGTGCAGCACTTCCATGGGCATCTGGCAGTACCAGAAAGATAAAAAGCGTTTTATCGGCCATATCAATGGCAATGGTTTAGCCACACGCGAGTATATGTGGGGCGTTACCATGAAGGCATCGGATGGTAGTATTCGCTTTGGTATCAGCGATGGGATCACCTCGTTCCATCCTGAAGCATTACGTAATGTAGAACCCAGACAGGGGGTTGTGCATCTGACAGGTCTTTTTATCGGTGGAACCTCCGTCAATAGGAACACGCTCTCGGATGGCAAGCACGTCATCACGCAATCGCTGGAGAAGAGTAATCGTTTTGAGTTGTCTTATCTGGACAATTCGTTTACGATGGAATTCTCGTTGCTGAACTTCTCGAATGCAGAGAACGTGGTCTATGAGTATCGATTGGACGGCAGCAAAGAATGGACACAAACCATGGCTGGGCGAAACCGTATACCTTTCACACACCTTCAGCCAGGAACCTATGTCCTAGAGATAAGGGCTTATGACAACGGCACTTACACAGAACCGCAGCTTTATCGTATCATTGTGCGTGCGCCTTGGTATCGTTCCTCGTGGGCGTACCTTATATATATAATAGGTGTACTGACAGTGCTTGGGTTCACTTTATGGTTCTATATCCGACGTCGTAAACAGGAACTTGAAGAGGAGAAGATGAAATTCTTGATTAACGCCACCCACGATATCCGCTCACCGCTAACGCTGATTATGAGCCCGCTTCACAAACTGCTGAAGCGCGACCTAGATGGCGAGGTCAAGTCAGAATTGAAAACTATCGAGCACAATGCGCGACGCGTGCAAAACCTTGTCAATCAGATACTAGACATCCGCAAGATCGACAAGCAGCAAATGAAACTACAGTGCCAAGAGACGGATATAGTACAGTATGTGGGTAATATCCTGAAATCGTATGAGTACACGGCCAAAGAACGTGGAATGACTTTCAGGTATGTGCCTACGGTGGATAAACTGAAAGTTTGGCTGGATCGTAATGCGCTCGACAAGGTAGTGGACAACCTGCTGTCGAATGCCTTCAAATATACCTATGATGGCGGTGAAATCGAGGTTCGTGTGTCAGAGAGTGACCATCAGAACGCTATATTGCAGGTTATCGACAACGGTATGGGCATCAAAGGCGATGTACATAAGATCTTCGACCGTTTCTATCAGTCGAGTGCAACACGCTCTTTGCATATCGAGGGAACTGGTATCGGATTGAACCTCTGTAAGATGATGGTGGAAATGCATCACGGAACCATTGAGGCTGCCAATCGTGAGGATTCTCAAGGTAGTATCTTTACCGTGAGCTTGCCTTTGGGCGTGGCTCATCTGACTAAGGAAGAGATGCTGACAACTGAAGAGCGTGAGAAAGCGTCAAAGCCCAAATCGATGTCGAACTACAGGGTGCTTGTTGTGGATGATGACGTTGAAATCGGCGAATATATCACGCAGGAATTGGGTACTTACTACCATTTCACTGCAGTTACCAATGCCCGTGAGGCCCTGCGTCTGCTTTTGGGTTCAGAGCCAGAGAAGCAGTTTGACTTGGTAGTGAGTGACGTGATGATGCCTGAGATGGATGGTTTCACGATGCTGCGTATGATCAAGACAAACATGAACATCAGCCATATCCCTGTGGTGATGCTGACATCGAAGTCGGACGTTGCCAATCGTCTGGAAGGTCTGGAGAAGGGTGCTGACGCTTTCCTTGCCAAGCCATTCGACATGGATGAGCTGCACGTGACGATCAATAATCTGATCAGTAAGAACCTGCGCCTGAAGGGTAAGTACTCTGGCTCCCAGCAGCAGAAAGACAAAGTGGTCGAGACCAAAGTGAAAGGTAACGACGAGATGCTGATGGAACGTATCATGAAGGTGGTGAACGAACATTTGTCGGACAGTGAATTCAATGTGGAGGTGTTGACAAAGGAAGTGGGTATCAGTCGTGCCCAGTTACATCGGAAAATGAAGGAAATGACGGGTCTGCCTATCAGTGAATTCATCAGAAACATCCGACTTGAGCAGGCTGTGAGACTGTTAAAAGAGCAGAAAATTAACGTAACGCAGGTTGCATATTCTGTCGGATTCAGTAATCTTGCACACTTCTCAACGGTGTTCAGAAAGCAATTTGGGGTGTCTCCATCCGAATATATTGAGCAAAAAACATAGGTTGAAACAAAAATGAAACGATACGAAACATACGTGTAAGCCATGAAACGAAAATCTGCCTATCTTTGCGGCAGATTTTTTATTAATTTTAATTTATTATTAACTAACAAAACCAAACGTATGAGTTTCAAAGCAAAGAAGACAGCCTTGTACATTGGATTATGCTTTCTCGGCGTAATCAGTGCACAGCAGGTTTCGGCAGCTACAGAATCCGTAGCTTCCGTACAGCAAACGCAGAAGGCAACTGGTCATGTGACAGACTCTCAGGGTCCGCTGATCGGTGCCACGGTCATGGAAAAGGGTACCAACAATGGTACGGTTACTGACTTCGAAGGTAACTTCACCCTTAATGTAAAACCGGGTGCAACACTCGTCATCTCTTATGTCGGCTACGAGTCTCAGGAAGTTAAGGCAAGCGATCATGTACGCGTGAACCTTAAAGAAGACGGACACGTAGTAAACGAGGTGGTGGTTATCGGTTACGGTACCCAGCGCCGCGAGGCAGTAACTGGTTCTGTTGCCAACATTGGTGGTGATAAGCTGAACCAGATTGCAGCTACCAACGCCGCTCAGGCCCTCCAGGGTCGTGTCGCTGGTGTGCTCATGACACAGACCTCTACCAAACCAGGTTCTGAGATGCAGATCCGTATTCGTGGTCAGCGCTCACTGAGTGCAAGCAACGACCCGTTGATCGTGCTCGATGGTATCCCCTTCATGGGACAGCTTTCTGATATCAATCCTGCCGACATCAAGTCGATGGATATCCTGAAGGATGCCTCAGCAACTGCCATCTACGGTTCTCGTGGTGCCAACGGTGTGATCATCATCACTACAGTAAAGGGAAGCCAGGGTACTCCTGCCAAGGTATCCTATAATGGTTATGTAAGCTTCAAGAAAGTGTTCCACAAGTATCCAATGATGGATGGTCCTACTTTCTCTAAGATGCGTCAGATAGCAGGAAAGTATCAGAACTCACTCGACGAGAATGAGAATACCAATACTGACTGGCAGGATCTGTACTATCAGACAGGTATCAGCCATAACCATGACGTCAGTGTAGCTGGTGGTACCAATGGTGGTAGCTATAGCTTTGGTGCAGGTTACTATAAGGATGAGTCAGTTGTTCCTACTGAGGGTTACGATCGTATCAGCGTTCGCGGTAACTTCGATCAGATGGTTGGCAAGTGGTTCCGTTTCGGTCTGACCACCAACAACAGCTATCGCAAGACGCAGGGTGTTAACAATATGTATAATGTATTGAGCACGACTCCTTTGGCAAGCCCATATGATGAGAATGGTAACCTGAAGCGTTACAACACGCTGCCTGCTGACGACCAGGTGGTTGTTACTAAGGAGACTGTTGAGCGTGACAAAGATGTATGGCTGAGCGAGAACAAGGGTATTGGATCTTATAATACACTCTTTGGTGAAGTGAAGTGTCCTTGGGTCGAGGGTCTGAGCTATCGTATCAACATCGGTTTGAACTTCCGTTCTTCAAAACAGGGAGGTTTCACTGGTACTGGTATTAATAACAAGGATGCCAATGCAGTTAACAGTGGTTCTGTGTATGAGAACCAGACCCGTAACTGGGCTGTTGAGAACTTGCTGACTTACGACCATGCATTCGGAAAGCACAATCTCAACTTGGTTGCTATGTACTCTGCAGAGCAGACAACCTACGAGCAGACTGGTGCATCTGCGCAGGAGATTCCTGCCGACTACTTCCAGTACTATGCACTCGACAAGGCTACTGGCCAGGCTAACCTCACTGGTTACAACTACTGGCAGAGTGGTTTGATCTCTTGGATGGGTCGTGCCATGTACTCTTATGATAATAAGTATATGGTCTCTGTAGCTGTACGTTCTGATGCTTCTTCACGTCTGGCTAAGGGTCATCAGTGGCATACCTATCCTGCTGTTTCTGCAGGTTGGAACATCGCCCGTGAAAGCTTCATGGAGAATGCAACTTGGATCGACAACCTGAAACTGCGTGTAGGTTATGGTGAGACCTCTAACCAGGCTATCAGCCCCTATTCTACACTTGGTGGTCTTGCTATTCGCAACTATAACTTCGGTAACGGTACCAACTACAAGGCTGGTTACTATGTAAACTCACTGCCTAACCCTGATCTGGGTTGGGAGTACTCTAAGACCTGGAACTTCGGTCTCGACTTCTCATTGTTCAATGGTCGTCTCTCTGGTACGTTCGAGTACTATACTCAGAAGACTAGTGACATTCTGCTCGATGTATCTCTGCCTTCTACCTCTGGTGTAAGCAGCTATACTGGTAACATTGGTAAGACTGAGAATAAGGGATGGGAGTTCACTTTGAACGGTATCATCATCGACAACAAGAATGGTTGGAATTGGGATGCTGGTATCAACCTCTACGCAAACCGCAACAAGCTGACAGAGTTGGCTTCTGGTGCTGATCGTGATGAGGGCAACCGCTGGTTCGTAGGTTATCCTATTGATGTCATCTACGACTATGAGTATGAAGGTCTGTATCAGGCAGGCGAAGAGGCTGCCATGAACATCCTTGAGCCAGGTGGTAACATTGGTATGATTAAGGTGAAGTACACTGGCGACTACGACGCAAATGGCCTGCCAACCCGTCAGATTGGTCCTGAGGATCGTCAGATTATCAGTATGGAGCCGAAGCTTATGGGAGGTTTCAACACCACAGTAGGTTACAAGGGCTTTGACCTGACCGTCATCGGTGCCTTCCAGATTGGTGGTAAGCTGATTTCTGCCATCCACTCTTCAAATGGTTACCTGAACATGCTGACAGGTCGTCGTAACAATATCGACATTGACTATTGGACAGAGAGCAACACTGGTGCCAAGTATCCGAAACCTGGTGGTATCCAGAGTGGTGATAACCCCAAATATGGTTCAACGCTTGGTTACTTCGATGCCGGCTATCTGAAGATTCGTGCCATTACACTCGGTTACAACTTCGACAGCCTGAAGTGCATCAAGGACTTCGGTATCAGCCGTCTGCGCCTCTATGCTACAGTACAGAACCCGTTCGTACTCTTCTCGCCATTCAACAACGAGAGCGGACTTGATCCTGAGACCAACTCTTGGGCAAACGAGAATACAGCTGTTGGATTCAGCGAGTACTCTGGCAAGCACAAGATGCCTATCGTAGGTTATAACACGCCTTCAACCCGCAACTTCCTGTTCGGTCTTAACGTGACGTTCTAAAGGTAAAAAGGTAAAAAAGTAAAAAAGAAATGATTATGAAAACTAAGAGTATCAAATATATCCTCGCTGCGGGTCTTGTTTGCTGTGGTCTCTCCTCAACTATGACCTCCTGCAATGACGTGCTCGACGAGCAGCCCCGTAGCCAGTTCGATCCGACTTTCTTCAATACGAAGTCGGGTATCGAGGGCGGTCTGACATCGCTCTATGCTCACCTGCGCTACTTCTATGGCAATGGTTATTATCTGAACACCTTGGAGACGGGTACTGATGAGTATACATATGCTCAGTCTGCCGATGGTAACTTCAAGGACGCTGACCTCTCTGGTGTTGGTTCTGTTACTTCTACCAGTACAGTTGCTGGTGGCGCATGGGGAACCCTGTTTGCTAACATCAATACTTGTAGTGGTGTTATCGAGAATGGTGAGGCATCTGGTATCGATGCAGCATTGCTCGCTGAGGCTTACTTCTTCCGTGCATTCGATTACTTCATCCTGGTTCAGACCTATGGTGGTGTACCCCTTGATCTCGGTGCTGGTGAGTTGAAGTTCAACACCTCCAGTGTTCGTACCTCTGTACGTAACACCGTTCCTGAGGTTTATACCAAGTGTATCTTCCCTGATCTGGAGAAGGCTGTTAACGACCTGCCTGAGAATCCCCGTCTCACAGGTACTGCTACCAAGAACCTGGCACGCCTGTATCTGTCAAAGGCTTATCTGACATACGCATGGTGGCTGGAGAATCCGAATAACATTCCTACCTATCCTGAGTGCAGCCGCGATGCTAGCCAGGCTCAGAGCTACTTCAAGAAGGCTTACGACACAGCTAAGCAGGCTATTGACAATCCTGGTCCTTATAAGCTCCAGCCTACATTCTACGATGTTAACGTAGCTACCAATGACCGTAACTCTGAGATCATGCTCTATGCTGATCACGATGAGGACGAGAAATATGGTAATGGTGGTACTGGTTATGGTTGGGGTAGCGGTGGTTCTCCTGAGAACTTCGCTTACTGGATGGAGACCTGGAACTACACTGAGATGATTGCCAAAGATCCTTCAGGTAACAATATCAACCCCGTTCAGCGTGAGGCTGTTCAGGGCCTCGGACGTCCTTGGACCCGTATGGCTCCTGTTGCTGATGCATTCATGAAGGGTGGTGTCTGGGAAGACGAAGTTAAGGCTATCGACTCTCGCTACGATGCAACCTTTACGCTGAGCTATTTCACCAATTGGCACAAGGCTGGTAACCCTGCAGAATATGTAGTAGGTGCTAACGGCATGAAGGTTGGTAAGGACGAGATTTACTTCTCTTGGGTTCCTGAGAGCGATGACAGCAAGATCAACTATACTGGTGCCGATGGTAAGTTGGGCTTTGGTGAGATGGAAGGACGCGCAGACTTCGTAGTAGCTGTAAACCATATCAGCCGTAAGAAGTACCCCATCAACTGGAAGCTCGGTATCTACCGTACAGACAACAATGGTGGCCTTGGTTCTAAGGTGAACGGTGGTAGCCCCCGTCCTTGGAATGTTGCCAAGTTCTCTGAGTTCTATCTCATCGCTGCTGAGGCTGCTGTGAAACTCGGTGACAACGATAGTGCCAAGAAGTATGTCAACGTTCTTCGTGAGCGTGCCGGAAAGCAGACCTACTGCGTGAACAAGAGAGCTCCTCAGTCTGCCGACTTCAGTGCAGAGATGGTTGCTGCCACACCTGCTACGATTACTATCGACTTCATTCTCGACGAGCGTAGCCGTGAGTTCTGGGGTGAGGGATACCGTTGGTTCGACCTCGTTCGTACCCAGAAGTGGGCAGAGCGTGCTACCACCTATCACATTGCTGGCTCAGGCTATACTGATAAGGATCTGGAGGAGGTTAAGCGCGACATTCCCGCTGGTTACTACATCCGTCCTATCCCACAGGGTCAGCTTGATGGTATGGAGATGTCTGCTGAGGAGAAAGCTGCATATCAGAATCCCGCATATAGGAATTAATGTATTAGTTAGGTAAAAAGATTCTATTTTCTGGAGCACTGGTTGTCATCATGACGACCAGTGTTTTTTATGTACTATGAGGGAAAAGTGCCAATAAATTTGGCTTTTCCCTCGTTTTATCGTATCTTTGCACTCGAAACAGTAATAATAAGGAGTAAGAAGATGGTAAAACTTGCAACTGTATCCCCCTGCTATAATGAAGAGGCTGTCCTTCAACATTCGGTGGAGAGACTGACTGAACTATTCAATCGGATGATAGCTGAAGGGCTGATCTCCAGCGATAGTATGATGGTGTTTGTCAACGATGGAAGCCGTGATAGCACTTGGGAGATCATTGAGCAGTTGCATCGTGAGAATCAGTTCGTAAAAGGCATTAACCTTTCACGTAATGAAGGCCACCAGACAGCTATCTTTGCTGGTATGATGACAGCACGTGAGTGGGCTGATGCCGTGATTACCCTTGATGCTGATTTGCAGGATGATATTGAGTGCATCCCTCAGATGGTAAAGCATTTCATTGAGGGGAATGATATCGTTTATGGTGTGAAAGTGTCGCGACAGGCTGATCCCTTTATGAAGCGTATGTCTGCACAGGCATTCTATAAGCTGCAGAGTTCGATGGGTGTCGAGAGCGTGTTCAATCATGCTGATTTCCGTCTGATGAGCCGTCGTGCCCTAGATATGCTGGCTAATTATAAGGAGCATAACCTCTATCTACGTGGTCTGATTCCACAGATCGGTCTTCGTTCTACGACTGTCGACGACGTCATCAGTGAGCGTTTTGCAGGCTCTTCTAAATATACGTTGAAGAAGATGCTTCATCTGGCCATGAACGGCATCACTGCTTTCAGTATCAAACCCATGCACGCCGTCTTCTATCTTGGACTCTTCTTCCTCTTGATAGCCTTCTGCATCGCCCTTTACGTGGCCCGTGCCTGGATTGTAGGAACGGCTATACCAGGTTGGTCGTCACTGATTGTCTCTATTTGGCTGGTAGGTGGTTTTATTATCCTCAGTGTTGGTATAGCGGGTATTTACATTGGTAATATCTATACGGAGGTAAAGCGTCGTCCGCTTTACCATATACAAGAGATCTTGGATTAAGAAATATCCCCGCTGACTTTCCAGCGGGGATAATTGTTGTTTACCATTTGTCGCGGGTCTGGATATCGTCGCCCCAGCGATGATCCTTCGGGAAAGGCTGTCCTCCCCAGGCTTTGACCTGTGTCCAAGGTTGTGCTTCATCAGTCCAGAAAGGATGATTTGCAGGTAATCCGAGTGGCATAAAGGCCAGACTGGTCATATAGAGCGAGCCATTGTTTGTATACCAGTCGGCAGTCTCTGGCTGTGAGCCACAGAAACCGATAGTCAGGTAGCCGGCATCGTTGAAATTCTGCTGAAAATCAAACATTCTGTGAAGCACCTTCGTCAAGGCTGCGCGTACCTGTCCGTTGGAAAGGTCACTTGGCAGTTTCTGATACCATGCCATCAAGGCAAGAGGTTGCATGGCTGCCATTCGATAAGGAGTACTGCGTCCAATAACGGGGAAGGTACCTTCTGGTGAGATGAAACGTTCGAGGATGATGGCGAACTTCTGAGCACGTTTCAAGGCACGGTCGTGGTACTTCTGGTAGTCGAGACGTGAGTTGTATTTCGAATCGACCATCGCCTGAAGCGTCTCCAGATACATTGCATGGAAAACGTAGCTTGAATAGTAGTCAAAAGCGAAGACGGGACCGTCTGCATACCAGCCATCACCTACATACCATTCCTCAACCTTCCTGCATGCGGTATTCACGCGGAACTCATCGAATGGTGCATGGGCTTTGGCCAGCAGACTCTCGATGGTCGATGAGAAAAGGAACCAGTTGGTGTAGGGAGGATCAATCTTACGCATGCCCTGGAACTCCTTGATATAACGCTGTTTGGTCACATCGTCGAGTGGCATCCATAATGTGTCCCAGGCACGGAGGAATGACTCAGCGATATAGGCAGCATCCACGAGGTTCTGTCCTGCCTTGCCCCAGCAGAGATAATCAGGCGATTCAGGATCCACAGCGTTTTTATAGGCAGCGAGAGCCCACTCACGGAGCTGGCGGCGCTGCTGTCCTTCTACCGTATCGTCATCAGGAAGGGTCAGCCAAGGGGCGATACCTGCCATCAGACGTCCGAAGGTCTCCATATAGACTACTGAACGATCACGATTGTCAAACGATGGCGAGAACTCTGTCTTCATGTTCTTCTGCAACTCACCCTTGGCCATGTTTTCCAACACAGGTTGTGCCATCTTATAGGCCAGTGAGCACCAGTATTCACGATCGTTCTGCTGAACGTTTTTTGTTTTCTTAGCTGCCTGGAGTGGCAGTAGCAGCGCTAAGGCTGCCATCATGATGATAAGTCTTTTCATTGAATGGTGTATTTAATTCTGTTGTTAGTTTTTGTTGATTTCACCGAGAGGATGATACGGTACATCTTAGGTCCCCACACCCTTTGGAGCAGTGGGTCGAGATGGTTGCTGATATCCTCTATGCTGGCAGAGAGTTGGCTAGCATCGAAATGGATATGTTTCAATGCATCAGGGTCAAGGGTGATGAACATCAGTCGTGTAGGCTGGCGATAGTCGCTCAGTACATAGTCCTCAGTGACAGAAATGCCCGATTTCATCGCTGTAACGGTCCGTTTCCATGATTTCACCGCAGCCTCGGCAGGATAGGCCCCTGCGATATCAAGGCAGAGTTGTCCCTCCTTGTGACTGATGAACTTGGCTGCATATTCTTTGCCGTCTTTCTGGTCGATGCCGTTAATCTGGGGCAGATTGTGATAGCCCGACTGCATGGTCCATATCTCGTAGCGGTCCTTCGAGAAAGTCTTGGCTGTATATTCACCAACGGCAGGATCGATGAACATAGGCTCATTGTTGGCGTAGATGATGAAAGAGCCAACATCGTTGTGATTGTGACTCTCACCATTATTGCCACCCTTCATGGCCACATACAGATGGCCTCTGCGAGCTGTCATGATCTGGAGGTCATTCAGCCACACATCTTTTAGTAATGGTTCACGAGGCTGTTCAGCGATGAAATCGCGGATATGGCGCAGGAAAAACAACTCACGTCCAAGCGATGGGAAGTTATCACTTTTGGCATAAAGGGCCGCAGGATCTTTCAATACGCCTTTCTGACGTCCTATGAAGGCCCCTAGTTCACGCAGGGTCTTATCGTTCAGCCAAAGTCCGAAAGGATAGGCGATATTCACATTCAAAACATCCTTGTTCTCGTGGGCATCGGCAAAGGTCACGCAGTAGTTATTGCCGATGTAGGTATTATAGGCATAGGCAGCCATGTTTTTGATCTTGTTGACATCTTTAACCTGTAAACCGTCAGCCGTAAACAAACGTAGCACTTCAAACAGTGAGGCTGCTGCGCGATCCCAATAGTGGGGCCCTTCATCGCAACCACCATCTTCTGGATAGGCGTCGATAAATAGTTGAGTGGCCTTCTGTATCTGAGCAATGGCTTTGTTCTTTCGAGCCTCGTCCTTCTCACAGATGAGCACACAGGTCAGCCAGTTGGAGCAGATCCATGGGTTCCAGTTCATACCAGCCGTCTTCCACCAATAGTCTTTCTCCAAGGCAGGCACGAGGATGCGCCTTTCGATTTCACGGTCTATGCGCTGGCAAAGGTCTGGTGAGAATTGGTTGAACTGCTTTTCAAGCATATACCTCGTCCAGACGATGAGACTGGCAGTTTCTGCGTTAAAGAGGTCTACCTCTTGAAGTTCTGCCAAGGGTATGGCCTTGCCGTAGTGGGCAGGGATGCCCCACCACGTTTCTTCGCAAAAACTTCCTATTCCATCGATGATATCCTTCATGAATCGTCCCTTACCCTCCATGATTTCTGCCATCACGATGGCTGCCAGCTGGCGACGCTTTTCAAAACAGATACCTTCATAGTTTACACGGTTACCTGTCTGTTTGTTTTCCGCAAAGACCGTCCATGGTAGCGATGTCCATGATTTACCTTGATACTGTTCTCCATATCTGATATAGCTCTGGCGCATCTCATCAGGTATAGAGTCGCGCCAGAACGTATCGTCAGCCTGTGGCAGCAGCCCAGCAACAGAGTAGTCAGTTATAAACCATAAGCTATAAACTATAAACAAAAAAACTTTCCAGTTTCTCATTGTCCAAGGTATCTGACGTATTCACAAGCCGCTAACAGGAATGCACCAACACCGAAGTTGGATTGAGAGTTAGAGTCGACGGTCTGTCCTGGGATGGCACGCTCACCGATAGGTTGCACGTAGCCCACCTTACCGTCTTTCTGAAGGGCAATGTTGGTCAGATAGTTCCACGCTTTCTCAATGGTTGGAGCAAATTCTTTCTTGGAAAGATAACCGTTATTCACCCCCCAAAGCAAGCCGTAGCAGAAGAAGGCTGTTCCTGACGTCTCATAGCCCGGCGCCTGCTTTGGATCCATCATCGAACGAGTCCAGTGACCTTGGGGCTGCTGGAGCTTTTTGACGGCACGCGCCAGATTCGCGTATTTCTCGACGAAGAAAGGCTGGCGGACATAGGTCTCAGGCATATCCTGTAGCACCTTGGCAAGTCCTGCCAGTACCCAGCCGTCACCACGTGCCCAGAAGTCTTTCTTGCCGTTTGCTGTCTTATGTTTCGGATAGACATACTTGCCGTCACGGAAATAGAGTCGTGTCTCATAGTCGAGCATGATGGAGTCGCTGTAGAGAATGTTTTCATACAGTTTGCGCAGGTATTTGGTATCACCTGTCAGTTTGTACATCTTCGTCATCACAGGCATAACCATATAGAGTGCATCAGCCCACCACCAGTAGTCGTGTACCTCCGAGTCGGCCTCGTAGCCCATCACCTCCTTGGCTCTCTTAATTCTGATCTCTTCATTCTTAATCTGATAGAGATCAATGTACGTCTGGAAACAAATCTGCCAGTCGCCGAAGAGGACATAGTCTTGCCCCTCGCCGTAGTTCTTGTATTTCCACTTGGCAGGATCCGTTTCCGTTGCGCCCTTCCACTGGTTGTGCTCTGCCCAGCGGATGCTGTAGTCGAGCATCTGTTGGTCTTGAAGCAGCTTGTAGACTTCCATGTTCCCAGTGTGGTAGGCTGCATTATCCCAGAACGACCTCACCTCTGCGGGATTGTTCGTCTGCCAATAAATGTTCACCTTCCTGATGACATCCTTCACCTCGTCAGTTGTCCATTTCCTGGCTTGGAGCGTCAGTCCCGTGAACAGTGCGATTGCTATAAGTAGTCTTCTCATATTCGTTTGTTTTTTTAATAAGGGGCAGCCTACGTCACATAGACTGCCCCCTCCACCTTAGAAATACTAACTAATAACCTAATTATGTATGAACGAAAGATGTTATTAATATCCAGGGTTCTGCTGGAGGTCAGCATCCTTGTTGAGCTGAATCTCTGACAGAGGAATAGGCAGCAGGGTGTGCTTAGAGGCGTCGAAGCCTGTAATCATCTTGCTTTCTGTAGTCTCTGGCCACTTGTCCATCATCATCTTCACGCGCTCAGCCAGTTTACCTGTGCGGCAGAGAGTGTAACGACGGTTCTCCTCACCAACCAACTCGCGGATACGCTCGTCGAGCAGGAAGTCCATATTCATCTGGGCAGCAGTGACCTTACCAGCCTCTGCGTTGCCGCTCTCAGCACGGTACGCCTTGAAGGCACGGTCGCGCAGCACGTTGATATCCTCTGCGGCACCTGCGGTATTACCCTGCTGGATTCGGGCTTCTGCACGGAGCAGATAAGCATCAGCGAGACGCATAATGGGCCAGTCCTTAACGAGAGCATAGCCAAAGTCGTCTGTCGGGTCGTAGCCACCCCACTTGGTCGTGTGAGGATACATGACGTTCAAGGTATCCTTTACGGTCCAGTAAGCCTTGTCACCAGTCTTCACGCTGACTTGTGTGGCACCAGCCGTTCCCTCGTCAACCTTGAAGCCGTCCTTTACCCATACAGTACCACTCCAGTTAGGCTTGTTATAATAGAGGATACGGCGGATATTGTGGTTAGAGTTACGGATATCACCCTTCTCATAGATACCATATTTCACATAGTTGCTCAGGCGCAGACGACCATTACCACGTCCTCCGATAGAGTCGGCATTCTGCATACCGTCGATCTTGTGGAAGGCAGCTACCCAGTTACGACGCTGCTGCGGGTTGTCGATGGTTCCGCCCGTTACATCTCGGTTATACTCCATCTGGAATACCCAGATACCCTCAGTGTTACCCTCAGAACGGCGCTGGTTGTGCCAACGGAACATATCACTGTAGTAATCGCCAGCCTCTGAGAGATACTTGCCATAACGCTCAGAGATCAGTTTGTAGTTACCGCTACTGATGACAGGCGAGACAGCAGCCTCGGCCTCAGCAGCCTTGCCCATACGGAGGAAAGCCTCTCCAGCAAGGATGCGGGCACAGTCCTTATTGATACGGTTCTGCGTCTTGGTCTTGCCTACTTCAGGCAGATTGGCAATAGCGTCGTTCAGGTCTGATGTGATGACACCATCTACCTCTGCAACAGCGTTACGGGTAAAGTCTGTGCGTGGTTCAGCCTTGCTCTCAGTGATGAGGGGTACAGGTCCCCAAAGGGTGACGAGCAGGTTGTAAGCGTACGCACGGAAGAACTCGGCCTCAGCCTTGCCGGCTGCGTCAACGCCTTCGGTGTTGATGATAATGTTCGCGCTATTGATGATGCTATAGAGATTCTCCCACATGAAGCTGACACCACCGTTCTCAGAGTTCAGCGAACCATACTGGAAGAAAGGAACCTCCACACCTTCGGTATCACCAGGGGCACCTACGTCGGTACCATCCTGCCAGATGCCTGTGAATCCCTGGCGACTAGACATACCCCAGAGGGCTGCATACTTATAGTGCAGACCGATGACTTTTGCCTCGACATCGGCTACATCTGTGCCGTAGTTCGAGTACATCTTCTCATCCAAGTAGCTGTCGCTGCATGAGGTCAGAGCCAGTGTGCTGACAGCAACTACTGAATATATAATGTTTCTTAGTTTCATAATCATTACTTTTTTACTATTTTACCTTTTTACCTTTAGAACGTCACGTTAAGACCGAATACATAGCTCTTCGTCATCGGGTAGTTGTTCTCATAGCCACCCCATCCACGCTGTGTGATATCAGCCTCAGGATCCCATCCCTTCCAGCTGGTGAAGGTTGCGAGGTTGCGTGCGCTGGCATAGACTGTCAGAGCGCTGATGCGCAGGGCATTGATGATCTGTGCAGGGAACTGATAGCTCAGTGTCACGTCCTTGATACGTGTGAAGCTGGCATCGCATGGGAATCCGTAGCCCCAGCGGTTAGAGGTCTTGCTCAGTGAGCGGAACTCGTTGCTAGGATTGCTCTCCGACCAGTAGCCGATCTCAGTGGGTGAGTTGCGGCGTCCCATCTCATCGCTGGCTGTACCCAGCAGAGAGTTATTACGCTTCAGGCCCTGTACGGTCTGGATAAAGATGCTCAGTGAGAGGTTCTTGTAAGTGAAGGTGTTGGTCAAACCGCCAATCCACTTCGGAGTGGTCTGTCCCTGGATGGTCTTGTCGTCGTTAGGATCGATCTTGCCATCACCGTTCACGTCGCGCAGCTTCACGTCACCGGGCTGAGCCTGAGGATCCCATTTCAGATGGTCGCCGCGATCGATCTCTTCCTTCTGCCAGATACCTACCATCTCATAGTCGTAGATCACGCTGATAGGCTCTCCGATAAACCAACGGTTACCGATATCGCTCTTCTCGTCTCCGTAGAGATCCTTGATCTCATTCTTGTTCCAAGACCATACGAGGTTGGTACCCCATGTAAAGTCTTTCGTTACAATGTTCTTAGAGTTGATGGTGATCTCAAGACCCTTGTTAGCGGTCTTACCCATATTCATATATACATTCGAGAAACCAGAGATCTTCGGCAGGTTGCGCTGCAGAAGCAGGTCAGTGGTTGTAGATGTATAGAAGTCGATGTTACCGTTGATGCGGTTGTTCAGGAAACCAAAGTCGATACCGATGTTGAAAGTCTTAGTGGTCTCCCAACCCAGTCCAGAGTTACCCATGCGGCTGCTGGGGTAGAGAGCTGTATTTGACTGTCCGTCCATTGTCAGGGCAGCATTCGACATCTTGGCCAGTGTCTCGTATACGCCGATGGCCTCGTTACCTGCCTTACCGTAAGAGAGGCGTAGCTTCAGGTTGTTCAGCCAGTCAGCCTTCTCCATGAACTTCTCGTTGGCGATGTTCCAACCTAGGGCTATAGAGGGGAATGTACCGTATTTATTGTCACTACCGAACACAGACGAACCGTCTCGACGTACTGTGAAGGTGAAGAGGTAGCGGCTGTCGTAAGAGTAGTTCAGACGTCCCATCTGAGAAACTGTCTTATAGAGATCGGTGTATGACTTGGCAGTCTGTGTACCACCACCGCCGAGGTTGTGCCACAGCAGCTCATCATTGATGAACTTGGCGCCAGTTGCAGTGTTGTCGTGATACTTCTTGCGTGAAGAAGCGTAAAGCAACGTGATGTCGAAGTGGTGCTTCTGGATATCCTTTGCATAGGTCAGGATATTCTCCACTGTGCGACTCTGGGTCTCAGCGTTGAAGATATAACCGTATCCGTTAGGATCGTTCTGCTCGGCACCATTATAATAGTTCTCTCGCTTAGGAACGAATGAGTATCCGAAGTTGAACTTGTAGGTAAGACCTGACAAAGGCTTCCAGATATTGCCGAAGTTCAGCTCAGCGTAAGCATTGAGGTTGATGTTCCACTGACGGCGCTCGTGGTCCTGGTTGATGTCACGCATCGGGTTGAAGAACAAGCTCTCAGTATACATCGGGTAGATGCAATAGCTGCCATCGTCCTCGTATACCTTACCATAAGGCGACATAGCCTCAGCCATCATGAAGTTCACACGGCCGCCATCACGGTTGTGGCTGACGATGTAGCTGTTAGTACCGATTCTCAGATAATCTGTCACGTCGGCATCGATGTTCATACGGAGTGAGTAGCGCTTGTAGTTGAAGCCCTTCAGTACACCCTTCTGGCTCATGTAGTCGCCAGAGATGAAGTACTTGACCTTTTCGGCACCACCATTGACCGTAACGTTGTGATCCTGGATGATACCAGTCTGCGATATCATATCGTAGAGCCAGTCGGTTTCACGGCCTGCAGCCTGAGCCTCAGCCTCGTTCTGGTTCTTTACGAAGTCGTTGTACATTGTTTCACCAGGGTTCTGAGCTACATAGTCCTTATAACGCTGGGTAATCTGCGCTCCGTTACAGTAGTCCATCTTGTGGGCAAAGTTCTCAAAGCCGATGTAGCCATTATAGCTGACGCTGGGCTTGCCGTCCTTACCATGCTTGGTGGTGATTAGGATGACACCGTTGGCACCGTTCGTACCATAGATAGCTGTAGCAGAGGCATCCTTCAGGATTTCCATCGACTCGATGTCGCCAGGGTTGATATCGTTGAGTGAACCACCGCTCTTCGAGATGGGGATACCGTCGACTACGATGTAAGGACCAGTACCTGCGTTGATAGAGTTACGTCCGCGGACCAATGCTGAGGGGGCATCGCCAGGGATTGAAGAACCCTGAGTGATGGTCACACCAGCTGCGGCGCCCTGTACAGCCTGCAGTACGTTGGTTACTGGCAGCTTGCTCAGGCGATCCTTATTAATAGAGGTGACAGAACCAGTCACGTCCGACTTTTTCTGCACACCATAACCTACCACTACCACTTCGTCGAGCAACTCGGCGTCGTCCTCAATGGTGATGTTGAGGCTCTGTCCCGGCTGGAAGGCTACTTCCTTGGTCTGGTAACCGATGTAGGTCACCACCAGCGTACCGGCTTTCTGCACGTTCAGCGAGAAGTTACCGTCGAAGTCGGTCACCGTACCTGTCTGTGCGTCCTTTACCTTAACGGTGGCACCGATCACGGCATCACCGTTCTTGTCAGTCACCTGGCCCTTCACAACGCCAGCCTGCTGGACGTTCTGAACAGCCTGTTCTGCCATTGTTGGCAATGGATTAGCAAATAATCCTGCTGCCAACGCCATCACGAAGCATAGCTTCTTGGATGGAAGAGCTAAATTAGCATACTTCATTTGTTACTGTTTTGAGTTAATTGTTAATGTTAGTTATATATAATAATGAATATGATTCACGTAAACGATTACGAATTCGTTTGCAAAGATACGATAATTGATTTATATCAATGTCCCTTTATTGTTATTTTGTGGGAACAAATCGTGAAAACAGCCAGTTTTACCGCTGTTTATCCCTTATTTCACGGATAATTCCCATTCGTCTTGCCATCTGACGACGGGCTTGCCGTTCTCGAATGTGATGGGCAGCCAGATATATCGGGCATCGCTGGGATGCCAGGGGCGCCAGATGTCGGCCATGAAGATGAACTGTTCGCCTACGGGCAGGATATAGGTACTCTGACCACCGAAGGTCTTTTCGGCATTGGGACCGACGCACGGATTGGGATGCTGCGTCCATGGTCCCCAGATGCTGGGGGCAGAGAACATGCGCGCCTCGTTGGGAGCCCAGCCGGTACAACCGCTGGTGATCATCCAATAGGTGCCGTCCTTCTTGAAGATGGCGGGTGCCTCGTTCTGTCCACCCGGGGCAACGCGGGTATAGCGGCCAGAGTGGTGCAAGTAGTCGTTGGTCAGTTCGGCTATATGCAGGGTGAGGTTGTCCTCCGACGAGAAGATATGGTAGGCCTTGCCATCGTCATCGATGTAGAGTGTCATGTCACGTGACATCTGTCCCGTGCCGAAGTCGCGCTTCAGGAAAAGCCCTTGTCTGATGGCTTCGCGCCAGTCGGGTGTCCACCATTCCTTGAAGTGGCTGATGTCCATGGTGTCGAGTACGGCAAGCTCTTTCTGGCCGAACTCCACAGGGTAAGTGCCGGCATTGGCACGCTGCGAGTACAGGAACTTATAGGGACCTTCGGGTTTGTCGCTGACGGCCACGCCATAACGGGCGGCGCTGTAGCCCTTGCCCTTCAGTTCCAGATGGAACCACATGCAGAACTTGCCCGTCACCTTATTATATATAACCTTCGGACGCTCCAGCACGCAGCCGCGCTCAATCTCCGAACCCTTCTCGTCACTCACGTAAAGGGCAACCCCACAGTTCCTCCAGTTTACGAGGTCTTCCGAGGCATAACACATCACACCCACCATAGCCGACGAGGTGGTGTCGGCCTTGTGCTCACCAAACCAGAACCAGGTATCACCGTACTTCATGATACCGCCGCCGTGGGCATTGATGTGGCGTCCGCTGTCGTCCAGCCAAAGCTCACCGCTCTTGATGGTCTTGTTCTTGGGTTGCGCAGCCCAATACTGTTCCAGGCGCTTGGCTTCTGCCTTGGTAATCTGAATGACGGAACCGTGTTTAGGGGAAACGAAGTTGGCGGCTTTCATCACACCCTCGTTGAAACGTCCCAAAGGCTTGAAGTTCTTGAAGTCGCTGGTTTCCACGAATCCGAAGTTGTGGGGGTTGACGCTGTAGATATCATACATCACCACCCACTTGTTCTCACCAATGCGTTTCCACACGTTCGGTGCCTCGCAGCCGCGGTCTTCACCGTCGATCTGCTCAGCGTGATAGTCGTCGAAATGGTTGATTTTGTCAGAAATCATATACTTGATGCCGCCAGGATTCTCTTGGGCCACATAAGTCATGAAGTAACGGCCATCGGGCATCGGGCAGATATCGGCATCCAGTACCTGTATCTTCTCGTCAGGGTATTCGAAAAGCAGCTGGGGCTCTGTCTCCAAGGTTGTGAAGTCTTCATTAGCATAGCTATAATATAATTTGGTACGACCGCCCGCGAATTGGCGGATGGTGAAGTAGACCATCGGTTTACCAACTTCCGGATCCCAGATAGTCTGGGGTGCCCAGGCACAACCAATCTCTCCGAACCTCTCGGGAAAGAGTTCGTCGATGTGTACTTCGGTATGGGTCCAGTGTATTAGGTCGTCTGAAGCCATCAGTACCAGTCCGCAGTTGTTACCCCAGCCGTATTTGTCAGGGCGTTCCCATTGTGAGGTACGGAGTCCTTTCTGCTTGCCAAATACGTGTAGGTCGGTCATGGCGATGTAAAACTTTCCGTTGGGTGCACGGTAGAGGTGAGGATCGCGAATTCCCCGCTGGTCTGCGATGGAATCGCCAGAAATGATAGGGTCACAGCCGTTAATCGCTGTGAATGTATAGCCGTCGTAGCTGATGGCCATGAAGAGCGAATGTGTAGGATCATTGAAATAGGTGAAAAGATAGGCTCCCATATCTTTTTCCGACAGTTGCTGTTGTCTTTTAGCTTCTGCGGATGAAAAAACAATGGTTACCAGACAGAGTAATAGTTGTAGCTTTCTCATGTTGTAATTGTTAGTTGATGATTTCGGATGCAAAATTAAGAAGATTGATTTATATCAAGGGTTCTTCAGCGTTATTTTGTGGGAACAAATCGTGAAAACTAACTATTTTCTGCTTTTTTTTTGCCATTTGGAGAATGTTTTGTAACTTTGCGGGCGATAAGAGCTAACTAATGACAAAAAAAGGATTACTGCTACTTTCTGTCCTGATGTGCTGTATCTCAATGGTAGCATGGCATGTGCCAGTCAGGATTGTGTCTCAGACTCCAGTAGAGGGAGCTGAGGAGGCGCGTTGTCTGAAGTTTGACCACAACGGATTGATGTGGATAGGTACTGATCTGGGCGTGTGTGCTTACGATGGTTACCGTTTCAGGACTTACCGAAACGATGCCTATTCGCCAGGAATCCTGCCCAATAACTATGTACTCAGAATCACAGAAGCTCCTGAGGATCGTTTGTGGCTTGGCACACGAGACGGTTTGACATGTTTCGATCGCCGTCGGAATACGTTCCGGTCCTATCATCTTCAGAGTCAGAATGCGCGAACGATTGATGCTTTGTTTACTTCTTCTGATGGAACGATTTGGGTAGGAACGTCTAATGGCGTGTCGCGCTATGATGCTGAAACCGACGAATTCACAGACATCAGCATGGTTGCTGGTGTGCGGTCTTTTTCCGAAGATAAGAAAGGTAATATCTATATTGGAACTTGGGAAGGCGGTCTCTTCCGTTTAAACCCTAAAAGCGGTAAGCTTGTGGCTTATCCCCGGTTGAGTGAGCGCAATACGGTACAATCGCAACTGGTGGATAGTCGTGGCCGACTTTGGATTGGTACATGGGAGAATGGTATCATCCGTCTGGATCATCCCGAGAATGAGTCTAATCCCGGCGTCCATAGGATGAACGAGGGACGGCCTGACTTCAGGACGTTCCATCAGTTGGTAGAGGATTCTGTAAGCCATGCCATCTGGGGCTGCTGCATTGAGGGTCTTACCAGCGTTGACCTTGATGACGAACAAAAGGTGGAGAACCACTCCGAACTCAGTTTCTGCTATAGTCTCGCTACCGACGGGCATGGCAATCTATGGGTGCTTACCCGTAATCAGGGTTTGGTTCACCTTAGCACCAAGCCGTCGCCTTTCCATTTCTACCATCTCAATACGACAGGATTAGAGTTGCCCGTCAATCGCATACAAACCGTCTATACCTCCGACGGCAATTATTTTTGGCTTGGACTGCAGCCTTATGGGCTGGCGTTATATGATCGCAGGGAAAATCGTGTCAACTATAATACCCATATACCAGGTATGCAGCAGATGACGGGTACCAGTGGTATACATGTCCAGACAATCTATGCTTTCATACAGCGTAGTGAGCAGGAATTGTGGTTGGGCAGTTCACAGGGTATTGTGGTATGTCGGACTGGCGAACCAGCCCGGCTGCTGCCTCGTGAGAGAACCCCTTTTATCGGTGATGGAAATGTGAACACCTTCTGTCAGCTCCACGATGGAACGGTGCTTGTGGGACAAAGTGCCGGTATCGGTGTGGCATTCTCCGATACGCAAGGTCGTCTCTTGGTGAGCAATGTTGATGTGCGTCACATCATCGAGGGTCACGATCATCGTATATGGGTTGCAACCGATAATTCTGGTATCATTAGCTTCACAGGCGATATGCATCAACCACAATCGATACAGAGTAGGCTGTACGCTCCTGTCAAAGGCAACTATCCCCTCAAAGATGCCACGGCAGTCTACGAAGACTCGCACCATCGGATTTGGGCCATTTCTAATGGTGGAGCACTGTTCCTTTATGATGTGGAAAAAGATCAGTTCATCGTGGTAAACCAACGTTATCATCTCAATGTCAACCGTATCTATGCTATTGGCGGCGATGAGAAGGGACAGCTCTGGCTTTCCACGGACAAAGGACTTATTTGTCTGAAGATTGATGATAAAGGGAAATGTCATCCTGCCTATTATAGCGTAGAGGATGGCTTGGAGAAGATCCGTTTCTCAGCCAACGGTCTTTCACGTTTCGGCAATGAACTGTTCCTGGGTAGTGCCAATGGTTTCTTTTCTTTCAAGCCCGGCCAGATGGACTACTGGCAACCAGCGGATTCTGCTTCTTTACTGGTTACTGGCTTACAGATCAACGATCGTCCTTACGAAAGGCTCGACTCCATTCAGCAGAGCCGAATATCTGCCGAACCACCCTTTACCACCCGGCAGATCACAATTCCTGCCAACATACGGAAATTCACGGTGGAATTTGCACTCTTGGCCTATCAAAACGAGCAACAGTGTTATTACGCTTACCAACTGGAGGGGTATGATCGCGACTGGCACTACGTGAATGCTGATAACCGTCAGGCCACTTATCAGAACCTGCCTGCCGGCACCTATGAACTTCATTTGAAGGCTATCGACAGCTATGGTCGTCAGGTGAAGCTACCTTATACCATTTTGGTGCGTGTGTTACCCCCTTGGTATCAGACGTGGTGGGCATACCTTATTTATTTATTGCTGCTGGGTTCAGCCGTCTATGGGGTGAAAGAGTGGTATAAGAACCGTCTGAACCGTCGTGCCCGTCTTCAGGAGCGTGTGAACGAACTGTTACATTACCGCGAGCTGATGGTGATGAAGCAGTTTGAGGGTGCGCGCAAGGCGTTGGAGGCCGAGGAGCAGCAGCACTCCTCGCCAGATGAACTCTTCCTGCAGAAAGCTATTGATTGTGTGAAGCAACATCTCGACGATGCAGACTATGACCGCGAGCAGTTCGCCTCAGATATGTGTGTGTCTTCTTCCACCCTATATAACAAGTTACGTGCTTTGACGGGACAGAATGTCACTGGATTCATCAACTCCATCCGTCTGAAGGAGGCTTGTCGTATCGTGCGTCAGCAGCCTGATATCAGCATGACGGAACTCTCTATGCAGGTGGGGTTCAATACACCGAAGTATTTCACCAAACTGTTCAAGAAGGAATTCGGTGTCCTACCCCGTGAGTATGTAACGCAATAGCATTATTTTCTAACCCCAAACAAATTTTCCTTTGGAAATCCAGATGAAGCCTTTGAAGATCAGATGAAGTCTTTGAAGGCTTCGTCGTATTCTGGGCTGTTGCCAAGACGACCGTTGATCAGGCAGACAAGTTCCACGGTGGCACGGAAACAGAGTATTTCGTCGCTGGCACGGTAGATGTCCTGATAGAACATATACTTAAGACCGTCTTTCTTGAGGTTCAGGCGTGAGATGAATTCATCGTCGCAGCGCAGGGGGACCTTATATTGGAGTTTCATGCTGTGAACGACGGCATCGATGCCTTGATTGTGGAGTTCGGCAAAGCTGACGCCCAGGCTGCGGAGAAACAGATGACGGGTATGCTCTGCGTAATGGAGGTAGTTGGCATTGTTGACGATGCCTTCGATGTCGCACTCGTAGTCGCGAACTTCCATGCGGGTTTCAAAGATATACTTCATGTGAGTTTGTGAGTTAGGGGTTAGTGATGAGGGGTTAGAGAGGTTAGAGTGGAGATAATCTCGTTGAAATGGGTGATTTTGACGAGTTTTTCGTGCTCGATGTCCTCTGAATGCTCCAGCTGCCATGTGACGTGGAAGGGGATATGAATGGCTGAGGCGCCAATGGTGAGGGCTGGGGCGATGTCGCTCTTCAGGGAGTTGCCTACCATCAGCAGCTGGGAGGGCAGGATGTCCAGATGCTCACAGAGTTGCTGGAACTCGAGTTCCGTCTTGTTGGAGGTAATCTCTACGTGCGAGAAGTATTTGGCCAGTCCGCTGCGATGGAGCTTGTTTTCCTGATCCTGCAGCTCGCCCTTGGTAAACACGACGAGGCGATAGGGGTAGGCTTGCAGGCGCTGCAGCGTCTCTTCGACCTCGGGCAGTGGGGTGGCAGGCAGGTGGAGCAGGCTCTTGCTGTGGCTGAGCAGGTCGCTGAGCTCTTCTGCTGAAAGATGATCGCCGCCTACACGGAGGGCGGTCTCGATGATCGAGATGGTGAAGGCTTTGCAGCCATAGCCTAGATCGGCCATGTTGCCCGATTCTGTCTGGAAGAGTTCCTTGGCAGGGGTCTCACAGTAAGGAGCGATGAGGCGGTAGAGATGGTTCTCTACGGCTTCAAAGTGCGACTGGCAGTCCCAGAGCGTATCGTCTGCATCGAAGGCGATGACGCGTATATCGTTCAGATTTATCATTTCTTGCAGTGTGGGCAGATGCCCTTGATCATGAGGTTTGACGAAATGGCCTCAAATCCCTCTGGTAAACTGACCTCAGGCACTTCTGCATAGTCGAGACAGTAGGTCTGCTGACATTGCTCACAGTAGAAGTGGGGATGCTGGTCGTCGTCGTGCTCGTGGCTATGGCTGTGACAGAGCTCGAACCTGGTGCCGTCGCTGTTGCCTTCGATCGCATGGATCAGATGGTGCTCGCGGAAGAGGTTCAGCGCACGGAAGATGTTCGACTTGTCGATGGTACAGATCTTCCGCTCCAGCTCTGCCAGCGACTGGGGCTGCATGGAGGTGGCCAATGCCCTGACGACCACAATGCGGTTGGCAGTGGGCTTGATATCATGCTCTTCGAGCAGTCTGACGCAGCTTATTTCGTCCATTCTGTTGCTTGATTTATTAATTTTGACTGCAAAGATAAGAAAAAAAGTAAAAAAGTAAGAAGGTAAAAAGGTAAAATTAAGGATAATTTTGTATCTTTGCAAACAAAAAGCGATAATCTATGAGACGTTTTCTTATTCCCGGACTAAAAATCATAGGCGGAGTGGTGGCCGCGATAGTCGTCATTCTGCTGGGTGCTGCCCTTATCTTCAACACCAGTTCTTTCCAGAACAAGATCATGAGTTACTCGACAGAGTTGCTGGCGGAACGACTTGAGACCAAGGTCAACGTGGACAGTGTCAGTATCAACTTCCTGACATTCGATGTCAATCTATGGGGGGTTGATATTGAGGATCGTGAACAGCGGAAGATGCTACAAACTGAGCGTTTGTCAGTGAATCTCGATATCTGGGGAATCCTCAGCAATCATATCAAGATTTCCTCGGCAGAACTCGATGGCGTCAAGGCCAGACTCTATAAGCCTGAGGAGGGCGAGGCCAACTACCAGTTTGTGCTGGATGCCTTTAAGAGTGATAAGCCTAAGAAGGCCAAGAAAGAAGACGGCGAGAAGAAGGAAAAGAAGAAGCTGACACTGGACGTCAGCAAGGTCGAGGTGTCGAGGATCGACGTGGTATTCAACGAGGACACCTTCTATCTGGGGAACCTCGACTACGTGAAGCGTCTGACAGGCAGTCAGGAGGGGAGTCTTCGTGATCTGCGTGGTAAACTGGACTTCGTGACGAAGAAGGGGCCTCAGACGGGTCGTGTGGAAATAGGAAAGATCGCCCTTCTCGGTAAAGATGACAGGCAACAGGTCAAGATCGATGATTTGTACCTGAACCTCGATAACCATCTGCCCCGTAAGAATGAAGGTAAACCCAATCGTGGCTATTTCGATGTGGGTCACTTCGATATTCACGCCAATATGGAGCTGATGGTGAACCATCTTGGAAAGGACACGGCCAATGTCTCGCTGGTCAAGTTTGAGGCTGTCGATACCATCACAGGCTTCGATGTGAAGACGCTGAAGTGTCGCGCGGGTATCAATAAGAAGGCTGCCTATCTGAGCAATATCACTGTGCAACAGGGGAACACGGTGCTGAACTTCGACAGTGCCACCATCCAGTTGCCAAGTAAGAAGGAAGGCAGGAAGTTTGCCTTCCAGACTTCTTTGATCAAAGGCAAGGCTTTCCTACAGGACATCGCCCGTCCGTTTGCGCCTGTCCTGAAGAACTTTACGATGCCCTTGGAGCTCAGTTTGCTGTTCAGTGGTACGGATACCACCCTCGTGTTCAAGGATGTCGAGGTACATACGCCTGACCAGCGCCTGACAATCCATGCTGAAGGCGGAATCACTCATCTGAATGTGGCTCAAGAGCTGGAGGTGAGATTCCAAGTGAAGGATATGCTGGCAAAAGGTACTGTCAAGGAGGAGATCATCAGCATGTTTGCAGGCAAGAAGCTGATGATGAAACAACTGAAGAACCTTGGCGATATCAGCTATACTGGCGACTTTGCCGTTCTTTATAAGCGTGAGGAGTTCGAGGGTACGGTCCGGACGGCTGCTGGTAATCTGGATTTTAACTTCGCGTTGGACGAGAACAACAAATATCTCTCAGGAACGGCTAACACCAAAGCCATCCATCTGGGTAAGGTGTTGGAGATGAAGGATATCGGCGATGTGGCTTTGAAAGCTGATTTCAAGATCGATATCGATAAGCAAAGGACGCTTCAGATGCGTAAGAAATATGGTGGGAAAATGCCTATTGGTAATGTCAACGCCATCGTCCATCAGGCTAGCTACAAGGGCGTTAAGGTGAAGGAGCTCGTGGCTGATATCAAGAGTAACGGCGGACAGTTGGAGGGCAGCATCAGCCAGCAGAACAAGGGGCTGGACTGGGCATGCGACTTCTCTATCTCCGATATCGATAAGATGAGTTCCCTCAAGGTGAAGCCTAAGGTGAAGGTCAAGGTGAAGGACATCATCGATTTCAGCAAACTCAATCCTTTTAAAAAGAAGAAGAAATAGAGTCTTTAGGTGCTGTGGGAACAGCTGTTGCTGGCGTAGTCGTTGCAGGTGCAGCGATACTGTCGCGGGCAGCGGGCTTCACTTTTTGCAGACTGTCACCTATGGGTTTCGCACGTTTGGGGATACCGCCAGTCTGGGTGAGGAACCTCAGGTAATTGGAATAGGTATGGCTGGAGTAGGCCTTGAAGATGTTGTTGGCAAACAGGATGTCTGTAATCTGGTTCTCATGGACATAATCCACCATATTCTTTGTGAAGTATCTGGAATCAACGACATGTACCTCTTCAAAGGAGTAGAAGAGATAGCCTGGCAGGGCATTGCCAAAGCTGTCCTTCAGTATCAGGAGCCTACGTCCGTTCTGTGTTGACGTGCGGACACAGGTAATCTTGGTATCGCTGCCCATGAAGGTACAGTAAGCCCCACCACTGCCATCCTTAAAACGATAGAAGAACACACCCTTATAAGGGCGCCCCATACCTATCACATGATAGTTCTCGTCAATGGTGTAGTTCGTATAAGTGGTGGTGTAACTCACACCTGTGGGTACATAATAGACAAAGTCCTCAGGTGCCTTCTTGATGGCGATGTCCTGTGAATAGCCGTACATACTGCCCACATAGCCGTGTACCACCTTTCGTTCGTAGTCTGACAGTGGACGGAAGGGTACACCAGCCACCTCTGCGAACTTCTCGGCAGCATAATAGGCGCCTAATGGTGCCCAGTGGTGGTCTGTCCGCAGGAAGATGTCTTCATCGGCATGTTCACCTAAGGCTGCATAGATATCGACGGGCTTGACACCAGGCGAGAGATGGCTGATGACATTCTCGATGGTAGGCCGCTGAGGGCGCGTGCGATGGCGCACCTTGTCTGGACAGTAATACTCCACTGCCGTGGGGATGACCATACAATAGACATTGACATCGGGGAAGGTGTCCTTATATTTATTGGCAGCCCTCGCATAGCCAGTACAGCCCTTGGCAGTACCGCCATAGGCCATCAGGGCACGTACCTTCTCACCTGTGCCCACGATGATGATACCCGCATTGGCAATCTTGGCATTCTCCTCAGCCGTGACATGGTTCTCATAGTTATAGGTGGAATCCTCCTTAGCCTCTTGAACCTCAGGGCTTTCCAAGGGGTTCGGACTCTCAGGCTCAGGATCGCTGGCAGCAGCGTGGAAGGTGATGTTCTCCTCGCCTGTCTGCATACGGATCAGGTCCTTGATCTCCATGCTGAGGGCCATGAAATAGTCGCGGAAAGGCTCACTGTCGCTGAACCAGGAAGACACCTCACTCGTAAACGAGCCGTCGATCAGCTTCTCAGGGCTGAAGACGGGGAACCGTTTCAGCTCGCGCTTCTCCAACTCGGAATAGCCACTCCGAGGGAAGGTGTTGAAGACCACTGCAAAGGCTGCGAACAACACCACGAAGAGGAAGATATAGGCCTTACTGAATCTCATGTCGCGTCGAGGATTTCTGGGTGAGATAACGTTCGTAGGCCTGCGAGGTCTTGGCCATCGAGGCGTGGATCAGGTTGTTGGCAAAGAGGATATCCGTAATGGCGTGGCTGTTGACGAAGTCAACCATATTCTGCAGGAAATAGCGACAGTCCACGACATGGATCTCCTCAAACGACGAGAAGAGGTAGGGGGGCAGCGCATTGCCATAGCTGTCCTTGAGAATCAGCAGACGACGGTTGTTGCGGATGGCTGTCGTGACACTGGTGGTATTGGTATCACCCCCCATGAAGGTGCAATAGGCATTGCCGTCGCCATCCTCATAGTTGCGGAAGAAACTGAAGGGCTCAGGCTCACTGGCTGTCAGGAAACGTTTCCATCTTCTGCGCCCCACTTTCTTGGATTGTCGCTTGTAGGTGATATGTGTGGCCGTGAAGTCGGAGTCGCGTGGCACATAATAGACGAAGTCCTCTGGCGCATCCTTGACGGCCTTGTCGCGCGAGAAGGTATACATGCTGCCCACGTAGTTACGGATGGTGCGTGGCTCGTAGGCTGTCAGGTCCTTGAAATCCAAGCCTCCCACCTGGGCAAAATGTTTGGCAGCATAGTAGGCTCCTAGTGGCGCCCAGTGGTGGTCTGTACGCGAATAGATGGGTTCTGAGGCATGCGCCTGTAGGGTGTCGTAGATATCAACGGCATGGACATCGGCTGAGAGTCGCGACAGGATATCATTGATGGCAGGGCGCTCTGCACACGTCCAACTCTGTACGGAGTCAGGACAGTAGAAGGCCACAGCATTGGGGATCACCATGCAGTAGACGTTCACATGGGGGAAGGTCTGCTTGTATCGATTGATGACGTCTGCATAGCCAATGCCGTTATCAGGATTGCCGCGATAGGGTTCTATGGCTCTGACGACCATCCCTGTATCAACGAGGATAATGCCACGACGGGCACGACGCACGTTCTGGGCTGTCATGAGACTGATCGTGGTTGTCAGCAGAAGGAATATGAGGAGCAGTCGTTTCATGGGCACATCGTTAGAATCGGGTGTAAATAAAAGCATTGTTGGTGGCACCCACTAACAGGGCGACACTGAGTATCAGCAGGAAAGCTGAGATCGTCAGACGGGATACGAAGACAAGCGATCCATGCACCAGACTACCCTTGTGGGTGATGTAGAGCAGCAGATCGCCCATCCACTGGCGCAGGGGCATGCAGAACAGCAGGCAAACCACCCAGAGCCAGCAATTGTCCATCAGACTGCTGATGGTTACAAAGTCGTGGAAGCTACCTGTCTGTCCGAAGCAGATCTCGAAGAAGCGGATCATCCTGCTGCTGTCGTCGAAATAGAAGATACCCCAGCCGATCACGACCAGTACCAGGCTGTAGAGGTGGAGCAGGGGAGAGGGAATATAGCGTTGTACGCGTAGGATGGTGTACTTCTCAAGGGTGACGATGAAGCCGAAGTAGACACCCCAGATGATGAAGTTCCACGAGGCGCCATGCCACATACCCGTGAGGAACCACACCACGAGGATGTTCAGCGCCTGATGGCTGCGGTTACCTCCCATGGGGATATAGACATAGTCGCGGAAGAAGCTGCCGAGTGAGATATGCCATCGTCGCCAGAAGTCCGTGATGGAGTTGCAGCAATAGGGATGGCGGAAGTTCTCGTTGAAGTGGAAGCCAAGACAACGTCCGAGACCTATCGCCATATCACTGTAACCTGAGAAGTCGAAGTAGATCTGCAGGGTGAAGGCCACGATACCTACCCACGAGCCCGTCGTCGTCAGGTCCTGAAGGTTATTGGCCAGGAACTGGTCTGAGATCTCTGACAACTGATTCGCCAGTATGACCTTCTTACCCAGACCAATCATAAAACGATAGATACCCTCAGCCACATCGCTGGAGGATACCTGGCGGTTGTGGATTTCACGGGCCACAGTGTTGTAGCGCACGATAGGACCCGCTATCAGCTGTGGGAACATCGAGATGTAGAGCAGCAGATTGCCGAAATGCCGTTGTACTGGGGCTTCACGATGATAGACATCGATCAGGTAGGAGATCGATTGGAACGTATAGAAGCTGATACCGATAGGCAGGGAGATTTTGGGGTCGGCCACCTCGATGCCAAGGGCATTCAGTTGTTGAGCGAAGAAACTCAGGTATTTGAAGGTGCTCAGAATCAGGATGTTCCCTATGAGACCTAAGGCCAATGCCCAGCGACGTGCACTTCCTGTCTGATGGTCGATACCAAGTCCTGCCAGATAGTTCACCAGCACACAGAACAGCATGAGGAACACATAGACGGGTTCGCCCCAGGCATAGAAGATCAGGGAGAAGATGACGAGTGTTGAGTTCTGGAACAGATGACAATGCTCTCCTGGCTCCTCCATGAGTATCTGGCTGTCAATCCAGGCAGCTGCCAGATAGGTCAAGGCAAATGCAGGGAGGAAGACGAACAGGAAGAACAAATCTGAAAATACCATGATCCCTGACTTTATTGTTTTAATAATGTGGCAACCTCTTGGGCGATATAGGTGCCGATATGTTTTGCCCCAAGTTCTGTGGTGTGGGTACCGTCTTTTGTATCGACAGGCTCCTGGTCCAAACGGATCACACTGAGGTGAAGCAGTCTGCCACAGTCTTCTATCACATCACCAGCCCTAGTGATGTTGGCTCTACCTGCTGCCGCCGACTGCATAGGGGTGAGCAGGATGATGCGTGCCTGAGGACAGACGGCTTGCAACAGTTCACAATCATAGCGAACCGACTCTGCCAGTGAGATGATCTGAGATATGGGGCGACATTTGAGATTGTCAATGGCGAAGGCCTCCTCTGCCGTGACGTCGAAGACCTTGGGCCTGTCCTTTTGGAACCAAGCATCGTTGGTGCCAGCCATCATCAGAATCAACTGGGGCTGAGGCTGCACACCGCTGTCAATGGCCTCTTTCAGCCGTTCTATCTGATTATAGATGACGTTGTCGTTACCCAAGACACCGATGTTCTCCAGCGTATTTCGCTTGGTGGCTGTCGTATTCGTCCAGGTGGCGCCACTACGGGCATAGCTCTTGATGGTGGCAGGAAGGAAAGCATCCTTGAACCATTTGTTCCACCCTCGGGGCTTGTCACAATTGTCTCCGCCAATCCAGGTGTTGGAGTCGCCGAGTATCGCCACGTCAATGGCCTGTTGCGCCCTCGTGGTGGGTGTTACGAACAATATCAGGAGTAGGATGATGAGCTGTTTCATAGATAGTATGATCGTTATATGCCACGTTCTGCCCAGTCGCCACGATCCAAACTACGATAGCCAATGGCCTCGGCGATGTGGTAGGATTGTATCTGTGCTTGGCCTTCGAGGTCGGCAATGGTACGGGCCACCTTCAAGATACGGTTATAGGCTCGTGCTGAGAGGGAGAGTCTTTCCATCGCCATACGGAGCATGTCCAGACTCTGGGTGTCAGGCTCTGCAAACTGGTGGATCATCTTTTCCGTCATCTGTGCGTTGCAGTAGATACCTTTGAACGCCTTGTAACGTTCTTCTTGTATCTGACGGGCCTTGATAACGCGCTCACGGATGGCGGCACTGGGTTCGCCTGGCTGCATCTGTGAGAGTTGTGCAAAAGGAACGGCCTGAACCTCACAGTGGATGTCTATACGATCCATCAGCGGACCACTTATCTTCGAGAGATAACGGCTGATCTGTCCTGGGGTGCAGACGCAGTGGTGCGTGGGGTCCCCGTAGTAGCCGCAAGGGCAGGGATTCATCGAGGCCACGAACATAAACGAGCAGGGATACTCCACCGTATACTTCGCCCTCGAGATAGTGATCTTTCGGTCTTCGAGCGGCTGACGAAGCACCTCAAGCGTCGACTTAGAAAATTCAGCTAATTCATCGAGAAAGAGCACTCCGTTATGGGCCATAGACACCTCCCCTGGAAGGGCTCTGTTGCCACCGCCTGTCATCGCCACCTGTGAGACGGTGTGGTGGGGACTGCGGAAGGGGCGCTGTGAGATCAGAGACGTGCCACTGCTGAGTTTGCCTGCCACGGAGTGTATCTGGGTGGTCTCCAGACTCTCTGCCAGCGATAGTGGGGGCAGGATGCTGGGCAGTCGTTTCGCCATCATCGACTTACCACTGCCAGGACTGCCGATCATAATCAGGTTGTGACCACCAGCAGCGGCCACCTCCAGGGCGCGCTTCACACTCTCCTGTCCTCTCACATCGGCAAAGTCGAGGTCGAAGCTGTATTGATGTTCGTAGAACTCCTTACGGGTATCGATGACGGTAGGCTCATACCGTTCTGCCCCGTTCATGAAACTGATGACGTCAGAGAGGTTCTCCATGCCATAGATGTCGAGATTGTTGACAACAGCCGCCTCGTTCACGTTCTCCATGGGCACGATGAGGCCCTTGAACTTCTCCTGACGGGCACGGATAGCTACGGAGAGGGCACCGCTGACGGGTTTCAGCTTACCGTCGAGGCCCAGTTCGCCTATCATCATATAGTCTGAGAGCATCGTCTCGCTCACCTTCCCATGAGCCGCCAGGATACCTACCGCCAGGGGCAGGTCGTAACTGCTGCCCTCCTTGCGGATATCAGCAGGACTGAGGTTGATGGTCAGATCAGCGGTGGGAGGCTTGAAGCCGATGTTCGACATGGCAGCACGGATGCGGTCATAACTCTCCTTGACAGCGGTATCAGCCAGACCAGAAAGGTGGAACATGACGCCACGGGTCATGTTCACTTCAATGGTGATGGTCGTTGCCTCCAGCCCCATCACGGCTGCACAGAATGTTTTGACCAGCATCTCGTATTATTCAAGTAGCTCCTTGAGCTTATCAGTCATTTTCTGGTAGTTCAGTCTGCGGGCGATGATCTTTCCCTGTGCGTCAGCGACGATGTTGTCAGGCAGATAGGTCAGTCCTGTCTTCTGGAGGATAGGTGTCTCCCACATCTGTCCATCGCAGACGGTGCTCCACTTGATGGAGTCTCGCCCTATGATGCGCTGGCACTCCTTGAGGTTGGCATCCAGGCAGACGCTGATAATCTTCAGATCGTCGCCGTATTTGCTCTTCAGCCTGTTGAGCAGGTTCTGTATGGACATGCTTTCATAGTTGTAGGTGGCCCAGAGGGTGATGATGTTCACCTTACCGTTCAAATCTGACGACGACACACTGTTGCCGTTGACGTCCTTCGCTGAGAACGTGGGGATCTTCAGCCCTTTCTGGTTGATCTTGAGTCCCTCCACCTGTTTGCTCAGCTGTGCCAGCCCCTCGTCTTCAGGATTAGCCAGGCGTAGCACCTCTGTCATCTCGTGAGCCAACTGATAGTCAGCCTCTGGCGTGCGGATGAAATACCTGTCGAGGATATAGCGGCTGAGGGGCGATGTGGGGTTCTCCTTGATAAAGTCGCTGGCGACCTTGATGACCTCTGGTGGGGTCATCTGACTGGTCTGCAGTCTGAATGCCGTCATCTCCTTGTTCTCGGCCGTTCCCTTAATCTGTGTCTCTTTCAGGTGGGTGGCGTCACCCTCGATCGTGATGGTGGCACCAGGCATGGCGAAGACGGGCAGTTCCGAGAAGTTGGGGAATACGAGGACGAAGGTCAGCGTATCTTCCAGAGGGATACGATATTCGAACTCACCTTTCTGCAGGCTGATGGTGTCCAGCTTGTGGCTTCCGTACGTACCATAGATATACAGTTCGCCCTGGTTCATGCCTTTGAAGCTGCCCTGTATCCTGAAGACACCGCTTTTCTGACTGCATGACGCCATGAAAAGCAGACAGATGGATAAGGCGACGAATAAAGTTCTCCCTTTGATCATTTACTTCTTCAGTTCGAGATCGTTCTCGGCATATTTGGCCAGTGAGGGATCCTTGCTGATAGCCTCTTTCAGGGCCTCGTTGGCATCTTTGGTGTTACCCATACGTGCACTGAGCAGCGCCTTCAGGTAGGCTGTCGTGGCATCCGGATTCTTCACGTACTTCAGCGTGGTGGCTGCGGTAGCGTAGTTCTTGTTCAGGATCTGAGCCAGGGCGGCACTGTTGCTGTAGATCTCTCCGAAGTCCTGTTCTGCCTGGGCATAGTTACCCTTGGCGAGGTTCAGGTTACCCATGATCTCTGCCAGACCGTTGGCACCTGTAGCACTGGCAATCAGCTGTTCAGCCTTGGCAATGTCACCATTCTTCAGAGCCAGCAGTCCCAGGTTGGCATTGGCCTCGGGCAGTCCTTGAGCCTTGTTGAAGCCATCCAGAAGGATCTCGGCACCCTTGACATAGCCGAGGGCGGCGATATTGTTGTAGGCACGCTTGTCGTTGGGGTATACCGCAGTGGCGGTGTTATAGATCATCAACTTCTCGTCGAGATTGTCCTTGAGTGTAGCGGCATAGAGGATCTCCTCGATGCTGAGCTGCTTGGGATCGGCTGCCAGCTGACTCAGGATCTGCTCGTCGCTGCGGCCAATGGTCTCGTAGTTGATGGTGAGGCGCGAACGGCGCAGCTGTGGCAGGATGCCGTCAGCCAGTTCACGGAAGGCTGAGCTGATATTTTTGATCTGCTGCTCACGCTCCTGGGGATCCTTGTACATCGAAAGCACGCGCAGGATGATGTCCTTGTCCTGGATGTTGCTCGTCTTCACGAGTTCCTGGAAACCGTCCCAGTCCTGAGCCGTGTACTTGGCATCGACGGGGGCGTCCATCTTGATCTTCTTCAGCTCCTTGTTCACATACTGCTCCGACACCTTCTGACGCTCGTTGGCCAGCTTGTCGTTGATATTGAAGCCACCGTCTGGCGATGCATAGGCTGACACCTCCACATTGTCGAGGGCCAGACGCTCGTGGTCGTCGTTGATCTGCTTCAACATCTTCACGAACTCCTGTACCGAGTTGTTCTTCAGCTCACTCTTGCGGAGGTTAGCCTGCTGGATGAGGAACTTGATGTTGGCCTCCTGCTTCTTCTTCGTGATGCGCTGGTAGGCATCCTGAGCGATGGCAGGCTGGGCAGAAGTGAGGGTACGCTTATAGAGTTCCGATGTGGCGATGACACCATCGGCCACCTTCACCTCGGGCACCTTCATCTGCTTCGAGCCGATACGTGCATCGAAGGTCAGGAACATCTCGGCCTTGTTGTCGTCGGCATAGGCGAAGTTGGTCTTCATCGTGTAGTTGCCACCCATCTTGTAGCTAATGGTCTGGTCGTTGCCCAGCACGCTCTCACCCTGGAAGGTGGCGGTATTGCCCTTGACGATGGTGCCGTTCGAATAGCGCAGTTCAGGAATGACGGTCACGACGGCCTTCTTTTTCATGTACTTCTCAGGGAAGTGGCCGTTGATGGTTGCGGGTACAGTCCCTGCCTGAGTCTCAAGCGGATTAGGGGTCACAGTGAAATTGTCTGCCGAGAGGGCTCCCAGTTTCGAACAGGAAGTGAAAAGCATCGCGGATGCCACTGACAGGAGGAGGTAGTTTCTTTTCTTCATATCTTGAGTCTTTAGTTTGTTTTTCTTCGTATATAAAACAATGAGCGGGCAGTCAGCCTCGCTCCATTGCTGTGGTGCCGCGAGCGGGACTCGAACCCGCACGACCGTTTCGGGTCAAGGGATTTTAAGTCCCTCGTGTCTACCAATTCCACCATTGCGGCGCCCGATATGCTCGAGCTTTACGGCTTTTGCGAGTGCAAAGGTAGCAAGTTTTCTCCGAATAGCCAAACTTTTTACACATTATTTAATAATATAATAAGCAAATTACGAAACATTGTTGTATCTTTGCAGCCAAAACAGGACAAATGCAGAAAGTAGAACCCATGAGTTACGAGCCGTAAGCTGAAGACCAGCCGTTGGGAAGCTGACTGCCAGCCGTAGCCGACCTCACCATCCTCGATGACGTCAGAAAACGATTAGGGTGACGAGAATGCAATAATAAGAATTTGTGCAAAAAGTTTGGAGATTTAGAGATTAGTTTGTATCTTTGCAGCAGTTCAAAGAATAAAAGAGAATAAAAAAGAATAAAAGAGAATAAAAGAAGATAAAGATGGATAAAAAGGAAGATATCTATCGTCTGTTTCAACCCACTTTCGGTAACCGTCCTGAGAAATACCTCGGTCGAGATGGTGTGATTCAGCAGTTCATCGCAGGATTAAAGGAACCAGTCGGGTCGCGCAATCGTTGTACGCTGTTCCTTGGGCAACGTGGTATGGGCAAGACAGCTCTGTTGCTTGAGTTGAGCGATCATGCACAAAAGGCCGGGTATGTAGTGGCCCGTGTGACAGCTCACGAGGGGATGCCTCAAGCCATCATCGAGCAGTTTCAACTCAATGGCTCTAAGTTCTTCGACAACGATAAGCGGAAACTAACGGGCGTGACTGCAGGTGCAATGGGATTTTCGTTCGGTCTTACCTTTTCGGAGGCTGCAGAGCGCCAGTATGGTTTCCGTTCGAAGATGTCATTGTTGTGCGATAAATTGGCTGAGAAAGGCAAAGGGGCACTGATTCTGATTGACGAAGTGCGCACATCGGTTGCCATGCGAGAAGTGGCATCGGCGTATCAGGAACTGGTCGGCGACCAGAAGAATGTTGCGATTGCGATGGCAGGACTGCCGCATGCTGTTTCTTCTGTATTGAATGACAGCGTGCTGACCTTCTTGAATCGTGCTGTCAAGGTTGAACTGGGAACGATTTCAACTCAACTGATAAGAGCATACTACGAAAAGGCATTTCGGTTGGTCGGGATAACGATTTCTGATGAACTTCTTGACCGGGCTGCGCTGTCAACACGAGGCTTCCCTTATCTGATGCAGTTAATCGGTTATTATGTGATTCAATATACGCCAGAGGAAGGTACGGTAACAGATGATGTTATGAACAAATCAGAGAAAGCGGCGATGAAGGATATGGAAGATAATGTGTTTAAGCCGATCCTGACCCCTTTGTCTGACAACGACATAGTATTTCTGCGGGCAATGGCTCGCTGCAACGGTACTGTGACTACATCTAAGTTACAGGCGAAATTGGGTAAGAGAGGCCCCGCTATTCAACCATATCGCAAGCGCCTGATTGAAGCAGGGGTCATTGAAGCGCCCAGACGCGGTGAACTACTGTTTGCTGTGCCTTATTTGGCCGATTTCCTACTATCTGAAAGAGAATAGAAGTATTTCCAATTGAGGACGATTGGACACGAGCTGTTTTATGTAAATCGACTCATGGGGGGCCAGTGGGTTAGCTCATTGTACCTGTCCTCATGAGTTATGAGTCACTTTTGGCCATCCTCCCCCTAAATTATAGGAAAAGCCTTTAAATACTAGGGATTCGGATTGGGGGAGACCTCGCCATCCTCCCCCTATCCTCCCCCGTAGCTCCCCCTCAGGGTTCCCCTTTTCAGGCCACCTTCAAGGGAACGACTCGATAGAACTTGACATGACCTCTTTCCTTGTACTCGAAGCCAAGTTCACCCATCGCTAATCCTACATCCACCTTCGACTTCATGCTGTTGGGGATGGAAGGATACTCGTTGCGAATCACCTCCAGAATCTGGGTGCTCTTCATGCTTTTCCAACTCTCGCCCTCGAGAGGCTTGCGGAAACAGACGGGAATGGCTTCCGACACATCCTTCTGCTCCATGTATTCGAGGTTAAGCTCCTGAATACGAGCCACTTCAGCATTGTTAAACCAATAGGGCGCCTTCAACTCACAGATCTCATAGACCACCTGTGCATAGAGCTGCTCGTAATTGATGTCACCAGCATTGTCGATGTACATCCCCTCGGGAATCCTCAGGCAGATGTATCGACGACTGCCAGTTGCATCCGTCAGCGGATGGGGATTGTTTGTGGTCGCCACAAACGAGGCATAGCGAGGACGATCCTCCTGGGCACAGCCATAGATGGGACGTCCATTCACCTTGCTCTTCGAGAGCGTCTGCTTCAGACTCGCATGCTGACTGGGACGGATGGCCTCGAGTTCATCAAGGTTTACCAGCAGATTGTTCGTCAGCGCCATGTCCTTGTCGAACTTGTTCGACAGGTTCAGATGGTCGAGATAATACTGGTGCAGACTCGGTGGCAGTAGTCGACGGAGGAAGGTCGTCTTGCCACAACCCTGAGCGCCAATAAGCGTAGGCACACACTCGTTGCCATGAAGCGTGTCCATCTGAAGCCAGTGAGCCACAGCCGAACGTAGCCAGATGGTCAGGTAGTTGAGCTGCTCCGTGCTGATGCCAGGCAGACGGCTGAAGAGCTGGGCCACATGGTTCTGCCCATCCCATTTCGGCAGTCCGCGAAGCATGTCGCCGATGGGGTCAAAGTAGGCAATCTCCTCTGAGTGGATATACTCCACGATGTCCGTCTTCGGACTGCCCTTCTCGCAGATCTGCTCGCGCTTCGCACGGATGATGATACTGTTCAACGCCTCCTGTGTCAGCGGACGATAGACGGGCACCTCGTCCTCCGATTCAGGTTTCGTTGCAAATTCAACCTTTCCGTTGAGAATGTTTCGACGGAAAAGGTAACTCTCATTGAGAAACTGGTGAACCACCAGCGTCTCCTGCTGTGATGCTCCTTGAGCCTCAGCAGCAATTGCTAATGCTTTCTTCAATTCTTTAATTGTACAAATGTTAATACTAATGTTTCAGCTAGTAGTGCATTTTCATAGCACTGTGCTTTCGAGGTGCAAAGATACAAAAAAAAATTGAGGTTTACAAGTTTTATCTCAATTATTGGCCAAAAACCGTCCAAATTAACACTTAAATCGCATAAAAATAATAAGGTGTGGATGAAAATGAAGAATTGTGTTTGTTTTGGGGGTGAATCTGAAGGGGGACCCTGAGGGGGAGCTATGGGGGAGGATTGGTGGAGGATAGCGAGGACTCCCCCTCTCCGAATCCACAGTGTTTAAAGGCCTTTCCAAAGATGTAGGGGGAGGATGCCCATGAATAACCCGTTCTTATCAAAAAATAAGCGCCGCTTACTGATCAATACTCGTCGCTTATTGCTAAAAAATATTCCCACGCTGGGACTGAAACATTCCCACCTTGGGAATAATCGACGAGCCGTAAGCTCGTCTACTGTCGTAGCCGACCTGATCGATGATCGTTGGGAAGCTGATCGCCAGTCGTAGCCGACCTCACCATCCTCGAAGACGTCAGAAAACGATTAGGATGACGAGAATGCAATAACATCGACTCATGGGGACAGGTCCGGTGGGTTCACTCACGAAGTTCACTCCGAACACAAGCGGAATCCAATCTTAACACTCACGAAATCCGTTATTAACTAGAAAAATCAAAATTCTTAACACGCAACGCAGCGAACCTTAGCACAGAGGAAAAAAACACTTAACTAGAAAATTAAATTCTCTTAACTAAAAATTCGAAAACACTTAACTAAAAAAATTTTTTTTCTTAACTGAAAATTTTGTATCGGTAAAGAATTGCCTTAAAGGATGTTAAGAGAAGAACAAAAACCAGTAATGGCTATTTATTTACTCAAGTAAGGAAAATATCTAACGAAAGCAACTTAAGACTATTTTCTCAAGTTGAAATTGGTCATTCCTACAATGATGCCGATACTGTTGCTGGCTCCCAGGACACAGGCAGTGCGCTTTTCGATTTCCGTATCGATCACGTTGTCCTCATGAGTTATGATGCCGAAGTGGATACCGTCGACTAAGCATTTTGCTAAGACAAAATGATTAAGAAATCGTATCGTTTTGCTTATTATTTCCACTTATAATCCACAAATACTTATTATTTTTGTTTTTTTCTTTTATTATTGGAAGTTTTTTCTTATATTTGCAACGTGTTTATTACAAAAAAGAACAAATATGAATGCGATATCACTTAACAACCTGTGGAGCTACCTGCAAGGACTTTCGCTTTCGGCAAGCAACCAACGCTGGCTGGCCGAACGCCTTATAGAAGCGTCAACAGCAGCGAAGGGCAAGTCTGCCAGTACGACTCTTAGCCGTCGTGCCCACAAACATAAAAAGGCATTAAGTGACGAAGAGCTTGCTAAGTGTCTTGCTCAGTATGCACCGCTTACCGACGCTGACTTCCCAGAGGTGAGTAAAGAGGAGTATGCTTCCTTTGCCAAGGAACATAGTGGCCAAATCACCAAAGGTTTGGAGAAATGGCTGTAGCACAAGTTCATCAGCGTGAGATAGTGGAAGTGCCATTTACACTTCCTGACGGACAGATACTCCCGCATCCAGCCCTTGTTCTTTCGTGTGACGACTTGCAGAATGTGGAGCCAGGCATGTTCTATGCTGTTCTTATATCATCAAAGAACAATTATCCACAGTTGACCATACCCATTCAGAGCGAATGGTTGTCAACGCCATTGACAAAAGCATCCTATTTCGTAACCCACATAGTGAGCATGTTCAATGTGGAAGATGTCATTGCCCATCACAATTGCTTCCTGCGCCAACCCTTTTTTGATGATGTAGTTGATTGCATCATTGCCAATATTGTTGATGGGGATTGGGAGAAATAGTAAGCTCGTCGCCAGTCATCCCCATGAGTTATATTCCTTTTCAGTTCCAGGCGTGGAGAATAGTGCCGTCGAAGGAACAGAAGTAGCGCAGGAGGGCGTCACCAGCCTCACCGTCGATGATGTTGCCTGTCTCCAGATCGTAAATGCGCTTGCATTTGGGACAGGCTACTTGCTGGCGATTGCCAGTCCAGTCCATCGCCTGCAGACTGGCACAATTGGGACAGCTGCGATCGTAAGCCCAAAGCCCATTGAAGTTGGTCATACCCACAATGATACCGATGCTGTTGCTGGCACCCAGGATACAGGCAGCGCGCTTCTCGATCTCCGTACTGATCACGTTGTCCTCACGAGGCGTCTTGCCGTCGTTGCTGGTTACGTAAATATGACGGAAGGAGGAAGATCCGTCGCCTGAACTCGTCACGTAGACATAAGCTCCAGCACTCCTCGCTGCCGCAAACAGCAGACTGGTAGGGTGCTGGTCATAATAGAACACAAGCTGACAGTTGTATTTTCTGCTGACAGGCGCCTCTGCCTGACAAGAAGTGAAAAGTGAAAAGTGAAAAGTGAAAAGAAGTGACACCATTAGGAGCCACCCCTTTCTCACCACAAAAATATATTGTTTCCTATTCACTATTCACTAATCAAAGCTTGTTCTGCTGTCGTCATTCGCTCAAAGTGGAATCCGTCGAGCGTCTGCTGCATCAGGGCCTGTATCTGGTCGTTACAGAGGTTGCCGATAGAGCCTTCGTGCGTATGGTGGATGTGCTTGTCGGCCTTGAAATTGCCTGCCTCGATGTCGAGGCCCACCTTCTTGTAGGCATCGCGGAAAGGCATGCCGTTGGCTGCCAGGCGGTTAACCTCTTCAACGCTGAACATCGGGTCGTACATCGGATTGTCGAGGATGTGCTCGTTTACCTCTATCTTGTTGATGATATAGGCTGCCATCTGCAGACAGTCCTTCAGCTCGCCAAAGGCTGGCAAAAAGACTTCCTTGATGATCTGCAGGTCGCGGAAGTAGCCCACGGGCAGGTTGTTCATGATGAGCGTCACCTGCTGAGGCAGACTCTGTAGTTTGTTACACTTGGCACGGATGAGCTCGAAGACATCTGGATTCTTCTTGTGGGGCATGATGCTCGAACCCGTCGTACACTCCTTGGGCAGCTTCACAAACGAGAAGTTCTGCGAGTTGAACAGACAGGCGTCGAAGGCCATCTTGGCGACGGTGCCAGCGATGGTGGCGATGGCGAAGCTTACGTTGCGCTCCATCTTGCCTCGTCCCATCTGGGCATACACCACGTTATAGTCCATCGAGTCGAAGCCGAGCAGCTCTGTAGTCATCGTGCGGTTCAGGGGGAAGCTTGAGCCATAGCCAGCAGCCGATCCGAGAGGATTGCGGTTGGTCATCTTGTAGGCCGCCTGCAAGAAGAGCATATCGTCGCAGAGACTCTCCGCATAGGCACCAAACCAAAGTCCGAAGCTCGACGGCATCGCGATCTGCAGGTGCGTATAGCCAGGCATCAGCACGTCCTTATACTGGTTGCTCTTCTGGATGAGCTCGTCGAAGAGGCTCTTCACCTCGTCGGCAATCTCCTTCAGCTCGTGACGTGTAAAGAGCTTGAGGTCCACGAGCACCTGGTCGTTGCGCGAACGGCCTGAATGAATCTTCTTGCCCATGTCGCCCAGTTTGCGAGTGAGCAACATCTCTACCTGTGAGTGCACATCCTCCACATCGTCCTCGATCACGAACTCACCACGCTCTGCCAGATGGTAGATGTTCTTCAACTCAGCCAGCAGCTGTGTTAGTTCATCTTTCTCGAGCAGTCCGATGCTCTCCAGCATGGTGATATGGGCCATCGAACCCAACACGTCGTATTTCGCCAGATAGAGATCCATCTCGCGGTCCCGTCCCACCGTAAACCGCTCAATCTCCTTATTGATCTCAAAGTTCTTCTCCCAGAGTTTCATACATAATGCACTTGTGCCAGGGCATCGGCGATCTTCTCAACGCCGTCCTGCAGCGGTTTCTCCACCATACTCTTGATAAACGGGTTCAACTCAGCCTTCACCGTCACCTTCATCTTCGCGTTATTCTCGTCGACGGGCAACACCTGAACCCACACGTTGAAAGGAACGGGCGACTGCACCGTCTCGAACTTCACACACTTAGGCTCCTCACGGTCGCAGATGCGCAGCTTCAACTCACCCACAGGGTCGACGTGCAGGCTCACTGTGTCCTGATCGAAACTGAAGTCCTGTACCTTATCCTCAGGGATGCGGTCGCGCACCTTCTCCAGATTACTTAGGTCACTGATATTGTTATAGACAGCCTGCTGAGAGTAAGGCACGAACTTCACGCTACTCTCGAATTTCGATTCACTTCCAAATAGTCCCATACATATTATTAATTATAGACATAGTAATATATTAACAATAATTTATCAGTGTTTCCGAAATAATATGTTATTCTGTTACTCTGTCTTAAGATTACTCTGTCTATTGTTTCCACGTCTCGGGGCTCTTGCGCCATTCGGCGAGCACGGCCTTGTCCTCCTCCTTGATATAGCCAGTCTTCGCAGCCTCCTCGATCACGGCCTCGTAGTTGCTCAGCGTGATCAGCTTCACGCCAGCCTCTTTGAAAGCCTCCTCAGCCACAGGGAATCCATAAGAAAACGAAGCTACCATGCCAATCACCTCCACACCATAGTCGCGCAGTGCCTGCACAGCCTTCAGCGACGAGCCGCCAGTAGAGATCAAATCCTCCACTACGACCACCTTCGCTCCCTGCTTGATCTCACCTTCCACCTGGTTACCCATACCGTGGTCCTTCGGCTTCGGACGCACATAGCTGTAGGGCAGTCCCAGCTCCTCAGCCACCAGCGCACCCTGGGCGATGGCACCTGTAGCCACACCAGCCACAGCCTCTGCCTCAGGGAAGTTCTCCTGAATGGCGTGACAGAGTTCCAGCTTCACAAACGAGCGCAGACGTGGGAACGACAACGTCTTACGGTTATCAGTATAGATAGGCGATTTCCAGCCCGAAGCCCATGTAAATGGCTCATTCGGCTGCAACTTGATGGCCTGAATCTCCATCAGTTTCTGAGCAAATTGATTCTTGATTTCCATATTCCTTAATTAATTTGGGTGCAAAGATACGAATAAGCGAGCGAAATACCAAATTTTATTTGGATATTTCCCTAAAATCCTCTACCTTTGCAGTTATCGATGATGTAACAACCAGTGGCTCTACATTAAACGAAGTCCTGCGCACGCTTCGTATTCTCAACGAAGATAATAATATTTCCATCTTTAGCCTCATTGGGCGTAAAGACTTAATGGCGGAATCGGTGTAATCACAGTTCCCTATTCATATAAAGTCAACTCACGAGAACAGGTCCCGTGAGTTGATACGCTTTACCTCTATGTATTACTGTTTAGTATATTTCTGGCCGTCGAGTGTCAGAGTATTACCACTAACAGAGTACTTATGATCGTATCCGTCAATGATTAGAACTCCCCCTGCAGCAACGTAACTAAAATCATTTTCTTCTGTATAAGATGCTGCCAGATCGTTATTGCCATTGTTCACCCAAACCTCTTTAAAATGTCCTTTTCCGTTACTATAAAAGGTATAGGTTCTTTCATCACTGTAACCAGTTCCAGTCTCCTTGTAGGCCCATGTGCCCACGAGATCACTATTTGAACTGATTCCACTGTCGTCATCACCATCTATAGCGTATTCTGCCGTGCCGTTTAAAAGACAGGAGGAAACTGTTATGCCCAGCATCGCAGTTATCAGGATGCTCAGCATCATATAGATCATTCTTTTCATATCAGTCTAATTAGTCGAGTCATTAAAAACAATAAGCTAATCCAAAGTGGAATACTGGCTTGTCAGTATATGCCTTAGTGAAATGTAGTTCTTTAAACCTGAGCTGCGTACCTAAAGTTACAAGTATTTTATTGGCGCGGATGACAATACGAGGATCTGCTACAATGTCAACCTTGCCTTCTGTCTTGTCTCCGTCAGTCTTGTAAATCCTGTAAGAGGGGCCTAAGGCAAATGTCAGCATACCCATGCTACTGCCTGTCCTCCACAGGCCAAGCGAATAATTACCGCTTAGGTTAAAATCCTGTAGTGCCTTGAACTCCACGTCGAAAGCCCAGTTGAAGTCGCCTCCGAAACCATTCCACTTCAAATAGCCTGCGTTTAGGCCAAACACATTGACCGACTTGTTATTGTACCACGAAAGACCAGCATAGAAGAAAGAGTCGTTATAGTCGTAATCGTCTTCATAGATATTGCTAAGACCAGGACGGTGATAATCATCGTTCCAAGACCAATTTACATCAGAGTTCAGATCGTCTGCACTACCTACTGGTTTCCCGAAGTCATTTGAAATCACTACCTGGGCATTTACATTTAAACCCAATGTTACAGCCAAGGCTGTCGAGATAATCAACTTTTTCATATTTTTTATCGTTTTTATTTGTTATACTTCTTTTTTGTATTGTCCTGTATACGTGTCAGAGACATGGTCAGGGGAACTTCCGACTTCCCGTCAAGAGGAAGCGAGTCATAGCAGATAATGCCAAGTCCCTTGGCCATATAGCATGCCACTTTATAAACTGTAGGCTTTTTGCCGTTCATACTTTCGTAGATCAATCCGCGTATTTTCATACATTCGAAGTTACCTGCCTGGGTAGCAAGGGTGACTTCACCTGCTACATGCCACTCTTTGAATGTTGACTGAATGGTCATTTTCTTCCCCGAGAAAGACTTTCCTGTACTGGTTATTGAACTGCATGATAACCGCTGGCCTGGTTTCAAATCTCCGGGAATGAGGACACCATAACCTTTTCGGCTATCAATCTGCATCAAGTCCTGAACGATATTATGTGACAAATAGTAGTTGCCATTGGCATCAATCTCTACAGGGAACATATACTCATAATATTCAGACGGTACGCCTTTGACCTTTCCGTGATTGTCGTTATATATCATTTGCATCACGTATGGAACAATCATTCCCTTGTTTGCCCTTACGTCGGCAACCTGTTGTTTGATATATGATACATTGCTGACATCATCAACATAATCCATTCTCTGGATCTCATACTCCATCAGGATACCTCGCTTGTAGAGCGTATAAGGATTGACGCGACAGACAGAGTCATATAAAACATCAGCATCCTGCTGGGTGTTGGGTTTGAAAATACTTTCATGGATGTCCTGCCGGGGTGCAGGCTCATACTTCTCTTCTAATGGGTATATGACAGCATTTGGAGCATGGCCGTACTTATTAGTAAAGAGAGTTACGTGCTTATCCTCATGTTTCACCATAAAGACATTCTCACGTTCTTGTTTGTAGTAGTTTGAATGATTGTTGTTGTCAATCCTATAGAACAGGCCTTCGCTGTTGATTCTCAGATCATAGACACGGAAGAACTGATTGTTGTTGAGAAATAGTATCGTACCCTCTAAGTCGTTATTGCTTGCAGGTATGATTCGCTGTCTGCCGTTCTCGTCGAAGAATATGTTTGATCCTTTCCCATCAAGAACTGCATAGACCAGTTTCGTGTCAACTTTAATCTTGCCTTGTGCTTTGTGACGGTTATTGAAGAAGATGACCTGATATCGGCTGATCTTCTTGATGGTCACATCATAGAATGCTCCGTCGCGAGTCAGCAACAATGTACTGTTTCGTGCATGAGACGGCATGGATATGCTTATGCACAATAATGATAGGGCCAAAAGGCGTATAATCCTTTTCATTTCCAAAAAGTCTTTGTCCTTTCAGCAGCCCCAGAAATCAGGACGGATTAGTCAAACCAAAATTATTTGCTTAGTACATAATATAAAAAGGTGTGGGTTGCTGTACCAGTTACTCGTCCCACGGTCTTGGCGTCTCGCATTGCCCATCCTTGTCGAAACGAGCAACGCAGAAGCCCACACTTGTATGTTAATGTCTCCATGTACCTTCCACTAAAGAAAGCTAATACATGGCATGCATTATACATACCCATGAGCATCTACAATTGCTTTGTTTTTGACAAGGGTTCAGAGTTTGCGAGACTTCAGACCGTCAAAGAACAAAGCGCCTTAGTAGACACTTTTTCATATATGTATCCCCACCTCTCCGCTTCTGCATTTCTGCATGAGTATTGATATGAAGACGGTGCAAAGATACATATTTATATGCAAATATCCAAACTTTATCAAAAAAAAATAAAAACTATCGTTACTTTTATATCAAGTTATACGAATCGGATACAAAGAGAGGCGTTTACTCATGGAGAATGGTCCCATAAGTTAATAGATCATCTCATGAGATGGCACTTGTTGAGAAATAAGTGCCGAGTATTGGGAGATAAGATGGGCTTATCGGAGAGGCGGCGAGGTCGGCTACGATCGATGGTCAGGTCGGCTACGATTGATGATCAGGTCGGCTATGACTGGCGATCAGCTTACGGTAAGCAGGCTGCTTGCTACGACTAAGCAGTATTCTCGCATCAGGATTGCAGTATTCTCACTATGGGATTGCAGTATTCTCTTGTTTGGATTGCAGTATTCATTGATGAGAACAAAGAAAATCCCTCATCTCTCCCATTTTCTCTGGAAACGCCTTTATATAAAGGGGAAAGAGCACGGGAGAGATGTTTTTAATCCCTCCCATATCTCTCCCGTCATCCCTCCCATAGACTCTCTCGTCATCATTTCTGGATATTTGATATTTTTCGTACAAAATGGCAGATGCTCATAAGAGCTGTTTTTGCTACTATACTATGAAAAAATTGCTGGATAGTTAGGAAAAAAGTTTTTGATAGTATAGTAGCAAAAACTGGGTCATAACACCTTTTTTGAAATGCACTTACAAAAATTGATGCGGAAAAGTGTTAATTTCTGCACTTTTTGGGGAATAATTGGGATAAAACTTGTAAACCTCAAATTTTTTTTGTATCTTTGCACTCTGAAAAGCACGCTGTGGAAAGCGCGCCCATATTACTACGAAGGAAAAGGCCCTAAGGAGTAAGTTAAACTTTTGATATTAGATATAAGAATGGAGAAGAGTAATCTTTTGCCTGTAGAGACTCTAGGAGCCTCTCAGGAAGGAACGCTTGTCATCGAGCAGTTCCTCATGGCGAACTACCGTTTCCGTCGAAACATCCTCAATGGGAAGGTGGAGTTTGCGGTTCTGCCAAAGGCTGACAATAAGGCTGAAGGCAACACTGTCGACAAGTTCGACAGTCTCTCGAGCGCCTCTGATGAGGCAGATTTGCAGTACCGTCCTCTGACGTCGGCAGCCCTCAACAGTATCATCATTCGTGCCAAGCGCGAACAGATTCTGGAGAAGGGAAGTCCGAAGACGGAGATAACGGAGTATGTGGGGGCGGAAGAGATTCCTGAGCACAATCCTGTACAGGCGTTCTTCAAGGATCTGCCTGAGTGGGATGGTCAGAACCATGTGGCCAAAGTCTTCGGACGCATCCCTGGCATCACTTCTGAGCAGCTGAACTATCTCACGATCTGGCTGCGATCCTCTGTGGCTCACTGGCTTCAGATGGATATGCTGCATGGAAACGAGTGTGTACCAACGTTCATTGGAGCACAGGGTTGTGGAAAGACCACTTTCGTGCGTCGACTGCTGCCTCTGAGTCTGCGTGAGTACTATCTCGACCACCTGAACCTGTCGAACAAGTTTGATAAGGAGATGGCTCTCACGAACAATCTCTTCGTCAATCTCGACGAGTTGGAGGCCATCCGTCCTTCCCAACAGTCTTCGCTGAAGCAGACTCTGTCCGTCAGCAAGGTGAATGGGCGTCCTATCTTTGGACGAACTCAGGAGGATCGTCCTCGATTCGCATCGTTTGTGGCTACCACCAACAATCGTCACCCTTTGAAGGATGCGACTGGTAGCCGTCGATACATCTGCCTTCTGATCCCAGACGGGCAGTTGATTGACAATACTGGCGAGATCGACTACGGGCAGCTTTATGCGCAGGTGATCTATGAAGTGAAGGAACAGCATGCTCCGTATTGGTTTAACAACGACGAGGTGGCCCGTATTCAGCAGTTGAATCAGGACTTCATGGAGAAGAAAGACCTTGGCGAAATGTTCATTGCCTGTTTCCGTCAGCCAAACGAAGGTGAGGTCGTTAAGACGCTGAATTGTGGTCAGATGATTGACATCATGCAGAAAGACTATCCTACCCTTCAGAACACGGTTGGCAATAGGGTTAAGCTAGGCAAGGCTATTTCTGCTCTGGGTTTTGAACACAAAGAGCATTCCCACGTAGCCTATTACAAAGTGGTACCACTGAGAGCTGCATGAGCCAGACGGGAGAGATGACGGGAGAGATTTGGGAGGGATCAGAAACATCCCTCCCGTGCTCTTTCCCCTTTGTATAAAGGCGTTTCCGGAGATTACGGGAGGGATGAGAGGATTTGCTTTATTTCTTCCTGTAGAATTTCTCGAGGGTGCGGTAGGCGTTTTCCTTTTCGGGGGAGATGACCTCAGCGGATTCTACGTCGATCTTCATGTAGGGGGCTTTGTTGACATTCGACTTGGTGATGGGGCTCCACTTGGGAAGGCCCTTGCCGTTGGGATTGCCCGTCTTGCAGAAGTTGACATAGTAGGAGAGGAAGAGTTTGGAGATGGCGTAGTCCTCCTCCTGCCAATCGTAGTAGACGTTGGTGTCGAGGGTTCCCATGGCGTACTCGATATCGGCTGAGTGAACGGCTCCAGGAGCGATGGCGGGCTGCTGGGCCTCGGCCTTCTTCTCTTCTTCAGTCTTATCGCGGACGCCTCCTGCCAAGGCACCTGTCTTGTCGCCCATCTTAGCTGATACGCGTGGACGCGGGTGCATGTAATGATAGCGGTAGACGTGCTTGCCTGAGGTCTTGGCGTGGTAATCGCAGGCCTTCCAGGTGGGGAAGCCAGTGAAGAGGTCAGAGGCGAGGTCAAGGCCTTTCTGGCTCAGGACGTCGGCGTCTGTGGCGATGCCATAGGCATTGAAGATCTCGTCAGTCATACTGCCAAACACGGGCTTCATGGCGTTCTTGTAGTTATGGAGGGTGGGAGCCTGACCCTGAAGGGCCTGTGCGGGGTGACCTTCGAGGGAGTTCCAGCCTGCAAGCAGCGGCACGTGGGCCTGCTGGCCTTTCTCGAACACGGCATCGGGGCTCTCCTTCATGAAGTAGCCATCGAGGACGACGCTGGCCATGCCCTTGGGAGGTAGAAGCTTCTGGAGAGAGTCGGCATCGATTTCCCTGGCGTCAGCCAAACTTTCGATACCAGCCTGTTTGAGAAGCGCCATACCCAGGGAATCTGCAACGTCCTGCGTCTGAGGCTTGTACGGCAGTACCTCGGCACCCGAGGAGAGCATAGCGCCTGCAATGAGATCCTTGGAGAGGGGCGAGCACATGAGGAGCGAGACGGAGAAGGAGCCTGCCGACTCTCCCACGATGGTGATGCGTTTAGGATCGCCACCAAAGGCGGCGATATTCTCTTTCACCCACTGGATGGCTGCCACCTGGTCGAGGAAGCCGTAGTTGCCGCTGGTTTTATGTTCGCCCTCTTTGGTGAGTTCTTGATGGGCGAAAAAACCGAAAATACCCTCACGGTAGTTGGCCGTTACGCCAATGACGCCTTCCTTGGCGATGGCAGAGCCGTCGTAACGGGGCTCGCTACCAGAGCCGGCCATCAGTCCGCCACCATTAAAATAGATGAGTACGGGCAGGGCATCGGTTGTGGTCTTGGCGGTAGTCCAGACATTGAGGTAGAGGCAGTCCTCGCTGCGGGCAGGGCCACGGAAAGACATGTCGCCGAAGATATTGGGCTGCATGGGGTCGTTACCAAACTGCTTGGCCTCGCGTATGCCTTCCCAGGGCAGGGGAGGAGTCGGCGCCTTCCAGCGGAGATCGCCTACAGGGGCCTGAGCGAAGGGAATGCCCAGGAATTTCTTCACGCCATTCTCTTCAAAGCCTTCAAGGATGCCATACTCGGTTTTAACCTGAAGGGAAACTTCTTGGCTCTTCTGTGTGCAAGCACTCAGGAGAACGAGACTGGCAAAGGCCAGCATTGCTAGTGTTCTGATCTTTTGAGTCATGTTGATATACGTTGATTTTGCGCCACAAAGATACGGACTTTCTGTCAAACAGCCAAAGAAAAGGGGAAAAATTTGTATCAGCTCTTGGTATAGCCGAGGGCGAGGACGCTGAGACGGACATCGGGGGCCTTGAGGAGCTGCTTGGCGCAGGCGAGAATGGTGGCGCCTGTGGTCACGACATCGTCGACGATGAGCAGGTGCTGGCCCTTGATGGCCTCAGGGTCGACGAGTTCGAAGACGTGCTCGACGTTCTCATTGCGCTCCCAACGGCCTTTGCTCGTCTGGCTGCCCTGAAACACCTTGCGGCAGACAACCTGTTGGCAGACGGGCAGGCCCGTGACCTCACTGACACCTCGGGCGATCTCCTCACTCTGGTTGTAGCCGCGCTGGCGGAGGCGCTTCCTAGCCAACGGAACAGGCACAATTCCATCGATTCCATCGAAGAATCCAGCGGACTGCAGTTCCTTGGCCATCAGTCGGCCCATGACCTCGCCAATCTCTGGGTGGTTCTTGTATTTCAGGTGGTAGATGATGTTGGCGCTCTCGGCATGGGCTTCGTAATAGAAGAGGGCGGAGGCTTTCTCGATAGGTATCTGCCCCCAGAAGAGACGGGCCATCTCGTTGTCATAAGCATCGCGATGGAAGTCGGTTCGCGGCAGGTGGAAGTTGCACTTCGCACAGATGACCTCTTCCGTCACCGTCAGACGACGACCACAGACCACACAGAGACGTGGGGCAATCAGATCGAGCAAGCGGTGCCAAAAGCTAATCGGTTTCATCGTATTCTTCCATGTCATCGTCGACATCGAGACACTGACGGATGATGTCGAAGGTAAAGCCACGACTTAGGGCAAAGCGCACGAGTTTCTGGGTTTCTTCATAGGTGCTCGCTGCACGGATACTCTTCCGCTTCTGTTTCAACAGGGGACGGAGGACTGCGAGATACTCATTTTCGTCGATTTCATCAAGAACTCGTTGCTGGATGTCGTTGTCGATACGTTTCTGCCAAAGGGCCTGCTGCACCTTGCGACGCCCCCACTTGTTGTAGCGGATCTTGTCGTTGACGAAGGCGCGTGCATAACGTTCCTCATCGATGTAACGTTCGTTAACGAGACGTTCGATAATGCGATTTTGTACGGTTTCATCGAGTTCCCAGCGCTTCATCTTGTCGCGCATCTCCTGTTCGCAGTGCTCTGCCTGAGCACAGACAGCAGCGAGCTGTAGATAGGCTTCCTGTTCGGTCATTTCTTTTTTCATATCTTCTTAGCTTTAAGGAATCGTTGTTTGCCAAACTGGTCCTGGCGTATGTCTATATCCTGGAATCCGATGCTTTTCAGATAGCTTTCGACGGCATCGGCTGTCAGGGGATTGAGTTCGAAGTAGAGCAGTCCGCCTGAGTTGAGGCTCTTGATGGCATAGTCGCCTATGCGCTCGTAAAAGATGATGGGGTTGTCTTCAGAGGCGAAGAGGGCTGTCTCAGGCTCGTAATCGAGGACATTTTTGCCCATTTCATCGCGTTCTTGGGGTGCAATATAGGGGGGATTGCTGACGATGAGGTCCCATGAAAATGAAGAATTAAACATGAAGAATGAAGAATCTAATGCGTCGCGTTGCTCGAATTGGACGGGTGCGTTGAGGCGCTTGGCGTTGTCAGAGGCGATGCGGAGGGCAGTGTCGGAGATGTCCCAGGCCGTCACTTTTGCTCCTGGAATCTCCAAGGCCAGGGTGATGGCGATACAGCCGCTGCCTGTGCCGATGTCAAGGATGTTTCCTTCTTCAGGGCGGTCAGAGAGGATCAGCTCGCAGAGTTCGGCCGTCTCGGGGCGTGGGATGAGGACACCTGGGGCTACCTGGAACTGGCGTCCGCAGAACTCAGCTGTGCCCAGAACATACTGCACAGGCTCGGCTTTCTCGAGCCGGACCATCATTTTTTCCAGTTCCGTTTGGTCATTTGAAGATAATTCCGTAACTTTGCCACAGAGAATGTCAGTCATCGACAGTGAGAAGCGTGCATCGAGCACCCAGCGGACAATCGCTTTTGCCTCGCCTGCATCGTAAAGTGGGGTCAGTCTGTGCCAGAGTTGTTCGTATGTCATGGTGCAAAGATACTAAATAATTAAGAATTAAGAATTAAGAATTAAGATTTTTATATGATAGACGACGAAAAATTCATGCGGAGGTGTATTCAGTTGGCTAAGAACGGTCAGCAGAATGCGAAGCCTAATCCTATGGTGGGGGCAGTAATTGTGAGTGCTGATGGCAGGATCATCGGCGAGGGTTATCATGTGCGCTGTGGCGAGGGTCATGCGGAGGTGAATGCCTTTGCTGCTGTCAGTCCTGAGGATGAGAAACTGTTGCCTGAGGCCACCATCTACGTCAGTCTGGAGCCTTGTTCGCATTACGGCAAGACACCGCCTTGTGCCGATCTGATTATTAAGAAAGGTGTGAAACGGGTGGTTGTAGGCTGTATCGATGAGTTTGCTGAGGTGCAGGGACGTGGTATCAAGAAGCTACGCGAGGCTGGCATTGAGGTGGAAGTGGGTGTGCTCGAGGCTGAGTGTCAGGCTCTGAACCGCAGATTCTTCACTTACCATCGTGAGCAGCGCCCTTATATCATTCTGAAATGGGCCCAGACGGCCAATGGCTTTATCGATGACCATTTCCAGCCAGTGCAGATATCCAACGATTTCACGAAGATGCTGTCTCACAAGTTGCGTGCTGAGGAGGATGCCATCCTCGTGGGGCGAGTGACGGAGGAAAGGGACCGTCCGCAACTGAACGTGCGCGACTGGCGTGGGCCAGCACCCAAAAGGCTCGTCATCGACCATGCCCACCCTCTGAATCTGGAGAGCCTCTATGCCCATCATATCCAGTCGCTCATCGTGGAGGGTGGTGCCAAGACGCTGACCTCTTTTATCGAACAGGACCTGTGGGACGAGATCCGTGTGGAGACCTCGGATATGACCGTCACTGATGGTACGCGCGCGCCTCAGCTGCCTTCAGATGCCAAGGTGGTCAGTTCTGACGTGTACGATGGAAACAGGATTGTGACCTACAGGCGATAAGCACCTGACACCATGAAAATAGCCCTCGGAGGATTTGCTCTTCCGAGGGCTATATATATAATAAGGTGTAATCCTTACTTCACGAGAGCCTGACGAGCAGCGATGATCTTGTCCTTTGCCTCTGCGAGCTGAGCCTTCAGTTCGGCAACAGTTGTAGCGTTCAGGACATCCAGAGGAGCGAGAGCGTCAGCAACGGGCTTGATGTCAGAATCGTACTCAGACAGACGATCCAGAGCATCGAGGATCAGCACGATACGGAAGGTAGAGTTGGCAGCTGTCTCATCGTCGAAAGCAGCGAGGAACTTATCCTGGTTCTGGTTAGCCAGATAGAGCTGCTCAACGAGAGAAGCAGCGGCAATCTGCCAGAAGTAGTTGATGCGGCCATTCTCGTTCATAGCATTGTAGAGGGCCTCAGTGGTCTCAGAAACAGGAGCATCCTCCTCAATAGCCTTGAAAGAAGGATCGTTGATGTCGGCAGCCAGTTTGGCAATAGCCTTGTCGTACTCATCGATAGGCATTTCATAGAGCTTAGCGGTCTCCTTGTCAACCTGGAGGGCAGACAGCAGGCGATACTTCTCAGCGAGTGTAGCAGCGTTCTCTGCAGCAGCAGGATTGATGAGGTAATCGGGCTTAACCTGCAGTTCCTCTTTCGTCAGTTTGATGGTACCATTGCTGGCCTGGATAACAGGGAGCTGCTTCAGCTTGCCCATCTCTGATGCGAGACTGTCGACGTGCATCTTGATAGCGGCCTCGATCTGTGCCTGCTCAAAACTCTTGATAGAATCATTAGTTTCTACAGTGTTACCACTTTTTTTTCCTCCGCATGCTGCGAAAACCATTGCTGCAAATGCTACAGCGAAAATTGATAATTTCTTCATTGTTTTAAAATTTAGTTATTAAATAAAAATTGAATTATTGTTCACCTTTTCTTATATATCTGCCAGGGCAGTCCGTAAATAGCAGAATCGCCACCAGAATACTCATGAGCAGCATGACGCCCATGTTGAACCAGAGGGTCTTGATGTGGTATGAACCCACAATCTTCTCACTGCTGTAGAAGGGGGCACAGCCCATCGTGCTGTGAGGCGTCAGGAAGATCAGACCTGCACGAGGAACGAGGGACTGTTCGACGACTTCGAGCATACGGGCTTGATCGGCACCTACCACGAATTCCTCCAATTTGATGTTATAATTGCTGCGCTTCAGGTCGAGGACAGCGTCCTTACCCATCTGGCGGATCATATCAGACATCACGCCATCGGCCTTCAGCGTGGCCTTGTTGCTGCGTTTGGATAGGATATCCTCGCACTTGGCAAAGAAGTCCTTAAGAGAAGGATAGGAGAAATCTCCCTGATAAGGCTCAATACCACAGAATTCGGCCAGGATTGGCAGGTTCTCCTCGATGACTCTGGCGTGGTTCAAATCCACCGTCTTGCCATGATCACCCTCGTTCTTCATGGTCTCCAACTGAGACTCCAGCTCGTAGAGGAATCCTCTGTTATAATACATCGTCTCATATTTCTCCTTATCGAGTTCAAAGAACGGCTTCTCGAATTTGTTGTCAGTATAGGATGTGACAGCCAGCGCCTCGTAGGCCCATCGCGAAGGAATGAGGTTGCCAATGAAGGGTACATTACCCGTCGTGCTCTTCGGCGTCAGGTCAGAGAAGCTCACCACGAGTCCGCATAAGAGGATCTGCGGAATCAGCAACAGAGGGATGCTGATATAGATGGCTACCACTGAACTGAGACATTGTGAGAGGAGCAGACCTGTCAGGCTGGCGAGGAACGAGGTGACAAACAAGATAATCCACCACGTCCAGAAGAGTCCCTGCAGACCCATAATCAAGTTACCAATCACGATAAACAGGAAGGTCTGCAGCAAGGAGACACCAGCCATATAGACAATCTTCGACCAGATATAGCTGCTATAAGAGAGTCGCAGGAACTTCTCGCGCTTCAGCAGGGCACGGTCTTTGATAATCTCCTCGGCACTGCCGCTCATACCAATGAAGGTGGCGACGATGACTGCCATGAAGAAATAGCTGACGAGATTCTTATTATTCATCACGCTGTAGCCTTCAGGAGGCGCGAAGCGTGTCAGGAGCGAACAGATGATGGCCAGCAGCGGGGCTTCGAGCAGGGTGATGCACAGATACTGCACATTCGTAATCTTCGTACGGAAGTTTCTTCGCAGGAAGATGAAGAACTGTTTGAGGGCATTGGGCTTCTTCTGGTCTGAAGCGGGAACGTCGCTGACGCTGGGTGCTGGCAGCTCGGCCCTGTTCTTCAAGTAGAGCTCATGCCACTCCTGAGGCGACATCTTACGGGCGTCGGATACCTCACCGCTGTTGTTAAGGGCCTTTTCATCGATGATATTCAGCACAATCTCAGGGTTGACATTACCACAGGTAGGACAGGCACTGGTCTCTGCATCGGCATAGTTGGCTGCGTCCTTGAAATAGGTAATGGCGTCGATGGGGTTGCCGTCGAACACAGGGTAGCCGCCTTTATCGAGCAGCCACAGACGGTCGAAGAGCTTATAAACGTCGCTGGAAGGCTGGTGGATGTTCACCACGATGAGCTTGCCTTTATATGTCTGCTCCTTCAGGAGGTTGATGACCTTCTCCGTATCTGCAGAGGAAAGTCCTGAGGTGGGCTCGTCGAGGAAGAGCACCGCTGGTTCGCGGATCAGCTCGAGGGCGATGTTCAGACGCTTGCGCTGTCCGCCAGAGATATACTTATTGATGGCAGAACCCACCTTGAGATCCTTGGCGGCATCGAGGCCGAGATCCCTGAGGGTCTTCATCACACGCTTGTCGATCTCCTCGTCGCTCATGCCTTCGAAGCAGAGCTTGGCGGTAAAGTAGAGATTCTGATAGACGGTCAGTTCCTCGATCAGCAAGTCGTCTTGCGGCACGAATCCAATCAGGTTCTTGGCGGCTGGCTCAGAAATACTGTGGCCGTTGATGGTGATGGTGCCTTCCTGTGGTGTCAGCGAACCATTGAGGATGGAAAGGAGGGTAGACTTACCCGTACCTGAGCCACCCATGATGGCGAGCAGGATGCCGTTGTGCAGGTCGAAGCTGAGGTCGTGCATGCCGTTGTCGCTGTTGGGGAAACGGAAGTTGATGTTGCGCCCGCAGAAGTCCACACGCTCTGTCTTCTGGAGAATCTCGCCCAAGGCAGGGGCATATTTCCTGAAGATGGTCGAATAGTAGATGGGCTTGCCACTTTTTCCTTTTAGCACACTGCTCTGCAGCCATACTTGGAAGGCGCCCGAGAGCACTGGGACATCGTTGAGCGTCACGGTATCCTTACCAGAATAGGTAAAGATGAGCATGGATAATGTAGGATTCAGCAGGGTCTTCAACTGTCCCTCAGTATCCTCCAGTGTGTGAATCATCACATGGTCCGTCGGATGGTTGAAGACGAAATCGGTAAAGTCCTGATATATCTCATTAGAAATACCAAAGACGTCAGCTATCGTATGGAACATCAGGTCGGAGAGCTCTCCGTCGCCACCACAGAACTCCATCAGACGGAGCAGCAGTAGTGCTTCCTCTTTAGCTGTAATCTTTCCATGCAGACTGGTACAGATTGATTGAACGGTTTCCTTGGTATCCATGTCGACAGTCTCGTAGGCCGCACGCATGTCCATGTACAAATCGAGGTACATGTCAACGTTCCTGATACCGAAGTGTCGACGTAGATAGTTGGTAAGCATGGTCTTTGCCCATGCTTCATCTACTTGTTCTTCCTTGCCAAACAAAGCAAACAAGCTCAAAAAACTCGACAAGATGAGGTCATTCATCTTACTCTCCGCATTACGATTTTAGTTCGAACTTAAATTTTGCTTGCAAATATATGAAAAAAAAGGGACTAAGAACTCGTAATACAAGTTAAAAAGAATTAAAGTGGGCTATTTACGTCCGAAATCAGCCGGAACCTCGCCCCATTTTGATGTTTCCCATTTGATAATGGGGTTTCGGAAGTTGTGCGTCTGGAGCCAATTCTCTGCTCTGAGAATGATCTGAAAGAGTTGTTCAGTCTTAGGGGTTCGCTCCAGTTTGGTCTTGCATTTGCGCTTCTGAACCCAGAGGATGGCATTGTAGGAGTCGGAGTAGATGGTCTTGTCGTGAAGTCCCTGTTGCCAAGCCAATGCCAGAGCGTGGACAATAGCCAGGAATTCACCTATGTTATTCGTTCCGTGGACTGGTCCATAGTGGAAGACTCTCGCCCCTGTAGCCAGGTCGATGGCCTGATACTCCATAGGACCAGGATTGCCTGAGCAGGCAGCATCCACGGCCCACGCGTCTGCCCTTACCTCTGGGGGCAAGGGCAGCACGGTGTCGTGTCTATAATCAGGAGGATTCTGAGCAATCATCTATAAACTATAAACTTTAAACTCTCAACTAGAAATCACATACGCTCAGGCACCTCGATGCCGAGGAGAGCCATACCATTCTTGATAATCTTGGCGACGTTCTTGGCCAGCATCAGACGGACGGCCTTCTTCTGCTCATCAGCCTCGTTGAGGATCGAGTAATCGTGGTAGAACTGGTTGAAGACCTTCGTCAACTCGTAGCAGTAGTTTGCGATACCGCTTGGAGAGTAATCCTTACCAGCCTGCTCTACGGCAGCACCAAACTCGTTCATCTTCTGGATGAGCTCGACTTCTTTCTCGGAGAGGCTAGTTATACTAGTAATACTAGATAGACTGGTCATACTTGCCGCCTTGCGCAGGATGCTGCGGATACGAGCATAGGTATACTGGATAAAGGGGCCTGTATTACCGTTGAAATCGATACTTTCTTCAGGATTGAAGAGCATATTCTTGCGGGCATCGACCTTCAGGATGAAGTACTTCAGGGCACCCATACCCACGATACGGGCAATCTCGCGACGCTCTTCTTCCGTCATATCGTCAAATTTCCCCAATTCCATCGAGGTTTTATAGGCATCTTCCACCATCAGTGCCATCAGATCGTCGGCATCAACGACAGTTCCCTCGCGGCTCTTCATCTTACCATTTGGCAGTTCCACCATACCGTAAGAGAAGTGTGTCAGTTCCTTGCCCCACTTGAAGCCCAGACGATCCAACAGAATCGAGAGCACCTGGAAGTGATAGTTCTGCTCATTACCTACGACATAGATCATCTTATCGATAGGATAATCCTGGAAGCGCATCTCAGCCGTACCAATGTCTTGCGTCATATAAACGCTGGTTCCATCGCTACGCAGAAGCAGTTTCTGGTCGAGTCCCTCGTTGGTGAGATCAGCCCAAACGGAGTTGTCCTCATGACGCTCGAAGAGTCCCTTGGCGAGTCCTTCCTCCACCTTAGCCTTACCCTTCAGATAGGTCTGGCTCTCGTAGTAGATCTTATCAAACGATACACCCATCTTCTTGTAGGTCTCGTCGAAGCCGGCATATACCCAGTTGTTCATCTTTTCCCACAGGGCACGCACCTCAGGATCATTCTGCTCCCATTTCACCAGCATCTCGTGGGCCTCCTTGATGAGTGGCGCCTCCTGCTTGGCCTTCTCTTCGTCCATGCCCTGGGCCACTAAATCCTTGATTTCATCGCGATAATGCTTGTCGAAAGCTACATAATAGTCGCCAATCAGGTGGTCGCCCTTCTTGCCTGATGACTCTGGTGTCTCACCATTGCCATACTTTAGCCAGGCGAGCATTGACTTACAGATGTGGATACCACGATCGTTCACGATATTGGTCTTTACCACCTTGTTGCCGTTGGCCTCCATGATCTGTGCCAAAGACCAACCTAAGAGGTTATTGCGCACATGACCCAGATGGAGGGGCTTATTCGTATTGGGAGAGGAATATTCAATCATGACGAGCGGACTATTCTCCGTCGCCTGCTTCATGCCGAAATTATCGTCTTTGTCGATGGCTTCCAACAACTGCAACCAGGCACCGTCACCCACACTGAGGTTCAAGAAACCCTTTACTACGTTGAACTTCTCTACAGCGCCACAATGCTGCTGCAGATATTCGCCAATCTCCTGGGCTGTCTGCTCAGGGCTCTTCTTGGCGGCCTTCACGAAAGGGAAAACCACCAATGTCAGGTTTCCCTCAAACTCACTTCTTGTCTTCTGTAGCTGCAGCATCTTCTCTGTGGCATCCATGCCATAGAGCGCCTTCACGGCCTCACCTGCAGCCTTACTAATCAATGCTTCAATGTTCATAATCTAGAATTTTGGGTGCAAAGGTACGAATAAGGAAGCGAAATGCAAAATAAAACACGATTTATTTTGCATTTCGCATTTCATAGATTATGCCTTCAGCTCAGCAGGAACGACAGGCATAGCTCCATTCTGGGTGCAGACAAAGGCACTTACCTGAACGGCAATCTTATGGGCTTCCTGTACGGGTTTGCCTTTGATGATGGAGCCGCAGAAAGAACCTGTGAAAGAGTCACCAGCACCTACGGTATCAGCAACCTCCACCTTTGGTGTGTCCTGGAAAGAGGTCAGACCATCGTCAGTAAACACATACGAGCCATTAGTACCACAGGTCAGCACGAGCATCTTCAGATGATAGTCCTGTACGATCTTCTCGCAAGTCTGACGCATGTCGAGACTATCGTAGCCAAACATACGGCTGACGACAACCAGTTCTTCGTCGTTGATCTTCAGGATGTTACAGATGCAGAATGAGTCTTCGAGAATCTCCTTCGAATAGAACTGCTGGCGCAGGTTGATGTCGCAGATGCGCAGACAGTCCTCTGGGGTGCTGTCGAGGAACTTACGGATATTTTCGCGTGATACGACATTACGCTGTGCCAGAGAGCCGAAGCACACGGCGCGGGCATTCTTGGCAATCTCCTCGATCTCAGGTGTGAAGGGAATATTATCCCAAGCCACGTTCTCCTTGATCTCGTATGTGGGGATACCGTTGCCTGTCAGCGTCACCTGTACTGTTCCTGTGGGGTAGGGAACACGTGGCATCAGGTAGTTCAGATTGTGCTCCTTCAGTGCCTCAATGGTCTCATCGGCGAGGGGATCCTCACCCAGTGCACTGATGGCGATTGTGTTGTCGCTACCCAGAAACTGTCCTGCATGATAAGCGAAGTTAGCTGGTGCGCCACCTAATTTCTTTCCTTCGGGAAGTACATCCCACAATGCCTCTCCGAGGCCTACTACATATCTTTTCATAACTATAAACTCTAAACTTTAAACTATAAACTAAGATTTTACGCGGTTAATATAGGTAAAGAGGTAAATTACACCTATTGCCATAACTGCAACGGCACCAGCCTGTCCCATAGCATCGCTTGCGAAGCCCATAAACAAAGGGAAGATCGTACCTCCAAAGAGACCCATGATCATCAGACCACTGACCTCGTTCTGTTTCTGTGGCATGGCTGTGAGCGCCTGGGCAAAGCAGATGGAGAAGATGTTGGAGTTGCCATAGCCTACGAGGGCGATAGCGGTATAGAGCATCCATTTCTCAGTGCCGATGAAGAGTCCGCACATCGAGAGGGCCATCATGACCACGCTGATGATGAAGAACAGACGGTTAGGCAGTACACGGAGGAAGAACGAGCCCGTCAGACAGCCGATAGTACGGAAGATGAAGTAAAGACTGGTGGCGAAGGCTGCATCGTTGAGCGTCATACCTAAGCGCTCCATCAGGATCTTAGGTGCTGTGGTATTGGTACCTACGTCGATACCTACGTGACACATGATACCAAAGAACGAGAGCAGTACGATTGGTGTACCAAGAAGTTTCAGACACTCTGCAAACGTCGAAGCCTTTCCCTCGATTCTCTCTTCCTCAATCGGCGTTATAGCCAACAGGGCAGCAGCGAGGATACCTACGACGAAATAGATGGCAAAGAGTACGCGCCAGTCGTAGCCGAAGGAAGGGATCACCTGTGTTGCGCCCCACATGGCCAGATAAGGTGCGAGGAACGAGGCGATGGCCTTGATGAACTGTCCGAAGGTCAGTGTCGATGCGAGGTTTCCACCACCCATCACCGTTGATACCAGCGGGTTTAGTGAGGTCTGCATCAGGGCATTGCCAATGCCTAACAGCGAGAAGGCACAGAGCATGATGGGGAAGGTCTCACCAAAGAGAGGCAACAGCAGCGACACGATGGTCACTATGAGCGAGAGGAGTACGGTGTTCTTACGTCCGATCTTGTTCATCAGCATACCTGTAGGCACACTGAAGATGAGGAACCAGAAGAACACGAGCGAGGGGAAGATGTTGGCTGTAGAATCGTTCAGCGCCAAGTCTTCTTTCACGTAGTTGGATGCAATGCCCACCAGGTCCACAAAGCCCATGGCGAAGAAGCAGAACATCACAGGGATGAGAGCGAGTTTGTTGACTTTACCCATATTGTTTGTTTTTTATTTAATTTCATAGATCGTTGCTTTTCCGCCCGTCACCTTCAGGTTCTGATAAGGCTCGTTGGGGAATACGAGGTTCGTCATCGCCATCTTGCCCTCAGCGTCGAAGGCCTCGATGCTGCAGTTGTCGATGAAGATACGGAGCTGTTTGATATCGCCATAGGTAGGTGCAACAGTCACGACTGGGAAGGCCTCGCTGAAGCTGGCGTAGCTACGAGTGCGATCCATAGAGAAGGTTTGCTTGGCGGCATCGTACTTCATCACCACCTGCTCACCTATAGAGTTGGAGAGCACCATTTCAGTTGAGCCTTTCACATCAACCACGATCTCACAGGTCTTTGGCAGTTTGCTGACAGCTTTTCCACGCAGTGCGTTCAGTTCCTTAGAAGGAGTCACACCGCAGTAGGTCTGTCCGTTGTGCTCGAAGAGATCCAGGTCGCGAGGCACGCTGTTGGCAGAACGGAACTGCTTCGTGGGCACCTGGTTGGCATATTGCCAGTTTGACATCCATGCGAGGGCAATCTTACGGCCATCAGGCGCATTGTCGAATGTTACGGTAGCATAGTGATCCTTGCCATAGTCCATCCAACGGGTATCTTTGTGTTCGCAGGTGAACTTATGACCATCGAACTCACCAATAAAGTACTGTGTAGCCGAGCCGCCGAAAGGTCCACCAGGATTGATGTTACAGATCAGCATCCACTTCTGTTTGTCAGTACCGCGAATAGGCATCTTCATCAAGTCTGGGCATTCCCACACACCATCGTGGCAGCCGTATCCCTGTCCGAAACTGCTCTCATAGGTCCAGTCCTTCAGGTTCGACGAGCTATAGAAACGCATCTCTTGTCCCACAGCCAGCACGAGATTCCACTTCTGGATGTCTGGATTCCAGAAAGCCTTTGGATCGCGGAAATCCTCTTCTGTGCTTACCAACACAGGATTGCCGGCATATTTCTCAAACGTGGCGCCGTTATCCTTCGAGATAGCCATCGACTGCACCTGCGCTTTTCCTGCTGAGGTATAGAAGGCAACCACTTGGTCGTTCTTCTTATCGACCACACACGAGCCGCTGAAGATAGCGCCTAAGGCATCGGGCTCGATAGCCAGCGGCTGAGCCTCCCAGTGGATGAGGTCCTTCGATGTGCTATGGCCCCAGGTCATGTTCTCCCACATAGAGCCGTAAGGATTATACTGATAATATAAATGGTACACGCCATCCTTATAGAACATACCGTTGGGGTCGTTCATCCATCCGTAGGCGGGTGTATGGTGATAAGCTGGGCGGAACTTCTCACGATTGGTCGTGTCGAAGGTGTCGCCTTGCTTCATATCCTTCCAGCAGAGGAAGTCCTTCATGGCACCAGTAAATCTGCGATCACCATAGAACGTAATATCGAGCAACAGTTCTTTCTTGCCGAAACGGTTGATGTCCAGGGGTACATAGTAGTCCACCTTATCTACTGCGAGGCGCACGTTCAGCGACTGCACCTCCTTACCGTCAGCCAGTACGCGGATGTTAGCATTGTCCTCACGCTCCTGAACGGGCAGTAGCAGATACTTGCTCTTCACTTCCACGCGCTGCATGGCATGACTCTTACCCAACACTTGTGGCTTTTCCTGTGCTGAGACGCCTGTGAGCGCCAGCATCAGAGTCATCATTGTCACGATTAGTCTCTTCATTTTCTTTTCCGATTTTTAAATTATTCATTGAAATTCTGCTGCAAAAGTACTATAAAAAGACTATATACAGTATAAATTATGTTTCAATTACTAAGAAAAATCGTTCATTGTAACAATAATATAAGCAATGAACGATTTTTTTATATCGGGCTATCCTTACTGAAATTTTTTACTACGCTATATTTACAGAATCTCTTAACTGGAAATCAAAATTCTCTTAACTAAAAATTCAAAAACTCTTAACTAAAAAATATTTCGACCAGTACTGTTGAAAAGAGGAAACTTAAGTGCTTTTTACAAAATTCAGGCTAATGAATTTGGTGGCATCGAAGATAAAATGTGATTTTGCTTCGTTATATTTTTCGTTTCCGCACGGGAAACGTACATTTCTCGACGTGAAATGTGTGTTTCAGGACGAGAAATGTACGTTTCAGGACGGGAAATGAAAAAACTGACGAAGGAAATAAACTTTTGTAGCGCAGTCTGGAGACAAAAGCAGGACTGAGCGGAAAGAAAAGTGGTGAAGCGAATGATTAAAGGTTGGATAGTAAAAAAACAAAAGCAGAATAGTAAAAAAACAAAAGTAGAACAGAAATTACGTTAAACTTGAACTGTTTGATAGTTATTTTCTAAAAAAGTTGTAATTTTGCAAGCAAAATTTTAATTTATAGAACAACAAAACAATGAACAAGATGATTAAATGGGTGTTCGCCGCCACCCTCGTTTGCGGCACAACAGCCTTCATGACAGGCTGCAAGAAAGCTAACGTACAGGAAGCTACAGTACAGGAGGATAATGCCGTTCAAACGGTAACGAGTGAAGAACTGATCCGTACCACGCAGAGTTGGGACGGCGTGGAACTGCCCGACTATTTCCAGGGCCGACCTGAGCTGGTAGCCGTGAAGTACGTGTTCCCCGCAGGCCAGAAGCTGGGCTGGCACCACCATCCCGTGATGAACTACGGTATCCTGGTGCAGGGCGAGTTGACCATCATCGGCCAGGACGGCAAGGAGAAGGTGGTACATGAGGGCGAGGCTGTCGTCGAGATGGTGAACACCATCCACCACGGCGAGAACCGCGGCTCGAAGCCCGTCATCCTCTACATGTTCTACCTCTCGCAGAAGGACCTGCCGCTCGCTGTGCAGCATCCGGAGATTCCGCTGGAGTAGCCTGACGGGCTGTATGCAAGAAGAGACCATCGTATTAACGCCACTGACCGACGCACAACGCGGCGCGCTATCTAATGAATGCCGTCAGGTTATAGAGGAACCCACTAAGCGCGGCTTCCGCGTGAAACTGATTATATAAGTATGAAACAGAAAAGACTTTGGATGATAGCCGCCATCCTTGCTATTATCTGCGGCGTATGTGTCATCACCTTTTATAGTAGCAACGACGATAAACCGTCAGACAGCAGTAAGAAGGAAGTGCGGATCGCCATCGCCTGGCGGGCCGACACCGACAATGAGTTCTGCACTAACGTAGTGGAAGCCTTCCGTGAGGCTGGTGTCACGGTGACGGTGCTGCCACAGGTAAAAGCGCAGTATCTTAATTATGACGGGAGTGCTGTGGCGACTAGTGACCTCGATGCAGAAGGCATCGGCTATCTGAGCAATGCCAGCGGTACGCTGGTGCGCTCGCAGGGCTATGCACAATCAAATGCTGTCGATGTGCTGAAGAACGTGGATGGTGTGTTATTTACTGGTGGCGAGGACATTGCCCCATCGCTCTACGCCGTGCAGCAGGACTGGCATCGCATTGAAGCAGAGATTGACTACAACGCTGCCCGCGACGTGTCGGACTTCCTCACCATGACCTACTGCCTCGACCACGACATCCCGCTCTTGGGATTCTGTCGTGGGGCGCAGATGCTGGGCGTGGTCTCCGGGGCAACCGTCATCCAGGACATTCCCACATGGTTTGCCTCCCAGGGACTGCCCTACAACTATGAGCACCGGCGCGAGAAGGCTGAAGGCGAGACCTATCGCGACTATACGCCTCACGACGTCACCCTCAGCAGCGGCTCCATTTTGGCCCGCTATTTCGGCACGACGACGCTCACCGGTTGTCCCTCTTGGCATCATCAGGCCGTGCTTAGTACGAAGGGAACACCGCTCAGCGTCACCGCCACGACCAACGTTTCGGGCGTCGACATGGTAGAAGGCGTGGAGCGCACCGACAAGCGCTGTGCAATCGGCGTACAGTTCCACCCTGAGGCTGCCATCGTGAAGCATATAGGCAAAGGCGTTAATAATGCCAACGCCAGCCAGTTTATGACATACGATGCAGCCATGCCCCTGCTGCGTGCCTTCATTGAAGAGTGCAAGAAAAGTAAGTAAGGTAAATGAACAATATGATTAAGATAATGGAAACTTACTAGGGAAGGGATGATATGGAGAAACTATTCTTTTTTGATGAGACATTCAAAAAATCGTATGTATGGGTGCTTGCTGACATATATTTCACGGAGGAGGCCATCGATGCCTTCGTGGCTGAATTATGTAATTCAACAAATATTTAAATAATACGAAAATGAATAAGAACGAGCAATTTGTTATCACGATTAACCGTGAGTTAGGAAGCGGCGGACGCACCGTTGGCCGCCTGTTGGCAGAGAAGTTAGGCGTGCCTTTCTACGACAAGGCCGTCATCAAGGCCCTGCAGGAGAAGTATAACCTCACCACTGCAGAGATTGAGCGACTGAAGGGCCGCAAGCACAGTTGGTGGGCCGACGTGGAGCGCATCCTGAAGATTGATGGAGGCATGAGCATGAACTACTACCTGCCACAGAAGGGCGACACCCCCGATCTGGTAACTACCGACGAGATGTTCAAGACCGAGACGCAGATATTGCAGAACCTCGCCGCTGAGAAATCGTGCATCGTAGCCGGTCGCAGTGGCTTCCACGTGTTCCGCGACCACCCCAACCACCTGAGCATCCTCATCCAGGCCTCGATGAACTACCGCGTGGAGCGCGTGGCCCGCAAACAGAATATCACTGAGGACGAGGCTCGCAAGATCATTGAACGAGTGGACAAGATGCGCGAGAACTATGTGAAGAAGTACACTGGCACCTCGCGCTACGACACTCGCAATTATCAACTCGTCATCGCTGCCGACGGTAAGACCGAGAAGGAAATCGCCGATATCATCATGCAGTACATAGGATAAGGTTAAGAAGTAAGCCTTATTATGAACACTTACGAAACTATTGACCTGAACGACTACGTTCAGACCGGCGAGGGAGGGACATCCCTCACCTACACACATCAGACGCGCCACACGATGGCCAAACTCTTCAATCTTGTCAACGAAGCTGAGTTGGCAGAAAAGGAATTCCTGACTGCCCGTGCCGTGTTCGAGATGGGCATACCAACGCCTGAGCCGTTACAGTTGATTACCGACGGTGAGCGCAGGGGCGTGGAGTACGAACTCATCAGCAACAAGCGCTCCTTTACGCGCATCATCTCGCAGGAGCCGGAAAGACTGGAGGAGATTTCGCTGGCTTTCGCCCGCATGGTGCGGGAACTGCACACCCAGAAGGCTGATACGTCGCGCTTCACGTCCGTCAAGGAGAGGCTCCGCCGCTTCTATCAGGAGAAAGGAGACTTGGTGACGGAAGAATACAAGGAGAACGCGCTGAACTTTATCGACAAGTCGCCCGATGCCGACACCTGTCTGCATGGCGACCTGCATATCGGCAATATTATCACCGACGGACAGCGCAATCTCTGGATCGACCTGGGACAGTTCAGTTATGGTGAGCCGGAGTGGGACTTAGGGTGGATGTGGACCATCTGCAACCAGATCGACGGCCAGCGCAGCGACTTCATCCTCCACGTCACCCCCGAGACTCTCAAAGCCCACTGGAACATCTTTATCGCTGCCTACTTGGGAACGCACGACCAGGAGGCTATTGGCCAATACACCAGACGGCTCATGGCGTACTATGCTGTCAGGCTGCCTTATATGTTAGACATGCAGGTGCAGGGCCGACTGCCCGAAGATGCCCTGCAGCAACTGCCGAAGGTCATCGGATAAACAACAAGAATAAGGTATATAATGAAACAATTGTTCAAGATGAAAGAATGATTATCTTTGCTGCATGAAACAGAAATTATTAGCATTAATCGTTTGCTTGAGCCTGACAACGGCTATGGCAGCAAACCAGCGTTTTAGGATTGCGGGACAGGGAAAGGCCACCCCGATCATAGTGGATGACAAGGATTGGCAGAGCGTTATCCGGGCTGCCCAAGACCTAGGCGATGACATACGCAAAGTATCTGGTACGCCTGCCACTTTGCTGAATGATAAAAGGAAAATGATGAATGACAAGCCCTCTATCATCGTTGGCACTATTGGCAAAAGTACTATCATCGATAAACTCATCAAACAACGGAAGCTCGACGTGAGCGGGATTCGCGAGAAGTGGGAGTCGTTCGTGATTGATGTGGTGGACGGAAATCTTGTGGTGGCAGGCAGCGATAGGCGAGGAACCATCTATGGTATCTATGAAATCTCACAGCGCATCGGCGTGTCGCCCTGGTACTGGTGGGCTGACGTTCCTGTGAAGCACCAGGACGAAGTGTACTGGGATGCAGGACGTTACGTGAGCCAGGAGCCTACGGTGAAGTACCGTGGTATCTTCATCAACGATGAGGACTGGGGACTGAAGCCTTGGGCTTCGAAGAACTACGAGAAGGAACTGGGCGATATTGGACCGAAGACCTATGCGCGTGTCTGTGAGCTGCTGCTGCGTCTGAAAGCGAATATGCTGGCACCAGCCATGCACAGTTGTACAGGAGCCTTCTACAGTCATCCGGAGAGTAAGGTGGTGTGCGATTCGTTTGGTATCATCATCACCACTTCGCATTGCGAACCGCTGTTGTTGAACAATGCCGCCAAGAGTGAGTGGGACTCGAAGCGCGACGGCGAATGGAACTACAAGACCAATCCCCAGACCATCTGGAAGAAATGGGATGACCGTCTGTCGGAGGCCTCCCAGTATGAGAATATCTACACGGTAGCCATGCGTGGCGTGCATGATGAAGGTCTGAAAGGCAATCTGCCCATGGAGGAGCGAGTGCCACTGATTCAACAGGTGATCAGCGATCAGCGACAGTTGCTCGAGAAGCATATCGGAAAGAAAGCGAAAAATATCCCCCAGATCTTCGTGCCCTACAAGGAGACCATGGATATCTACGAAAATGGACTGAAGGTACCCGATGACATCACACTCGTCTGGGTGGATGACAACTACGGCTACATGAAACGAGTAGCGAGTCCAGAGGAACAGAGGCGCAGCGGTGGTTCCGGCGTATATTACCACCTTTCTTATTTAGGGGCTCCCCACGACTACCTATGGATTAACACTACCCCACCCGTACTGATGTATGAGGAACTGAAGAAAGCCTATGATCATGGGGCCGACCGCTACTGGCTACTCAATGTGGGCGACATCAAGCCGATGGAACTGGGTATGCAAACCTTTTTCGATATGGCGTGGGACATCAACAGTTTCACCATTGAGAACGTCAATCAACATCAGGCGAAAATGCTGGCAAAGATCTTCGGCAGTCAGTATGAAAACCAATTTCAACAGATGCTTGACGAATACTATCGTCTGGCATGGAGTCGTAAACCAGAGTTTATGGGTTGGGAGTACGAATGGGATGACAAGGCACATACAGGACTGAAACCCACGGAGTTCTCGTTCTTCAACTACGATGATTTCCAGCAGCGTCTGGCCGACTATCGGCAGATTAGCGATGAAGCCGAGCGGATCAGTGAAGAATTAAAAGTGAAAAGTGAAAAGTGGGGTGCCACTTGGTATGAATTGGTACAGTTCCCCATACAGGGCGCCTACCAGATGAACCGCAAATTCATGATGGCCCAACTGAGCAACCAGCAGCTAAACTATGGAGAGCCTGCCCGTGCCCATTGGGCTGCCCTCGAAATGGAAGCCGCCTACGACAGCATCAACACCCTGAATCGTCGATATAATGAACAGTTAGATGGTAAATGGCGCGGGATGATGGATCTGGCACCCGCCTTCTGCGCCCTCTTCCATCTAAAACCCGAGGTGTCTAATCTTACGGGGACTGGCATCCAAGCTGTTGACCTGCGACCGAAGCATGAGCCCCTTCAAGGTTGCTGTGTCCTCAATCTTGCCAGCTATGACAGCAAGAGCACTGATGCACAGTTAGTAAAAGGCTTAGGTTATGACTGGCAAGTGATGCAACTGGGAGAAGCATCGTATAGTTTCCCCGCCGTTACTCGTGACTCGATAGAGGTCACCATCTACACGGTACCTTTCTGGCCGCTCTATAAGGACAAGACCAACGCCATTAACATCAGCGTAGACGGTGGAGAAGAACAGGTGTTTGATAACAAGTTCGCAGAATACTCCCGTAGCTGGAAAGACCAGGTGATGCGTAATGGTGCTGTTTGCCATCTGCGATTTGCCGTTGACAAGACCAAGCCGCAGCACATCATCCGTTTCAAGGCCGTTGACTATGGTCAGATGCTCCAGCGTGTCATCATCGATTGGGGTGGTCTGAAACCCACCTACGTAGGACCACATCAACAAAAACAACAAATATGAATAGACTATTGACAATCACCGCCTGCCTGTTGGGTATGATGACAGCACAGGCACAAGAGTATCAGATTCCCGTCAGCGAGCAGCATGAGACAATGCAGACGGGTAAGTATCAATCAACATGGGAGTCACTCGAGACCCACCAGACACCTGAGTGGTTCCGTGATGCCAAGTTTGGTATCTGGGCCCATTGGGGTCCACAGTGTGTGGAGGGCTCAGGCGACTGGATGGCCCGCTCCATGTATATGGAAGGTTCACGTGAGTACAAATGGCATGTGGAGCACTATGGTCACCCGTCAGAGGTGGGCTTCAAGGATATCCTACCGCTGTTCAAAGCAGAGAAATGGGATCCTGAGGCATTGGTGGAACGTTATAAGCGCTGTGGGGCTCAGTATTTCTTTGTGCTGGGCAATCATCACGACAACTACGACCTATGGGACTCACAGTACCAGCCTTGGAACTCGAAGAACATCGGCCCCAAACGTGATATCCTCGACGGTTGGGCTAAGGCTGCCAAAAAGGCCGGGCTGCCGCTGGGTATCTCGTTCCATGCGGATCATGCGTGGACGTGGTATGAGCCTGCTCAGCGTTACGACATGAACGGCAAGAAGGCTGGCGTATATTACGACGGAAAGCTGACGAAGGAAGACGGAAAAGGCAAATGGTGGGAAGGCTATGATCCGCAGATGCTGTACCAGCAGAACCACCCCATGAGTGACCGATCGTGGGCGAACAACAGCATTCACGGCCAGTGGGACTGGAGTCATGGGGCATGTCCGCCATCGCAGGATTTTGTCACTAACTTCTATGATCGTACGCTGGATGCCATCAACCGCTATAATCCTGACCTCATCTATTTCGATGTGACTGTATTGCCGTTCTATCCCTTGAGCGACTGCGGACTGAAGATTGCCACACACTTGTACAACAAGAATCCGCGTGGGGTCGTATTCGGCAAGATACTGAGCGATGCACAGAAAAAGGCTCTGACGTGGGACGTGGAGCGTGGTGCACCCAATGAGATTATCCCTGAGCCTTGGCAGACATGCAACTGTATCGGCGATTGGCACTACAATACCGGCATCTACGAGAACGGACATTACAAGAGTGCTGCACAGGTGGTGAAGCAGCTGGTGGACATCGTATCGAAGAACGGTAATCTTTTGCTGTCGATTCCCTTGCGGGCTGATGGTACCTACGATGAGAAGGAGGCAGCCATACTTGATGACCTTGAGGCCTGGATGACTGTGAACAAGGAGAGCATCTTCGGCACGCGTCCGTGGGTGAAGTTCGGCGAGGGTCCTGTGGCCGAGAAGGACATCAAGATCAATGCCCAGGGATTCAACGACGGACAGTTTGCTAACATGGACTATCGCGATATCCGCTTTAATCAGACGAAAAAATACCTCTATGTTACGGCTATGGGTTGGCCCGTGGATGGTCGTCTTGTTGTGAAATCCTTGGCAAAGGGGAATACTGCATTGAAGAAAAGCATCAGTAGCGTCACGCTGTTGGGCTATGGTGAATTGAAGGCTCAACAGACTGCTGAAGGTCTTGTGGTCACCCTGCCCAAACCAACGAATAACATCGCTCCAGTACTGAAAATAGCAAAATAAGTTGAAAAAGGTGGTACCCTAAACTAAGCAGGCAACTAGAGAGGCGCGACTCATAACGAGCCGCGCCTCTTCAATGATAGTCTTCACAAGACTGATATCTGTTTCTTAGATAGACATCAGGTATTCAACGCTGTTCTTAGCCAGCTTCAGGATGTTGTCCTGACAAGAGTTGTTCTTGGGGTTAGCACTCTTGTCGGGTGTACCGTCTTCGTTCTTCATAGAGAACTCGCAACCACCGTTACCGATGCAGAGTACGGTGCCAGCACCCTTCTGGAATCCCTCAGGAGCCTTGTCGGCACCCTTAGCCTCCCAGATGTTGAGCTGAGAAACCCAATTTACCTGTGAATCCCATGTACCCAGTGGATAGATGCCGTATTCAGTAGTCAGGACGTTATAGCACTCCTCTGTGGTGTTGTCGAGACCTGTCAGCTTGGTTGGGATGTCGAAGAAGAGGCAGTTGTGGTCCTCAGTCCAGCCTGCACCCTTCATGGCGATGGCCTTGAAGCAGTTGTCGTTCAGTTTCTCAGTGGGTATGCCTGCATAGATGGCATGTGTGCTGAGATCCTTAGAGAATGCGCCAGTATTGAGGCATACACCCATCTTCCAAACGTCACCGTTCATGCCGCCAGTACCACAGCCGAAAGCATTGCTCACACCACGAAGTATAGAGGTTGAGAGGCGGTTGATGGTGCCGATATAAGGAACGGCATGCGACCAAAGCAGCAGGTTTCCACCATTCTTCACATACTGTTCGATGCAAGGAGCTGCGTTCTTGGCGATGTCTGAGAAGTTCCAGATGTCATCCACATTACCAGTCTCGATGTCGCGCAGCCAGAAGAGCATGCGATAGTCCTCGATGTCCTCAACGGTGTTGACGTTGCCGAAGTATACATACTCGCCCTTTGGATAGTTCTCGTGGAACCACAGCCAAGCGCTGGCCTCGTCGTCGTCACCATTGGCAACGAGCTCCTCAGGTGTAGCATATTCTGAGAGGAAGGCAGGAATCTTACCGCCGACCTTTCCAGAACCTGTAATAGGCAGTGCCTTTCCTTCTGCGTTCTGGGCAATCAGAGTAGCCTCCCAGCGCTCCTTCATGGCAACATTCTTCAGCAGATAAGAAGTGCCGCTGACGGTTTCTTCAATCACCTTACTGCCATCGCCGTTCACCAGTTTCAGGATGTAAGAGGTTGCATCGGCACTAGCCTTCCAGGTGATCTGCATGTCGTGCTCATCGTCGCTGATGTCGATCTGCTCGAACTTCAGGTCGCTGGCTGCTGTAGCACCTGGACGGGTGTAAGATGTCATCACACCGTTAGAGAGTGCCTCTGAGGTAGAGTACTTGAAGAGGAACTCATAGAGCTGATTGGTCTCCAGGTTCTTCAGTGTGAACGAACCAGAAGGACAAGGAGTGAGACCCTGCATCTGGGTGCCGTTCTTATAGACGGCCACCTGCATCACGGCTCCATTGTTGCTGGCTGGCCATGTGAGGGTATAGTCGTAATTATTGTCTCCGCTTGGAGAACCAGTTATCTGTGACACTTCTGGGCTGTTTAACTGCATAGCGCCAGAACCAGGAAGATCTCTATCCTGACAAGCTGTGAAACCACAGATAACGCAGATGGCGCAGATGATATTATATAATGATTTCATAACTATTTAATCTTTAAACTTAAATCTTTAAACTTTAAACTCTCAACTCAAAATTAGTATCCCTTATTCTGATGATAGAGTCCCTGTACATAGTTCATCTGGTTAGATGCGATGGGGAAGTACTCGTTCTTGCCAGCGGTGAAGAAGGCATCCTTATAATACAGTCCGTAGGTCTGTCCGTCGTACTCGTCGGTCACCTCTGTCTCAAAGTACTTGTTGAGGGTGGTAGAGAGCAGGCCCCAGCGACGAAGGTCGAAGAAGCGGTGTCCCTCCATAGCGAGTTCTACGCGGCGCTCCCAGCGCAGGGCCTTGCGGGCATCATCCTTTGAAGCGAACGAGCCGTAGAGGGCGATGTCGCACTGATCCTTAGCATACTTGATGAGCGATGTACCGCTGATGTCGCGCTTAGCACGGCTGCGGATGTCGTTGATAATCTGCAGGGCCTCACCGTTAAAGTCACCCTTCTCAATCAGAGCTTCAGCACGCATCAGCATCACGTCGGTATAGCGGAGCACGTAGTCGTTCTGACCGAATGCCTGCCAGGGGTTGTCGTAATCCTCACCCTTAGAGCGCTGCGGAATCTCCTTCATCGAACAGTAGTAGCCATAGGTGTTCGGCGTACGGCTGTTGGCCTTTGTCAGCGTATACTGCTCCTCATATTTATAGGGGTAGGTTGGCATACCAACCGTGTGGAACAGGCGGGGATCATACTTGTACTTCGTGTCGGCACCGTTGACGACAATCGCATTGTGATCCTCGTCGAAGTCGTCCATAGGCAGACCGTTGCGGGTCTTGAAGGCATTCACTAAGTTCTGTGAGGGCTTGTGGAAGTCCCATCCGCATGACCAGATACCCCATACACCATTCAGCATGTTCGACCAGTTGGCGCGACCATAACTGGTACCGTCGTCGGCCTTGTTAGAGTGCTGTACAGCGAAGATGCTCTCTACAGAGTTGGCATAGTCCTGCAGGAATATGTGTCCGTAGGTGTCCAGATAGTTGTAAGGAGAATTCTTAACCACCTCTGTATAGTCGATCACCTTCTGGATCTTTGCCTGATCTACATGAGCGTAGCCTGTTGTAGCCTCATAGCCGTCACCGTATGCCCAGTTCAGGTAGCACTTGGCCAAGTAGGCAGCAGCGGCAACCTTATGTGCACGGCCTGTAGAGCTGGGACCTGCCTCTGGCAGATTCTCGTAAGCATACTGGAAATCGTCGATGATCTGCTGCATGAGCTGGTCGTGTGAGCTCTGAGCACAAGCCTCGATGGCTGTGTTGTCCATACCCTCAGTGATGAATGGTACTTCGTACCACATCTGCTGCAGCTTGTAATAGAAGTGTGCACGGAGGAAACGAACCTCGGCCATCCACTGTGCGTTGGGCGACTCCATTTGGTTGATGGACTCGATGGCACGATTACAGCGTGAAACGGCTGTGTAGAGATGATACCACAACTCGTCGAACTCACCGCGGTCGGGCTGCAGGGTAGAGAAGATCTCCATGGGGTGATAACCCGTGTCGTTCTCACCAGAGCCACCCTTGAGGCAGTCATCGGCACTCATGTCGCCATAAGGCCAGAGATTAAACGGATAGGAATACCAGTCGTTGCCCAGCATAGCATAGGCCGCAGTAACCAGTTTATCGGGGCTTGAAGCCGCTGTCTCTTGATCCAGCACACCCTGTGGCTTCACATCATCAACACTACAAGATACTGCAAAGACTGAAAGCAGCAAGGTTGCGATATATATTTTAATCTTTTTCATATTTGTTCTTTTTTAGCGGTGCAAATTATTCACTTTTCACTTATCACTTCTCACTTTTCACTTCTCACTTCTCACTTCTTTAGAATCCCACCTGAATACCAAATGTGAAGGAAGCAGTGTGCGGATAGTTCCATGCAGTATTCTCTGGGTCCGAGCAGGTTAGTGAACTTGACTTGATAGTTGCGAGATTATCGCCAGAGAGGTAGATGCGGGCTTTTGACAGCAACAGCTTCGAGGCCAGTGATGTCGGCAGTGTATAACCCAACTGCAGCGTGCGCATTTTGATATAAGAACCGTTCTCTACGAAGTAGGAAGACATACGACCCTCGTCAGCACCGTTCGAGGTGGTCAGAGCCGGGATGTCCGAACCGCTGTTAGCAGGTGTCCAGGCGTCAATCAGGCGCTCACCCTTGTTAGAACCGGCATCGGTAATGCTCCAGAAGTCGGTCTGGTATTTCTGACTGTTGATCACGTCAACACCAGAAACGCCCTGCCAGAACATCGTGAAGTCGAAATTCTTGTAAGCTAAGTTGACGTTGATACCGTAAGAGAAGTTGGGTACTGGATTGTAGACCCAAGTACGGTCAGCCTCGTTGATACGGCCGTCGCCGTTGAGGTCGGCATACTTCAGACCACCGACACGAGCACCAGCCTGTCCGTGAGCAAGTACATCCTCGCGACTCTGATACAGACCCTCTACAACATAGCCGATGAGTGAGCCGTAAGCCTTCTCGTCCTGAGCCAGGTTGTGATAGTCGTTGTGCTCGTATGAGTTCTTTGACTTCTCAGGCAGATAGGTCACCTTAGAACGATAGAAGTCAATGTTACCGGTGATGTCATAAGAAAGACCGTAAGATGTCGTATGGCGGTAGCCTAAGTTGAGCTCCATACCCCAGTTCTTCAGTGTAGGACCGTTGATCCAAGTCTGACCACCAAATCCGATGGCTCCGAGGAAGGCAGGCTGTACAAGCATATCCTTGGTCTCCTTGAAGAAGAGGTCGTATGATCCGTAGAATGCACCGTTGAAGAGCGAGAAGTCGGTACCGAAGTTCCACTGTGAAGAAGACTCCCACTTCAGGTCTTCATTGGCCGACTGCGACTTGTAGTAACCGCTGGGCAGTGTACCTGAACCCTGCAGGTTGAGGTCGTAGGCGGTTGAGTTCTCACGGTCTGAACCATAGTTGGCTACGTAGAGTCCGTAGTGAGCGATATTCGAATTCATACCCTGATTACCAGTCACACCATAGCTGGCGCGGATCTTCCAGTCGCGCAGCCAGTCTGCATTGATATGCTTGGAGAGGCGGTAACCGAGAGATACTGATGGGAAGGTACCGTACTGGTTGTTCTTACCAAAGCGGCTTGAACCGTCGTGACGCAGTGTGAACGAGGCCAGCAGCAGGTCGTTCCAGTTGTAGTCGATCTTGCCGAAGTATGACATCAGCTTGTAGCTGTCGCCTGCACCTGTAACGGTCTGGATGCCAGTACCGGCATTGGGCCACATATAGTCGATGGTCTCTAATGGATAGTCCGTACGGCGTGAAGAGAAGTCGATGCCGTAGTCCTGATGGGCCTCGATACCGAGGAGGACATTCAGGTTGTGGCTCTCGGCGATGTCAAAGTTATACTGAATGGTGTTCGACCAGGTCCACTTCGTGCTGTGGGTCTGCGACATCGTGCTGGCATTGGTGCTATTCTTGACGACGTCCGAGTCCCAGGTGTGCTGCAGGCTGCGGATATAGCTGTTGGTGTAGTCGATACCGAAGTTCGAGCGGAAGAGCAAGCCCTTCAGTGGGGTGATGTCAACATAGGCGTTGGCAAAGATGCGCCACTTCTTCAGGCGGTTGTCCTTGTTGTGATATAGCTCGCGCATAGGGTTCTGACGGTCGCTCATACCACCTACAGGACCTGAGAAGGTCTCACCGTCAATCTCGTATACGGGCAGTGTCGGGGCAATCTTCAGGGCGTTCTCCAATGGGGCACAGTCCACATTATTAGAATAAGAGAAGGTTGCATTCTCACCTACGCTGATGATTTTGTTGATCTTGTAGACGCTGTTGAGGCGGGCTGCAAAGTTCTCGAAATCTGTATATTTCAATACTCCGGTAGCCTTCTTATAGTTGAAGGAGAAGAGCGATGAGCCCTTGTCTGTGGCCTTCGAGAGCGAGAGGTCGTAGTTCTGGGTAACACCAGTACGTCCGATTTCGTTCACCCAGTCTGTATCGCTGAATGGCATCGTCTGCTTGGCATTCATAAAGCCGTTGTAGTAGCCACCGACGGTGTACGACTCCGTTGCACCTGTTGCAGGGTTGTAGACAGAAATGGGAGTGCCACCAGCTGCGTCCAGTGCCAGACCGTAGTTATGAGCATAGTCTGTTGGGTTCTTGCCGTCGTTGAGGGCAGCCTGAACTAGAGCTGTTGCATACTGCTGTGTATTGAGGAGCTTCATCTTCTGAGTCATCCAAGCTACAGACAGCGAAGCGTTGAAGTCGATATTGATCTTGTCGCCCTTCTTACCTTTCTTGGTCGTGATGACGATCACACCGTTGGCAGCGCGCGATCCGTAGATAGATGCAGAGGCGGCATCCTTCAGAACCTGCATCGACTCGATATCCGAAGCGTTCAGGCTGTTCAGCGAACCGCTATATGGCATACCGTCGACGATGTAAAGAGGAGCAGTGCTTGATCCACCCATTGAGCCGATACCACGAATCTGGACGTTGGCTTCGCCTGAAGGTGAACCGTTCGAGGTGATCGTCATGCCTGGCACCTTACCTTGTAGCGAGGCCATCGGGTCGGTGTTGCTCGTCTTGAAATCCTTTGTTTCAACGACACTTACCGAACCAGTCAAGTCGGCCTTACGCTGAACCTGGTAACCTGTAACCACCACTTCGCTCAGGGTCTGGGCGTCGTCCTTCAGAGTAACCTGCATACCATCCAGGGCAGGCAATTCCTGTGTCTGATAACCGATATAGGTGAACACGAGGGTCTTGCCTGGTTCCACCTTCATCTTGAAGTTACCATCGAAATCGGTCACAGTACCGTTCGTGGTACCTTTCTCCATAACCGTAGCTCCGATGACAGGCTCACCTGTACCATCAACTACGGTTCCTGTGATCTCACTTTGCGCGTACATTATAGTACTCGTAAGCAAGAGTGCAAAACTCAGAAACAGTTTCTTTAGTTTTTCCATTGTTGACTTGTTTAAATTGTTAGTACTCATTTTGAATTAGAAATTTATGCTGCAAAAGTACTAACTAATAATACATAGGCATATAAAATATCGTTCATTCCGTGCAAGATTTGTTTCAATGTAACAAATTTACTACGAAATGAACGATTTTTGCTATTTTATCTTCTGACCTTTTTACTTTTTTACCTTTGTAAGTCGGATGGACTGACGCCAAATTCCTCTTTAAAGCACTTGGTAAAGTAGCTTGGAGCCGTGAATCCTACGTCGTAAGCCACCTCTGAAACGTTCTTCCCGGTGGTGAGCAACAGCTGGTATCCGCGGTTGAGACGGGCGGTGCGAAGCAGTTCAATGGGCGACGAGCCTGAGATGCTCTTCACCTTACGATAAAGCTGTACACGACTGAGGTTCATCGCTGCTGCCAGATCGTCGACACTGAGGTCGCTGTCGGCTAACCGTGCTTCTACCACTTTCTTGAAATGGACGATAAAGAGAGGCTCCTTTTCGTCTTCGGCTGACTCTGGTTCTTTCTCGTCTGCTGAGTCCTCTAGGGTTGCTTCCTTTGTTTCCTCCACCTTTTCTGGTTGGCTCTCCTGTTTCTGGTCGGCAGGTATCTCCAGATTCCAGAGGTTATTGACCACGCGCTCACGTTGGGCCGACACCTTACTGCGATGATACAGATAGAAGAGTACCATCACCAATAGCAGCAGTGCCAGCAGGATCAGTGCCAGCAGGGTGATGGTGCGCTGAGTGGCCAGTTGCTGCAGATAACCGCTGGCTTGCTCTTGGAGCGCCTCCAGATTGGTGGCCTGTCGCAGTACTTCATTGCTCTCAAGCTCTAGCACCTTGGCGTTGTCGCGTGTCACGATGGCCGATGTCAGCAAGATCTCCTTCTGATAAGGCTTTCCATCCAGGATATCTATCGCCAGCTTCAGCAGCTGGTCTCCACGCGTAGGGTAGATATAGGAAGCCTCGAGCAGGGAGTCGCGCACCTGACGGATACCGCCATCTTCACCAGGCAGACCGTCGATACCACAGAACAACGGCAGTTTCGCACCTCGCTCTTCGAATGCCTTACGGGCTCCGATGGCCGAACGGTCGTTCTGACCAAACACCAGGTCGATGCTGTTCAGGTCGCCCTGATAGTCTTTCACTACTTGGTAGGCCATCTCCTCCGTCCAGTCGCCTTGAAGGTCGGCTACAATCTTAATGTCCGTATCCTTGAGGGCACCGGCAAAGCCGTTATGGCGCTCCTCCGCAGGCGAGGAGCCTTTCAGACCGTGTATCTCCATCACCAGTCCCTTGCCTCCAAGTCGCGATACCACATATTCGCCCATCAGTCGCCCCATCTCGTAGTTGTCGGCACTGACGAAAGCCGTATATTTCTGCGTGTCCGTCTTACGCTCGAACACAATCACGGGGATTCCCTTGTCGTAAGCACGGTCGATGGCCTGAGATACGGACGAGCGTTGGTTTGGAGCAACGATCAACAGGTCGATCCCGCTTTCCACGAGACTGTCGATCTGCTGTTTCTGACGTTCGGAGTTGTCGTGAGCGGTGGCAAACCGCAGTTCCACGCCCTCATGGAAATTGGTCTCCATCTTCATCTCGCGGTTCTGCCAGCTGCGCCAGATGTCCTCAGAACATTGCGAAACGCCGATCACGTATTTTGGCTCGTTGCTGTTACAGCCCGTCAGTAACAGCAATACCAGCCCCAGTAGTAGCGTAGTTTTAGTATAGGTTCTCATACTGATAACAGTTGATTTGAGTGCAAATTTACGAAAAAAAGCTGAATAAACAAGCGAATGAAGCAAAAAATTAGTATCTTTGCAAAATCATATTATATATAAGGTATGCGAAAGATAGCAATTATCATAATTCTGATGGCTGTTCTAACATCTTGTATGGACAATGCAAAGGTTTATAAAATAGGTGTGGCGCAGTGTTCTAAGGGACCTTGGCGCGAGAAGGTGAACCAGGAAATGCTGGCAGCCCAGCATCTTTATGAGCATGATGTCAAGGTGAACATAGCCAATTCGGTGGACGATCCGGAATTGCAGGCTCGCCAGATAGATAGTCTTGCACAGACAGGTCTCGACCTGATGGTGGTTGCCCCCTATGAGGATATACAAATTATAAACGATGCCATTGCACGAGTACTGAAAGCAGGTATCCCTGTCGTTAGTTTTGATCGGAAGACCAGCGCCGACTATACTGCCTTTATTGGCGGCAACAATGTCGAGGCAGGCTTTATAGTTGGTCAATATATAGCCTCGCTTGTTAAAGGTGAGAAGGAAGGGGAGAAGCCTCTGATAATGGAAATCACCGGATTATTGAGCAGTACACCAGCGTTGGAGCGTCATATAGGTTTCGAAGAAGCGATGAAAGCGCTTCCTGAAGTGGAGTATATTTGCAGGAAAAGTGATTGGTCGAGTGACAGTTCCTGCTATTATGCTACTCAATTGATAGATTCTCTACGCAGGTGTGATATGAAGCGATTAGACAGAACCTTTATATTCTGTCATAACGACGGTATGGCGACAGGTGTGTATAAAGCTGTGGTAGAGCAGAATGTTGAGGGTTGCATCAAGATTCTAGGTATTGACGGTATGCCTCATGAGGGTCTGGAATACGTGAAGTTGGGTCATCAGATAGGCACATACCACTATCCTACTCATGGCGAAAAGATCATCAGACTGGCTCTTGATATTCTGACGGGTCAGCCTTATGAGCGCGAAAATCCCTTATTGGGCTTTGTTGTCACCCCCGACAATGTTGATCTTGTAACGACAGAATCGGTAGAATTGATGAGGCAGAATGACTACATGGTGACAATACATGACAAGTTGGAAGCTTATTTCGGACTTTACAACACGCAGCATAAGGTGTTGATAGGTAGTTTTGTCGCCATTATCTTGTTATTACTGGCATTTGCCATGATGTGGCGAGCTTATGTACAAACTCGTAAAGCCATCAAACAACGACAAGACCTGAATATGGAGGAGACGCTCTTCTATACCAATCCAGACAGTCGCCGACTACGCCAGGTATTTGAGACGCCACAAGAAGAAATTCCAACACCCCGTTCGCAGGACACCATCTTCGCCGAGACTCTCAATGAGACCATCCGCAAAAACATGTCTAACCCTAATCTAAAGATGGAAGACTTGGGCGAAGAGATGGGACTTAGTCGTGTTCAATTATATAGAAAGGTAAAGGCCATTACTGGGCTGACGCCTGTAGAATTGTTACGGCAGATGCGTCTGCAACGTGGTTATGTTTTGCTAACAACAACCACAAAAACTGTCAATGAGATAGCCTATGAGGTGGGATTTGGCACACCAGGCTACTTCTCCAACTGTTTCAAGAAGCAATTCGGCAAATATCCGACAGATGTAAGGGCAGATCTTTGATTTGCCCTTTATTTAATGATATTGTCGATAAAATGAACATAATAGTTGAAGATTGTTTCATGTAACATTTTTGCTTAATAGAGAACGATTATTTATAGCCTAAGGCCTTTTTACTTTGTACTTTTGCGGCAGATTTATGCAACAATAGTATGAACTAAAAAGTTTTAAGCAAATGAAACAAATGAAAAGAATGCTACTGAGCCTAATGCTCATTCTTGTGAGTACAATGATGTACGCGCAAGCTGAGATCAGTGGTACCGTTGTCGACCCAAATGGTGAGACGGTCATTGGTGCCACGGTCATGGAGAAAGGTACTTCGAACGGTACAGTTACCGATTTCGATGGAAACTTCAAGTTAAAGGTTGAGGTAGGAAAGACACTGGTAATTTCCTACATCGGCTTTCTTACGCAAGAGGTTGCTGCACAAGATGGGATGCAGGTAACCCTAAAGGACGATGCCCTCATGGTAGAGGAAGTGGTTGTGACAGGTTATACTACCCAGCGTAAGGCAGACTTGACTGGTGCCGTTTCAACGGTTAGTGTCGATGAGATGGCTAAACAGAATGAGAACAACCCCATGAAGGCTCTGCAGGGACGCGTGCCGGGCATGAACATTACTGCTGACGGTAACCCTTCTGGTGCCGCCACAGTGCGCATTCGTGGTGTAGGAACACTGAATGACAATGACCCTCTCTACATCATCGATGGTGTACCTACTAAGGCTGGTATGCACGAATTAAATGGCAACGATATAGAGAGCATCCAGGTACTGAAGGATGCTGCGTCGGCAAGTATCTATGGTTCGCGTGCTGCTAACGGTGTGATTATTATCACTACCAAGAAGGGTAAGGATGGTAAGGTAAAGATAAACTTCGATGGTAGTATCGCTACCTCTTTCTATACGAATAAGATCGAGACGATGAATGCCAGCGAGTGGGGACGTGCCTATTGGCAGGCAAGTGTTAATGACGGCATGAATCCCAACAACAACAATCTGGGCTACAATTATGGCTGGGGTTATGACGCCAATGGCAATCCGGTTTTGAATAGCATGACAATGAATATGTTCCTCGATGAAAATGCTTCAGTACGTGCAGGTGATACCGATTGGTTTAATGAAATTACACGCACAGGTGTAGTACAGCAATATAATGTATCTGTTAGCAATGGTTCTGAAAAGGGTAGCGCTTTCTTCTCTCTTGGCTATTACGACAATAAGGGTACTATCAAAGACACTTGGTTCAATCGTCTTTCTGGTCGTGCTAATGCAGATTATAAACTTTTCGATGGTAATGTAGTCATTGGTGAGAACTTCACCATCAACCGCACGAAAGGTGTAGATGCTCCTGGTGGTGTGCTTGAGCACGCTCTGGAGTTCAATCCTAACTTCCCTATCTATGCTGAGAATGGAAAGTATGCTCAGGCGCTTGGTGCTTACTCTGAGCGTGAGAATCCATTGAGCATGATCGATAATGCGAAAGACAACGAATATACACAGTGGCGTATGTTTGGTGATGTCCACCTGAGTGTCACTCCATTCAAGAACTTCATGATCCGCACGACCTTGGGTATGGATTATACTCAGAAAGAGCAACGCTTTTTTACCTATCCTATTGCCAATGGAAAGGTGATGCGTACCGACTCTGCAGTAGAAGGAAAGCAGGAGCATACCATGCGATGGATGTGGAACGCCATCGCCACTTATAACCTTGAGATTGGCAAGCATCGTGGTGATGCCATGATTGGTACTGAGGTTAACCGCTCAGATTATAAGATGTACAGTTCCAAGCGTTATGAGCTGGCGATCCTAAATACTGACTATATGTGGCCATCAGCTGGTGCTGGCCGTCAGTTGGCTGACGGTTTTGGCGAAGGATTCAGCCTTGTTTCTTTCTTTGGTAAGGTGAATTACACCTATGATGACAAGTATCTGGCATCGCTTACAATCCGTCGCGACGGTTCAAGCCGTTTCGGTACAAGTAACCAGTATGGTACGTTCCCTTCTGTATCTGCAGGATGGCGTATTTCTCAGGAAAAGTTCATGGAGTCAACAAAGGGCTGGCTCGATAACTTGAAGCTGCGTTACTCTTGGGGACAAACTGGTAACCAGGAGATTTCTAACACAGCTCGTTATACGCTCTATAGGTCGGTTGTTTCTACAGGCCTTTGGGGTAGCGGACAAGCAGGTTCCTCATATGACATCTCTGGTACGAATGGTGGTTACGACCTTCTGAACGGATATGTTCGCAGCCAACGAGGGAACGATGATATCAAGTGGGAGACAACGACTCAGCACAACATCGGTGTGGACTTCGCAATTTTGGGGAATGAGGTGTACGGTAGCTTCGACTGGTTCAACAAGAAGACCACTGATATTCTTCTCTTCATGGAAGGTATCGCTGCTATGGGTGAGGGCTCGGGCCAGTGGATTAATGCTGGTGAGATCAAGAACAATGGATGGGAATTGACCGTAGGCTATCGTCATCGTCTGGCAAATGATTTCTCATGGGATATCAGTGGAAACATCAGCAAATACGTGAACGAGATTACCAAGTTGCCTGAGACGGTAGCTGCCAACGGTAAGTATGGTGGTAATGGAGTTAAGAGCGTAGTTGGTCATCCTATGTTTTCACAGGTTGGTTATATCTACGATGGTATTTTCAAGAGTCAGGATGAGATCGATAATCACGCTATTCAAGAAGGAGCAGGTTTGGGCCGCATCCGTTATAAGGATCTGAATGGTGATGGTCGTATCACGGAGGAAGATCAGGACTGGATATATGATCCGACGCCCGCCTTTACGTGGGGTCTGAACATCTACCTACAGTACAAGAATTGGGATCTGACTATGTTCTGGCAAGGTGTGCAGGGCGTAGACGTAGATTGTCGCGGCTATAAGTCACAGACTGATTTTTGGGCAAACTCTGCCATCAATGTGCCTTATCTGAACAAGGGTGTCCGTTTGCTCGATGCGTGGAGTCCAGCTAACCCTGGTAGTGATATTCCAGCACTCACCACTTCGGATACAAATAATGAGGGTCGTGTATCTTCTTATTATATCGAGAATGGCTCATACGCTAAGTTGCGCACCATACAGCTGGGCTACAATATCCCTAAGAGCGTTACCGACAAGCTTCGTCTTGACCGTATCCGTCTCTACGCTTCGGCTCAGAACCTGCTGACCATCAAGAGCAGTAAGTTTACAGGCGCAGACCCAGAGAACCCAGGATTCAACTATCCTATCCCCCTCAATCTTACATTCGGACTCAATGTCTCTTTTTAAAGGTAAAAAAGTAAGAACGTAAAAAAGTAAAAAATTATAGTTATGAAAACAAATATATTCAATAAGGTAAGGAACATGGCGAAAGCGGTTTTACCCTTTTACCTTTTTACCCTTTTACCTTTATTCGTGAGCTGCTCTAATTTTTTGGAGGAGCAGGTGCCACAGGCTACGCTGACCCAGGATGAGGTAAAAAATCCTGAGTATATCGACAATGTGCTGATTTCAGCATATGCTGGTCTGCTTTCGATTGAAGATATGAATGCTTCATTCTCACTTTGGAACTATGATACTCGCTCGGACGACGCCTATGTTGGCGGTTCTGATTTCTCTGATGGTGAACCTTTCCACCGTCTGGAGAGAAGTACAGGTGTGATGACTACTGACTGGCCCTTCAGTTCTATCTGGAACAGATTCTATAATTACCTCTCACGTGTGAGTCTGTCACTCGATATTCTGGCCAGTGCTGATCAGGACAACGCTACCATTCAGCAGCGTACTGCCGAGATGAAGTTCCTTCGTGCCTACGGCCACTTTCAGCTGAAGCGCCTGTTCAAGAAGATCCCGTTTGTGAACAAACCCAATATGGAAGAAGAGGATTACAATAATCTCTCTAATACGGAATACACCAACGATGAAGGTTGGCAGCAGATTATCAATGACTTGGAGGATGCCTATGCAGTCCTTCCTGCCGTGCAAACCGAGAAGGGTCGTCCCACAAAGGCCGCCTGTGCAGCATTCCTTGCAAAGGTATATCTTTATAAAGCCTATCGTCAGGATGATGCCAGCTCTAATCAGGTGACTGCAATTAACGCTGAGGATCTCCAAAAGGTCGTTGACTATACAACCCCAGCTCTTTATAATGGTTATGGTTTGGAGCCAGACATGCACAATAACTTCCGTCCAGAGGAACAATATGAGAATGGCAAAGAAAGTCTTTGGGCCATTCAATATTCCAAAAACGATGGTACGGTCTATGGGAACCTGAATTTCTCATATCGTCTGATAGTACCTTGTATACCTAAGGTTCACGACTCTGGTTGTGATTTCTATAAGCCGTCACATAACCTTGTGAGCGCTTATCGTACTAATAGTGATGGTCTGCCCCTGCTCGATGACTTTGCGTCTGTGGAATACAAGGTTGGTAGCAATCAGACAGTCGATCCTCGTCTGTTTGTTACAGTTGGCGTACCAGGCACTCCCTACATGTTCAATCCCAGTTTTATGATGGCTGAGAGCAATGCCTGGAGTCGTTCTGGTGGTACTTTCGGATACTTCGTATCACTGAAGCAGAATGTGGATCCCTCATTGACAGATAATTATCTCTTCCTGTGTGATTCACAGTGGGCCAGTTCGATGAACCGCATCGTATTCCGCTATGCCGACGTTCTGCTTATGCGTGCTGAGGCGATGGCTCAATTGGGACAGACCGCCGATGCAGTAGCGCTAGTCAATCAAGTTCGCAGTCGTGCAAATGGCATGATAACTGGTAGTGTCGTTTCTAACTATCCTACCAAATATGGTGTACACTATGCTGTGGGTAAGTACAATGGCTCATACTCCAAGGAAGAAGCCATGAAGATCATCAAGATGGAACGCCGTCTGGAACTGGCTATGGAGAGTGAGCGCTTCTTCGATCTGGTACGCTGGGGCGACGCAGCTACCGTACTGAACAAGTTCTATAGCAGCGAAAGCGAGAAGATGAACTTCCTCAGTGGCTCGCAGTTTACTCCTAATAAGAATGAGTACCTGCCAGTACCATTCGAGCAGATGGCAGCATCTAATGGACACTATACTCAGAATTGTGGACAGTGGTAAAAAGGTAAAAAAGTAAAAAGGTAAAGGATATGAAAACAAAGATATTTAGCATCATCTGCGCAATCTGCGTAATCTGCGGTTTTTCTGCTTGCAGCGATGATCATACGGGCAGTCTGGATGTGAGCGGTTCATGCCTTGTTGAGAAGTTTGTGCTCAATGGTCAGTATGAAGGTACCATAAGCACAGAGAAACGTCTGGTGAAGGTAAAGGTTCCTGCTGACTTCAATCAGAAGGGCAATATGGAAATAACCAGTCTTGAAGTATCGTCAGGCGCTAAGACCAATATGAAAGTCGGTGATCACATTAATTTTGACGGAGACCGCACCTTGCAGATTTCTAATGGCGATCTCGTCATGAACTATCAGGTAAGTGTACGTAATGACGAAGCCCTGATGTCACTCTTTATCCTCGAAGGTGTCAAAGGTGCCATCAACCAGCAGGACAAGACGGTCACCGTGAGCGTGATGGCCAATAGCGGTATCGACCTCAGCAATGCTACGTTCGAGGTAGTGTGCAGCGAGGACGCAATTTGTAGCCCGGCCAGTGGTACGAAAGGTAACTTCACTGAGCCTTTCCAGATCACCTTGAACGACAATACGGCAACTACCGTCTATACCGTATATGTCACCCTGATCGCTGATCCTATAGCCCTGTTTGTTGGTGAGGCAGAGAATATCGAGTTGCTGAATGACGAGGAGAAGGCCGCTGCCAAGTGGCTGACAGGTAACATCGCCAGAGCAGCTTACGCATCCTGGAGCGATGTGGCCAGTGGTAATATCTCGTTAGAGAAGTGTCAGCTGATATTCTTCCATCGTCATTGTTCTTCATATGGCAACTATAACGGTTTCGCTGAGGCTGAGAGTGGTGCTATGACGGCTCTTCCGAAGATGAAGGAACTCTGGCAGCGTGGTGTGGGCTTTGTATTAGGACGTTCGGCTGTAAACTATGCTATAGCACTTGGAGCTATGCCTGAGGACGCTTATCCCAACAATGTCTGGGGTGGCGGAGGCGGCGAAGGTTCCGATCTGATGGGTGACGATCCTTGGCACTTCTATGCCTACGATATCACGCACCCATTGTGGAAGAACCTCAAGACTTATCCAGGTGCAGCCGATAATGCAGTTTATACACTCGACAAGGACTATACCATCTGTAATACCACATCACAGTATGGATTCTGGGATACTTACGGTGGTGGTAAGGATGCTATGGAGGCAAAGACTGGTGCTCGTGCTCTCGGTGGCGACAACAGCGTATCGTCTTGGGAACTGAAAGGTGCAAACGGCGAGTTTGGTAAGGGTGGAATCATCTGCCTCGGTTCTGGACTTTTCGACTGGAACTCACCAACTCCTTACACGTCGAACTATCACGATAATATGGGCACTATCTTGCTCAACGCATTCGATTATCTAACCAAATAAATAAGAACGATTATGAAGACAATGATATATTCAGTATTCGCATTCATGCTGTCAGCCTCTGTGCTGACGGCGTGCAGCGACGATGAGTTCAGCGGCGATCCCGCTAAGGACTGGAGCGGTACCACCACATTTTTTTCTCCTACAGATGCTCAGGGCTTTGCCACATACTATAAGCCGGCTGTAGGACGTGTAGGCGATCCCATGCCTTTCTATGATCAGAAGGCTGGCGACTTCAAGGTACTCTATCTTCAGGAGTTCGACAATAATATGACGTATCGTTTCCATCCCATCTGGGGTGTATCAACTAAAGATGGTGCCAACTACGAGTCTCTTGGCGAGATCCTGCCATATGGCGGTAACGACTATCAGCAGGATGCTGCTTTAGGAACAGGTTGTGCCTATGAGAAAGACGGTACCTATTATATATATTATACAGGACATAATGGTAACTGCAAGAACCGTGAGGTAGTGATGCGTGCAACATCGACAGACTTCAAGACTTGGACAAAGGATGAACTCTGGACACTCAATGGTCCTGACTTCGGTTACTCTGGTAATGATTTCCGCGACCCGCAGATCTTCGTAGCAGATGACAATCTCTACCACATGGTTATTTCTACCTATCCGGTAAATGGCGGTGATCCCGTGTTCGCTGAGTTCAAGTCAAATGACTTGAAGAGCTGGGAGCACGTAGGTCGTATTCGTATGATCTGGGATCGTATGCTGGAGTGTCCTGATATCTTCAAGATGGGTAATTACTGGTATCTTGTTTATAGCGAGAGTTTCCGTGCCAGCTGGAGCCGTAAGGTGAAGTATATGGTTGCTCCGACTTATGAAGAACTTAAGAACTGCTTGAACGATGGACCAAAGTGGCCAAATGATGGACATGAGGGTGTACTCGACAGCCGTGCATTCTATGCTGGTAAGACCGCGTCCAATGGTACAGACCGTTTTATCTGGGGATGGTGCCCATTCCGTTCGGGTGCTGATATTCACGAGAAGAACATTAACGTAGGTGCTGGCGATGGCAACGAGCCAAATTGGAGTGGTGCGCTGGTATGTCACAAACTTATCCAGCATGCTGATGGAACGCTTACGCTTGGTGCTGTGCCTGCTATGGCTGGAAAGTATAACACTGCGGCTAGTTCAGAAGTTATGGCATCTAATGGGTTTAACGGTGGTACACTGAGTGGCGATGGTGCTTATGTGCTCTACAGCCGTTTGGGCAGCTGTAACCACATTTCGCTGACTGTGAAGACTTCCAACAACTGGGATAAGTTCGGCATCTCGCTGGTTCGCGGCACAGACTCCAGGAAGTATTATACGATGGTTGTTAATCCAGAGTGGGAGGATGGACGTAAAGTTAACTTCGAACAGGAAGGTGAGGAAGGCAAGGGCTTTGTTGAGGGTGCTGATGGCTACAACTTCCAGCGTCCGTCGGACAATGTGTATCACATCGACATTTATACCGACAACTCTGTTATGGTGATGTATATCAATGATGTCTGTGCTTATACCAATCGCATTTATGGCATCCAGAAGAATTGCTGGAGCATTAATAATTATGGCGGCAACATCACCGTCAGCGATGTGAAAGTAAGCCAATATTGATATTGTATACTTATAATAGCTTTTATTGCGACAGATTTTTGGCCTATGAGCCAAGTCTGTCGCAATATTTTTTTTGTGTCGCTACAACTTGCAATGAAATCATGAAAAAAACTTGGATTGAGCCAAAAATCGTCTTACCTTTGCATCGTCGAAAGGAACAAAATACTTCCTCAGACAACAAAAAGAGAATTTAAAAATTAAAGAAAGTATTAACAATTAAAAATTAAAGAAAGGAAAAGAATTATGGCAAAGACTCCAGTTTTGATGAAGGTTGCAGATTACAAGGATCGTGAAGTACTCCAGGTATCCTACGAGTTTGATCAGGAGACTGATCGTGAGGGACAGATGACAGGTATTCCCCGTTTCCAGATGCTCCGCGTTCGTGTAAAGGCGCTTAACGACGGTACCCCTGAGCTGATGGCTTGGATGTGCGACCGCTTCCTGAAGAAGGATGGCTCCATCCAGTTCCTCGAGACCAAGACCCTGAAGGTGATGAAGGAGATTAAGTTCAGCGGCGCATACTG
>JAFSNR010000019.1 GCA_017443345.1 Prevotella sp.
GAAGAAGTACTCGCCGACCGAATAGATGTTGTTCAGACGCATCACCATACGGTGCTGCTTGGTGCTGACATTGCGTATTCGAGCAGAGGAGTTCCAGATGGCACGGGCGTACTTGGTCATATCCTCGGTACTCATGGAAACAGACGGGTTGTTGTAGGCGATGCGTTCTTCCGGCAGGATTTGCTTGTCGGTGACAGCCTCCTGCAATCGAGTAGTATAGAGCAGGGCGTACTGTGTGCGGTATCGCTCCGTGACGATGGTGACGATGGCCAGCACGTCGCCGTCGGCATGGTTTCCCTCCTTGGGCTTCAGACGGATGGTGTTCTTGATGGGCTGGTCGCCAACCACCATCTCGGTGCTGATGTCGACGAAGCGGATGGGTTCGGAGGCGGTGATGACAGTCGTCACCTGTTCGTTGACGGTGAGCTGTTCCATCTCCTCATAGGTCTGCTGCGCCATCGTGGGCAGCGCAGCCAGGGCACAGACGAGCATCGTGCCGAGTTTCTTGAAAGTCTTCATGTTCGATATGTTTTGAGTTGTCATTGTTAGTCGTTCTTCTTTTCTCTTCCATTAACCAGATAGACAAACGTGCCGTATTTCAGTTTGGCAGAGTTCTTCTTGATGGACTTGCCGATGGCGTTGCTGGTCTTCTGTACGGCATTGGTGATGGCCTGGTTGCCCCACTGAATGAGCGAGTTTCCTGCCGATGCCGAACTGTTGGTAAGGGTGGAGGTATTGCTCATGGCTCCGCTGGCCACGTCCTTGGTCGCCTCACGGAAGTTGCTGCTGGGCACATACAAGCCCTCCAAACCGTCAGTATCATAGAGCGAGAGGTTCACCTTGATGATGTTGTCATTGATAAGTATGCTCTTCACGTTGCCCTTGACACGCTGGCTGCCGAAGCCGCTCATCAGGGCGTAGATATACGTTCCCTTGGGAACGACCGTCTCATTGATTTCTATGTCATCAAGCAGACGCAGACGGACACGGGAGCCGTCCACTGCCTTGACATTCTCGTCGATGATGGCCTTGATGAGATTGGGTTCGGGGTCGTTCTCGGTCAGGGTGTTGAAATAGTCGGTGGTCACCTTTACTTTCTTGACCACCTCCTGGGCTTCATCATCTTCCGAAACACCCTTGACGGCACGCTCGTTCACGCTGATTTGCCCTTCTGCCTTGCCCTTGGTCTGGTTGTCGGCAAGGTCATTTGCCTCCTCCGGCTCTTCCGTGATGTTGCCAGTAGTGGCTTGCTGCCCTTGCAGACGTGCCTGTGCCAAGGCTCTCTCCAGTTCCTGAATGGCTTCCTGCTCACGCTGCTGGCTTCGAGCCAGACGGTCTGCTTCCGTCATGCCTTGTCCGTCGGCGACCGCTTGCCCTTTCTGCGCACTTGCTTGAAGTTGTCGTTCAAGGTCAGCGAGCTTCGCGGCATTCTGTGTTTCGAGCAACTGACGCTCCTCGTCGGTGTACTTGGAGTCGTAGGATTCTTTGTCTTCGTCTTCATTTCTGTCAATGTTTTCCATCGCCGAATAGTCATCGATCTTGCCGTATGACTTCAACATGCTCTCGTACTTGCTGCCTATGCCGTCGCCCTTCATCTGCGCGTCGGGCAGGTCGGGGTTCAGATATTCCGTGGTGGCCAGGCTACCGTCGGGGATTTCGGCCTTCTCCGTGTGGAAGAGGTCGATGACGAAGTAGCCTGTGAAAAGCAACGGGACATAGGCAATGAGCGGAAGCATGTACTTCGGCTGTTTCCAGTTAATCTTTTTCAATAATTCCATTGTTGTTATCGTTATTAGTTGGTGACTTCTGGTAGTCTTTGTTTACGCTGGACGGCATGGCATGGATGCTGCCAAGCGTCTGCCTGACCCGTCTGTGACGGTTTCTCACCAGTTCCTCCTGCAACTCCGTAGCCGTCTTTGGCTTCTGCTGTCCATTATACACCCTGCACATGTGGTAGATGTTGAGCGCAAAGCAGATGGTGATGAAACCGAAGACGATGGCAAGAAAAGCTTTCTTGTGGGCATTGGCAAAGGACTGTACCTTCGCCGCAGCCTTGTCTATCTTGGCGGCTCTCGCAAACTTGCGTCCAGCATCGACCTCTTTCTCATAGCGGTCGCGGTACTTCGGGTCATCCTTGTCGGGCATCTTCTCGCCCATAATCATTTTCTTCCAGCTCATATTTTATCAGGTTCTGATAATCTGTTAAAATTCAAGAATACAAAGTCTTTAGATACATGGCTGGATTTAAGTTCCGCAATAAAGAATACAGTCGTTAGATAAGATAGTTTACCGCCATCGTCACCTCGTTTGCAAACAGATGCTTCATCTGGCATATCTTGGAGTATTTTGATAAGTTCGGCTACATTAATTGGTTTATCCATTGTTTATATGTGTTAATAGTTATTCTTCGTTTTCTGTTCAATATCCTTGTTCAGCAGGGTGCGCCAGTTGGTGATGAGCAATCCGTGAGGGTTGTTGTCTGTTCGCGGCACACGCTTCAGATGACCGGCTGTAACCAGTTCTCGCGTGAGGATGGACGTTCGACGCTCGATGCGCTGACGGCCATAGTAGGTGAACTCCATCTTCTGCTCGTCGAACTTGATGCTGTCGCAGAAGATGCTGAACACGGCACTCGTACCCATGATGTTGGAGTAAAACCCCTTTTCCTTCAGTGTGTTATACTGTGCCAGACCTGTCTCGTCGACGAGATACATGGCCTTGTCCATCGTGTACTTGATGTACTTGTCATCAGGAGCGAGGGTAAAGAAGTAGTGATGGAACATCTCAATGTGGCTCTTGGCTTCCACGTCGAGCGTTTCCTCCATCGTGCTTCGCTGGACAAGGATGGGTACGTTGCCATCCAGGACATACACTTTCTGCTGGGCATCGGTCACCATGACACGCGCCGTCCAGATGCTGGAGATACTGATGATGATGCAGCCCACCAGAAAGAGGGAACAGATAATCAGCACCAGTTTGATTTTGTTTTCGAGATTCTTAATGACCATAATTCTATTTGTTATTCAGTTGTTTATATCACACGGCTAATCATGCCTTGCGTCGATACTTTGGCCTGTTGTGCCACACCCTCACCGAAGTTACGGGTGGAGAAGGCTGTGTCGCCCTCTGGTATCATCCATGCGGCCAAGTCGGGAACGAGGTTCAGACACTTCAGGGCTACGATGCTTGCAGCCATGAGATAGCCCGCTGAGAAGAACGAGTTCTGCAAGTATGCCGCCATCGTCTGCTCACTCTGGGTAATGGCTTCAAGGTTCTCCACCTGTATGCAGAGCACAATATCGAAGAGCAGTAAAACGTAGAAACCGACGAAGTATAGGCACGCCCCGTAAAAATGTACGGTCAGATAGCGTATCAGCCATTTCGCCCATGCTCCTTCCCATTTTGGCAAGAGGGAGAACGCCCACTGGATAGGTCCGAAGATGGTGAGCATTCCCAAGAGTATCTGCTGACAGTAGATGGTTGCCCACCAACCGATGCGGAACACTATCAGGGCAATGAGCATGATGATTTTGTCGATGCCGACGACTGCACCGGCAGTCAAGGAGGTGAACCACAACTTGGAAGCGTCCTGCTCCATGTTGGTGACTTCATCCACTCCGGCTTGTTCCATCGTACTCTCAATGAGATTCGGGTCTGATGTACCCGTATGTGCCACGTCGGCCTGTGCCTGGAGTGCCGTGTACATGGTGTCACGGGTGTAGATAAGCTGTTGCACCTCCTCAAACTTATCCTCTATTTGTGTGGCTTCCGCTTCATAGAGGTCATGGGTGTAGGAACCGATGCAGTTGGGGATGTAGGAGAGGAAGTCGAGGACACACCACGAACTTCCGCTGTTGGTCATGCCTGTGTCGGCAGGTGGGTACCACCAGCACAATATGACACTGATGACAAGCGGCTTGAACAGCTTCATGATGTCGAGCGGCTCATGTTTCACCATCATCTTGTAGGCCATGCTTGCCGCCACGATAATGGAGAATAGTGCTGCCAGTGCCATGCACATCTGCAAGATCCACCAAAACGGGCCTTGGGAGCCAGTAAATGTGGCATCGGTCAGAAACTCGTTGGTCTGGAAAATAACATCATCAATCTCTTCTTCGAGGATGTTGATGCCGAAATCTGAAAGGATGTTTGTATCTGCCATATCAGTCTGTTACTATTGTTCCGTTATCACTTGAACCATTGCCGCTATCACCGTTCTTCCCGTTCCATCCAGCATTTCTCCAACGGTTTTGTGCTGCCGTGGCGATGGCTGCCCGTCGGTCGGGTTTTGTGTAGGTGGCAGACAGCAGTTCTGCTGTCTTTGACTGCTTACTGAGCTGGACGAGATAGGCAATGAGCGTCTCGTTCTGCTTGGTGATGTCCGCATAGATAGCCAGGTATTCCTTCTTGCGCTGGGCATTGGGCATATAGGCATCTTGCGTGGCCTTGATGGCACACTCAAAGATGTGATAGTAGTCTGTCCACCGTTCCTTGTCCTGCATTGTTCCACCTGCGCCTACGATACGGTTGATGTTGGTCTGGAAATTACTCAGCTTATTGGTCAGCTTTGTTCCCTCTGCCAGCCATGCTAAGTCAATCTGTCGGTCTGCGATATTTAATGCCTCTATCTCCGCACGTTTCTTCAGGGAGGTCTCCACTGAGTCGGCATCCTCCACCTGCGGATAGGCAGAGATTCCGGCAAGTGAGCGGTAGGTCAGTTTGTTCTTCGAAGCGGCAGACTTCCTATAGTTGTTATGGAACATCCAATAGTAGAACTCTGGCGTAAGACTGCCCGCACCAATCTCCTGAACCGTTATCTGGTTCTGTTTGGTGGCATCGTGGTTATAGGTGACATACGACTGTGCTTTTGCTTGAACAGGAAGTAAAGCAGCTGTCACTAATAACACTGATATTAAACTCGTTATACGTATCATACTTATCTTTTCTTTAAGTCATTTCTCATATTCAATATCCCAGATAGCCAGCCCCTCGCCAACGGCCAAACGCATCGTTGATAATCTCCTGTTTGGTCTTTGCACGGTACACCTGACGCTTCCAATAGCCAATGCGAACCTGGATGTATTTCCACGTTTCGAAGTAGGCTTTGTTCAGATGCTTCTTGATGTTGTCAAGCGATGCGTTGATGTTGTTCAGCACCAAGAGCAAGTCAGACGTAGAACAGGCGGCAGCACCTGTGGCATACAACACAAGGTCGCTGACAGACCTATAGAGGTTGTCACATTCATCGGCAATCTTCGCTATGGCTCTTGCATTGATGGTAATGATGAGCGTGTCGGTGCTGACGATGTTGCCGCGCTCCAGACATTTCTTGTTGAAGTCCTGAAGCATATCCTTGTAGTCGCCGATACGGTCGCTGACGGTCTCGTAGGTGCTATAGACGTTGAGACTGGTACGGAGCGACTGATAGAGCACATCAATTACATCAAAAGCACGGGTATATCTGTCAAGCTGCGCGTTGATGTCCTTGAAGCCGATATTCGCATCACTCGTATAGTCATGCAACAGTTTGTTGCTGGCTTCGAGGGTGGAGCGGACGAGCAGAAGGCTACGCTGCTGCTTGTGGTCGTTGATGTAGGCTTCCACCGACGGCACGTCAAAACCGTACTGTGCCTTAGACACCGTAGGGAACAGTACAAAAAGTGTAACCAGTGCAAATATGTATCTGCTAATCGTCTTCATCGTTGTCGTATTTTCCGTTATAACTGTCCGAGTGGCCGCTGTTGGCTGCATGGCGCAACCACCGCTTGCGGCATTCCTCTATCAGAGTGAGCTTGCGCCCCTGTTCATCGTTGATGTAGGGGGCAATGGCTTTCAGCATGTCGATGATGGAATGCTTGTAGTGCATCATCTTCTCCAACGACACAAGGTCAGAATAGATTTTCGTCAGACGTGAGTCGATGTCTCGCGCAATCTCCAGACGGTCACTTGACCATAGGAGGTGGTAGGTGTCATCGGTGTTGTCTGCCTCCGCAGGTGTGCTCTTGGCATATTCTACCGAGGTGTCACAGTTAGGGTATTCCCGTGCTATCTCTGCCAGCCTCGCATTCACCTCAGCAGCCTTCTCGGCATCACTCTTGCTGGGGTCAAGGTTGATGACCGCCGCCACATGGGTATCGCTGTACTCCGTGGTGAGCGTCCATGCTATCTGCACGATGGCACGGTGTATCTTGATTCCAAGGAAATACTTGGGTTTTCTGGCAATGGAAACCGTTGCCTTGAAGGTGATGATGCCGTTGATGTTCGGCATGGTGGCTGTGCGGACAAAGGTGTTGCCCTCCCAGTCACCGCTACTGTTCCAAGTCAGGTTATAGGCAGTCTTGTAGTCTTGCATGATGGCAGGAATACGGTAGTAGTCATCGGTCTGGGCGTTTTCTCCCTCCAAGGCTTCCGACTTGGCCTGCCGATACTGTGCCAACTGATTTTCCCAATTGCTCTTCTCAGACTTCAAAGACGATATGCGGCTGCTGTTGGCATTGTACTGCTGACGGTAGGCTGCACCATCGTTGATACTGGCACTGGCAATCTTCCGTGTCAGTTCGGCATTCTCTGCCTCCAAAGCGTCTATCTGCGACTGTATGGAGGCTATCTGACTCTCGCACTCGCTGATTTTCGCATCTATCTCCGAGGTATTGATACTGCTTTCAGCAACGGATGTTGCCATGGCACACTGTCTGGTATGGTCGTTGACCGAACCGCCACAACTGCTACACTTATACTGCGTTGTGCCTTCGCCGAGTGTCGTGCCGTCGTGACAGGTGACGCTGATGGTGGCAGTCTCACAACCGGCAATCTTCTGTGCGTCAGTGGCCTGATAGTAGTGCTTGGTATCGGAACCAATATAGTAGGTGTAGCCCTCCTCGTTGTCGTTGTAGTCTGCCAGACGTGCATTGAGACCAGCCTTGAAGGTGGCCAGGTCCATCGTATAGGAGTCAAAGACATCCTCATAGACAACCTCCCTGTTGTTCCACGACTTCGTGACATGAATCTCGTAGGCATATGCCTTGGCATATTGTCCGCTCTTTTTCTTACTCAGGATATAGGCACTGCTATAATAGTTGATGTTGTAGGTAAAACCGTCATGGCTGTTGTTGAGCTGTTGCACACGGCTACGGCTCCATCCGGCATGATTCTCCGAGTTTTGGAGAGCCGCTTCCCGTTCACTGCTGGTCGGCCAGTAGTTGGCATCAGTCGTATTGATGCGATACCAGTGGTCGCCGTAGAGGATGCTGTTGTCATCTGTGGGAGGGTAGTAGTCGCAGAGAGATACGCTGCCCCTGTCCACACGGTAGATATACCACCGCTGGGTATAGTACTGCCCCATACCCTCACGGGCATAGTCGGTGAGCCATGAGGTGACATTGTAGTCAGACAGGTTGAAGAGATTGGCAATCCCTTCCTTGCCGCCAATCATGTTCAGCAGGGTAGCACCCGTATTCGTGGTGATGCCGTCATACAGCGAATAGACATTCTCGGCAATCTCGATGACGCTGGCGGTCTTCTCCATGATGGTGCCGTTGAAGTTGCTGTTGCCGAGGATGGAGCTGACGGCATTGGTGACACCAGCAGAAGCGATGCTCAAGCCCATGGCGTAGAGGTTGTCGATGTCCTCCTGAAGGCTCTCCTTGCTGAAGTGCGTGCCGATATTGCCCAGATTGTCGAGCATGGCCTTCCAATCGACATTGCCCAGTTCGGAGAGTTTCAGGATGGCTGCAAGCTCCTTGTTGATTTCAAGGAAAGCGATGTCACGGAAACTGAGGCTGCTGTTCGTCACGATGGACTCGAACTGGTAGCACAGGTTCTTGGTGTCGTCACATACCTTGTACAGGTAACTGCCCCAGTAGAGGGCGTTCTGCGGACTTTTCAGCATCATGCCCGCCACCGTCCATATCTTCGGCATGATCTTGGCCGACACCATGTGATAGATGCGACGGTAGTAGTAGTTCTCCGTGCTGCTCGTCCAAAGACCCAGGTCAGTGAGAGCCTTGCGGTCGAGGAACTTGCTGGTGAAGATGCCCGCCGCAGCCACCTCAGCAGCTTGGTAGTGTTCCCGTATCTTGGCTATCTGCTCGGCATAGTACATCTCGGTGGCTGCCTCCGTATTGAATGAGGCCACCATCTTCGCCACAGTCTCCTTGTCATAGTTGACACTGTAGTACTGAGCCTTGACACTCACGGGGAGTGCCAAGGTCAGCACGAGCAGAATGATATGGAACAGTTTTCGCATCATTGGACGGTTAATCAACAGGTGTGAGTCTTTGCCTACTTTCCGTAATAGGCAGCCAGGAAGATGTCTGCCTCACGGATGGCACTGGTGGCACGCTCCTCTGAGGAAGCGAATCCTTCACATCCACTTTCCAAGTAGATGTTTACAGCCAGTTCGTAACGACGGCGTTCGTTGGCTTTTGCTTCGGCGGTCTCTGCGACTTTCTCGAACATCTGCATGAGGATAGTCTCGGCAGACTCTTCCTCAGGCTTGTTGCCGTCATCCGTCGGTTCATTGTCCGATGCACCGGATGCTTTTTCAGCTGGAATGGCAGCGCCAAACTCCTCAGCATAGGCGGAGAGTTGCTCATCTGTCATGGCCAACGTCAGACCGTGTGCGGAAAGGAATGCTTCAATCTTGCCGATGCAATACTGACCAACCTGCTTAATAGCATACAGGTCGGTTTCTGTATGGTGGCAGAGGTCTTCGAGGGTCTTGACACCTGCCTTCTTAAAGGCTCTCAGAAAACGACCGTCGTTACTGTTCTCTTTGTCGAAGATGGCGGAGATGCTGGTCTTCACGTCAATCAGTTTTTTGTTGTCTGGATTCATTTTGATAAGAATTGATGGTTAATACTGTTGTGAAATCTCTTGTTCTTGGGTTTCAGGTTCAGCACATGCCCCGTCTGGTTCACCTTCTGGGCAAACGGAAGTGACTTCCCGATACCTGAGAGTTCCCAGTCGCGGCAATAGGCTTCGATGGCTTGTTGGTGATTGCACTTCAGCTCATGCTTGTAGAGTTTCAGGGCTTCCTTCTCGGCACGCTCAGTTGTGTAGGTCATGTAGCACTCGTGGGGTTCCTCGACACCATAGACTGCTCCGACACTGCCACGACGGATGAACACCTCGCGGAAGAACGAGCGTCCTTCCTTGTTCTCCAGTCTGTTGATGGTGAATATCTTCTTGCAATCGACATCGGTAAGACCGAGAATGGCCTTGATCTCGTCAAAACGCTCGCGGAACTTGCTCTGGTCGAGCAGCATCACCACGTCGGAGTTGTTGATGATAGCCTCCTTGACGATGGGACTGCCTACGATGTCCTGGATCTCCTGCGTGACTACGCCGACGCTGGCCCAGAACTTACGGGCTGTCTTATACAGGTACTTGATGTACTCTGCCATCATCGGACTGGCGATGGCCTTCCAAGCCTCCTCGATGACCAGTACCTTGCGGTTCTTCTTGATGCGCATCTTCTGGATGAACACGTCCATGATGATGAGCGTCACGAGGGGGAACAGCAGCGGGTCGTCCTTGATGGAGTCAATCTCGAAGACAATGAACGTCTCGTCAAACAAAGTTGAGTCGAGGTCTTCATTGAGCGTCTTGTCATGGTTTCCGCCACGGTAGAAGTCCTTCATCATGTAGCGATAGGTGCTGATGTCGATGCCCTGTATCTGGTTCTCCTGACAGATGTCGGGGATGCGCTGCACGCTGAACTCGTAGAACGAGTTGAACGACAGTTCCGTCACAGGAAGTTCCTTCCTGCGGCTCTCTATCTCGTCAATCTGTGCCTCGATGCGGGCATGACGCTCCTCGTCCGTTTCCCTGACATTGACGTTCTTGTTGCGGTCATCTATCAGAAGCCCCTTACGCAAGTCCTCGCGCTGGGGTGGAGTGAAACCGTTGAAGCCGTTGAAATAGACATCGTAGTATTCGGTGATGACCTGCTCGATGAGCCTTTCCTCCGTCTTCGTCACCTTTCCCTGCGTACCTTTCCATATCAGCATGATAAGGTTCTTCAGGAAGCCTGTTTTCTCCACGTTCAGTTCCTCACGCTTGATGCGGAAAGGATTCATGGTGATGGGATGCTCCTCAGTATAGCTGATGTACTTGCCTCCGACATACTCGCAGAGACCCTCGTAGGAGTTACCCGTATCGACCATGACAACATCGGTATTCTGCTCCCACATCTGGCGCACTACACTGTTCATGTGGGATTGCTTGGTAATTTTGTAAACAATTGCTACACAAGGATTTGCGCAATATACTCAAAGTTGAAAGGTACAAAAAAGTGCATTAGGGCAAAATGGTAAATCTATGAG
>JAFSNR010000002.1 GCA_017443345.1 Prevotella sp.
TAATACCAGAACAGGTTCTTCACCAGTACGGTATTGCTGCTCAATCGCTTTTATGCTTTCTAACGTCGTTGTATTCATAACCGCTGCAAAGATAGGGTTTTATTTCGATAAATCCAAACTTTTGGGAATCTTTTTGTAAAGTCCCACGGATTCTCATTTTCCCAATTTCCTGCTTCCTGCGCAATGCATAAAAATTGCGCCCCTGCAATTGAATGCAGAGGCGCAACGTTGATTTATATAAATATCCTAAATCTTATGATCCTTAGGGCTTAACGAGAACCCAGTTGTCAGCACTGTTCAGTCTCCACTTGAGGGTTACGCCGTCTAATACTACATCGTACCAAGCAGTCTTCTGGCTAACATTACCGAACAATGTGTTTGCCTGAGCAGCCTGAATAGCGTCGTCACCATACTTACAGCTATTCAAAGAGACAATTGTACCATCTGGCCAAATATACTCTGAAGTAGTATAGTAAATCTTAATAACTGTAGAAGTAACAGCACCTGCGTTCCAATGGAAAAGTTTACCTACAGGAACTACTGACCCGTCATAGTCTAATTTCGTACCATCACCAACGTCTACAGCAGATGAGTTGAACTCCTGAACTTCAGCTGTTGCGTTAATTGCCAGAAGTGGCTTAGAACTTGTAACTGCCTGCCAATAACCACTTGTACCACTTACAATCCACTGATATGTCGTAGATGTTGAACTTGTCTCAGACTCATAATCTGCATACAAATTAGGTATGGCTATGAATTTTACTTTATTGAAAGTAAATACAAGATTATCAGCATTGACAGGAATCTGTAATCCATTGAATGTTACATTGGAAACTGTAGTAGCTGTCAAATATACGTTTGACTTGAAATTGACATTGGTAAATTTGCTAACATCTGACAAGTTAATCCAATTAATAGCTGCGTCTGAAAGAACAACCTTCTCCAAAGAGCCGATAGTTGACAGGTCCTGAATGAAGCCAGTATAATCTGTACTACCATTAATCTTTACTTTAGCATTTGCATTCTCACCAACAATGCTGGTTACATGAGGTTTGTTGTCGCTCAAGACAAGGCTACCATTCTTCTTAATAACAATGGCATCGGCACTTCCTTGCCAATCACCGATATTAGAAACAGTAGTTGTTACATTACGATCAATAACAAGACTCTTAACGTAGCTCTTCTCCGTGCTACCTACTGCGAATCCAACCCAACTGTTGTTAACATTATTAAATGCCTCAGTTGCAGTAGCTAATTTAGCAGTAAGTGTACCACCATTAACCTTAACGTCACCAGCGGTCAAATTGATAGCCTTAACAGCCACACCGCTATTGATAGACAAAGCACTCTTGCTTGAGCCTGCCTGAGCATTGAGGATACCGATGTTAGCGCCAGCCTCTGAATTGAGAGAAGCCTGAGCCTTTGTGGTCTCGAGATTAAGGTCAAAGTTTCCTGCGGGGAAGAAGAAATTAACCTGATTACCAGCCAGTTTGTCTGTATTCAGATACAAGAACTGCTTCTTGTCTGCATTAAGATCGCCAGCTCCAGTTAAAGGATACTCAGCCTGAGACAGATTGTAACCAGCATTCTGGAAACCATTGTTGAATGTGATGTTCACAATTTTACCAGTAGTACCGTTGTCTGCACCTGCGAAGAAGTTAGGCAGAGCAATCTGAGCACCTTCCAGCTTATAACCAGCATTGTTAACGGCGATGTTCAGAGTGGTCTTCTTAGCCAACTCAGCCTTCTTTGTTGCATCCAAAGCAGCCCACTGTGTAGCGAGGTCACCAGCAGCAGTGATTGTAATTGTTACATCAGCAGTACCCTTCGTAGAAATGCTAGGAGTAGTTGGCTTTGATGTGTTGTACGGATCTGTAGGATCAACCTCTGTACCTTGCTTACATGAAGTCAAACCCATGGCTACGAGCAGAGCTAAGCCTGCAAGAGCTTTCCATGAAAATAGCTTTTTGTTCATAATGCTTTTAATTAAAAAAGTTATATTGATGGTATTTTCATGCTTTTGTATGTTTTTCGGAAAACAATAAAAAATGAGGCCCCCTCGAGGGAACCTCATATAGTGTTATTTGTATAAATGTTTACATTTATTCTGCCTCTTTGTTCTCAGCGTCGATGGCCTTGATCTTCTCGCGGACGAGGTTCATGTCGTCCTTGAGTTTCTGGACCTTTCGGTTCATCTCGTCGATGAGGGAGTTGCCCTTCTTGGACGATACGTTCAGGAAGCCGAGGTTGTTCTCGTAGGTCTGGATCTCCTGCTTCAGGGCCTCGTACTGACGGAAGAGACGGGCACGCTCGTTATCGAGGGCGTTGCTGCCTCGCTCAGCCACCTGCTTGAGGTTCTGCTTGAAGTTGTTCAGACGACGCTTGGCGACGCTGATATTGAGGTCCTTATAGAGCTTGTCGAGTACGGCATGATACTCTTCGTATAGCTTGTCCTTCTCCTTGAAGGGCACGTGGCCAACGGCCTGGTACTCCTCCACGAGACTCTGAACCTTCTCCTGGATATTGTCTGAAGCCTCCTCGGCAGCAGCCTTGAGCTGGGCGATGATGCCACGCTTCTTCTCGAGGTTGCTGTGCTCCTCGCTGCGCTGACCTGCACCAGCAGCATTGCGTGCCTCAAAGAACTTGTTGCAGGCACCCAGGAACTCGTTCCAGAGCTGATCACCCAGTTTCTTGGGCACCATACCAATGGTCTTCCACTCCTTCTGGAGGGCCACAAGTTTGTCAGAGGTTGATTTCCAGTCGGTAGAATCCTGCAGGGCCTTGGCTTTCTCGATGAGCTCACGCTTCTTATCGGCATTCTCCTTGAAGGTAGTCTTCAGACCCTTGAAATATTCGGCCTTACGTCCGAAGAAGTCATCGCAAGCAGCACGGAAGCGCTCGAAGATCTTCACGTTCATCTTCTGAGGGGCAAAGCCGATGGTCTTCCACTCAGCCTGGATATCGATAATCTCCTTGGTATGTTTCTCCCAGTCGCCACTGCCCTTGTTCTCCTCAGCGGCAATGGCCTCCACCTTCTCGCAGAGGGCAGTCTTACGGGCCAGGTTGTCTTCCTCCTTGGCACGTACACCCTCGAAGTGCTGCTGGTGGCGCTTGTTGATCACTGTGGAAGCGGCCTTGAAGCGGTTCCAGATCTCCTCGCGCTGCTCCTTGGCTACAGGGCCGATCTCGCGATACTCCTGATGGAGCTTCTGCAACTGGTGGAAGGCACTGATGACATCCTCTTCGTCAGCCAGCTTCTCTGCTGCCTCACAAAGGGAGGTCTTCAACTCGAGATTCTTCTTGAAGTCGTATTCACGAGCCTCACTGTTGAGGCGCAGCATATCGTAGAACTGCTCAACATAGAGCTGGTAGTTTCGCCAGAGTTCGTTGGCTTTCTCAGCAGGCACGTTCTTAATCTCGCGCCACTGCTGCTGGAGCGTCTTGAACTCCTGATAGTTCTTATTGGCCTCATCAGGGGTCGTAATCATGGTCTTGATCTTGTCGATGATGGCGAGTTTCTTGGTGAGGTTCTCCTGTTTCTCAGCTTCCTGCTCCTTGAAGAGCTTGGCTCGCTTCTCCTTGATGATGCCCATCTCGGCCTTGAAATGCTCCTCGAGCTCATCAGGTGTTATCTGATACTGCTCAGGGTCGCCACCTGCTTCGAGATAGGCCTTCAACTTAGCCTCGCGCTCAGCGATGTGTAGCTTGTAGAAGGCTGTCTTCAGATAGTCTACCTCGTCCTTCTGCGGCGTTTCGTCGCCATGGGCAATATCCTGCAAACGCTTCAGAACCTCGGCTTTGGTCTCATAGACCTTACGAGGCTCTTCTTCATTCACCACTTCAGGAGCTGTTGCTTCCTGGATAACTTCTTTTGTTTCCTCCTGCTGGAGGCTGTTGTCTTGAGAGTCCATCATTTAACTATTTAGTTATTGACATTGAGTTATAATGATGCATCGCATCATCGCATTTGGCGTCAAAGGTACTAAAAAGAAGTGAAAAACGAAAAGTGAAAAGTGAAAAATTGTTACGCGTTTCGCTTTTTTAACTTTTCACCTCCCACTTTTCACTTTTCACTCCTCACTTTTCACTTCTTCACACGAGTCGTTTGTGGCGGAAAATCCACCATGCAATACCTGAGATTGCCACAGAAACAATCATGGCGAAAACGAATCCCCAGGGCTTACTCTCCATACCATTGACCAGGTTCATGCCAAACATCGAGGTGACGAGGGTGGGTATCATCATGAGGATGGTCACTGAGGTCAGCGTACGCATCACGGTGTTCATGTTGTTGTTGATAATACTCTGGTAGGTGTCCATCGTCGACTCGAGGATGTTGGAGTAGATGCTGGTGGTCTCACGTGCCTGAGTCATCTCGATGTTGACGTCCTCAATCAGGTCAGCGTCGAGCTCGTCGATCTGCAACTTGAACTTCAGTTTCTGGAGCAGATTCTCATTGCCACGAATGGAGGTCTGGAAGTAGGTGAGCGAGTCCTGCAGACGGCTCAGACCAATCAGACTCTCGTTGTTCACCTCCTTATCGAGGTTACGCTTGGCTTTGTCGACGAGCATGGAGATCTGCTTCAGGCGCTTCAGGTACCAGACGGCACTTGAGAGGAACAGACGGAAGATCATGTCCACATAGTCAGTGAAGCCCTCGCCACGCTTCTGCTGGAAGGAGAGGAAGTCGATCATCATGTTCGTCTCGTAGAAGCAGACGGTGATGGTAACGTCGCGCTTGTGGATGATACCAAGCGGCACAGTGGTATAGGGTGTCCTCGAGCGTATCTCCTTGACGTATGGGATACGGAGGATGATGAGCATCCATCCGTCGTCGTACTCATAACGGGCACGCTCGTCGGTATCGCTGATGTCCGACATGAAGTAGTCGGGGATATTGAACTTCTCTTCGAGTTCGTGCTGGTCTTCTTCGGTGGGGCAAGTCACCTGTATCCAGCAATTGGGCTGCCACTCTGTGAGCTGGGTCAGTCCGCCTTGGGTGTTCCAGAAAGTCTTCATTTTGCTAATCCTTTTTTCGTTTGTGAAATGGTTTTAGCGGCAAAGGGATTAGCAGCCTTGCTCGCCATCCCCCGCCATTACGAATTGTAATTTTCCGCCGGGTAATCGTCCATAATGTTATCAATAATTTGAGTTATCGGGTGCAAAGGTAAATAAAAAATGCAGATTTGCCAAGCAAATCTGCATTTTTTTTATTGATTACTTCTCAGGAATATCCTCCAGCGCTTTCTTCAGGAGAGTCCAGAAAGGCTCTACGGTAGCGATGAGGGCGCGCTCAGTGGTAGTGTGGGGCGACTTCATCGTGGGTCCGAAGCTCACAACGTCGAGATGCGGATACTTGCCCAGGATGATGGAGCACTCCAGACCTGCGTGGTCTACCTGGATAATACCATCGGCATTGAAGAGATCCTTATACTCCTTCAGCAGCAGATGCAGGATCTCAGATTCGGGATTGGGATCCCAACCGCCGTACGAGCCGGCGGTCTCTACCTTCATGCCTGCCATGTTGAAGCAGCTCTCCAGCGTCTTTACGATATAGTCCTTCATGTCCTCACGGCTACTGCGGGCGAGGATCTTCAGCATCGCCTTGCCTTCACCTATATTTATAATAGCGAGGTTTGAAGAGGTCTCAACGACGCTGGGGTAGGAGGGAATCATACGGACGACACCATCGTGGCAGGCATAGATTGCATTGATGAGGTTGTCCTGAATCTCTACAGGTACCTCCATCTTGGGCGTCTCCACATCCTCGCAGATGACCTCGATGCCACTCTCGATGCCCTTGAACTCGTCAGTGAAGTCCTCGAGCCAGTCCTGAGCGAGCTCCTTCAGGGCAGCTACGTTCTCCTTGGGCAATGTGAGTACAGCCTCAGCCTTGAAGGGGATGGCGTTGCGCATGTTTCCTCCCTGCCATGAAGCCAGACGGGCCTCGCATTCCTCGATGGCCTCACGAACAAGGCGCACCAGCAGTTTGTTGGCATTGCCACGGCCCTCGTGGATTTCCAAGCCGGAATGTCCGCCACGCAGTCCTTTCACAGTGACCTTGACAGCAGCATCGTCAGCATCAGTCTCCACCTCTTTATAATCGAGTGTGGCAGTGATATTGATACCACCGGCAGAGCCAATGACGAACTTGCCCCAGTGCTCAGAATCGAGATTCAGGAGGATGTCGCCCTGGAGTTCGCCTGCAGGCAGGTCGTTGGCACCATACATCCCAGTCTCTTCGTCAGCCGTAATCAGGGCCTCTACAGGTCCGTGTTTCAGCGTCTTATCCTCCATGATGGCCATAATGGCAGCTACGCCTAGACCATTGTCAGCTCCCAGAGTCGTGCCCTTGGCCTTCACCCACTCACCATCGATCCAAGGCTGGATGGGATCAGTCTCGAAGTTATGGGTAGACTCAGGTGTCTTCTGAGGTACCATGTCCATGTGAGCCTGAAGAATGACGCCCTTCTTCTTCTCCATGCCAGGAGTGGCGGGCTTACGCATCACGATGTTGTTGGCTGGGTCCTTAAAGGCCTCAACACCTGCCTCTTTGGCAAAATCGAGCAGGAACTGCTGTACCTTCTCCAGATGTCCTGAAGGACGTGGGACCTGTGTCAGTGCATAAAAGTTCTTCCAGATGCACGCTGGGTTTAAGTTTTTGATTTCACTCATAGTTGTTTCTTTTTAATAATGATTTATGTCCTTATGTTCTTTTAGTCTAAAATATGTTATTCTGTTACTCTGTCTTTAAGACAATATTCTGTCTTTTCGTAAAGGACAGTGCTGCCCAGGCGTAGATGCCCAGGGCGACGACGAGCATGGTCTGGACGGTATGTACGATGAGTACGAACCAGAGGGCCTGCTCATCAGCCACACCATAGAGAATCAGCATGGTCTTGATGGCGAAGTGCCAAGGACCTGCACCATTGGGCGTGGGTACGATGACGGCGAAATTGGCGACGACGAAGGATACCAGTGCACAGCCAATCCCCAGATGGGCCGTGAAGTCGAAGCAGAAGAACGTCAGGTAGTAATGCAGGAAGTACATCACCCAGATGCCAATGGAGAAAAACAGGTAGAGCGGCAGGTTCTTCACCCCTCGCAGCGAGAGCACACCCTCCCAGATGCCACCCAACGTCATCTTCACCTTATTATATATAGAGAAGTTCTTTAGCAACAGATGGAGCAGGATAAGTATGGCGATGCCGCAGATGGCAGTCACGAGCCAGCCCGTCAGGGAGAAGCCACTCAGGATACGATCGAGCGAGGTGCCTGTCTTCTTAAAGAAGGTGCCAAAGATACTCATCTCCACCAGCAGGATCAGTCCAGAGTAGAGCATGACGATCAGCGTATCGACAGCACGCTCAGTCACTACTGTGCCCAGAGCCTTTGAAAACGACATTCCATCGAAGCGCTTCAAGATGGCGCAACGCGTAAACTCGCCAATTCGAGGAATGATCAGACTGACAGCATACGACAGGAAGACAGCGTTGATGCAGGTGGAAGTTCTGGGATGTTTGTCAATCGGATCGAGCGTCTGTTTCCATCGCCAGCCTCGAAACATCTGAGCCAGAATGCCGAAGGGGAAGGAGAGCAGCATCCACGTCCAGTTCATCTCGTCTGTCAGCACATGCTGGAGTCGCGAGAAGTCCTCACCTCTGTACATCCAATAAAGGATGGCTCCACCCAGCAGGATGGGGAAGATGATTTTGGCCGTATTTGTCAGGAGCGTTTTCATTTCCATGGGTGCAAAGATAGTGCAAATCGAGCGAAATACCAAATTTATTTGGATATTTCCCCCTTGACCTATATCAACGAATCCTCTCTTTTCTTCCCTTTTTGTCAAAAAATCTTGCCTGTGTGCGCAAACAATCGTAATTTTGCATCGTAAAAAGAAGTAAAGGATAACAAAAGAATAGACTATGACTTTATTATTTATGATAACATTAGTTATTGCAGTATGTGCCACAGAGGCCTTCAGAATCAATAACGACATGAATTTGGGAGTTAAGTAACTTGACTAGAAAAGAGAGAAAGCATTATAAGAAAGCGGGCAGGATGAGAGTCTTGGCCGCTTTTTTTGTGTTTTATTTGGAATTTCGCTCGATTTGCAGTATCTCTGAGCTTCGCTCGAAGGTACTCACGTTCGAGAAAACTCAAATAAAATTTGGTTTTCTGCTCACTTAATCGTACCTTTGCAGCCATGAAGCAAGTAAGACCAAAGAAAAATCTGGGTCAGCATTTCCTGACTGATCTGAACATCGCCAAACAGATCGCCGATACAGTGGACGCCTGTCCTGAACTTCCCGTTCTGGAAGTTGGCCCGGGTATGGGTGTGATGACCCAGTTCCTCGTGGAGAAACCTCGCCCCTTTAAGGTTGTGGAGATCGATAGGGAGAGTGTGGAGTATTTGCAAGAACATTTTCCTCGTCTTTCTGACAACATCATCAGTGGCGATTTCCTCCGTATGGATCTTCGTGAGGTGTTCAATGGTCAGCAGTTTGTCCTGACAGGAAACTATCCCTATGATATTTCCTCGCAGATTTTCTTCAAGATGCTTGATAATAAGGATCTGATTCCCTGTTGCACGGGTATGATCCAGCATGAGGTGGCTGTGCGTATGGCCTCGCAGCCTGGCAATAAGCAGTATGGTATCCTCTCTGTCCTGATTCAGGCATGGTATCATGTGGAGTATCTCTTTATGGTGGAGCCAGGTGTATTCAATCCGCCTCCCAAGGTCAAGAGTGCTGTAATCCGTATGACGCGTAACGATGTGACGGATCTTGGCTGCGATGAACAGTTGTTCAGGCGAGTGGTCAAGACCGTATTCAATCAGCGTCGGAAAATGCTGCGAGTCTCCTTGCGCCAGATCTTTAATGGCGAGCATCTGGCTTCTCAAGAATTCTTCGAGGACGAGATGATGACACGTCGTCCAGAGCAGCTTTCGATTCCTGAGTTTGTAGAACTGACAAATAAGGTCGAAAAAGAGCTGTTTGCGAGCACAATTTGACTGTGTTCGCACACAACGGATTGATATACATCAAAAGAAACCCTATTTTTTGCTAAAAAGTGTAGTATTCCTTTGTGGGTTACGAAAATCGTCGTACCTTTGCATCGTCAAAAGACAAAAAGATCTTCAATAGAAGAAAATAATACAGAGGTATTAGTTTAGGTAAAGATTGAATTTTTAGGTTTTAGTTAGAGTTAATAGTTAGTTAGGATTTAGGTTTTAGGTTTATTATTATTGATTGGCAATAGGTATTCTAAGGTGTTAGAACAAAAAGATTTGCTAGTAAGGATAACAGACGCAGTGGTGACACTCCGTTTTATTCTAAGAAAAGGTTTTTAGTTATTCATAGATTGTTGGCGCCGCCCTTGAGTCGTTGATGACCCTTGAGCGGCTTTTTTGTGTCTATTTCTTTCTGGCGGGCTTCTTCGTCGTTTTCTTGGCAGGTGCTTTCTTCTCAGGTTTGGGCTGTGGCAGATCTTTCGTCACAGTAGCCTTTAGGATACGGATGTCCTCCAGCGGGCGATCGTTCTTGTCTGTCTGTACTCCTTGGATCTTCTCCACAATATCCATACCCTCAACGACTTCACCGAATACGGTATATTGTCCGTCGAGATGGGGTGTACCACCTACGGTCTTATAGACCTCGATCATCTCAGGTGTCAGTTTAACTTGTCCCTGAGTAGCAGAGTCAAGGCGTTCCTGAACTTTGGCAATCAGACGGTCATCCGTATAGATCTTTCCCCAGACGATATAGAACTGGCAGGCAGAAGAGCGTCGCCCAGGGTTTACCTTGTCGCCCTCGCGAGCCATCGCCACTACGCCACGTCGATGGAAAATCTGTGGCAGGCGGAACTCAGCCTCAGTGGTATAGTCAAAATCTCCGGTACCCAAGAGCTGTCCTGGTTTGGCGTGTTTGCTGTTGGTATCACCACTTTGGATCATAAAGTTTTTGATGACGCGATGGATGAGTAAAGAATCGTAGACGCCCATCTTGGTGATTTTCAGGAAATTGTCGCGTGTCAGTGGCGTCTCGTCGTAAAGGGCGATACGGATGTTACCAGCAGTGGTCTCAAAGAGAACCTCTGTGTTCTTGGTCTGCGCATTTACAGGTAAAAAGGTAAAAAAGTAAAGAGGTAAAATACTCAGAACTAACCTTTGTACCCAATTTGTGTGATTTGCTTTCATAATTGTAGTCTATTCTTTATAATTGTTTCTTTTTGCTTTCTTACCTTTTTACTTTTTTACCTTTAGTTTCTCCGCCCAACTGCCTTTGAAAAGACGAGCCAGGAAGATAATGCCTCTGAAGGTCAGTTCGATAGCCATTGCTGTCCAGACACCCTTCAGACCATACTTTGGTGCAAGTGAGGCTGCCAGTGTCAGACGAACGGCCCACATCGAACCCAGACTCATGATGGCAGGAATCATCGTATCGCCAGCACCAATGAAGACGCCATTAGCCACGATGGCAGCAGCAAACATCGGCTCTGCCCAGGCCTCGATGCGGAGCACCTGAGTTCCTTGTGAGATGACCTCCTCCACAGGCGACATGATGGCCATCAGCTCTGGCGCAAAGATCCACATCAAGACACCCATCAGCGTCATCACCGTAATGCCCAGTCCTACAGACATATAGGCAAACGAGCGCGTGAGTAGTTTCTGTCCTGCACCAATGCCCTGTCCTACCAATGTGGTGGCTGCTTCGGCGATGCCGTAACCTGGCATGTAACAAAGACTCTCCACTGTGATGGCCAATGAGTGGGCTGCTATAGCCACAGTACCAATAGGGGCCACAATCAGTGTGCTCACAACCTGTGCACCACCCATCAGCATGTGTTGGAGACCCATAGGTGCTCCAATCTTAAAAGCTGTTTTGACGGTATCTGATTGAGGTTTGAAGGAACCTGGACGTCCTACCAGCGATAGTATCTTCGATCTGTAAAACAGGAAGTAGAGCATCAGGGCAGCTGTAATCAGCATGGCCACACCTGTTCCGATGGCAGCTCCTGCGACACCCATGTCGAGTATATATATAAATAGGTAATTGAATACCACGTCCATCACACACATGCCGATATTCAGGATGGAGGGAATCTTCATGTTGCCTGAGCATTTCAGCATCGAACCCGCCAGACCCTCCATCTGGAAGAAAATACCACAGACGCCAAAGATGGCGAAATAGAGGGTCGCATCGCGGGCAATCTCAGCATTACCTCCCAACCAATAAGGCAGGAAAGGTGCGATGCAAAGGGATGTTATGGAAATCATCAGACTCCAGATCAGACAGCAGACAAGTGACTGACGCAAAATCCTGCGGGCAGCCTCGAAATCGTTGGCACCAATACAATGGGCCACCTGTACGGAAAATCCCATATTTGCTGAGGATGCCAGTCCTCCCATCAACCATCCTGTTGTCTCTACCAGTCCGATGGCAGCTGAGGCCTTGGCACCCAGATGTCCCACCATAGAGGCATCGATGAAGAACATCACGGTAGCAGAAATCTGCGCCAGAATGCTGGGGATACTCAACTGTATGATGAGTGCCAGCTTCTCGCGAGAGGTCATCGTTCGTCCTTCCCTGATGTAGGAAAGTAGCAGTTCGCTATTCTTGACTTTCTTCATCGTGCGGCATTTTTAGAAGAAGAAATTTTCTGCAAAGATACAAAGTTTTTTTTGAATTACAAAAAAATAGCGCATTACCGCAATGGTAATGCGCTATTATTATAGATAGAGGAATTACTTCACCTCCTCGAAGTCGGCGTCCTGGATGTCCTCAGGCTTTGGACCTTCCTGCTGGGCCTGCTGCTGACCACCGTTGAACTGGTCGCCACCAGGCTGGCCTGCTGCGCCACTCTGCTGGTACATCTGCTGTGAAGCTGTCTGCCAAGCTGCGTTCAGGGCTGCAATAGCTGTGTCGATAGCGGCTACGTCGCCTGCCTTGTGAGCATCCTTCAGCTGCTGCAGAGCCTGCTCGATAGCTGGCTTGTGCTGAGCTGGGATCTTATCACCGATCTCCTGGAGCTGGTTCTCTGTCTGGAAGATCATAGAGTCAGCCTGATTCAGCTTGTCAACACGCTCGCGCTCCTTCTTATCGTTCTCGGCATTCTGCTCAGCCTCGGCCTTCATGCGGTTGATCTCGTCCTGTGACAGACCAGATGAAGCCTCGATGCGGATAGCCTGCTCCTTGCCTGTAGCCTTATCCTTGGCAGAAACCTTGAGGATACCATTGGCATCGATATCGAAGGTTACCTCGATCTGAGGAATACCACGACGTGCTGGAGCGATACCTGTGAGGTTGAACTGACCGATTGACTTGTTCTGTGAAGCCATTGGACGCTCACCCTGCAGAACGTGGATAGTTACCTCTGTCTGATTGTCAGCCGCAGTAGAGAATGTCTCACTCTTCTTGCAAGGAATAGTTGTGTTAGCCTCGATCAGCTTGGTCATTACACCACCCATGGTCTCGATACCCAGTGTAAGAGGAGTAACGTCGAGCAGGACGATGTCGCCTACACCACCTTCCTTGTTCAGGATAGCACCCTGAATAGAAGCACCTACGGCTACAACTTCGTCAGGATTTACACCCTTTGAAGGCTCCTTACCGAAGTAGTTCTTAACCAGAGTCTGAACTGCTGGGATACGGCTTGAACCACCTACGAGGATAACCTCGTCAATATCAGCTGTTGTGAGATGTGCATCAGCGATAGCCTTCTGACATGGAGCCAGACAAGCCTGAATCAAATCGTGAGCCAGCTGCTCGAACTTAGCACGTGTCAAAGTCTTTACCAAGTGCTTAGGTACACCGCCTACAGGCATGATGTAAGGCAGGTTAATCTCAGTAGATGTGCTTGAAGACAGCTCGATCTTTGCCTTCTCAGCAGCCTCCTTCAGACGCTGCATAGCCATAGGATCGCTCTTCAGGTCAGCACCCTCGTCGTTCTTGAACTCCTGTACCAGCCAGTCGATGATAACCTGGTCGAAGTCGTCACCACCAAGGTGAGTATCACCATTGGTAGAAAGTACCTCGAATACACCACCACCGAACTCAAGGATTGAGATATCGAATGTACCACCACCGAGGTCGAACACAGCAATCTTCATATCCTTGTTGGCCTTATCTACACCGTATGCCAGAGCTGCTGCTGTAGGCTCGTTGACGATACGCTTCACATCGAGACCTGCAATCTGACCAGCCTCCTTAGTAGCCTGACGCTGAGAGTCTGAGAAGTAAGCAGGAACGGTGATAACGGCCTCTGTTACCTCTTGTCCGAGATAATCCTCAGCAGTCTTCTTCATCTTCTGCAGTACCATAGCAGAGATCTCCTGAGGCGTGTACCTACGACCATTGATGTCAACACGTGGGTAACCACCCTCGTTAACTACTGAATAAGGTACGCGAGCAATCTCCTTCTCGGTCTGCTGCCAGTTCTCACCCATGAAACGCTTGATAGAGTAAACAGTGTTCTTAGGATTGGTAATTGCCTGACGCTTGGCAGGATCACCGATCTTACGCTCACCGTTCTCAACAAAACCAACTACTGAAGGTGTTGTACGCTTACCCTCGCTGTTGGCAATTACTACTGGCTCGTTACCCTCGAATACGGCAACGCAGCTGTTGGTAGTTCCTAAGTCAATTCCAATAATCTTTCCCATAATTCTTATACTTTTATTAATTTATATTCAACTTAACCGGACAAAAATCCACGAAACGAATAGCAAAGCATGTGCCAAAATGTCGTTTTTTGCTAAAAATGTTTTTTGTCACGTCATTTTGGCACAAATTATTTGGTGTTTCGCAGGAATTACCTTATCTTTGCAGTCAGAATTCTATTTTAAAACTATCGGTAGTCATGAAAAAAGTGATTTTAACGGCCTTGATGGCGTTTGTCTTAGTGACAGTCTCGGCTCAGGAGAATTCCTATATAGTGAAGACTCGCAACGTAAAGAAGGGTGTGGTGTCTGAGATGTCTCAAGACATAGAAGCCCTTCTCCAACAAGAGCAGGAGGCTGCGGATTTCATTGGGCAGAACTTCAAATTCTACAGTCTGTGTGATTGGGAAGAAGGCATGAAGTTCATGGTGTTGCCAGAGAAGTACGACCTGGTGGTCAAGACGTTTACTGATGCCTCTACAGGCAAGGAGGTGAGCAGTATGCCTTTGAAGCATAAGATTATGATTTATAAAGGACACACTGAGGGCTCAGATGGTCATTCACGTATTAACTTCTACTGTCAGGATAATGGCCGCAATTACTATTATGAGATTCCTAGCGGTTCGTTTGATGACTATTGTTATTCGAAGACAGGTGTGCCAACTCTGGCATATCTAGGTGATGTTGACATTGCCAGGGATAAACTGATGGGCAAGACGATGTATACTAAGACACAGTTCTATCGTATCGATACGGATTATGACAGCGACGGTTTCCAGGATGTTATTGTCGATAAGGATATGCAGGTGAAGGTGACAGCCATTGGCGTTGGTACGCGTAGTTTCCCTGTAAAGATCATCGTGGAAGATAAGGATGGTAATGAGTTCTATCAGAACGTAGCTATCTCCAAGACCAATTGTGGTATGCGTGACGATGAGTTTGTTACTGACAATGCGAAGTATCTCTTCAAGAACTCTTTTGAGCTTGTTGATGACATTATGGCAGTCAACAGTTATAATTATAAGGTATATCTGGGTAGGATCATCCACACGAAGTATCCTACGTTCATGTTGAATGAGGTTACCAAGAAGGTACAGGCCATCCCACGTATGGCAGAATATCAGATAGAAAGTATCACACCTCACAAGAATGACGATAAGGCGACGTTTAAGCTGAAGAATACCACTCTAGGTACCTTCTTCTTCATCGATATGGTACTCGACAGTCATCGTGCCGAGAATCAGGAAGAATACTTCGGTTATCTCTTCGCTCCTGGTCCTGGCAAGAAGGTTAAGACTTCGGAAGGTAGCCGTGCGATGATCCGTAATGGTCATGTCGGTATCGGATTCTCTGAGGATGAGGTAATGATGGCCGCTGGAGAGCCTAATAAGATTGAACATGGTCAGAATGGTATGTATACCTGGATATTCAACCGTTCGAACAACAAACTGTTGTATGTTGATTTTGATGGCTCTGGTGCTGTATCCAAGTACTACACCAAGGATGGTCCTGCTTCCATCAAGAGTCCAAGTTCCAAGAGAAAGAGCTCCAAGAAGGTTCCTCAGAAAAAGGCATTCAAGAATGGTACGCCACTCTAAAGTGGAAACGACATAAAGAATCCCCCAACCAAAAATGGCTGGGGGATTCTTTTATCTGCTCTTTATGCTTTTGCTGTTGCCTCCATGATTTTTGCTTCCAGTTCCTCGCAAAGTTCAGGATTGTCTTTGAGCAGTACTTTGACGGCATCACGTCCCTGACCTAGTTTCGAATCACCGTAACTGAACCATGAACCGCTCTTCTTGATGATATTATATTCAACGCCCAGGTCAACAATCTCACCAATCTTCGAGATTCCTTCACCGAAAGTAATCTCAAATTCTGCTCTGCGGAATGGGGGAGCAACCTTGTTCTTCACAATCTTCACCTTGACGATGTTGCCGATGGGGGTGTCTCCGTCCTTGAGTGTCTCTTTCTTGCGGATGTCTATACGCACAGAAGCATAGAACTTCAGAGCGTTACCGCCAGTTGTGGTCTCAGGATTACCAAACATCACACCGATCTTTTCGCGCAGTTGGTTGATGAAGATACAGGTAGTCTTCGTCTTTGAGATGGTGGAGGTCAACTTGCGCAAGGCCTGACTCATCAGACGAGCCTGAAGGCCTACTGCAGAGTCACCCATATCACCCTCAATCTCCTTCTTAGGCGTCAAGGCAGCCACGGAGTCAATAACGATGATGTCGATGGCACTCGAGCGGATGAGAGAGTCTGCAATCTCCAGAGCCTGCTCACCATTGTCAGGCTGTGACATCAAGAGGTTGTCGACATCGACACCCAGATGCTCTGCATAGAAGCGATCGAAGGCATGCTCCGCATCGATGAATGCAGCAACACCTCCTGTTTTCTGGCACTCTGCAATAGCATGAATAGCCAATGTGGTCTTACCTGATGACTCAGGACCGTAGATTTCGATAATACGTCCTTTGGGATAGCCTCCTACACCCAGTGCGGCATTCAGTCCAATGCTACCTGTGGGAATCACTTCCACGTTATCAATCTTCTCTTCGCCCATGCGCATGATGGCGCCTTTACCGAAGTCCTTCTCAATTTTGGCCATTGCAGCCTGCAGAGCCTTCAGCTTCTGCTGTTGCGGAGTCAGTTGCTCCGCAGCTTCTTCTTTCTTTGCCATAGCTTTAGAAATTTAAGAGTTAAAAATTATAGTTCGAGGTCGCCATCATGCACTTCGTGCCAAGGCAGACCTTGTTTGTTCAACTGTTCCATAAATGGATCGGGATCGAAGTCCTCTACATTCCACACACCAGGCTTCTTCCAGATGCCCTTCACAAACATCATGGCACCAATCATAGCAGGCACGCCAGTGGTGTAGCTTACGCCTTGCATACCAGTTTCCTTATAGGCTTCCTGATGCTTGCAGTTATTGTAGACATAGTAGGTGTGCTCCTGTCCATCCTTGATACCACGGATGCGGCAGCCGATAGAGGTCTCGCCCTCATAGTTCTCTCCCAGATCCTGAGGATTAGGCAGCACGGCCTTCAAGAACTGCAGTGGCACGATCTTCACCTTGACGGTCTTCTCGGGCTCATCAGCCAAAGGTGCCTCATAGACGATCTCGTCGATACGACTCATGCCGATGTTCTGAATCACGTCGAGGTGTTTCAGATACTGTTCGCCAAAGGTCATCCAGAAACGTCCCTGTTTGATGGTAGGATAGTTCTTAACCAGCGACTCCAACTCTTCATGATGCAATAGATAGCTCTCACGCGGACCAATGTTGGGGTAGGTCAGTGGCTTGTGGATCTCCAGCGGCTCGGTCTCAATCCACTGGCCATCCTTATAGTAAAGTCCCTTCTGGGTAATCTCACGGATGTTGATCTCTGGGTTGAAGTTCGTGGCAAAGGCATGGTGGTGATCACCTGCGTTACAGTCAACGATATCCAGATAGTGGATCTCGTCAAAGTGGTGCTTGGCAGCATAAGCTGTATATACACCAGATACACCTGGGTCGAAGCCACAGCCGAGGATGGCTGTCAAACCAGCCTGCTCAAAGCGCTCCTTATAGGCCCATTGCCATGAATATTCAAAATGCGCTTCGTCCTTAGGCTCATAGTTGGCCGTGTCGAGATAGTTACAGCCACACGCCAGACAAGCATCCATAATCGTCAGGTCCTGATAGGGCAGGGCAAGGTTGATGACGAGTTCTGGCTTGTAGTCATTGAAGAGTGCCTTCAACTGTTCCACATCGTCAGCATCCACCTGTGCGGTCTTGATGTCCATCTTGTAGCCAGCCTTATGGATATCCTCCACAATCTTGTCACACTTGGCTTTGCGACGACTGGCAATCATAAATTCGGTAAATACGTCAGCATTCTGGGCTATCTTAAATGCTGCTACCGTAGCGACGCCTCCGGCGCCAATCATTAATACTTTTGCCATATCTTTTATGTTTTATGATCTTATGTCCTTATGCCTTAATCTCATCTGCCTTGATGCCCAAGGCTGCCATCAGGGAGTATCCTAATATCTCCTGCCGGAAATTCCCACCAGGCATGGGTTGCATGGCGAAGACGGTGATGCGTTTGTCATCATCGTCCAAATGATTGAGAGTCTCGCGAACCTTATTATAAATATGGTCATCCTCAGCATTGGGAATTACCATGATGCGCTTGACTTCTTTCTGAACAGCAACCATCTGTAAGGCGTCAGCAAGATAATCCTCTCCACCCATATTGTTCTCCAACGGATAGGCGTTGATCACAAACTCCCCCAAATGATCCTTGAAAGCCTTTCCATCCAATTCTTCCGTATAGTGCCCTGGGTTGAAATTCTCCATCTGAGCCTTGTCCTTCTGATGGACCAGTACCACCTGTGTCTCATGATCTCCCTCGCGGATACCTCCATCAAGGGCAACGCAGTCTACCCACTTGGCGAAATCAGCCTGTGGTATTCTGCGCCCAATCATCCTTTCAAAGTTCACAATGAGTGAGAATGTGACTTTGTCGACGTAGTCTGCATCGACCAAAATCACATTCTCACTCCACTTTGTTTGCTCTTGTAGGTTGTTGTTCATAACTAGCTGCAAAGTTACGAAGAATTTCCTAAACGAGCAAACTTTTCACTTTTTTTATATCAGCATGGACGTTTCTTTGGCAGGTTGAACACATCCTGCACTTCTTTCATCTGTTCCTCCGTCATGCCATCGGGCTCACTACCCATTGCACGGGCACACATATAGATGTTAGCAGCCTTACAGAGTACATCAGTCTGATCAAAAGCATCCATGATGTCTGTTCCAACAGCTACAGTACCATGTTTCTCCCACATGACTACGTCGTGAGTCTTGATCTGCTCGAGGGTAGCCTCAGCGAGTGCCACTGATGAAGGCAATGCATAAGGTACGATACCAATGCCCAGAGGTGCAAAAGCCAGTGTTTCAGGAATCATCGACCACAGCACGCGTGTCATCTCATCTCCCTTCAGGAAACGTTGAATGTGGCTCATGGCTACCAACTCAATGGGATGGGTGTGCAGGGTTGCCTTATAGCATGACCCTGTTTCCAACAGATAGTTCTGCAGAGCGAGGTGTGTGGGCAATTCTGAGGTAGGAACTACGTTCTCATCAGCAATGACCTCGTATGAGGCACAGTCATCAAGAATACGAATGATACTGCCGTTCTGCATGGGCTCCTTGGCGAGGTCACGCATGCGTTTGCCAGTACCTTTACAGTAGAAGTACTTACCCTTGAGCAGTGGTAAAACCATACCAATCTGTTTCACTTCCGAAATGGCCTTCATGGCTTTGCATTCGTCATCCATATACTCAGTGACATTCACGGTGATGTTACCACCATTACGCTCTGCCCAGCCTTTCTGCCAGAGATAACCAGTCACCTCGGCTATCTGATATACGACCGCTTTCAGTTCTTCGCGGCCTTCCAATATACTCTTCATATCATTAATGTTTATATCTTTAAATCAATTGTGGGAGGAAACACGAAATGACTAGTACTACAATACCCACGACGAGGACGGTAATGGTCTTCTGTGAACACCCCTTCCACTCTTTCAGGATGATGCCCCAGACGTTAGAGAATACCACATTGAGCGCCATCAGAATACAGAATGCCAATGTGGTAAGCGTAGGTGATTCCGTCAGGAAACCCTTGCCTAATGACAGTCCGAAGAACTGCGAATACCAGAGTGCACCAGCCAACAGGCAGAACAGAAGGTTGTTACCCCATACTGCAGTTTTCTTATAGTCGCCCCAGGTCTTATTGACTTGGTTCTGGTAGAAACAGTAGATGGCGTTGGTGATGAATCCTCCAAAGGTCACGAGCAGGGTAGCAGGCAGGGTACGGAACATCGGATCAGTCAGTTCGCCGAAGTTGATGCCCTTTCCAAACTCCAGACCTACGTTGAAGCAGCCGCTCATAAATCCTGCAAGCAAGGCAATAGCCAGTCCTTTAGGGAAATTGAAGTCCTTGACTGCCGCTTTCTTCTCCTCTTCTGAGAGCGAGGCTGCTTTCATACTTCCAGCTACACCAATGATGGCGATACCAATCAGTGTGACCACTACTCCTAGAATCACAGCAAACGTCAATGACTCCAGTGCATTGAGTTCAGGGAAGAAAAAGTTGAGCAGTACAGGTCCCATGATGGTTCCCAGTCCTGCACAGGTACCCAAGGCAATGGACTGTCCGAGGGCTACACCTAGATAACGCATTGAGAGTCCGAAGGTCAGACCACCCACACCCCAGAGTACACCAAAGAAGATGGTCATCCAGATGTTGAATGACTGTTCTGCGGTGAACAATTCAAAGAGGGAATGCCCTGCTGGCACAGCCAGCAGAGCACCCAGGAAAGGTAAGATCAGCCAGGCGAACACACCCTGCACAATCCAGTAGCTCTCCCACGACCAATCCTTGATCTTATTGATAGGTACGTAGCAGCTGCTCTGGCAGAAGGCGCCAATGGCAATGATCAGTAATCCTAAAACAATCTCCATTATCTCTTAGAAGTTACCTCTTTTTCGTATTTCTGAATGGCTGCAATGTACTCCTCACCTACAGGAACATTGTTCTTCAGGTTGAAGTAATCGAATACAGCACCGAATGGCATCGACTTGGCCTCTTCCATGAGGGCGAGACGCTCGAAGTTCTGCCCCTGGTCCTCATACTCACGCAGTTTGGCCTTTGGCTCGAGCAGTGCCTGCAGGATACACTTCTGAGTAGCACGTGTACCTACAAGGTAGGCACCGATACGATTGATGGATGCATCGAAATAGTCGAGGCCAACGTGAGCACGATCCAATGCATCGCTGCGAACCAACTCCTTGAACAGGTCGAGGGTCTGGTCGTTCATGATGGTTACATGATCAGAGTCCCAACGAACTGGGCGTGATACATGGAGCATCAGCTCAGGAACGTACATCAACAAGGTAGAAACGAAGTCTGAAACGTTCTCAGTCGGCTCATAGTGACCAGTATCGAGGGTGAACATCTGTTTGCGGGTAGCACAGTAGGCTGTGTAGAAGTCGTGTGAACCAACGGTGTAGCTCTCCAGTCCGATACCAAACAGCTTAGCCTCGAAACAGTTCTTGACACCATCGAGTTTCTCCTCCATGATCTCATCGAGTGAGGCAGCGAGAATCTCGCGATACTTCTTGCGCTGTACGGGCATATCCTTGCTTCCGTCGTGTACCCAGATATTCATGATACAGGGATCATTCTGAGCCTTACCCATCGCATCAGCAATACGGCGGCAACGCTTGGTGTGCTCAATCCAGAAATCACGGATGCCTTTGTCAGGATTACTCAGCGTCAGCTCACCACTTTTGGGATGAGAGAAGGAAGTAGAATTGAAGTCGAGTTTCATGTTGTTCTCCTTGGCCCAGTCAATCCAACTCTGGAAGTGACTAACCTCTACCTGGTCGCGATCCACGAACTTGCCTCCGAAATCGCCATAAATCTCATGGAGATTCAGACGGTGATTACCAGCGATAAGGGTCTTCACGAACTCGATATCCTTGCGAACCTCGTCAATGTTACGGGCACGACCAGGATAGTTACCTGTGGTCTGGATACCACCACTGAGGGCATCGTTGCGCTCGAAGCCTACTACATCATCTGTCTGCCAGCAGTGCAGTGAGATCTGCTGTTTCTCCAGCTGCTCAATCACTTTGTCAGTGTCAACACCAATGGCTGCATAGCGCTCTTTCGCTACAGCATAAGCTTTTTCAATCAGTTCTGCTTTCATAATTCGTTTGTTTTTAATTATATGTTATTTGTTTGTTATTCTCAGATATTTCTCAAAGGCCTGATCCCAAGCAGCTTTCTCTGTCGGCTCATACTTTACGAGCTCCAATGAGTTGGCAATGATCTGACGCATTTCCCAGATGTCCTTGACCAGTCCGGCAGCCTTGGCTTGAAGCATGATGTTGCCAATGGCAGTACCCTCCTGAGGACCAGCCAAAACGGTAGTACCGATAGAATTGGCTGTAAACTGGTTCAGGTATTTGTTCAAACTGCCGCCACCAATGATGTGCAGTACGTTGATATCAAAGCTGGCAAACTCCTTGAGCCACTCAAACACCTGGCGATAACGTAGGGCCAACGAGTCGAAGATGCATCTGCAGATCTCTGCAGGTGTCTCAGGTACAGGTTGGTTTGTCTGTTGGCAATAGGTTTGGATAGCACCAATCATCGATGAGGGATTAGCAAATATCGCATCATCGGGATTGATGAGGCTTCTGAAAGCCTCCACCTGCATGGCTGAACCTTGTAACTCCGGATGAGACAGTTTCCTGACTTCTTCTGGCCACTCCAGACGACAACGCTCGTAGAGCCACATACCGCAGATGTTCTTCAGGAATCTTGTCGTGCCTTCGATACCACCTTCGTTGGTAAAATTACGCTCGTAGCTCAAATCGTTGATGATGGCATCTTTCGTCTCGATACCCATCAGACTCCATGTGCCACTTGAGAGATAGGCGAATTGCTCATTCTTGGCAGGAACAGCTGCAACAGCCGATCCAGTGTCATGCCCTGCTACAGCAATGACAGGTACAGGACCTAAGCCTGTCATCCTCTGCACTTCGTCAGTCAGCACACCAATTAAAGTGCCGGGATTCACCATCTTGCCAAACATGGAACGTGTCAGTCCCAGTGAGGCCAACAGACGCTCATCGAGTTGCTTTGTCCTGGGATCAAGTAACTCCGAGGTTGAGGCGATGGTATATTCACAGACCTCATTGCCTGTAAGCATCCAACTCAGGGCATCGGGCACAAAGAGGATTTTCTTTGCATGTTTCAAGGCCGCATTGCCCTCACGTCCCATGGCATAGAGTTGGAAGATGGAGTTGAAATTCATCAACTGGATGCCAGTCACATCATAAACCTCTCGTTTCGAAATGACGTGTTTCAGATAATCATCCATCGCGTCAAATGTAATAGGATCGCGATATGCGCGAGGGTTCCTTAATATGGCGTTGTCCTCACCGATCATGACGAAGTCTACACCCCAGGTGTCGATACCAATCGATGTGATCTTCAATCCTCTCTTGGCCACCTCCTTGAGACCCTTGATAATCTCGAAGTAGAGGGCGTAAATGTCCCAATAGAAATGTCCACCTTGTTCGATGAGGTTGTTGGGGAAGCGTGTGACCTCCTCCAGACCGAACTGTCCGTCTTCAATGTTTCCGATGATGGTGCGTCCACTGGTGGCTCCCAAGTCAACGGCGAAGAAATAGCTTTTATTATTCATTTTAATTCCTTTGATTAGCAGATTCGACGGCAAAGGTACGTAATAAATAGTATTGTTGCCCTCATTATTTGATTTTTAGACATGAATTTTTGATATACTGAATAATTTTTCACTTTTCATGAGACGCTTTTCACTTTTCTTTTGTACCTTTGCAGAAGAAATAATTAAAACAACAAATTTAGCAAGTCAAAATGTCAACATTAACAATTCTTATTGTCATCGTCTTCTGTGTCGGCTATCTCTGTATTGCCCTCGAGAGTTTGACAAAGGTCAACAAGGCAGCCATTGCCCTGCTGATGTGTGTGTTCTGCTGGACGCTCCTCATGATGGGACCGGCAGCTTATTACCCCGCTATTCCAGGCGAGGAAGTGGTGCATCATATCGCTGAAGTCATCGAACACCATCTGGGTGATGCCGCAGGTACCCTCTTCTTTCTGATGGGTGCTATGACCATTGTCGAGATTGTCGACTCCAACGGTGGTTTCAACTTTGTGCGTGATACGATGAAGACGCGCTCTAAGCGTAAGCTGATGTGGCGTGTGGCCTTCATGACCTTCTTCTTATCTGCCATTCTCGACAACCTCACCACTTCTATTGTGATGATCATGGTGCTCCGAAAACTGGTACAGAGTCGTGGTGACCGTCTGATTTATGCAGCCCTTGTGGTCGTATCAGCCAATTCTGGAGGAGCCTTCTCGCCCATTGGAGACGTCACCACCATCATGCTGTGGATCAAGGGCGTCATTACTACCCAAGGTGTTATCACAGAGATTTTCGTTCCTTCGCTTGTCTCCATGCTTGTACCAGCCTTTATCCTGCAGTATCAGCTCAATGGCAAGTTCGACAAGGAGAATAACCTGCCGAAGGCTGATGTGACACAGTTCACGAAAGCCCAACGTGACATCATCTTCTGGTTGGGTGTCGGTGGTCTCTGTTTTGTTCCTATCTTCAAGACCATCACTCATCTCCCACCGTTTATGGGAATCCTTCTTGTACTTGGTGTCCTCTGGACTGTCACTGAGATTTTCCATTATAACACTGCTGAGGACGACACTATGGCAAAGCGTGTCACTGACCTTTTGTCAAAGATCGACCTCTCAACGATTATGTTCTTCCTGGGCATCCTGATGGCAGTAGCCGTACTTCAGGAGGTTGGTGTGCTCACGATGATGGGACAGTTCCTTGATGCGACCTTTGAGGGTAACCACTATCTCGTTACAGGTATCATTGGTGTGCTTTCATCCATCGTCGACAATGTACCTCTTGTGGCTGGTTGTATGGGTATGTATCCTGTTCAGGCTGCTGGTGATCTCGCTGTCGATGGCATCTTCTGGCAGTTGCTCGCCTATTGTGCAGGTGTCGGAGGTTCCATGCTGATCATCGGTTCTGCAGCTGGTGTGGTTGTGATGGGTCTCGAGAAGATTACCTTCGGCTGGTATCTGAAGAAGATCACTTGGATTGCCTTTACTGGTTACCTCGCTGGTATATTCGTTTATTGGTTGGAGCGTACGTTTATCTTCTAAACAAATAAATATCCCCGCCACTTGGCGGGGATATTTATTTGGCTTTGATGTCGCTGGGCTTAAGCCCCATCTTGGCTTTGAACTTGGCGGAGAAATAGTCTGGGCTCTCGAAGTTGAGGCGGTAGGCAATCTCCTTGATACTGTAGTCAGTGGTGGTAAGGAGCTCTTTAGCGCGTTGCAGGCGCAGCTCCTGCTGGTAAGTGGAAGGTGACAGACCAGTATATTCCTTAAAGAGTTTGCGGAAATTACTGTAGCTGACTCCCAGATCCTCAGCAACCTGTTGGATGGTAAGGTCTGCCTCCAGTGATTCGCGGATGCGTAGACGGGCCCGATTGATCATGTCAACTTGCTGCTGGTTCTTACTGAACTCCTTGTTACGTTCCAGGGAGTACATGATACCGATGAGGTGGTTGACGATACCAGCCATTACTTGCTGGGAGTAGGCTGCCTCTTCGATAGCTGCCTCGTAAGCCCGCTTGTAGAGCATCTCGATAACCGATGAGTAACCAACGTGGTAGATAGGTTTCTCTGGCGAGAGGAAGCCGGCTTTGACACGATCGTCCATATTACGACCTTTGAATCCTATCCAGTAACTTTTCCAACCAGTATGTTCCATAGGGTGATAGCTGTGCCATTCGCCAGGGAAGAGGAGAAACATATCACCAGCTTTTAGTTTCCGACGCGAGCAGTTGGCACTTTGGAACCAACCTTCCCCCTCAGGGTTGTATAGCAATTGGTACTCATTGAGGATACGGCCCTTCTCAACACTGAAGTAATAGCCATCGGCATGTCCTCTCGTGGGATAGGGATCGCCAGGGGCAATTTCCTCATGACCGATAGTGCTGACGGTAAGTCCCCAAAGGGCATCGCGTTCGTTGGCCAACAAGTATTTACTGATCTGCATAGTTCTGTTTGGTAAATGAATAGTTAGAATTGTGTTATGTCTTGTGCTCACAAGGAATCCAGATCCAGAAGGTGGATCCAGTGCCTTCTCCCTCGGAGGTGACACCAATCTGGCCGTTGCAGTGATCAGCGATGGCCTTGCAGATACTGAGGCCAAGGCCTGTACCCTGCACAAAGTCGTTGAGTTTGACAAAACGTTCGAATACGCTGGCTTGCTTCTCCTTAGGGATACCGGCACCTGTGTCTTCGCAATAGAAGTAGAGTCCGTTGGTTTCCTCACTGCCATCCTTAGGGATACGTTCCTCTTCGCGATAGCCCACCTTGATATGACCTTCATGCGTATACTTCACGGCGTTGGTGACAAAATTAGTGAGCAATTGTTGGATGCGTCCTTTGTCAAGGTAGGTGAGATAACTCTGGTAAGGATTAACCTTGATAAACTCTACGCCAGGTTCCTGGACACGTTGCTCGAGTGTCTGACAGATGTCATCAAAGGCCTTGGCGATGTCGACCTCTTCTGGGAGGATGGCTAGTGCCTGACCCATGCTTGAGGCCTCAAGGATATCGTTGATAAGACGCATGAGCATATCGCAGTTGTTGCGGATAATGCGGATAAACTGCAGACGCTCCTCGTTGGTCTCCACAACAGGCAGGAGGTCTGAGAATCCTACAATCGCATTGAGTGGCGTACGAATCTCGTGGGTCATATTGGCGAGGAAGGCACTCTTCATCTTGCCTGAATTCTCGGCACGCTCAGTCTCTTCTTTCAGTCTCTCTTGGGCAATCATCAGGGAAGTGATGTTACGTGCGAGACCAAAGTAATGCGTCAGATGACCATCGGCATCGAACTGTGGAACACCACTGATGGCATACCATACCTGATGACGCTCGAGCGGTGTATAGAGATAATGGTGTACAGCCTCGTAAGGGGTATGCGAGGCGACGATACGTCTGACATGCTCTACAGCAGCACCTCGTTCATCCTCAATGACGCCCTCGAAGAACTCATTCAGGGTTTCCTTATACTGTTCCTCGCGGATACTACGTGAGAAGGAAATCTCATCAGTATCGGGGAAGTAACTCCATATGAACATCTGGCTGTTGTCGAGCAGGTAATGGAGCTGCTTCTCGTATTGTTCAATGGCCTCGTTGGCACTGATGATCTGTTTGTCGTGCTGACGCTGATTGAGATAGATGTTACGCTCAGCTGTCATGTCGCGGGCTGTCACGAGGTAGTACTGAAGTACGTCGTTGTCGTCTACAATGGGACGTATTTTGAACTCGATATACTTGTCGAGGTTCCAGTCAGGATAGTACATGTGTTGACACACATAGAAATTATCACGGCTCTCTGGATCGACCTGTCCTTTCAGCAAAGCTGCAGCAAAGAGGTTCGTCTTGCTGAAGAATTCGAAACCTTTCCCCTCAAGTTCGCAGAGTTGGCGCATATTATCGTTGGCATCCATAAAATTACCATCTTTGTCATAGTACGACATGGCAATCAGATTGATGTCGAACATCTGGCGGTATTTGGTGCCCATTTCCTGAGTAAGACGTTCTTCGCTGATCTCCTGTGTGAGATCCTTGAACGTGCCGATGAGATAGCGAGGCTTGCCATCCAGATGCTCAGTGACGACATGCCCTTCAAGGAAACGCCAGTCTGGGGTATCGTCAGTACCCACATTCCAGCGACGACGTATGGTCCTGATGTCTTTCTTACCTTCAGTCATCTCACGGATCTCTTCGTGGAAGGCGGAGCGTTCTTCCATGTGGATATTCGACAGATAGCCATCCATGGTGATACCATTCTGAGGCAGAAGTGAGCCATGGAGGTTACGCAACTGGTCTGTCAGGATGTCGTACTCCACAACGTAATAGTTACCCATGTTAAGTGCCTGACTCATCATCTGGTTGAGGTCAAGTGTCTTGCGCACAGCCATTTTCACACGAGCGCGGATCAGTCGACCCAACAGTAAGGAAACAATCAGCAGGATGACGACACCAGCCAGAATGATCAGTGCGATAGGTGAGGTGTCGTTGTGTATTCGCTCAGGATGGAAGAACTTGTCTCGGATACGTTCGAGTTCGCCTGACTGTTCGAGACGGGCATAGCCATCGTCGATAGCGTCGATGAGTTCTTTGTCGTAGCCGATGATACGCAACTCTCCGGCAGGGATGTCAATATCGTCAAGGACAATGTTGTCTATATCGAGTTCCTTGATTTTTAGGCTGAGGGGGATCTCGCCCCAGGCTGCATACTTATACTTGCCGTTACGAATACCTGTCAGGGCCTCTCTGGGGTTGTGGTATTCAACGGTGAATTGATCACCTTCTCGCTCTGAGATGCGCAGGGCCACGTAGTCGTTCTTCTTGATACATAGCGTATCCTCTGGCCCCAGATCACTGAGTTTGGAGATGGCTTTGGTCCCCTTCAGGCGTGCCGTCTTCACGTTGTAGTAGTTGATCATGTTCTGTGTCATGACATAGGGTCGCTCATTATAGATGAAGGCGAGAGCGTGGATGAGGTCAGCTTGACGCGTGTTGAAGGTCTCAACAGCCTGATACCACTCCTTCATTTCGAAGCGATGGGGAATCTTTAGCTTGGTGAGGATGGTGTGGAGCACAGTGACATTATAGCCATCAGCATCACCTTTGTCGTTGCGGTACTCGTAGGGTGGGAACTCCCAGTCGCAGACAATGACAAGGGGACGATCCTCGGTATATTCGCGTATGAAGAGCGCCCCTGCAGGCAAAATGTTGCAGAAGGCTGTCAGGAGACTGATGAGTAGAAGGGAGTATATTCTTTTCGTCATGTCGTATCTCTATTATATGCGTTCCATTTCAATCAGTTTGCAGGGTAGGCTAATCCAGACAACGGTACCCTTTCCTTCCTCGGACTTGAGCTGGATCTTTCCCCCCATGTACTCGATGAGCTCATGGCAGATGCTCAGACCCAGACCTGCGCCTGTGCTGGCGCCTGTCACGAAGCGTTCGAAGATGTGCTCGACAGCCTCCTTGGGGATGCCTGAACCTGTATCCTCAACAGAGATCATTAACTGGTCACCCATATAGTCGTAACGTACTTCTACAGTACCCTTGCTCGTGTGCTGCACGGCATTAGTGATGACCTTGTCAATGACCATCGACAGGTTGTTATCATCGACCTCGATAACCATGCGCTTATAGGGATTCCGCACGATATACTTGACATCAGGTTGCTTCAGGTTGTTCCATACGGCCTCACAACGACTGACGAAGATAGTCGCAAAGTCTATGGGCTTGGGAGCGATGGTAATCATGCCTGCGTCCAGACGTGAAAGGAAGAGAATGTCGTTGATGAGCTTGAGCAATGATGAGGAACTGCGCTTGATCTCGTCGATGAAGACGGCCTCATCCTCAGGAGAATGTTCTAACTCGAAGAGTTCTGAGAATCCTACTACCGAATTGAGTGGGGTACGGATCTCGTAACTCATGTTACGGAGGAAGGCATTCTTGATGACCTCCACCTCCTGTGCACGGACAGTCTCTTTGGCCAGCTTGGCCTCGATGGCCTTCAGTTCACTGATGTCACGACACATGCCGAAATATTCCTTGACCTTACCTTGATGGTAGAGGGGAATAAAATGGAATTGCAAGTAGAGGGGTTGTCCGTTCTGACGGATGATGCACTTGACTTCACCATACAGTGAACCAGTTGCCAGATTCTCCATCTTGTTGAGTATGCGTAAAGCTTGTTTCTTCGACTCCTCAGCTACGAGTGAGAGAGCTCTGGTCTGAGTGAGGGCATAGCGGGCATGTCCGATCTCACTGTAAATGGTCAGTGTGTGGGAGTCGAGATGATAGGTGGCCATACTGATACCTCCTACGCGAAGCACATAGTCGATGTTCTTGACATAATGGGTCATCTCGTTGTTCATCTGTTGTAACTGTCGGGTGTTGTCCTTCAGTTGGCGATAGGCATGAACCGTTTCTGTGACATCACGACCTGTACCAAAGATTCCCAACAATTCGTTCTGTTTGCCTCGGACAGGCATCAGTTGGAGCTCATAGTACATCTCATCGCGCTTCAGGAGTTTGTTGAGTGGTCGCTTATCTTCTTTCGTGTAGATTTGTGTCAGGTAGAGATAATCCATATTATCAAGGGTGAAATCGTCTAAACCCAAGACGTCTTTGACGTGGATCTTCATCTCGCGAATCACTTCTATGGGGGTGCCCAGAGCATTGAGCGCTTTTTGGTTCATCTCTGTGATATAACCGTCTTGATCATAGGCAACCATATCGATCATGGCCGAATTGAAGATGGACTGGTAGCGCAGCATCGTGTCCTTCACCTTGCGATGACGGGCGATATCCTCTGTGATGTCATTGCGCGAGCAGATAATGACAGAGGGCTTCTTCTGTTTGTCGCGACGCAGTACTGAGAGGGTCAGGTTGAAGTCCCTTGGGTCATCTGCATGATTGATGTCCCAAACAAGGAGGTTGATGGTGACGCTCTGGACCTCTTCTTGGATGACCTGCTTGAGGGCATTGGTCAGTTTATTGAAACCATCGGCCTTATAGCGTTGCGAGAATTCCAGTGAGGTATAGGTGCGTTCAGGACGACCATGCTGGTCCATCACAGTAAAGATCTGCGATGCTACGTCATAGGTCCAGAAACTCACATGACTGGTCTCCAGAATAAGCGTCAGTCGGTCGTTGCTCTTTCGGATCTCCTTGGTCATCTTCCGTTCGCGTACCTTATATATAATATAATAGAGCAAGAAGAAAAAGGCAACGATGGTCAGGAGGTAGATGACCTGCCAAATCCAGGCCGGGATACCCGAGTCCTTGCGTTCTGGGTAGAACCACTTGTTCTGGATGGGTGTCAGTCGGTCATTCGCACGTAGCATGTTATAGACACTGTCCATCTGTGCCAGCAGATGATGATCGTGTGAGAAGAATTTATACTCACCGTAGGGCAGGTCGATTGGCATGAGTTGGAGGTGCTCTGTCTGGTATTTCTGCATGAGCCACTTCAGTGACATGGTATTCCAAAGGATGATACCTTCATTATCTGTACTGACCTTGAGAATAGCGTCTCTCATGTCGTCGTAGGCTTCAATCTGTACATTGATTTTGTGATCGAGGAGGTAGTGGTGACTGAAACTGCCCTCATGTACTATAACACGATGGTTGTTCAGGTCATTGGCGTCATGGATCTCTATGCGCTTGCTTTTCGGCACGACGATACTGTGCGTGAAGAGCTGCACAATCGACTGGCCATAGGAGGAGTTGCTTCTGGCAAAGTCTGCATCCATGCGCAGCATGAGGTCCGACTGCCTATTCTTCAAGTCTGACTGAGCCTCGAGTGTGGGCTTCAGTTTGATGATGTAAGGAATGTCAAGTTCTTTAAAGATGAGCTTCAGCAGGTCGATGTTGTAGCCATCGGGCTCACCGTTTGCATTGAGGAACACGTAAGGCCAGAGATCCCAGGCATCCTCGTATATAAGAGGCCTGCTCTGGTTGTAGACAATGATGCTGTCCTGAGGTGCAGCCGAGCCAGTACCAGGCACCAGCAGCCCAATGACCAATATGATTCTATATATATTCTTCATTCTTCACTTTTCACTTTTCACTTTTCACTCCTCACTCCTCTCACAGGGAATCCATATCCAGAAGGTGGAACCTGTGCCCTCGCCCTCTGAAGTCAGACCGATATCACCCTGACAACTGTTGGCAATGGCCTTGCAGATACTCAGGCCAAGACCTGTTCCCTGTACATAGTCATTCAGTTTCACAAATCGCTCAAACACCTTTGCCTGGTCTTCCTTAGGAATACCAGTGCCAGTATCTTCGCAGTACATGTATAGACCATTTCGACCTTCGCGTTGTTGGTATTCATAGCCTATCTTAATATGTCCCTGTTGGGTGTACTTGACTGCGTTGGTCACAAAGTTGGTCACCACCTGTTGCATACGCCCACTATCGATAGTGGTAACAAATGAGTCGTATGGGTTTTCTGAGATGAACTTCACCTCAGGGTTCTGCACGCGTTGGGCAAGGATAGTAGAGACATCTGCAAACACTTTGGCGAAGTCCACCTTTCTCGCAGTAATCTCTATACCTTCAGTCTCAAGCGACGAGACAGCCAGAATATCGTTTACCAGTCTGAGCAGCATGTCGCAGTTGTTCATGATAACGCGTATGATTTCTTGTTTCTCTTCAGTGGTCGACATCATGGGCAACACGTCTGAGAAGCCTACGATGGCGTTCAGTGGCGTACGGATCTCATGCGTCATATTTGCCATGAAGGTACTCTTGCGGAGACCCGACTGGTTGGCGCGTTCTGTCTCTTCCTTCAGACGCTCCTGTTTCTCGATGAGGTTAGTGACGTTGCGTACCACACCGTAGGTACCCATCATCATGCCGTTCTCGTCAAAGAATGGCACACTCTCAATGAAATTCCATTGTAATTCCTTTTTATCGTTGAAGAACGAACGCATATGGGTCAGGTCTGTTCGCTGCACACTGAAGTAGGTTTCGTATTCTCTCAGTCCCTGTTTGAACGGACTGTCCACGAAGTGGTCGATGAGCTCATCAAAGTTCAGACGCAACTCTGGACTGCTCATACTCTTATAGAAGGTACAGATTCGCTCGTTGATATTGATGCGGAAGAAACGCATGTCACAGTGCTCCATCAGGTACTGCAACTCGTTTTCATAGCGTTCGATGGCCTCGTTCTGCAGTCGGATACGCGCCTCGTTGCGTTTGTTCTCGAGATAGAGATCACGTTCCTGGGTGATGTCGCGGATGGAGAAGGTGATGAAGAAGAGTTCGCCCTTTTCATCATATACCGGGTGGAGGCGCATCTCTGTGTAGCAGTTCACACCTCGTTCGATAATCACACTCTTCGTACAGAAGTAGAGATCCTGGGCCTGGCGGTCATAGAGCACTTCTCTGAACGTGGGCATGTCGTAGATCGTGCTGTTGAAATAATAAGGGTCATTCTCAGTCTGGAAGTTCAGGATCTCGCGCATTTTCTTGTTGGCAGCAATCAGCTTGCCTTCTTTGTCGTAGAAAGCCAGTCCCACCAGACTTTGGTCGAAGATTTTCCGATAACGGTCAGTCATCTCCAGCTCCTGTTGTTCGCGAAGGATACGTTCTGTTTCGTCTGTCAGTGTACAGAAAAAGTTGGTTGGGATCTTCAAAGCGGGATTGCTGTATTCTGCAATGCCGATATCGCGCATCCAGTGCCACTCTCCTTTGTGGGCCTTCATACTCCAGTCCCAGCGGATGAGGCATTCTGAGGTCTTGTCGCCTTTGATCAGGCGTCGTAGGGCTTCGGTATAGAGATGGCGGTCGTCAGGATGGATATACGCCAGACTTTCCTCATAGCCCATGCCTTCCTCGGGCAGGAAGTTACCATGCATGTTGCGGGCAAAGCGGTCCTGGAACGAGAGCTTTAGCACATAGTTGTTGCTGGCATTGAGGGTGTGCTGCATGATGGCCGACAGGTCCTTCACCTTTTCAGAATTTTTGCGGATGCGCAGGATGGTGATACGGTTGACCACCCAACCGATAATAAAGGCAATGAATGTCAGCAGTGTGATCGTCAGCGAGATGCTGTCGACGGAGGCACTGTTTTGTATGGTAAGGATCAGACTGTTCATAAGGCACCATTAAATAAGTTCTTGGACTTTTTTCTCCAATACGCCCATTTCACAGGGGATGGTCACAAAGAAGGTCGTGCCTTTGTCCCGTTCCGACTGTACTTCAATGCTACCGCCCATCTGTTCGATGAGTTCTTTCACAATGGGTAGGTCAAGCCCGGTTCCTTCTGCGTCGTTGTTGTCTTCATTGGCGAAACGGTTGAAGGCATTTTCCAGTTCTTGAGGTGACATGCCCTTGCTGGTATCATCAATAGTAATGTTCAGCTCCCCATGGCGATATTCGTATTTCGCCCTGACAGTGCCCTCCTTGGTGGTGGCACCTGAGTGGGTGCAGAGCTTTTGGATGACCATTCCCAGGTTCTGTTGGTCGATATTGACGAGCAGACGGTTGTAGGGATTATCCACTACAGCCTTGACGTTGGGTTGCAGATTGCTCCAGCCCATATAGCACCAACCGTCGAACAATAGGGCGAAGTCGCACTCTTGGTAGTTGTATTCAATCATACGGGCATCGAGTCGTGAGAGGAAGAGGATATCGTTAATCAGGGCCAGCAGTACACCGGTATTTTTCTTGATCTCCTCTGCGAAGATAGGCTCATCCTCCTCGCTGTGTTCACTGTTGAAGAGTTCGGCAAAGCCGATGACAGCATTCAGTGGTGTACGCAGCTCGTGGCTCATGTTCAGGAGGAACGTGTTCTTCAGACGCTCTTCCTCCTGGGCTTTCTCCGTCTCTTCCTGTAATCTGAGCTCGGTATAGGTCATTTCGGTTTCATTGCGACACATACCGAAATAGTGGGTAATCTTTCCTTCGCTGTCAGTAATGGGCATCATGTTGAAGTTCAAGTAGACATGGCGTCCTTGATTGTCACGAATGATGGTACGGACGGTTTCTGAGAAAGTGCCAGGATGTAGACGGTCCATTCTGCAGAACAGACGTTCAGCCTTGGCATAGTCATCAGGGTGAACCATGATGAAGGCTCGCAGTTGGGGCAGCGTATATTCTGTGGCGTTCAGGTCGCTCGAGATGTCGAGGTTATGCGTGTCAGGATGATAGTTCACCATGCGCACATCACTCACCTTCAATGAGTAGTTGATGTTCTGGATATACTGTTGAATATCCTTGATACGGGATTCTATCAGTAGGCTGGTCTTCTTCTGCTGGTGGAATGAGTTCACCATGTCCGTGATGTTTCTTCCTGCCATCATGATACCGTTCAGCTTGCCATCCTTGTCTCTCAATAAAGTGGTGGTGCGCTCGAAGTAAATCTTGTCTCCGCCCCAGTCATGGGAAGCCAGTGAGCCTACGCGGTTATTGACATTCTTCAGGTCGACGATGCTCGAACTGGGCGTCGGGGTGTCTGAGGTCAGGTCAATGTCACGCATGGAAGGCCAGTCCGTATATTTGGGCTTCTTGGCGATCAGGGCCTTACGGTCTTTGATGAAATACGACTCACAGGCCTTGTCGTTGATGTCAAGCATGGTACCCTCACCATCGAAATAGACCATGTCTACTAATGAGGAGTCGAAGAGGGTCTGGTATCTCAAGGCTGTACGCTTGGCTTCCTCCGCCCGTTGCTGCTCGTCGGTAATGTCGCGTTGGGTTCCCAGCAGCTGCAGGGGGAATCCGCTCTTGCCCTTGCGTAATACCGTGATGGTAATCTCATAGATATGCTGGTAATCTTCCCCGCTTTCACTCTTGATAGGGGTACTCCTGACGATGATAGTCTCCGATGGCTTCATCCTCTCCCTCACCTTTGACATCACCTTCAACAATTCGGTAAAGTCATTTCGATCGTAGAATTGAGAGAACTCAAAGGGGGTATAGGTGGTCTCCGAGGTGCCTTGCTCTGCCACAATCTTATAGAGGTCGTGCTTGGCGTCGTAGGTCCAGGCTGCGGTTTTGTTAGAGGTCATGACGAGATTCAGCTGTGCAATGAGCTGTTTCCCCTGTTTGGTGACATCCCGTTCGCGGTAGTAAATCACACGGTTGAAAAAGATCATGACAAAGACGGAAATGAGGAAAGCCGCCACCAGATATGCGAGGATGTGATGGATATCCAGAATGGTTTCCATGTTCTCTTCCTGGGCCATGACCGCCAAAGGGACTGTCAGGGCGATACAGAGTATGATTGACCTTTGCAGGTATGGTTTAGCACACATAAATTGTCTAATAGAATGGTAGTAACCACGCGCAAAGTTAAGGCTTTTTAGTTAAACCACCAAATTTTTTACCTCTTTTATTAATAAAATATGTAAAACGCTTGGCCATTTCACGGAAAAGTACTACTTTTGTAATCCGAAAAGACTAAAAACGAACAGATATGTTAGACGTAAAAGCTACTTTGAAAAAGAGTGAAGAGAGAATGGAAATGGCAGCGATGTTCCTGGAGGACGAGCTGAATCGCATTCGTGCAGGTCGTGCCAATGTGGCCATTCTCGATGGGGTTCGTGTGGATTCTTATGGTAGTAAGGTGCCCTTGAACCAAGTTGCTAATGTCAGTGTGCCCGATCCTCGTACGATTGCCATCAAACCATGGGACCGTAAGGAGATCCGTGCCATTGAGAAGGCCATCATGGACAGTGATGTAGGTATCACACCTGAGAACAATGGTGAGGTGATCCGTCTGAATATTCCTGTACCCACTGAGGAGCGTCGTAAGGATCTTGTCAAGCAGTGCAACAAGATTGCGGAGAAGGCGAAGGTCGAGGTACGTAACGTACGTGCTGATATCAAGGACAAACTGAAGAAAGCCATCAAGGACGGCCTTTCTGAGGACAATGAGAAGGACGCTGAGCTCGAGCTCCAGAAGCTCCATGACAAGTACATCAAGAAGCTCGATGAGCTTATTGCTGCGAAGAATAAGGAGATTATGACGGTGTAATTAGTGGTTAGTGGTTAGAGGTTAGAGGTTAGAGGTTAGAGAAATGTTTTAGAGTTGAAAGGACTCGTCATAAAGAATACAGGCAGCTGGTACACCGTCCTGACGGACGATGGCCAGCTGATTGATTGTAAGGTCAAGGGAAACTTTCGTCTGAAAGGCATTCGCAGCACGAATCCTGTTGCTGTGGGTGATCGAGTCACACTTTCTTCTTCTCAGCCTGGCCACAGCCCTCAAGATCATCTCTCACCTCTAACCCCTCACCCCTCACCTCTAACCCCTCATCCCTCACCTCTGTTTATTACTGACATTGAGGACCGTCGGAACTATATCATCCGTAAGAGTATCAATCTTTCCAAACAGAGTCATATCATTGCGGCTAATGTCGATCAGGCTTTTCTGGTGGTCACAGTCAATTATCCCCAAACCTCTACTACCTTTATCGATAGGTTCCTGGCTTCTGCTGAGGCCTATCGTGTTCCGGTAGTTCTCATCTTCAACAAGTCCGACCTTCTCTCCCCTGACGAACTGCACTATCAGGAGATGATGATCCGTCTCTATGAGACCATCGGCTATACCTGTCAGGCCATCTCTGCGGCGACAGGTGAGGGTATTGATCTTCTGAGACCGATGCTTGAAGGGAAGATCACCCTTCTAAGTGGCAATAGTGGGGTAGGCAAGTCTACCTTGATCAATCGTCTGGTTCCAGGTGTCAACCTTCGGACAGCTGAGATCTCTGATGCCCACAACACCGGACAGCACACGACGACCTTCTCTGAGATGATCCCTCTGAATGCTTCGCAGTCCCTGAGCCAGCCGGAGGGATGGCTCATTGATACCCCGGGCATCAAAGGCTTTGGCACCTTCGATATGGAACCCGAGGAACTGACCAGCTATTTCCGTGAGATCTTCCATTTCTCCAAGGATTGTCGTTTCTCTAACTGTACCCATACCCATGAGCCCGGTTGTGCAGTCCTGAAGGCCCTCGAAGACCATTACATCGCTGAGAGTCGTTACCAGAGTTATCTCAGCATGCTCGAAGACAAGGATGACAGTAAGTATCGGGCAGCCTACTAAGCGCATGAAGAGGATAGTCGTTCTGGGACTGATGTTTTTCTGTCTGCCAATGATGATGATGGCTCAGGAGGAGGAAGTAAAGAAGAAGCGTCCCAATGCAGTCAGACGTCTGCTGAACCTCATTGACAGGATGGCGGTCAGTGGTATCGACTCTAATTATATCGAGATACCTGAAAAGCCCTGGGCGTTTGTATTGCGTTCCAACCTCTCTCAGTCTTTTATCAACTTGAATTCTGAGGCGTGTGATGACTCACCGATGAAGATGCGCTTGCGCTCAACGACCAGTCTCACGACCTCTCTAGGAGCTTGGATAGGTTATCGAGGCTATGGACTAGGCTATTCGATAGACCTCTCTGGCGACAAGGGTTCTAACTTCACTACGGGTATTTCCAACATCTTGGACCTCTTTACCAATCTGAATATCGGAGCCATGGGAGGGCGCTATGGTGTCAACCTGCGCATCCGTTCCTATAAGGTTGACCATTCCCTCCTTGCAGCCTGGGAAGAGGGTACTAAGGCCTCTCAGATTCGTGAGCACTCCATGGAGATTGTTGAACCCATGAAAGTGCGTTCGGTGTTTGCCGATGCCTATTATATGTTCAATGGCAAGCACTTTTCATACGCTGCTGCCTATGACCAGTCAGCTATTCAGATTCGTTCTGCTGGTTCGTTGGTCGCAGGACTGATGTACCATTATTCGCGTGTGGAATATGATAGTGGTGAGAATATCCAACTGCTTGATATCATGCATGGTGTCGGCCAAATGAAGATGTGGCAGGCTAGTCTGGGGGCGGGTTATGCCTACAATTGGGTACCTGGGAAGCATTGGCTGGTCAGTGTGATGCTCCTGCCCATGATTACCTTCTATAATCGTGGAAAGGTGTTCTATTACGAATACGATAATCCTGAGGATCCTTCTAATCAGGAAGTTCATTACGTGGACTCTGAATTGACGAAGAATAAAGTGGTGCCCAATTTTGATACACGTCTCTCGATTACATACAACCGGGCACATTACTATTTCAATGCCTATGGCACCTATAATAGTTTCAGGTATGATAACAACGCAGGGGGAACCATCCGCTTAGGCGACTGGTATGCGTATTTCTCTTGGGGACTAAGGTTTTAGAGGTAAAAAGGTAAAAAAGTAAAAAGACAAAAAATGGATTTGAACGAAATCGATAATAAGCGCGTGGCAGTGCTCCTCTCTGGAGGAGTCGACAGTAGTGTGGTGGTCTACGAGTTTGCACGACTGGGACTGCATCCTGATTGTTTTTATATCAAGATTGGTCCTGAGGAGGAAGAGGAGTGGGACTGTTCTTCTGAGGAGGATCTCGAGATGGCGACGGCTGTAGCACATAAGTATGGTTGCCGACTTGAGGTGATCGACTGTCATCAGGAGTATTGGGATCAGGTGACGGCCTATACCATGGAGAAGGTGCGGGCTGGTTATACCCCTAACCCAGATGTGATGTGCAACCGACTTATCAAGTTCGGGGCTTTCGATCAGAAATGTGGGCATGACTATGATCTGATTGCCACTGGCCATTATGCCCAGACTGAGATGGATGCAGAGGGACGGAAGTGGCTCTGTACGAGTCCTGATCCTGTGAAGGACCAGACAGATTTCTTGGCTCAGATCTACGACTGGCAGTTGCGTAAGGCACTCTTCCCCATAGGCCATTATATGAAGGACGAGGTGCGTGAGATGGCTGAGCGGGAGCACCTGGTAAATGCCCGGCGGAAGGATTCTCAGGGCATCTGTTTCCTGGGTAAGATCAACTATAATGACTATATCCGACGGTATCTTGGTGAACAGCCAGGTGATGTTGTTGAACAGGAAACTGGTCGGCGTATTGGTGAGCATCGGGGGCTCTGGTTCCATACCATTGGGCAGCGCAAGGGCATGGGGTTCTCTGGTGGCCCATGGTTTGTGGTGAAGAAGGATGTCCTTCAAAATATTCTCTATGTGTCTCATGGCTATGACCCGGCCTCGGCTTATCAGTCTGATTTCCCAGTCCATGACTTTCATTTCCTGACTCAGGCTTTAACTCCTACTGAGGTCACCTTCAAGATTCGTCATACCCCGGATTATCATCCAGCCCGTTTGGAATGGACTTCTCCTAATTCCTTTATTGTCCATTCCCAGGTCGCTATTCATGGTGTCGCTCCAGGACAGTTCTGTGTGGTTTATGATTCTGACCATCACAGATGTCTTGGTTCAGGAGAAATTACTGTTTAATTTAAGTCTAAAAAAGATTGAATGCTCCTTTATGCTCCTTTAGTGCTCTTTTTGTAGCAAGACGGTAGCAAGACAGTAGCAAGACAGTAGCAAGACAGTAGCAAGACAGTAGCAAGACGGTAGCAAGAGGGTAGCTAGGGGGTAAAACTCCCGAAGTAGTCGAGGCATGTTTTACGCCATTCTTTGGCGTTGTCGAGTTGATGCTCAAGTCGGGCTTGAACCTCCTCCCAGCGCTGTTGGTCGATGTTGGGCTTGACCTCCTGCCAGACGCGGAGGAAATCCTCCACCTCACTGACGCCACGATTGTAGCGGAATGTCATCTCCTCAAGAACGGTCCTGCCACTCTTAAGCCTGTAGTCCCAGGGCACATGGTGGAACCACAACAAGTACCTCTCCGGACAGGTGTTGATATCATCATAGATCGAGCAGTAAGGCTCCCGATACTGTGAGGTGGCATCCGATCCTGCATGGGTACGATTGAATCCAATGCCTGATGAGTCTGCCCGATGGTAATAGACCGGACACCACTCCAGGGGTACGTGGGGATTAAATCCGTCAGGCTCTGGACCATAGTGCTCATCAAAGGCAAAGATGTGGTGCAAGCCGATAGGCATCATATAGTCTACGCAAGCCTCGCGCGATCTCAGCATGACGCTGAGCAGTTCTTCCTCACAGAGCGAAGCACTCATAGACTTTTCAGCTTTCGCCTTTCCTATTTCACCAAAGGTGAGGTCCAGCCATTCTTTGGCGATGTCCTCACTGGTAATGGTGGGATCCCATGCCAATCGGCCAAACGCATACCAGTTGGCCTGTGAGAAGTGATGTCCACACCAGTTGGTATCCAGTCCGATATTCGCTACACCAGCGATACCTACGAGTTTCTCTGGGGCTACAAAGCTGAAGAACTCGCGCCACATAGGTGCCAGATAGACCAGATGTCTCGACTGCCCCAGATACTCCTGAGTGATCTGCAACTCAGCCATCTGCTTGGTCTGTTTGATGTTGTCGAAGATAGGGGCATAGGGCTCACGCGGTTGGAAGTCGAGTGGTCCGTTCTTCGACTGTAGGATGACATTGTCGTGGAAGTCTCCATCGAGGCCGACAAACTCTGATACAGCCTGTTTGACGCGGTCTTCACCCTTGTGCTTGGCACCATAGACAAAGCTTCTCCACATGATGATACCCCCGAAAGGTTTCACTGCATCAGCCAGTGTGTTGGCACCATCTGCATGGGTACGGTTATAGTCGAATGGACCAGGTTGACCTTCTGAATTGGCCTTTACGAGGAAACCGCCAAAGTCGGGAATCAGTTCATAGATCTCCTTGGCCTTGGCCTTCCACCAACCCTTCACCTGTTTGTCCAGTGGGTCGGCGGTCTTGACTGGTTTGTCGCCATTGAATCCCTTGGCTGGGATGCTCATGGGAGAGGCGAAGTTCACCGACAGATATACCTTGATGCCATAGGGCCTCAAGATATCGGCATAGGTCTTCACCTTATTAATATATATATCCGACAGCATCTTGGGCGATGCATTCACATTATTCAACACGGTTCCATTGATACCGATGGAAGCATTGGCCCTGGCATATTCCTTGATGAGGGCAGTATCGATAGGCTGTTCGGGATCCTCCACGAAGATCTTCTGATCGCGGATGGTCTTCCCACTGTCCTTACCCTTCCAGAAGATGCTGAGTCCGGCATAGCCTCTCTCAATGGTGCCATTCAGGTTATCCCAGTGATTCAATATACGAAGCTTAAAGAACGGCTTATTATAAACATTTGTTCTTATGTCCTTCTGTCTAAGCAGCTCAAACGCCCCGTAGAGCAATCCGATCTCGTTTTTGGCCGTAATGATACAGTTCTCTGTACCATTTTCACTTTTCACTTCTAATCTGTAGGCATCCTCCTCCATTGTCGGGTCTATCCTGAGCGTAGCGTTCTCCCCCTGGAAATAAGTTCTCAACTCCTGGGCAGCTAAGCACTCAGGTCCTGTCACCTTAGCCTGATTGACGGGTTGATACCTCAGCCACAACTGGTGGCCATCCTCAGCCTTTGCCAGGGTGACAAAGACCATTGCTAAAACGAATAATGTAAGTCTCTTCATATCTATAGTTTGTTATATTTGCTGCAAAGATACACATAATTTTTAATTTTTTGTGTTTAATGTTTAATTTATTTTGTATCTTTGCACACAGAAACAAACAAATGAAACAAAATGAAAAAGGTACGACTACTACTGACCATTCTTTTGGGGTCGTTTTCGCTGACCCTATTGGCAGGCGACTTCACAGTTGGAAACAAGACTTTCCTTCTGAATGGCGAACCTTTTCTGGTAAAGGCAGCCGAGGTGCACTATCCCCGTATTCCACGTCCATATTGGGAACATCGCATCCAGATGTGCAAGGCGCTGGGTATGAACACCCTCTGTATCTATGTGTTCTGGAATATCCACGAGCAGCGCGAGGGCGAGTTCGATTTCACGGACAATAACGATGTGGCAGCTTTCTGTCGTTTGGCTCAGAAGCATGGGATGTATGTCATTGTTCGTCCAGGTCCCTACGTTTGTGCGGAGTGGGAGATGGGCGGTCTGCCCTGGTGGTTGCTGAAGAAGAAGGATATCCGTTTGCGCGAACAGGATCCTTACTTCATGGAACGCGTCCGTATCTTTGAGGAGAAGGTTGGTGAGCAGTTGGCCCCCCTGACCATTCAGAGAGGAGGTCCCATCATCATGGTTCAGGTCGAGAACGAATATGGTTCTTATGGTGAGGATAAGCCCTATATAACGGAGATACGCGATTGTTTACGTGGTATCTATGGTGAAAAGCTGGCGCTTTTCCAGTGCGACTGGAGCTCTAATTTCGAGAAAAACGGTCTAGATGACCTGGTTTGGACGATGAATTTTGGTACTGGCGCCAATATCGATGAACAGTTCAAACGCTTAGGCGAGTTGCGTCCTGATGCCCCTAAGATGTGTTCGGAGTTCTGGAGCGGATGGTTCGACAAGTGGGGTGCCAATCATGAGACACGTCCAGCCAAGGATATGGTCGATGGCATTGATGAGATGCTCTCCAAGGGTATCAGTTTCTCCCTTTACATGACTCATGGTGGTACATCCTTTGCTCACTGGGCAGGCGCCAATTCCCCGGGTTTTGCCCCAGATGTCACTTCTTACGACTATGATGCACCCATCAATGAATATGGTGGGGCTACGGATAAGTATTACCTTTTGCGTCAGACGATGCAGAAGTACAGTGCGACGCCTCTTCCTGATGTGCCTGCTCCCCCGGCTAATCTCATCAGTATCCCGAAGTTCGAACTGATGGAGTTTGCTGATATCCTTCAGGGGGCTGACTCCTTGGTGATGGATTCTCCTCTGCGCACGATGGAGGAACTCGATCAGGGTTGGGGTTCGCTGGTCTATATCACGATGTTGCCTGAGATAGCTTCTCCTTCAGTGCTGACCCTGAATGATGGACACGACTTTGCCCAGATCTTCCTCGATGGGAAGTACATCGGCAAGATTGACCGAGTACGCAATGAGAAGAGCATCCAACTCCCACCGGTTAAGAAGGGTCAGGAACTGAAGATCCTCATCGAGGCCATGGGACGTATCAACTTTGGAAGGGCTATCAAGGATTATAAGGGTATTACCGAGAGTGTGGTGATTACGACCGAACAGGAGGGCCATGAACTCTCCTGGAACCTGAAGCGCTGGTCGATCCTGACCATTCCTGATGATTATCAGACAGCTGTTCGTGCGCTCTCTTCAGCAGCAGCCAATGGTGGGGGGAGTCCTTTCCAGGGGCGTGGTTATTACCGGGGTTACTTCAACCTGAAGAAGAAACATTTGGGAGATACCTTCCTCAATCTCGAGCAGTTTGGTAAGGGTCAGGTCTATGTCAATGGCCATGCCATAGGGCGTTTCTGGAATATTGGTCCTCAGCAGACGCTCTTTGTTCCGGGGTGTTGGTTGAAACCAGGACGTAATGAGGTGATTGTCCTCGATGTGGTAGGACCCAAGAAGGCGGTTCTCTTTGCGCAGAACCAGCCAGAGTTGGATAAGTTAAATATGGAAAAATCGAGGACACATAATAATCCGGGTGATAAGCCTGATCTCAACTCTGCCACACCTGTGGCTGAGGGTGATTTAGCCCCGGGTAATGGTTGGCAGAGCATCAGGTTTGCTTCTTCACAGAAGGGGCGTTATATTGCTATTCAGGCGCTTTCGACTCATGACGGGAAGGATGAGGTGGCGATAGCGGAACTCTATGCTCGTGATGCTGATGGGAATCGAATGTCTCGTGAGTCTTGGACTGTGAAATATGCTGACAGTGAGGATATCCATCGGGGGAACTTCACGGGTGAGAAGGTTTATGATCTTCAGGAGTCTACTTATTGGCGTACTGCCCGGAAGTCTCCACTGCCTCATCTCTTAGTGATTGATTTAGGGCAAGTGCAGACCATCTCTGCCCTTGATTATCTCCCCAGGGCAGAACAAGGAGCCCCAGGTTCTATCAAAACCTTCAAGGTTTTCATCTATTAGAACTGGGGATATCCCCAGACCCCATCCGAGGGTAGCCCCTCGGCTCCTCCATCACCCCCGACCCCCTCTTCATAAGAAGGGGCCTCGAACCACTCCCCAAGCCCCTCGCCAATCGTTGGCAAGGGGATGTAGTTGCTTCCGGCGACTGGTCGCCTACAGCAAAGTTTTTGTATGGCTCTCGAGCCTGTGTCCCCTGACGGGGATTCGCCATGATTATTTAATGAGCCCCTTATTAAAGGCCTCAAAAGTTCTGAAGACTCACTGGAAAAGCCCTTGCGAATTCTGCAAAGAAATGGAAATTTTGCAATTTTAAGGCAAATTATTGCGATTTCTTTGGAGAATTGCAATAAAAGTTGTACTTTTGCAACCGTTTTATAAACGGTATACCCAAAGATATGAAAAAAATACTATTGTCTTTAACCCTTTTTCTCGGTTTGAGCCTCTCGGCTTCAGCCCAGGGCATGAGCGATACACAAGTACAAACCTATATTCAACGCGAACTGAAAGCCGGTACCAGTCAGTCGCAGATTGCGATGAGGCTGATGCAGCGTGGTGTGACAGCCCAGCAGCTCCAGCGCGTGCGCAAGCTGATGCAGGACACTGGCACAGGAAAAGGGTCAGGTTCAAGCACAGGCCTGGGGGCAGGTGAAGATCTGGCAACCTCTCGTTTACGTGAGAGCAATGGCTCTGTTCGTGTGAATGCTCAGGGCACACCTCTGGTAACAACTCAGGTACAGCCCTCTGGCTCCGGCAATACCGATGGCTTGACAGAGAGTCGTGCACAGGTCTATATCCCTGATACCGTCGACAATAAGGTGAATGGCAAACGTGTCTTTGGTCGTGATATCTTCAATAAGAAGAACCTCTCCTTCGAACCCGCGATGAATGTTGCCACCCCACAGAGCTATGTCGTAGGTCCTGGCGATAAGGTCAATCTCGATATTTATGGTGGTTCTCAGAAGTCCCAGCAGCTCGAGGTGTCTCCCGATGGTGTGATTGTGGTCGAGGGTTATGGTCCCATCCGCATAGGCGGCCTTTCTGTGGCTCAGGCCAATGCAAAGTTGCGCGATGAACTGGGTCAGCGCTATAAGAGCTCTAACATTCGTTTGACAGTTGGTCAGACGCGTACGGTTCAGGTCAATGTGATGGGTGAGGTGGCCATGCCAGGCTCCTATCCCCTCTCAGCCTTTGCAACGGTCTTCAATGCCATTTATATGGCAGGTGGTGTCAATGGTGTGGGAACCCTGCGTAATATCAAAGTCTTTCGTGGAGGTCGGTTGCTCTCTACGGTCGATGTCTATGACTATATTCTCAATGGCCGACAGGCAGGCAATGTTCATCTGCAGGACAATGATGTGATCATCGTGGGTCCTTATGAGTGCATTGTCGATGTCCAAGGCTTTGTGAAGCGCCCGATGGCCTATGAGATGAAACCCAATGAGACGATTGCCACCCTGTTGAAGTATGCCGGAGGCTTTGCCAATAAGTCTTATAAGGAAGCTGTTCGTGTGCATCGCACAGCCGGTAATCGCTATTCTGCTCATCAGGTCAAGGAGTTTGACTTTGGTGAATTCCGTTTGGCTGATGGTGACTCGGTGATTATCGACTCGATTCAGGGACGTTATGAGAACACTGTTGAGATTCAGGGAGCTGTCTTCCATCCGGGTATGTACGACCTGGCCAACTGTACTTCAGTGCGTTCGATCATTGAGAATGCCGGTGGACTGACAGAGGATGCTTTCCTGGCGCGTGCAGTGATTCATCGCATGAAGACCGATCGCACAAAGCGTATTGTCTCAGTCGATCTCGATGGCATCATGGCCGGTACAGCCCCTGATATAACCCTTGAGAACGAGGATATCCTCTATATCCCCTTCCGACAGGAAGCCATGTCCCAGCGCACGTTGACCATCTGGGGCGAGGTGCAGTTCCCTGGTACTTATGAGTATGCCGACGATATGACCATCGAGGACTTCATCCTTCAGGCAGGAGGCCCCACTGATGCAGCTTCTACAGCCCGTGTGGATGTCTCTCGTCGTATCACTGACCCGGGAGCGACTACTTCTGATAAGGCCATTGCCCAGACCTTCTCATTCTCCATCAAGAACGGTTATGTGGTCGATGGTCAGAAAGGATTTACCCTCCAGCCCTATGATGAGGTGTTTGTGCGTAAGAGTCCGGGTTATCAGCCCCAGCGCAATATCAGTGTCGTGGGCGAGGTTCTCTTCGAGGGTGTCTATAGTCTGCCTACGAAGAATCTGCGCCTCTCTGAGGCGATTAAGGCAGCCGGTGGTGTCACGGATGAGGCATATGTCCGTGGAGCCCGTGTAGAGCGTATCCTGAATCCTGATGAGCGTTTCCGTGTAGAGCAACTCCTGCGCATGGCCCGTATACAGACCGGACAGGGACTGGATACCACGCAGGTCACTCGTACCGATAGTATCTATTATGTAGGTATCAATCTCGACAAGGCCTTGGAAAATCCCGGTAGCGACTATGACATCATCTTGCGCGAGGGCGATCGCCTGGTAGTGCCTGAGTATACTGGAACAGTGAAGATCAATGGTAACGTGATGTATCCCAATACAGTGGCCTATAGCCCTGGCAAACCCTACAAGTGGTATGTCAACCAGGCAGGAGGTTTTGGCAATCGCGCCAAGAAGTCACGCACCTATATCCTCTATCAGAATGGTACGGTCTCTCGTGCCAAGGGCAGTGCTAAGATTGAGCCGGGTTGCGAGATTATCGTCCCAGCCAAGACCAAGACAGCCACTGAGACCATCGCCCAGATCGGCTCTCTTTCCACCACCATGGCGACGATTGTCACATTGTTGGTTAGTGTAATGAATTTAGTTAAATAGAATTATAATGAAAAAGATCATTCTCTTTTGTTTATTCACCCTGGGTATGTCAAGCATGACCTATGGCCAGGGAATGACCGAGACGCAGATTCTCCAGTTTGTGATGCAGGAGCGTCAGAAAGGCACGCAGGAGTCTGAGATAGCCACGAAGCTCCTTCAGAAGGGCGCCACGCTTGAGCAGATCCAGAAGATGCGTAAGAAGTATGCCAGTCAGTTGGAGAAGTCGAGCATGGGTAAGGCAGCCGATAAGGCCATTGGTGATGCCCAGAGTCGTATGCGTGAGAACAATGGTTCTCTGAAGGAGGTTGACGATACGCAGGTGGGTAGGAAAGCCCGTCAGCAGCAGATGATGATGAATCGTCCCTCTGAGTGGATGTACAGCAATGACCCGACGATGATGGACCTGTATCAGAGTCCCGACTCCCTCTATTTTGGTAAGGCTGAGGAGAAGGGTAAGAAGGTCTTTGGTCGTGATATCTTCAATAACAAGAAGCTCACGTTTGAACCCCAGATGAACATCGCCACCCCCCAGAACTACGTGTTGGGTCCTGGCGATCAGGTGATCATCGATGTCTATGGTGATACGCAGAAGAGTGAAATGCTCGAGGTGTCGCCCGATGGTGATGTGACAGTACCTGACTATGGTCCTGTGCATGTGGCTGGTCTTTCTGTCACTGCAGCTCAGGGTAAGATCCGCAGTCGTCTGGGTTCTTACTACTCCAGTTCCGATATCAAGGTGACCTTAGGTCAGACGCGTACCATCATGGTCAATGTGATGGGTGAGGTCAAGACCCCAGGTACATATACGCTGAGTGCCTTTGCGACGGTGTTCCATGCCCTGTATATGGCCGGTGGTATCAGTGATCTGGGTACCCTGCGTAATATCAAGGTTTATCGTCAGGGCAGGCTGATTTCTACGGTCGATGTCTATCAGTTTATCCTGAGTGGCCGTTTGGCAGGCAATGTGCGCCTGGCTGATAACGATGTCATCCAGGTGGGCACTTATGATGCCATTGTCGATATCTCTGGTCGTGTAAAGCGTCCGATGGCTTATGAGTTGCGCGAGGACGAGAGTCTTGCCACCTTATTAAAATATAGTGGCGGTTTTGCGAGCGATGCCTATAAGAAGTCTCTGCGTGTGCTACGTAAGAGTGGTCGCATGAAGACGGTCTTTAATATCGAGGAGTTTGAGCGTGGTGATTTCAAGATGGCCGATGGTGACTCGGTGATTGTTGATTCTATTATCGATCGTTTCGAGAATATGGTCGAGATCAAGGGAGCAGTCTTCCGCCCCGGTATGTATCAGTTGGGCGAGAAGGTGACCAGTGTGCGCTCCTTGGTTGAGAATGCCGATGGCATCACGGAGGAGGCGATGCTCTCTCGCGCTGTGATTCGTCGTATGAAGGCTAATCGCACGCAGGAGGTGCTGTCAGTCGACCTGAAAGGTATCCTGGAGGGTACAGCTGCTGATGTGCCCCTTGAGAACGAGGATATCCTCTTTATTCCCACACAGGCAGAGCATCAGAACATCCGAACCCTGACGATCAATGGCGAGGTAATCTTCCCAGGAACTTATGAGTATGCAGAGAAGATGACTATCGAGGACCTGATTCTGCAGGCTGGTGGTCTGACGGATAATGCCTCTACAGTGAAAGTCGATGTGGCCCGTCGTATCATTGACCCAGAGGCTACGACTGCAACGATGGAGATTGCCAAGACCTATAGCTTCTCCATCAAGCCCGGCTTTGAGTTCGATGGCGATCGCAGTTTTACGTTGCACCCCTATGATGTGGTTTCTGTTCGTCGCAGCCCCGTTTCTACAGAATTGTTCACTGTCCGTGTGGAGGGTGAGATAGCCTTCGAGGGCGACTATACCCTGGGCCTCAAGAACCAGCGCTTAAGCGATGTGGTCAAAGAGGCGGGTGGCGTCATCCCTGGTGCTTATGTGCGTGGTGCCCGATTGATTCGTAAGATGAATGAGGATGAGTTGGCCCGTCGTGAAGAACTGATCAAGATGGCCCGGCAGAGTGCCTCCTCTTCAGCGAAGGACTCTTTAAGTATGGAGCAGCTCTCTCTGTCGGAGACCTATAGTGTTGGTATCCATCTGGACGAGGCGCTGGCTAATCCTGGCGGCGATGAGGATATTGAGTTGCAGGATGGCGACCAGTTGGTGATTCCTCGACTGAACCGTACGGTGAAGATCTCCGGTGATGTGCTGAAGCCCAACACCGTGGCCTTGAAGGATAAGAAGAGTTACAGCTATTACATCACCCAGGCCGGTGGTTATGCCAAGCGCGCCCGCAAGAGCCATACCTATATCCTCTATCAGAACGGTACGATTGCCTTGGCCTCGAAGGGTAAGATTGAGCCGGGCTGTGAGATAGTGGTGCCCTCTAAGGGTCCCAAGGACAATACTAGTCTCCAGCAGTGGCTGTCCATCGGAACCTCCGCTGCCTCCCTTGCCACCATGTTTGTCTCAATTGCTAATATGTTGAAGTGATGGAAGAGAATATTAAAGAAGTTTTAGAGGAAGAATCCTCTATAGATTTTGGTAAAATCTTTAAAGATTTGCTAAAGCATAAGACTTTGTATTACAAAGTTCTGCCAGTAGCCTTTATCCTGGCCGCTCTATACGCTTTAAGCCTGCCCAACTACTACACCTGTCAGGTGAAGCTCTCCCCAGAGCTTTCGGGTAGTGCTTCTGGCAAGTCTGGCTTAGCCTCCCTCGCCAGCAGTTTTGGTGTGAATCTGGGTACAGGTGGTGCTGGTACAGAGGCTCTGTTCCCGACGCTCTATCCCGACTTGATGAACTCTGTCGATTTCAAGACCTCGCTGTTCCAGGTGAAGGTGAAGCGTGAGGACGATAAGCAGGAGTTCACCTATTACGACTATCTGGATAAGGAGCAGAAAGCCCCTTGGTGGTCTGAGGCTACGAAAGCATTCTTTGGTCTGTTCTCTTCTAAGGAGCCGGAGAAGGCTGCAACGATCGATCCTTTCAAGTTGACGAAGGAGCAGACGGAGATTATGAAGGCGATCAACAAGAATGTGGTCTGTGATGTCGATAAGAAGACGATGGTGATTACCATTAATGTGACCGACCAGGATGCGCTGATATGTGCGACGATGGCTGACTCGGTAAAGACCCGTCTGCAGAAGTTCATTACCGATTATCGGACGTCTAAGGCGCGTGTCGACTATGAGTATAATCTGAAGCTTTCTTTGGAGGCCAAGGCTCGTTATGAGCAGGCTCGTGATGCCTATGCGCGATTCTCTGACTCTCACCGTGATGTGAGTTCGCAGTCAGCTCAGACGAAGCAGTCTGACTTGCAGAACGAGATGCAGTTGCAGCAGAGTATCTATCAGCAGGTGGTTGCCCAGTTGCAGCAGGCTGAGATGAAGGTTCAGCAGGAGACGCCGGCGTTTACAACGTTGCAGAGTGCGACTGTGCCAGTGCTCAAAGCAGGCCCCAAGCGGGCACAAATGTGTTTGATATTCCTCTTCCTGGCGTTCTTAGGAACGACAGGATGGATTCTATATAAAGAAGATGATTTGAAACCTCTCTTAGGCCTCTCATAATGAGAGGTCTTTTTTTTCAGGGCTCTGCCCTGAGTTCTTTTCGAAAAGAACCAAAAGGAATTGTCCTTTTCTCTGGCGCAGAGAAAAGAACTAAAAGAGACACCCACCTATCCCAAGCCCTTCCCTATATGGAAGGGATGTAATTGATTCCGAGGGGAAACCCTCTACATCAAAGTTTTGGTATGGCTCTCCAGCCTTTGCCCCTGCGGGGTTCGCCATAATTTCTTGACATCCCTGCTTACGCCGCCCCTTGCAAAGGGGCTCATTATGAAGGTTATCCCTTCAATTTATTTATATAATCCAAGCAAACAGCTTTTAACTTGGAGGTATCTTTAAGCTTTTCTACGGCTTTGAGTAGCCTCTCTTCAGCTTGCTGGACGTTGTCGTCAAGCTTGACAGCGGCAAGGTACATGGGGAGGGCTAATTCGGCCTCTGAGGCTGGGGTGTATCCCTTGAAGGTTTTGAGGCGCTCGCGTGTGCGCTTGAGCTCTGAGAGGAGGAGGTAGTACTCGTTCTCCTGTTGGTAATTTACAGGAATCTCAAATAGCAATCTCTGCGCTAATTCCAAGAGGAGTTTTCTGTCTTTGTCAATATCTTTGGAGGGTCGCTCGCGGTTGCCTATCCTGTCGAAGCACTTCTCGCTTTTTACTTTTCGCTTTTCACTCGGAAGCTCAATCATTTCCGGTGTGAGCTCAACTGCAGCAATTAGGATGCCTTGAATTTGTACGACGAGGTGCTTGTTGCGCTTGCCTTTGATGCGGGTAATTATTCCCTCATGGCCATCGTATAAGCCGCCTTGTATGCGGATTTTATCGCCTGGGTTGAGGGATATCTCGTCGGGCTTGAAGTAGGTGATGTGCTCACCGGCCTTTTCTATGACGGCGATAAAGTTTTCCATATCGTGATTGGACACGGTGAGGAAGTTTTCTCTGCCGGTGAAGGTCGATTTTTTAGGGAAGATGGTGTAATGACAATTCGCAATGAATTGCTCGAGTTCTTTGGTCGTGGCCTTGACGAAGATGTAGCCGTTGATGGCGGGAACGAGCTTCCTTTGTTTTTGTCCTCTGACGGTTTTGTAAGCATACGTGATGGGTACGAAGGCCTCCAGTCCCTTGGTCCTGGCTTCGTCTCTGATCTGCAGTTCCTTCATGTGGTTTTTTGAGCCCATGACGAACCAGAACTGTTCGTTTTCGTCCCTGAGATTATATGCTAACGTCTCCATGAATGTCGTAATTTTCGTGCAAAGATAGTGCAAATGACGATAAAAACCAAATTAATGCATGTTTTTTTGCATTTTCCCTCATTTTATTTGTTTTTATCCATTAATTATTGTACCTTTGCAGCGGAAAAATGGAACCGGTTCCGCAAGGTCTCCATCTTTTCTATTTTTAAACGAATGTTAAAAGTTTACTAACGTGCTGATTAATAGTTGTTTATGGGTGCGCGTTGGGAATAGATATTTTGATTTCTATGGCTCAGAATCTGGTCGATTAAGCGTTTGATTGAACAGCGGGACGACGTGGGGAAGAGAGGTTGATGATTTTTTTTGGTTTTTTGTTTTGTGGTATAAAACAAAAGTATTATCTTTGCAACCGCAATTGTGTTAGATGCACAGTTTGCGAAAGAATAATTTTTTGTTATACTTAATTCAAAAAACTATGAGAAATTTCATTTTGATGGCAGGTATGATCCTGCTGGCTGCCAGTTGCAGCAATGACGAGTCTCTGGACTCAAGTGTTAATCTTTCGAGCGAGCAGAACTTGGTGCCGGTGACGGTGAGCGTAAGCAGTTTTTCTGTGTCGCAGAGCGATTTCTCTGACACGGACAACCCTCAAGGAGCGCAAGCGACCACACGAGCCACAGCTGTTGGCGATTACGACGGTGTACAGAAGCTTACCCTGGCGTTCTACAACAGCGATGGGACGGAACAACTTAAGGTGACGCACACCAAGGGTAGTATGCCTGAGGGTGATACCTTCGGGGAGTTCTCGACAACCCTGCCTTTGGGAAGTTACACCATGGTGGTGCTGGGGTATGTGCTTTACGATGATGACGAGTTGACGCTCACCAGTCCTACTCAAGCTGAATGGACGGTCAATGCTCCTCGAGAGACGTTTGCGGCAACGCAAGAGGTGAATGTCACCAGCACAACGGCATTGAACCTCAGTGCTACACTCGACCGCATTGTTGCACAGCTCAAGGTCATCTCAACTGACAAGCGTACGGCCAATGTAGAAAAGGTGCGTATGACGTTTGCGGCCGGTGGTAAGCAGTTTAGTCCCACAACGGGCCTGGCAACGGTCAATACCGGATCGGTGAGCACGGTGAATACAGGTGTGAAAGTGGGTGAACGTTCCTGTGCGATAGGGTATGTGTTCCTCCAAACCGACGAGCAGACGATGGATGTCACCATCGAAACGCTCGATGCTGATGGCAACACCATTTTCAGCAGGACGGTCAATAACGTACCTTTTAAGCGCAACCGTTGTACCAAACTGACAGGCTCGATTTATCCTACGGCAGCAAGTACAACTGCGGGTTCTTTCCAGGTCAGTACGGAATGGATTCCTGCGTATGACATGAATTTCTAATAAGAAAAATAGACGAAGTTTGCTGTGTAGACGGCTGTCCTGTTTCGAGCAACTTCAGTGCTGGTGTCTGATGGCGGACTTCGTCTCTTTGGTCAATATCTGAGGGATTAGATTTAATCCCTCAAAATGGTTATAAACGTGGATTTTCTACTATGAGAAAAGAAGATATACAGGCTCTGTTCAAAAGTTTCGAAGATGCGAAATGCATGATAGACGATACTGAGTGCTGGAGCGCTCGGGATATGCAGAAACTGCTGGGTTACAGCCTTTGGCAGAACTTTACCAACGTGATCAATAAGGCGAAAACAGCCTGTGAAAACGTTGGTCAGCCGGTGATGGATCATTTTATTGACATCAATAAGATGATAATAGCTGGTAAGGGTGCTCAACGTGACATCGATGACGTCATGCTCACCCGTTACGCCTGCTACCTGGTGGCTCAAAATGGCGACCCTCGTAAGCCGCAGATAGCCTTTGCACAGACTTACTTTGCTGTACAGACCCGTCGCATGGAGCTCGTTGAGCAGCGGCTCTTGGACGTGGAGCGTGTCAAGGCGCGCGCCAAGTTGCAGGAGACCGAGAAGAAGCTCTCGGGCGTGCTTTATGAGCGTGGCGTCAACGACCAAACCTTTGCCGTCATCCGCTCGAAGGGCGACCAGGCCCTGTTCCGCCTCAGCACCAATATGATGAAGACGCGCATGGGGATGCCCCAGACGCGTCCGTTGGCCGACTTCCTGCCCACTATCAGCATCAAGGCCAAGGACTTTGCCGCTGAGATGACCAGTGTGAACGTGCAGACCAAGGACCTGCAGGGCGAAGTGTCCATTACGCAGGAGCACGTAGAGAACAATGCTGCCGTGCGCAAGATGCTCACCGAACGTGGCATCATCCCTGAGGACCTGCCAGCTGCCGAGGACGTGAAAAAGGTAGAACGTCGCCTGGCCAGTGAGGAGAAAAAAATGCTCAAAGGCAAGAAATAAGATATAACGTCGATATGACTGAAGTTCAGATTTCCCATAATTGATAAGAATACCGTTCTGATAGGGCAGGACCTCCTTCTGATTAGTTCTATAAATGTGAAAAGGACGGAAAGACCAGACTCCCAAAGTGAGATTGAGATATCTGTAATGCCAATGTCAAAGATGCAGTATGATGAAGACTTCCAAGACAACAGTGATTATGCTAGTCTCGATCAATATTATTCGATATATGCTGATGATGATGGCGAAAAGCATATTTTGACAAGGCAACTCCACGAAGATAAGGCTGCATTCAAAAATGATGGATCTTGGATTTCATTGGAGGGTAAAACCCAGCTGAGAAGAATCCATCTTTATGATACAACATTGTTCATAAGGGCAAAAAATAATTAGATATTATGGCAGATTTGGGAGACGATCGTAGGCAGCATTTGGCGTTTATACAGGATGTGATAACGCGGATGAACTCCAATAGCTTTAGCTTGAAGGGACTGATGATAACCATTGTTGCTGCGCTGGGTGCTCTTACCGTGAATGACGATAATAGAGACACTGCGGTTTTCAATTTGGCGATAGCATTGCTGCTGGTGCTGATATTCTGGTTCTTGGATGCGTACTATCTTAAAATGGAGAGACAGTATCGTTTGCTTTACGAAGCTGCCGTAAAAGACAAGGCTGAACTGTACAAGATGAAAGCTGATGACTATTATGTGTGCTATTTCGAGGTGCTGTTTTCCAAAACGATGTGGCCGCTTTATCTTTTTATGGCTGTGGTGCTGATAGTGGCGCTTTTCATTATATAGCTATTGGATAGAAAAAGCAGAGACGATTCAGAGCCACAAGGCTGAATATGACATCAAGGTAAATATGCCTGATGATATTTGAGATGAGATCTTAGTACTGTGGTATCTCGGTTAATCCGACGGGGATTAACCAAGAAGAAAGAATAATTAGGAACAAGATAATGAAGAAACTTTTATTGATGCTGGTGCTGATGCTGAATGCAGTCAGCATGTCTGCACAGAAGACGATTGACTTCACCACTTACGACGTAGTGGCGAAGGCGGGTGATGTGAGTATCATAGTGAAGGACAATGATTGGAGGATGGTAGTGGGTTCTTTAAAGAAGCCCAAGATAAATCTGTAGTTTGGATATTCCAAGGAGCAGGTGAATAGTCGTATCGATAGAATTCTTGATTTCCCAACGTTCACCCATGTTTCCTATCAAACTGAAAATCAGAGGGGTTTTTCAAAGAGAGGCGATTCTCCCACAACATTTCCACAACAATTTCAACTTTTGTGAGAGTTGAGGGAATAAGGGCTTCAGGAGAGCATTTTCAATGATGTCAAGATTCTTCCATCTACGATGACGGCGCGACTCACTTGTGCGAGGCTAAGGTACGAAGAAAATCTGAAATATACAAGGGAATCCTTGAAATTAACATTTGAGCATAATTTGTGTTTTTGATGTCGGTGACAGTAGTCTGTCTCTCGTCACGAAATTATAAATCTTGGAAGGTTTTTCATAACCTGACAGAAGAACCAATACTTGATGATCACCGTTAATAGCGATACGCCATATTTGGGCATTCCATTTGCTGAACTGCTGGACTTTGACATTATTCAGAATCTGAGGGAAGGGTTCGGGATGATGGGGATGCGCTTCACGGGCAAGCCCAACAAGGCTGGTATCGTGAAGGCATACGATGAGTATGTCAAAGGTAATCCTGCCGATGTGCTCCGCTGTCTGAGGCCGGAGGACCTGCTGCTGATGAGCAACATCCTGAAGCAAGGAAGGGGAGGGTATTTTTCTGTGGAGGGTACTCAACTCTATAACCAGTTGCAGAAGATGAACCTCGTGGTCACTCACGAGGACAAAGATAAGAACACAACCGACCTCTATCTCATAGACGAACTCCATGACCTCTTTGCACCCCATATTGACGAGGTGAAGACGCATCCCGTGGATTATAGCATCGACAAGACACTGAAGACACCGCTTGATGCTGTCATCTTTGAGATATCCTACAAGTGCCGCGAACTCGTTGCCCATATCGAGGACTGGACGAAGAGGAAAAGTCCGAAAGAGATGTCGGCAAAGGAGTGTGACAGTTTCGGAAAAGCGCTCGACGACTACAATGATTGTCTGCCTAAAATCCGCAACTATCATCCAATACACGATTAAGGGTAGATTTATGAGTCGTTAGTAGCAGCTTTCAGTAAAAAGCAACAGCACAACATCAATATGTAGCCACCATCCCCTTACCCCACGATGCGACTTGAGGTAA
>JAFSNR010000117.1 GCA_017443345.1 Prevotella sp.
GGTTTATGCTGATGAATCGCTGAACCAACGCATCAGTCAGCCGCAGATACGCGGCAATTGCCTGATTGCCACCATCGACAAGGTGCCATGCACCATAGCCCTTCCCGATAAGGTAGTTGATGCCTACAATCAGGGTGCATTACCCTTGAACACCCTTGCCAATGCAGTGCTTGCCAAGAACGACCAGATGCGGCAGCTGGCATCCGAGAACTACGAAGCACAGCAGAGAACCGAGACCCGCACACTTGCTCAAAGATAAATGTGTAATGATTTAATCCATTGTAAATTATGAAAAGAAACTGGTATAAGTTCCGCGTCAAATACTCCAAGGAGATGGACGACGGAAAGAAGAAAAAGGTCAGTGAGGAATACCTGGTTGATGCCGAGAGCTTCACCGAGACAGAGAAACGTGCCAACAAGGCTGCTACAGACCTTATCGGCACACGGGACTTTGACATCACCGCTATTTCCCGTGAACCTGTGACCGACATCATCAAGGGCACTGAGCAGGACGACAACCATTGGTATAAGGCCGTCGTGGCCCTTGTCACCGTGGATGAAGAGACGGGGCAGAAGAAGTTCGCGCCTCAGGTCATTTACGTAAATGCAGAAGACACCAAGGAGGCCGATGAACTGCTTCGTAAGCACATGAATGACAGTCAGGTGGATTGGGAAATCAAGTCTATCGCAGAGACCAAAGTGCTGGGGGTGCTGGAATACAAGTAAGCTCTAACTATTAACCCATCTAAATCGCAGACAATATGACAGAAAAGAATCAGCAAGAGAAGAATGCTGCCGAAAGACAGGTGGCTCTTCTCGTGAATGCTTTCGACAAAGCACAGGAAAACGGTGGAGTCTGGTTGAACAAGGACGGCAAGAAAGCCCCAAGTTTCTATCAGAAAGGTGTGTCTATCTCGCCGTTCAATGCCATCATCCTCGGACTGCACAGTGACCAGGACAACTACAAGACCAACGAATACACCCTGTTCAGTGAGGCCAAGAAACGTGGTGAAAGCGTACAGTCAGGTCAGAAAGGTGTTCCTTTCTATTGGTACAACTGGAACGAGTACCAGAGCCAGAAAGATCCTGACGTGAAGATTAGCCGTGAAGACTACAAGGCACTGTCGCCCGAACAGCAATCGGACTACAAGGTCATCCGCAACCGAGAGGTGCGCATTCTGTTCAACATCGAGCAGACGACCCTTCCGATGGTCGATAAGGAAGCCTTTGACAAGGAGGTCAAGGCCAATGGCCGGTTGGCAGACCGTGGGGAAATCAAGGCGACCTCCACCCAGATACCCGTCAATGACCTCATCCTGAAGATGCGTGACAACCTCGTGGATATTCGTATGGACACAACCGGCGTGGCACATTATGACCCCAAGAGGGACACCGTTTATGTGCCCAAGCAGGAAAACTACGAGCATTACAACGATTACGTCCATGCTTTGGTGGCACAGGTTGTGGCCGCTACAGGCCATCAGCAGCGTCTTAACCGTGAGGGTATGAACAAACGTGGCGGCAAAGCGCCAGGTGAGGATGCCCAGAAGCACGAGCTGCTTGTCCGTGAGATAGCCACTGCAGCCAAGATGCAAGAGCTGGGACTTCCTGCCAAGCTCTCCGAGGAAGGCATGAAGAACATCGAATACTGGAAACGTGAGTTCAAGGAAGACCCTTGTCTCATCGATGCCATCGAGCGTGACGTGAACAACTCCCTCGACATGATCCATAAGGCAGAGCGTGGCGAGAAGGTGGAGAAACGCCAGTTCAATGCCCAGGAGAACGGCAATGCCAGAAGCCTTCTTCCGAAGCACTACTATGTCGCCGATGAAATCAAGACCTTGCCGAACAAGGATACCAAGGAAATGGTCATCGTCCGTGATACCGAGAACAAGAGGGCCGATGTCGTGCTGCCAGCAGGTGCTTCATTAGCCGTCGATAACGAGATTTCCGGCATGAACAAGAAACGTATCGACCATGCCCTTCAGAAGGAAGGCTTTGAGACCGTGAACTTCTACAACACCGACGGCTCGTTGGGTTTCCGACCCGATGACAGCTACTTCGACGGCAAGGAGGTCAGCGTTTCCAAGCTCAACAAATGGGAGTTGGAGGACATCACGAAGCTCGATGTCACCGATGCCGTGAAACGCTCAGGTGCCGTTGACTTTGACAAGGTGCTCATGCTGAAGGATGACGAAGGCAAGTGGGCTATGTATATCAAGCCTGAGAACGAAAAGGCTTTCTCCGTCTATCCCAGTAAGGATGATGTGAACAAGTTCTTCATCACCGTCCAGCAAGGTAATGACGAAGCCAGTGAACGTATGCGCCAGGACATGGCCACCAAATACTATGTCATGGCCAATGAAAAGCCGGAACTGAAAGTCGATCTCTTTAAGAGCCAGGCTACGGCAGAGGAACTGGCTAAAATCGAGCGTGTGAACATCTTCAAGACCAAGGCCACCGAGAACAAGCCCAGTGTCATCCTGTGTGTGCCGACCATTGACGGCAAGAGAGTACAAGCCCGTGAGGTTAGCCCACAGCAATGGCAGCGCATGTGGCTGGCCGATGACAAGCAGGATTACAAGACCCATCTCGCAGCTTCGCTCTTTGCCGATGTCCTCCGTAAGGAACAGAACAATTCCGTTGCCGTAGGCACAGACAAGACCGAGCAGGAGGCTCAATCTGAGACCAAGGAGCAGACAAAGAATGTCGAAGCCCATGAAGAGGAAGACAAGAAGGAGGAACAGAAGGAAGAGCAGACGCAATCTGAGAAGAAACAGGAGGAAGAGAAGCGTCGCAACTCCCCGGAGCAGAAGGAAAAGGAGAAACAGGAAGAGAAAGCCAAGGAGGAAGCTACCAAGGCAGAAACTAAAGCAGTAGCTGCCGTTGCTCTCTCTCCGATGCTCAAACAGTTCCTTGACCTGAAGCAGAAACATCCCGACGCGCTCCTTCTGTTCCGTACAGGTGACTTCTACGAGACCTACAAGCAGGATGCAGAGAAAGCATCCAA
>JAFSNR010000020.1 GCA_017443345.1 Prevotella sp.
AAAAAAGTCGTTTCAATAGTCATTTTGTCCATTTGTTCATCCTTTTTACAGGTGGACGGACGTCAAAATGATGCATTTTCATGCTTCACCGGTGCCTTGAAGCACCTCCGGAAACTGAACGGGTATGGGGCGGATTATGCATGTCAATTACACATACGAGGCTGGAATGAAGGATTTTGCCACAGAAATTGCATCATTAATTGGGGATGAGAGTTCTCTGACTTTGGAAAAGATTGCCAAGATCAGAGCAAGGGTTGAAGTAGAAAGGAAAGCGAAGAATTATGGTAATCTTTCGAAAATCCGGAAGTATCTGACACTTATATACCCTGAATATAATCGTGATCAGGCCATTGATGACATAATGAATGGCCGTGACACAATAGACGCAGACATTCTCTACTCTACCTGTACTTCAGACAACACCTCCGAGGTCTATATAGAACACCAGGAAAGACTTTTGCATCAGCTTTATGCTCCTGTGGATATGGAGGATGATGTATGGGAATATATTGATCTTGAAGTTGTGGGGAAGGATGAGAATGAATTGGCGCAAGCTATAGTGAATCTCACTTCATCCTATGACAAAATCTGTCAACGCTATAATATTTGCAAGAAGGAAATCTACACATTGGAGACAATGGATTTATATCCATATTTCAAGATTCCGGAACTGGCTTTATTGAGACGACAGGGATTCAGATGCCTATTATCGCTAAAAGGCATTGAACCTCTTATCTATGATGAGTTTCTAAATAATCTGGCAGATGATAAGCTTTTGCTTGATATATGTGAGAAGATTAAAGATCAGGACATACAATTGTTCCTCATATCGTTTATTGAGCTGAATATCGATTTGGAGTCATTGGAAATTAGCTCTCTTCAGTTGCTAAAAGCATACAGGAACAACAACATGGAACCTCTTGTAGAACACATCAACGCTTTTGCAAACAGGCTGTCCAAGGCGAACATTAAACACCATTTACCTATCTACACCACGGAGAATCTGCCTCCGATAGACCTTTCGGACTTCGATTCTTAGAGTGTATATCTCTTGAAGATATTCAGTTCTTCCTGTTTCACCATAACAGTGAAGTCCAACCCTACATCTTTAAACTCCTTGATTAGTATCTTGTTCTCCAAGAAAGCTTCTGTAGCACGTGCAAGAGTCTGACGAAGAATCTCTTTATCGACCTCTGCGTCTTGGCTCATCTCAGTATTACTTGCTACCGTATTATAAATGATTCGCAAGTTTTCACGATTGTCCTTCTCAGTCTTACCTTTTGGGTCTATGTAGTTGCGCAGGAATGAAGCTAAGATTCTTGTCCCCATATCACCTTTAAAATACTGGCGTGTAGCCGTTAAAAGGAACATACTTATGACATCCATCTGGTTCAGTCCCATCCTACTGGCTATAATCTGGAATAAATACACCTCTTGTGGTGCAGCATAGCCGTCGGCACCAATCAGCTTGATGACATCCCTTAGATACCCTTCTTTATCATGACGGGTTTTGGGCATTTCTTCGTCAACATTATCATAACCGCCTCTAAGTGCATCCAACAATTTCTTTTCGTCAACGCCTTCCAGATGACAAATTGTGCTCATAGCCTCTTTCTCCTCTGGAGTAACTTGGCCATCTGCAATGGCCATTGCCGTAAGGTCTCGAGCCAACTTAAACTGTGGCTCGGTGACAACCGCTAAAAATCTTGTTATAATACTCATTTTGATTATTCGATTTGTATACTAAATAGCTCTTATGGTTCCGTCATTTCCATGATCCAGGGAATGTACCTCGTAAACTCGTAATCTAATTCTTTGACGTTATCCAAATCTTTAAATGGTCTGATGTCATGGTGAATAAATACCTTTTTATTCCGACTTAAAGATTTTGCATCGGCACCATTTGCCTCATACTTATCCTCGTCAAGATGAGGTTTGCGATAGCCCATCAATAACTTTTCAACATTCCAGCGGTTGTGCTCAACTTTTGCCAGCTCTTCTACTTCTTTTTCAGTCAATTTCTGGGTATCTTTGGATTTGTCATCAAGAGTCAATCCTCTCATTGCTCTTAATGATGCAAGTTTTGTCCTAATTGAATAAGAACTGTAAAGATTTGACCATTTCAATGAGACAGAAAGGCCTTCTTGATTTTTATCCGGATCGCCTTTCCACATTTTGTCAGCTTCTTCCCAAATCTTTTCTTCAGGAATGGTAGTCAAGGACAGCAGGCTTTGGAACTTGTTGGTAGAGTAATCTGCGGTATTATATAGGTAATTGATAAGTTTTGCACGTTTTAGTGACTTGTCATCAGCACAATAGATGGACTCATTCATGCCGAACGGGTATATGTGGGCATATCTTGAGCTACGCATCTTTTCCTGAGTCTTTCCATCCCTGAATACAGTATAGGGTTTCTTTGATTCATCAGACTCACGCAGGTTGGTAACGAAGTTGTCTGAACGGTCTTGCCTAATGAATACAGGTATTTCGTTGTCGTAAACCTCGTCTGGCATGTTCATGCCTATCACAAAATTGTTTCGTTGGTTAGCCATGGCCAAAAATATCGATAGGTATTGCTGGTCCTTATCACATGCCCAACGGCTGATCTCGTTCTGAACCGCATTTGAGAAGATGTCACCTTTGATGAATTCAAATTCTACGTCGAGAAAATCGCAAGTAGCACCGTTGAAGCCCGTTGCTGGCACAAGAGCTGCAAACGGCTTCTTGGGGGCGGAAAGGTCTCTGTAGATGTAACTCTGAACTTCAAAGAAATGGCGATTCCTGGTGATGAACTCATCTTTCTCCTTGTCGGCATTAAGGTCGATGAATGTGATACGTGTCTTAAGAGTATTATCCCTATTGAAATTGGGGAAGTGTAGCACGTTTGCTGCTTCCATAGCAAAGGCGACAGCAAAGTTGGTCGTGCCTACGAAAACCAAGTGGACATATCTTTTGTCATCAGGTCCAACACCTTGTCCAAATACAGCGGGGTAACACATCTTTTGTCCTGAAGCCGCCAACTCTTGATGACTGCGTTTTACAAATACCTGCTTTGCCCATCCTGTATAGAAGTTGTAAGGAATAAACTCTATGCCTAACTTGCTTACCTCTTCAAAGATTTCTGTGGTCTTAAATGCGGCATATGTGTCCAAATCTTTGAATACACAGGTGATACGATTAGGTCTGCAAGGGATGCCTTCTCCCCTAAGATATCGGCAGATAGCATCAACACACTCCACATTAATAGCATCGTGGGCTGTCTGAGAGTGGTATCCAACGATAAATACTTCTTCTGCTGATTCTAAGCATATCTCTTTGTAAGACTCAGAATTGGTACGATGACCATAGTTGATAATCACCTGTTTCAACTGCTCTTTGCTGAACGTCTTGCTCAACTTCTCCTTCACCCGTTCTGCTTCTACAGATGTTAAAATAAGTAGATACGCATCTGGATCTTTTTTGAAAATGTAGCGGACAAAAGAAGGTACCATCTCGTCGTAGCCCATGATAATATAATGGCCAGACTTCAGGTAGTGTATGTGCCCTTCTCTATAATCTTCAACGCGACGCTCAATCATATTGGTCATTACAGAAATCAACATGCCTGTAAAGACGACAACGCCTGCTACGTAGATCAGTCCGGCTATAAAAGCTGTACCACTACTGACGTACTTTTCGGTATAGAAACTATTATATGCGTTGCCATCAATTAACAAATAAAGCGGAAATGCCCACTTGTTGATCTGCTTATCTTCACAATATCCTATCCAGTCACCCCCTGAAAGTGAAAGAAGTACAAAAGAAGACACGAAAACTGCTGCGAGAATAATCAGCAGGATTACAACTTGCCTCAGGATGTCCTGTGACAAGATGCGGTCGAATCGCAGCAGAAGTGATTTGTGACTTTTAATCATTTGTTTTTTGTTTATTTGTCATCAATCAATTTTTGAAGCATTTCCTCATATTTTTTGCAGGCTGCTTCATCATAGTCCTTAGCTGTTCCCTCTTTTAGAGACTTGTCAGTTTTGTAGGTCCTTTCTTTCAAGAAAGATAATAGTTCATTTTGCAGGTCTGCTATCTGTTTTTCTTTCCGATTTTCTTTATCTTGATTGCATTTCTCCTTAGCAGAAGCGATTTCGGAATCCCTTACATCGTCTTTCCATTTGAAATATCTGTAAGAGCCATAGCAAACAATTACAGCTATAGCGGCGCAGATGAAGCCAACGATACCTACATCAAGCCAGGTTGTTCCAACCTCTTTTATGCAAGGCTGGCAAACAATGGATGCCTTTTCTCCAACGAAGGCAACAGAATCTCTTAAAACTATTAATGTATCCATATGCTAAAATTATATTTTAATATATTCTTGCTCTACATCTTATGATTTGTTTGTTTATGAATCTATTTCCTATTTCTTCATCTATTATTTATAATACTTAAAAGAGATTGCTTCTTTTTATTATTTATTATTTTTGAGCGCTCCAATTGCTCTTTTAAAGTTTCATAACGATAGAAGTAGAAGCTCTTTTCAGGTGGGTTCACAACAATCAAACTGTCACCGCATGCAAACAAATGTTGGTTCACGATAAGAATTCGCTTGGCTCCTGGTATGTTGAGTGAGCACACTCTCCTTGCATAGTGTTCAGTCTCACGTCGGCAATCTTCATCAAAAATCAGATAGTTACCAAAGAAATTGTAATACTTATCTATGAACGACTCCTCTTGAAGATTATTCTTAACCCTATAGGTCTGAAACACCCTACCGTCAGAAATGACATAACCATCGAACCATGCACCGTTTTTTACATAGAAAACGTTCTCAGGATGTTTTAAGAAAGAACATTCTTTGCCCTCAAGGTCGGCAATCATACGGCCTTCCTGTCGGAAATCAAACACTCCCACCTCACCATACTGTTGGTCATATTGATAGTAATATCTATTATTTGCCAATCCATAAGAGATTATACCTGGTATATTGGAGTAACGGTCTGGCAACAGGAAGCTTGCGCCCGTTTTAGTATCCCGAATCTGGACTTTGCCGGTCTTGGCGTTACGCTCAATACCTGATGAACTCCTATTGACTTTTAGTCGAGCTCCTGTGATGACGTTGAAGTACCCTTCTTTATCTTCTGGAACAGGAGCATTGTTGGGATTCCGTACATCGTATGCAAGTTTTTTTCCATCTTGCGATCTCCATATCAAGAACCGATTGTGGATGAATTCTTCATCGCCACCATCTGGCAATATCATACACAGAGGGCCGTTATCCGTGTGAATGAACACATAACAAGACCCGCTATGATCTTTTTTACGGATGTCCAGTCCAGTATTGCTACTTTGGGATACCGGTAGGTCTGCATCATATGGTATTGATCTTCCCTGATAGTCGTAAAGTAACTTATGTCCATCTTTCTTTTCCGTATAGACAAACTTTTGGGATATATTTTGTCCATAGACTTTCCCGGCCATCTTCAAGATGCCTACATCACCTTGTAGAAATACCAACGCAGACGAGTCAGATTCTTCATCATAATAAGTGACTGTGAATTCCTTGTCGTCATAGCGCCCTTTATCGCCTCTGCCGAAAACATCCAGGCCTGGCCAAACAACCGATTTCATGCTGTTGAACATGAACACTGTGTCACACCGAACATAACTAATGCTTGGAAGCACATTCCACGATGCACAATAGTTTGGGTCACACACATCATATCTTTCCTTCCCGATAAGTGTCAATTGCGCAGAGTCACCTGCCAGAGCCAATAGTTGTCTCAGCCGCAAACAATCTGCAGTGCTTATGTTATCACTTTGCCCCAAACTGTCAACATAGAGATTTATTGCCTCTTTGTATTTATTATTGGCCAGGGCCTCTGACACATTTTTACTCCGTCGTCCGAAATGAGCAAGAAGACTGCCCAGCAGGATAACAACAAGGATACCAATTGCGACTTGTTTCTTATACCTTATTCTATTAAAAAAGGCTATGCTTTTGTCCTTGCACTCTTTTAATAACGAAACAAAACCTGCAATGCTGTAATTATCCATCGAAGCGACAAGCCGTGGTGCAAAAAATACAATGGAGGAAAAAAGCAGGGCAACTATTGCAGCCATCGCACCTGATACACGTTCAACGATAAGGCAATTTAACTTGAAATACCAAAAAAGAATGACATAAAACAGTATCGTCAATAAATAGAAGACCACAGAGTTCCAAACAGCCTTATTCCAGCTGGGCTTAGTAGCAAAACCCATCAAACTCCACCATCTCCGCTGAGTAAACAAAGATGCCACAATAAGCAGAATGGCAAACATAACAATAAAGAATAGCGATAGAGGGTTGCCGCTTGACCTCTTTGAAATGCGGAACAATTCCGATATCCAATACTTCGTCTGCTGATAATGGGGATCTTCTACTATATTGCGGAAATCCGCAAAAAAGGCGTTCATTTCGTAATACCGTTTACATCCATAGGGAACATGTAAAGTGATGTGTTGCATGTCCGACTTTTCCAGATCGAAAGACACTTCAAACCGTTGGCCGTTGGTGATGTAAACGGGTTGCGGCCAAGGCAGATGGATGTGGTTTAAGGAAGCAGCATCTGGTTCTATTCTATATTTGTTTGGGACAAAGCCGACTGGTAGGTAAATCTCAGACACATCTTTTGACAGACGAATTACAGACTCACCAGATTCACTACCTGCCATTTCAAATCCGGCCTCATACTCAATGACATCATTTGTTTTAAGAGTGTATTTCTCCTTGCCTTCAAATGCCCCACTGTCGCAGAAAGGACTATTATAGGCCGTTGATGCCTTGAAATTAATCGTATTTGGCAGTTTGACTGCTTCTAGTGCCGAACAATGGGCAAAAGCGCGGTCACCCAAAGTGATGCTATCTCCCATAAACTGTATAGACTCCAAGGATGTACACCCTTCAAATGCCTGTTTGCCAATGAAAGAAACTGTAGCAGGTACGACCAAACGTTTAAGCGCCTTGCAGCCATAGAATGACTTTTCACCAATACTGTCCAAACCTTGGGGCAGGATAACTTCACGCAATTTGTGACAATCGCGAAATACCTCACTGCGGATTGTTCTCAGTTTTCTTGGCATCACAACACTGTCAAGGGGCAAGATGAGTTTGAACATTCCGTCAGGCAAATGATCGAGCGTATCAGGCAAGATGTAATAATTTGCAGTATCTTTCCGAGTTCTTCTTGCCCAATCGTCAATATCCTCTTGGGAACGAGAACTCAGATGTATTCCACTTGTGCTCCTACTTCTGCCATCGCCTACTTCCTCGTAATCAAGATTTATCAATGACACAGATCCATATGACAACTTGCTTGCCTTAATTGCAGAGGGAAAAGAACAGGCGAACGTTTGGCCTTTGATGTCATTGGCTTCTGTTCGTGGATAATATACAACACGTCGGTCATAAAGATCCCAAAGAATTCCACCCGATTCCACATAACGCTCAACACCAGGTTCAACAGAGACTGTCAAGAATTCAGTCATAGGGTCAATATGGAGGAGGCCGACACCTTTATTTACGCTCAGGTTCAACTTGGGGCAATTATTGATTTTTAGCGACAGAGCCTGTATTTTGGCTGGAAGAATCAGTTTCTTCAGTAGATCGCAGTTCTTCAAAGTCAGCACTAGAGTGTCATGGCCTAGTTTAGAAAGATCCACGGTATGCAAATAAGGGCACTGGTCAATCTCGTATTCCGCTTTATCCACAATATCCAGTTGCTCAACCATCGCATTGTTTCTTAAGCATTTCTGATCAATCCACAAGGAGTCCTTCGTGCTAAACTCGTGAGCTTCCATGCGCATCAGGCTCAATGGATGTTTGTACTTATTGTTTGTCTCTTGCCCCCAAAACATGAGCAAGACACAAGCAAAAGTCACTACTGCCAAGATGCCTAGCCTGAGAAATAAAGTTCTCCACCACCTATTCTTGGCCTTCTGGCGAGCATTGATGACTGCCGCCAACTGGTCGTGGACAAGTTCCACATGATGACCAGGTTTGCCAGGGACAACTATATCAGTAATAATCTTGTAGGGAGAGTCTTCGTTCTTATAAAAACGGTCGTACGCTACTGGTGCATTATTCTTGAACTTGTCTTCTTCTACTGGCTGTCGGTTTTCTCCGTTTACGAAAGATTTCTCCATAAAATGAACCTCGTCATACGACAATCCCTTAATGGCATCCTGATAATAAGAGTCCAAAGTAATCTGAATGTTTTTGGCCGACTCCAGTGTAAGTTTGCCCTTCTTTTCGTACAGCTGGCTACATATTAGCGAAAGCATAAGTGTGTTGATGTCACCCCGGTCTTTATTGCGAGCTTTGCCTATTATGAGTGAAGCAATTTCCTCTTCTTTCTCCTCGTCAATAATATCATGGCCTGGAATAGTCACAATCTGTTGGGCAGGATCATCCTCCAAGGGACGGAGACGATAGCGGTTCTCTTTAAAAAGAGTTAGGCGAAGAGCGTCTATACAATCTTCTAGATAAAAGAAGCGATCTTCTCTTAGCGTGATGACAAAGCGAAATGCTGCTTCGTGTAGCCCCTCTTCACCATTCCAGGAGAGTCGGTTGTCTGCCAGTACATACAGTTGTTTCAGAAATTCTTTTATCCTGTCGTCATTCTCTTTACTAACAAACAATTCCTCAAACTGGTCAAGCACTATGACTGGTGTTACTTTGTGCCCCTCGAAATAGAAGAACCTGCTATGGAAATAGTGCCAAAGCCACTTCTGTTCATCTGCCAGACAGGAATTTCCTGTCTTTTTTACCTCTAGTTCTTTCTCTAAACACTTAGTCATTATTTCTGGAAGAGACATGGACTTGTAATCCTCTTTGCTCACTTGTTCCAATTGCTTTGGAGCACCTAGTCGTATGTAGACAGGACAGAATCTAACTTCGGTATCATTTTGTATAGACTCGTCTACATGTTGTTTTAGTAGAGGGAATACACCAGCTCTTAACAAGGATGTCTTACCAACACCTGTTGAACCATATAGCGTAACGACATTGCGAGATTCTATCATCTGTAACAAATCGTAGGTCTCTGCAGAACGACCGCAAAATTTATATCGAAATCCGTCTTTATATTCAGAAGGATCTTTATATGGTAACAAACCTGGCCAGGGATTATGCGACCAAGAGTCAACCTGATTCATATTGTTGGGGGTAACGGCATTCTTTTTCATAATCAATTTTTATCTGGATTTGAAATTTTGTGAGTTTCTCTCCTTTAATTTCCTCCTTTGTTCAGTTATCTCTTCCAACAGATCAATCAACGATGCGTGTTCTTGGACAGAAAAACATGTGGCATTTTTTATACAATCAGTAACATTTTCAACACTGTGATACTCTGCCTTTACCGAGTACTCCTCAATCACCACAGGAAATACTAGAAAATCTTTATTATTGCCGTTTAGCTTTTCATCAGCCTTTTTCCACTCTAGTTGATAGTAACGTGACTTCTGGCTTTCCAAATCCTTCCTCGTCTGATTACTTAATATCGGTATAAAGACATTACTCTGCATGACACCTTTGGCTATCTCCTTGTTAAATCGGTCGCCTGCCCTAAGACGGATGTCGAACCACACCTTTTGTCGTTGGCTCAAAAGGAACTCGTAGATGATGTTGGCCGTAGGAAAGTCTTCACTGGCATAGGAGATAAAGACATCGCCAACTTGGGGCGGGATGTCTTTAATGAGTTCAGGAGCGAGCAGGGTCATAAAAGCACGCGAATCTTCAAAATAATTAATCCGCTTTCTTTTGATAAATGACTTCGTTTTCCCTTCGTCACTATCGGCATCTGAAAGCATTATGGCCACACTCCCCTTTTTAAAGGATGATTCATCGAAAAATTGAAAAGAGGACATGGAAGGCTTTTGACCGAGCAAGTACCAAAGGAAGCGAAAAACCCAATTTTCAAATTTACAACCTACTGCCATCACATCCTTATTAAGGATATACTGTAGCAAATTGTTTGGCTTACGTGATGCTAACCAACAATCAATGGTATACATTTTCCTATCGTCGGTTATTGCAAACATATCGTTGGCACCCGCAACAGCTTTGCCAAAAGCGTAATATAACGTGGGATTGATGTCGTAGAACTCACTCTTCCTATTCACCTCAGTCATGATGTCTGTATTAGCCATATCCACATCGTCGTGAATATTCTTTATTACCAACTCTTCCCCCCATATTTTTCTTAAAGCATATTCCAGAATCGGATCAAAACAGGTTGTGATAATCAAGCGGAAGCACTTACTTTCTAATAATAGATGTAATGCAGGATCAATCATGTCAAGCGCACCCTCACGCCAATCGTCATCTTTCTCTTGCAATATAGTATCAATATCTTGTAAGAGAGTTGGTGACTCTTGCGCATCTGTAAGACATCGATATTTTTGATAAAATCTACCGTTTTCCCCTTCTCTCAATAATTCTAACAAGTATTGTTCCGAATCCCCATTCGATTTATTTAAAATCTGATCAGTGTCAGTACTATTATCTTGCTTAAGAATGGCTTCACTTCCCACAACTAGCACATTCTTTCCACGCAAAGAATAATTAGTTAATCGCTCCTTGTTACTCTTCCAAACAGGATAAGTTTCAAAACGTTTGACAACAGGTTCGTCCCTTCGTTTGAAAACATTATCCTTTAACATGTCTAATTCCTCTCTTGTCATATCCAATAATGATTACACTCCGTTTTTTTTTATTTAATTTCGCTAAGCCACAGCTCCACTGTATTAAACTTACAAATTCATTTTATCAGTCTGTTCCTTATACTCAAACATTTCTCCATCCGCTTGCCATTAACAGCATAAAGGTATGTGCTATGTGCTGATTCTGGTAGATATGTAAGAGATTTCGAGAACTTGCGAAGTGTGGATAGAGTATGATCAATAGCATCCAAAGGAGGGGTCGAATTTCCATTCAGACTGCTTTCTGTGAAAAGAGCCATAGGAATCAACATCTGACGAGCAGTACCTTTGTCTTTGTTAAAAGCCGCCAATTTGTGGCTTGCCTCCACAAGATAATAGTTGGATATTATCATGCGATTATGCAGTTTGTTGTAGATAGAGCAATCTGGTGTTATCCCAATAACCTCCATAGTAATCGGATAGTCACGGTTTAACTGCTGTTTTACTTCTTCTAACAACCTAGCAATTTCATCGAAGGAGTAATTCTCATCTTTAGCCATATTGTCAAAGACAATCGTTACATGGTAATTACCACCAAGAAATTGCTTGGGTAATAATTCACCAAGGATATCTTTGATATTGGCAATGCCATCACCTGCATTAGGACGCTTGAAAGCAAAGAGATAACGATCTGTCAACAACAATGCATTTGAAGGCAATTGCTCCACGCTATCTAATACAGTGTCCCAACCACGTCCCAATTTTTCTTGTTCTTTTGCGATATGGATATCGTTGACATCGATTAAGGGACTGATATTGGGGCTGTCACCACTCACACACATTACACCATAGGTTCTCTGTATAGCAAGTGCTTCTGCAGAAGTAATGTCTAGGATATATAATGCAGAAGGATTCTTTAGCACGTTTTCCGGATGCTCCTTATACCTTTCTGTATCAGCTTCTTTTAATAACTGTAAGGGCTGCTTATTTAAAAGCTTACCCAGATAGGACAGGCCTGTCGTTGCATAACTGGTAATGCTTTTATAAGCTGACTCGGATATATAAACCTTAAACATAATTCTTGCCTTTTGTTATTGATAAATTATTATGTGGCAAAATTACAAAAAAAACAGCATAATTGAGTCAGATTGAAAGAAAAAATGCATTATGACCTCATTTTTAGCCATCAAGTCCTCTTTAAAAGCCAGAATTCAGACAAATATTCATCGTTAGCTTTCGTCGAAGATGATTTAAAGTTTATTTGGCCAGCCTGCGATTTCGCCATGTGTGTAAAGGTGAAAGCGGACATCTACTTCTTCTGTTTCATTGTCGCGCCAAACGAAGCTATGTGCAGGCTGGCTGTCATCATCAAGGGAAAAATCTACGACGAGCACAGAATCATCATCGTCGTCATGAATGAGGAGGTTGTAAATGCCAGGAGCCCAGTCTTCTATATACCAGAAAAGGAACTTTATAGATGGTCCGGAACATGCGCCATAAGAAAGGCTGGCTGTCTTTGTATCAGCCATCAAGGTGGAATCAGCGGCATAGATGAATGCATTGAATCGGTCCAATTTGAAGAAGGATTTCTCTCTTCCTACCAGATCAATCTGGCCCATGCCAATCGCTGAATCCTTTTCAGGAAAATGCAACGTAAGACATACGGAGGTAACCTGATTCCAATCACGCTCAACATTGCGCTCCTGCTGGAGAAAACGGTAATGCAATTCTAACTGTTCAAGAATCTGTTTCATTCTTTTTGTTCCATAATTGTTTATAATGTTTGACTTTTATTAAACTAGAAACCGATGTGTCTCTTCTCTTTTGGAACTTCAATGGGTTGGATGTCCTCTGGAGTGAGCAGGCGTAACTGTTGTTTGTCAACAAGTCGTTGCTTGACGCAGCGGGTGGCATGCTGGATATAGATTCGCTCCAGTTGATTGGCCACAAAACGGGCATTGCCCCATGTCTGTGAGTCACGCTGACTGTACGCCTTTGCCAGAAGCAGGCGATACTTATCCCAAGCTTCTGGAGTAAACTCATATTCATATTCCTTCACCCTACGACGTGTAATCTCCAACAGTTCGTCTATGGTAAAGTCTGCGAACTCAAATCTATTGGGGAAGCGCGAATATAAACCAGGATTACTTTCGAGCAACTTCTCCATTGGTTCCTTGTAGCCACACAGGACAATGGCAATATCACGTTGTTTCTCATCTGCTGAAATGTTCATCAGCAACGGAACAACAAGTTTGCCAGGATCGCTTTCGTGTTTGCTGTTCAACTGATAGGCTTCATCAATCATCAGCACTCCTCCTTGTGCCATTTCAACGACCTGTCTCACCGATCGCTCTTCATCTCCCCATAAGGTGCCTAGAAAAGTGCCCCTGTCACAAACGACAACATGGCCTTTGGAGAGAGCACCTGCCTGTCGCAGCAGAGAGCCGAATATCTTGCACACAGTAGTCTTACCAGTTCCGGGTCTTCCTAAAAACACGCTATGCAACGACACCGCATGTTGCTTGCCGTTAGGGTACATCCTGCTCATCAGTTTGTTATAGCTTGTCAATGCCACCAGTTCGTCCATACGACGTTTGATGTCATCACATCCTACTAACTTATCCAGTTCTTCTCGTGGATTGGCAATCGGACGAAGCACCTCAACCTTGACGCTGATTTTATCATTTTGATAAATGTTGCCATCTGGAAAAGATAGGTCTTCAATCTTATGAACACTTTCTTCTGGGGAATCCTTTATGCTTACCTCTTCCTCATCGACATCTTCTTTATCTGTGGCTTGACCCTCTCCAAGGTACTTAGTGAGATCTCGTGCTTTAAATTCATAGTCCCTGATATATGCCTCTTCGTCCAAAATAGCACGTAGGATAGTATTTGCTTCCTTACTATATGACTGGTTTGTTGCTATCTCTCTATGCCGGAGCCCTTTTAGCCCATCAATAACCGTTATGTTCATGGCGCTCCATTTATCTTTCATGTCTTTGGCATTTAGGATATTACTTTCTGATAACAGTACGCCTTGAATATCCACGGGCGGGAATATGTTTATGGCACGATGATCCATCTCCTTCATCGCCTCTGACAATTGCCAGACAGGACTCGTCCGTGATTCATTGTAAGAGTAATACTCTGGTATATTAAGGTCATAAGGGTCTTGTTCATCTGCAATTTCTTCCCTGTTGCCGCAGAGATCGAAGCAAACCACAACCATACTATTAGCATGGATATAGATAAAGATATTCTTATCCAGTAAATCAGGCTCATAGCCCTTCAAATGAGTAGAATAAACAGCATGGTTTACACCAAGTCTATCCATGTGATCCAAAATCGTTTCCTTTGTCTGTTTGCGAAAATCATCAATCAATGCCATAGTTTTCTGTTTTGTCCAATAAGATAGACACCTATACGGCCAGGTTTCTATCACTTCATGCAAAAAAACTTTGAGGAGCAATCAGTCTATTATCGGATTCTTATGATTTTTACGCTGCTCGCGTACAGGCATGAGCGGCAAAATGTTAAATTTTGAAAGAAATCCCGATATTTGTTTGGAAGATATCGGGATTTTTTCATATATTTGCAGCCGCAAATCAAAAGAAAGCATGACAATCAAGTAACAATTATCACAAAACTCGGTAACAATTAGTATGCACTGGCTGTAAAAGGCCAGCGGGATCGTACGCTCTTTGACTTATTGACACACACAAACGTTTTGTGATAGAGACTTCGGGTAAATCTCTATGAACCTTACTGGACGATGGCCCTGCGGCCGTTGTCCAAACACCTCTCGCGCCTTTTTATAAAGGCATACAATACCAGTTTTTAGACAATAGACCTTTTTATTTATGCAGAAAGATCAGAAACACCAGTCCGACGAAGAATTTGAACTGTTATTGAAAAAGTTCATCGACAGCAATTTTGACGATGACGACCTTGAAGATGAAGTATCTTTCGAAAGCCTTGATGACCCAACGTCATGCGAGCTCGCACTTCCCTTCCCACGGGAGATCGATGACAAGGTGGCTGAGGGCATGATGGCTTTAAACCATGACAAACGCAATTTCCTCGACGATGTGGCATCCATTCAGGTGGATGTGTTGCCCGGCTACAAAAAGGGATGGTACAGCGAGGGTGCCATAGCCATTACTCTAAGGGCGAAGCGTGGCGTCGACTTGAAAAGACACCACTTCACCTGCTATATTTACACCGACACTTACTTCCCGATGTGTGTAAGTGCGAAAGACCGGAAAAAGGGTAGTATGCACAAGTTTTCCGACATCATCCTCTGTCAGAAGACCTGGCTTCCTGGTAAGTACCTGTTATTTGTCTACGACGATTTGGACGATACCCTTCAGCGTATCGAATTCTCACTCGACGACGAACTGAACGTGACCCAAGGGGAACCTCAGTTATGCCTGTTCTCAGGTAAGGAGCACACGATGACCTCCTGCCTGCAGACAGAAGCTGAGTGGGACTTCATGGCTAAGCGTCCAGGTATGGCCCAGTTCCGCTCCAAGGTGATGCACCAGCGCCATCTGGAACTATTCAACGAGTTCCGCAAGGACGTAGGACTGAAAGCCCTCCATATCAACAGGAATCTTCTGATTTGTACGCACAACAGCGATGTGACCTCAACTGTATTGAAGGCATTACAGAGCATGGTTGCCTACAACTATGGTTTCAGCAACATCGACTGTTCTACGCTCTTCGACCTCTCCCGCTCCAATCCCTACGAGCCGCTTGCTGAGCAGATCAGCGAGACTGACAGAAAAGTGCTCTGCCTCACTCGTATCAACGAGCTGACGAGCTCCAACGGGAAGGTCATCATGCGGAAGATCCTCGAACGCGTGCGCGAATCGGATGGGAGCATCCCCCTCTGGCTTTGCGGTACGCGACAGGAGATCGACGACCTCTTGGGGCTCTTCCCTTCCCTCCGACAGTTCTTCCGTAGCGACAGTTACTACGAGCAAGAGCCCTATACGGCTTTCGAGCTGGTGCAGGCCTTCTTTGAGCAGCTGAGAGAAGAATGTCTGGAACCTGACGATATCGTCAGGAACCGACTCTCACGGGCCATCCTGCAAGGGTATGAACGTGGCACATTGACCAACTGGTCGCTCAGTGACATCCGTCAGTTTATCGCCGAGGACATCATCCCTCACTATCTCGAGCGCGCCATGCCCCTGATGGAGATCGACAAGACCACTCCGCTCAGCGAAGCAGACATCCCCTTCGAGAAACTGACAACCGCAAGTTCCGCTTTCGATGACAGCATGCGCGAACTCAACGCCATGATCGGCCTCGAAAACGTGAAGCAAGGCATCATGACGATGGCCAACCAGACGCGCCTTTTCATCGAGCGTCGCCGTCGAGGTCTTAAGACCAATGGCCATCAGGTGTATCACTCCATTTTCACGGGTAACCCTGGTACAGGAAAGACCACGGTAGCCCGTCAACTCGGCAAACTCTACCATGCCCTCGGGCTGCTCTCCAAAGGCGAGGTCATTGCCGTAGACCGTACCCGCCTCGTGGGCCAGTATATTGGTCAGACAGAGGAAAACATGAAGACGATCCTCGAAGAGGCCAAGGGTAACGTGCTTTTCATCGATGAGGCCTACACCCTCATCACGTGCAAAGATGACAAGAAGGATTTCGGAGGGCGCGTGCTCGACTCCCTGCTCACGGTGCTCACCCAACCCAATCCTGACATGCTCATCGTTCTCGCAGGCTATCCACAGGAGATGGAGGCCATGCTCTCCACCAATCCTGGACTCTCAGGCCGTTTCCCTTTCCGCTACCAGTTTGAGGACTACTCCGCTGAGCAGCTGATGGAGATTGCCCGAAAGCTATTCGAGCGCGACGAGTTTATTCTCACCGATGAGGCTGATGCTGAGATGCAGCAGATCATTGGTCAAGTACTGGGGCAAAAAATGCCCAACTTCGGCAACGCCCGCTGGATCGATCAGTTTGTCAACAACGGCATTATCCCCGCGATGGCAGACCGCATCTTCTCCACAGGCAGCACCGACTACCAGCTCATCGAAGCCTCCGACATCACGAAGGCCTTCGAGAAGTTCAATCCAAAAGCCACCGAGCTGAAGCCCGCCCGCCACAGGGTCAAGGGCTTCAGCGCCTGATGGCCAATTTTATGAATTCACAAAAATGTTGATATGATGTATACGATTTTTCAAGACCATGAAGGCGATTTGGTACTCGTTATCGAACCACAGCCTACCGACCCAAACAATCCCATGTTTATTTACGACGGTGGCGACACCGCTCTCCTTTTCCGCGACTGGGACAGCAGTATCCGAATTAACAAGATCAGTGATGAAGCCCGTCCCATTCTGAAGAACGCTGAAGACATCTATGTCATAGAGTTGCAAGGCGAAGACCTCCTCCGCGACTATTTCGCCCCCATCCGCATCGTCAGCGATGTAAAGAAATTGATTGCATAGACAAAACTCGGTACACAAGTTTGTGGACCACAAATTTGTGTACCATACTATCAAGTCTCATCTTTCTTTGTTACATGGCGGAGAATGCCCAATCCTCTGGCGTACGGGTCTCCACGTTGAATTTTACACCGACCTTGACGACACGACGTCCATCTGCATCATATGGAATGGCATAGTCTTTTGTGTTTATCTGCTCCAATGCTTCCTTTGCCGTTTGGTTGGTTTTAAACTCAAAGACATAAATAGTATCTGGCATCCAGACCACCATGTCTGTTCGTCCTGTCGAACATTTCACCTGAGTACGCACATATACATTGAGCATCGAGAAGATCAGATAAAGTGTATATTCGTAAAAGCCCTCCGCCGTTGCGGCATTAGCCAGCTTTTGCTTAAAACCTTCTACGTAGGGAATACCTGCCATATATGACTTCATCTCATTCATCGCCAAGTCGATATCGGCTTTCTTCAAGGCTAGCCAGAACTTGGCGGCAAACCCCATCTGTACGCTGGCACTGTTAAGGCCTGTGTAGACAGGCAGCAGTCCGTGGACATAGCCGATACGGACTTCCTGATTCGGGATTGACAACGTATAAGCCTCAATCTCCCTGTCGTAATCCTTGATGGTCAGGTATCCGCTCTGGTAGAGCAAAGGCAGCGCATCCTGCATGTTCTCCGTGGGCTGGTCAAAAGCGGAAGATGGTACCACCAGTTTGTCCAGACTCATGATGTCCGTCTTGAAATATTGGAGCTGATGAATCAGAAAAGTAGGAGTACCTGAGGCAAACCACTGGTTGGTCAATTCTTCGTCAGCAAAGGCATTGAGCAAACTAAAGGGATTGTAGATGTCTTCCGAGCGCGAGGCGAAATGGTAGCCGTCATAACGTTCTTTGATCTTCTGAAACATCTCCTCGGCTGTACAATCATAGTTTTTCGCTATGTCCCTAATGTCTTCTGAAAACACCTCCTTCACTTCTTGTTCCGTGATGCCACAGATCGCTGAGAATCGAGGATTCAGTGAAACATTCTTCAGATTGTTGATTGTTGAAAATATGGACAGCTGCGAGAATTTGGTAATACCTGTAATAAAACAGAACTTGATCATGGCTTCAGAAGCCTTCAGTGGCTGATAGAACTCCTGCATCACCTTCCGCATACCTACCAATAATTCCGAATCATGCAGCACATCCAAAAGGGGAGCATCATATTCGTCAACGATCACAACAACCTGTTGCCCCGTTTGTTCGTATGCCCTGTGGATAAGACCCGCCAACAGCCCTCCTGGTGTCACTTCTGTGTCTTTTCGACCATAGATTGCTGCATAACTGTCCAAAAGAAGTAATAATCGGGCCCGCAAAGCTTCACAGGAATCTTGCCCCTTGGCCGTACTCAAGTCAAGCCGGATAACAGGAAACTGTTTCCATTCTTTTTCCAATTGCATGATTTTAAGACCCTCAAACAGTTCCTTCTCACCTCGGAAATAAGACTCTAACGTGGAGGTCAGAAGTGACTTCCCAAAACGTCTTGGACGACTGAGAAATATATACGGCGCATAATTTTTGAGCTGATATATTAAATCTGTTTTGTCCACATAAACGTAACCATCACGAATCAACCGTGAGAACGTCTGAATGCCTATGGGATATTTTCTTCCTTCCATAACAGTTTGTCATTTTGCTTGCAAAGATACAAAAAATCTGCATCGTTACAAACAAATCGCTCAAAAAATGTATTTTTGCTGTATAGCCATTGTCCTGAGGTGCAATTGTCCGCGGCAATCAAAATTAATTTGAATCCATCAGACAATTGCGATGACTTTGTCGCAAAAAAAACACTGAAGGGACCCGCATTTGCGAGCCCCTTCGATTTAGTAACAACAAACATAAATTAGTTATAAACAACTGATTTCAAGCGTAATTTACAGAGTGTGTGATTGATTTCTAAATCGGATATAGGCATACCAATAGTTGAAGGCGGCCAGTAGGTAGAAGATGACTAATGCTACGTATCCTGTAACTGTGCCTGACTTATCAACCTGATCGATGAAGCTGTTGATGGGTAACACGGTCAGAAGGGCTATGAAGGCGCAGAAGCACAAAGACGTCAGCAGGAACTGATAGCGGGGGAACAGCGTGCCGCCAAGGACAAAGATGGAATGTCCGAAGAAGAAGGCGCCTAGTTCGAAGATGAGCAACATTATGTCGAAGGACTGTTCATTAGGACTGACCAGCTCTTTGATCAGTACTGGCAGGCCACACGTGAAATCACCGTCGATGATGCCTATGAACAACATACGCAAAAGGTCGGCAAAGGCAAATGCCAGCATAAATCCCAGGGCCAGAATCACCGTGACATAGACATAGCGTATGATGTACTTCTCCAAGGCTGTGGCTTGCAGTCCGAGGAATGCGGCTCGCCTTTCGGGCTTACGGGGTCCCATGATATAGCTGGCTCCATAGACGATGACGAATATAAAGGTAGCTGCACTATAAGTGACCGTCACTTCGAGGAGATAGTCGTACTGATTATGGGAAGCGAAGTAGAATATAAAGAACAGCTGAAGAGCCAGCAGGTAACAAGTCATGATGAGGAAGTTACTCAACAAGGCCTTGCGAGAATCCTGCAAATGGCTCTTCAAGGCCATCCAGAAACGGTTTGAGTTAAAGGAATTCATCATATTAACTGCAAATGGTTACACTTATCCTATATCCTTGATGGCTTGGCCCATAGCCTCAGCGAAGCTATCACGGGTGTAGCCTAAGAGAGACAACTCGCGCTCTATCTGCACCAGAGCATCGGCTGATTCCATCGTGGAGACGCGGCGGCAACATTCCACTGCGGTGCGCAGATTCTCAGGTATGCGAGAAGCGCCGTTGGCCTGCAGACGGGCCATGTTGCGCGGGTTAACGAAATTGTCGAACTGCTTCACTTCCTGTCGTAGACCCTCCATGATACTCGACAAACCTTGCGACTGCATGAGTTGGCGCTCGGTCAGGTCGGTAATGTTGTTGGCCTCCTTCAGTAGTGCTTCACCCTTGCCAAACCACTCCTTACCTTTGTAGGTGACGGTGTCGCCAACTTTTGTGGGATCGAGTAGTGCCCTACCGCGGAACTCTTCTTTGAGCATGTTATTGAGGTCGTCACCGTAACTCTCAGGATGGAACAGCACATCCTCGATATTTGTCTGGTCCATCTTATTTGCAAAACGATTTGCGAACTTCGAATCGGCAGGCTTGTAGCCGAGTGCTTTCTCATAGAACTCTTTGTTATAGAGGTCTGTGGTACTCTTTTGACTGAAGTAATGAACATCGCCAAACTCATCCTTCCAGTAGTAGGTGATGTCGCGGTCCATCGTGATCTTCTTTCCCTCAAGGAGTAATGCCTTATCGCTTGAAGTGGCATTGAGCACCTCTATCTTGTAATTGTCAGGAAGTCCTAAACGCTTGGCCAGTTTCTTCTTCACGGCTTCATCAGTCTCTTTATAGATGGTCTCAAGCGTGTTGTTGAACTCTGAACGAACATAGTTCAGCGAACTATCAGCCTCTTTCAGCAAATACATAGCTTGCTTGTTCTGCTGCACATCAAGGATAAGTTTGTTCAGCATCTCCTTATTGCCTGGTCCGTGAGGATTCATGCGATAGAGGTCAACGGCTGCCTGCAGGTCGCGCACCTGTTCCTTGGCATGTTCTAATCCGAACTCAGAAATCTGCATCAGCTCCTTCTCGGCCTTTGTCAACGGTTGGGCTTTTGCCATTTCCTTGATCATCTTACTCTTGGAGACAGCACGGCCTGTGGCTTCGGTCGAGTCGTTAATGGCATTCTTCATCACCTTACCCTTGATGGTATTGAGATAGCCCTTGCCTTCTTCCACCATCTCCATCGCGCCTTTCTTTATGGCGTCGGGTGTGAGTCCTGCCTTCTTCGCTACATCACTGAGTTTATTCATGGCACCCATGGTAACCTTCTCGGTGATATACTCACGCACCACCACTTTCGCACCGACGTAGAAGCCGCCCCAGATACTATCGCCGCCATTATCGACATACTCCTTCATGTTGCTGACGACTTCCAGACCGGTAAAGACCGCTTCAGAGCAGCCCATGGTAGCGACACCTACAACCATTCTAGTGAAGAAGCCCATCGACTCTTCCACCTTTTTGGAGTTGGTGATAAACACTTCCAGGAACAGTCCCACTTCCTCAGCAAGTGTCATGGGCTTCGCAGCCTGACCGTTGGCGCCCTCGATGCGACCAGAGAGCACGCCTGTGTAGAGATCGCGGACGCGTTTCACCTGTGCTGGATCGTAACCATATTCAGGCTTGTAGCCTTCGAGCATCACGTCAATGAATTTCTCCAGTGGGAATAACTTCTCGTAGAGTCCCTGTTCATAGATGGCTTTCTGGATATGTAGGAGACGTTCAGTAACATGTTCATCTTGCTTTAAGGCTGCCATCTCATCATCAAGACTGCCGAAATGCCTGATGGGCTGCGAGCATAGCAGTACCTTGGTCTCTGAGGTGTATTCGCGGTCCAGATGGCTGGCCGCTAACTGCACGATGGCCTCAATACGCTGTGGGGCATCGAGTGAACAGCGGCAACAGCGGAACACTGCTTCGCGCCCGCCTTTGTCGCCCAATTCCTCAGTCAGCTCGCACTGCAGACCCAGCTTATCTACCAGCTGTTGCTTCTCATCATTGAAGGCCTTCCACTTACATCCTGTGAGCACGGGGGCCAGCTGCAGCACCTTATGTTCTGCCTCGTCGTATTCATAAAGGACAATGCTTGCCAACGTCTCAGCAGGTACGAAGGTCCTGCCCTCAGGCCCCATGAAGGCGAAGCGTCTTGACTTGTGCTTTCCTGAATCATACGGTTCGATATAGCACCCGATGTCGCCCACGTGGAGGGCGAGTCCCATGTGGAAGCGGCGCACGTCTAATGTTCCCTTGATCGGCTCGCCCACTTTGCTTGGAACCTCTATCTCCAGTTGGTGACGCTCGTATTTGCCTGCCAGTTTTCCAGCAGGCTTCAAGTCGCGGATGATAGCGTAGTGCAAACGATCCTTCTCACTCCATTCCACCTCTACGGAATAGGTGTTCGCCAGTTCCTCGTTACCATCAGAAGGAACTATCCGAGCTGTGATCTCCTTCGATCCGTCGAAGCCTACTGCCACGAATGGCAACCTCACTTCCTTCTCGTAGCCAGAAGGTATCGTCAGGTTATCCTGTCCAAAGATAATCTCGCTCTTCTCGATCTTAAAGACCACCTTATTCTTCAGCGCACCGTTAAGTGAACGGAAGATGAACCAAACGTCACCCTCATGAGGTTCCTCCTTGGGGTACTCGTCAGCCGTGATGTAGGCGGCTTTGTATTTATCAACCATTCCAGTCTCGACAATCCTGAGATGGTTGCCCTGCTCTATCTCGATCTGTTGTGTCAGATCGTGCCGTTTAATCTTCTTGCCTTCGGCTGTGATCTCCTCGATACGTGCGCCAACCATCTGCGGCTCATCGCCCACCGTCAGCGTGCTGCCAAAGTTCTTGTAGAGGATCATCTTATACGTGCTGGGCTTCTTGGGCTCATCATCGTCTTCATCATCGTCATCATTTGGATTATTCGGGTCATTCGGATCAGGATCCTCCTCATCTTTTTTCCTGCGCCTCTTCTTGACTATTTTGTAACCGATTCCGCCGACAATGGTTCCAACGGCAGTAGGGATAACCCATGGTGGCAGGGTAGTACCCTCACTTTCACCACCTTCATCGCCATTGGTTTTCCAAGCGTCATCGTCATCGGCACGCACTGTTTTTTCTACATCACCCCCATTAGGATAATATTTGTAGAGGTAAAACTGGCAAATGGTATATGAAGACGAACTTGAAGATTTATAAGGGTTGCTGCTGGTGCTGGAAAAGGTGGTGTTCACGGAGACCATCAGACACGACTCCTTGCCTAGTGGGAGATGCTGTTCCCACGCGTCCTGACAGCTCAGACGAGCCTTAGACTTGTCAGACACGCTACAGTCCCATTCAGTAGAATACTGATTATTAGCGTAAGCCTTCTTGAAGACTTCGGCCACCTCGTCTTCACCAGCTCCAGTGTTCTGGGCTACACGCTCCAGCGTGCTCTCATACTCCTCGATAGAGTTGCTGGAGGATAGACTGCGATTCATCATGTCAAAGCCGAAGACCGTATTACGAATAGTGAACTCGGGCATGATCGACACGCTGAGCTCAGTGGTGTAACTCTCTTTCGTACCGAGGCCCAGTTTTCGTGCACTATATTCCTTTTCCTTACCGTTCAGCGTTGACTTCACTTTAGCATCAAGATCTCTGGCCAGGAGCTCCGGGCTGTAGTCCTGACCATCCAATAGTGCTCTTACGTCTATACTAATTTTGTTCTCTTCGCCAACCTTGACGTACTCGGGCGGGCGAGACCATGAAACCTGCAGCGTGTGGATGTATCTCTGGTCGCTTGCACTTTTGCCACCGATGTTGATTCTCGTCACTCCTTCGCGTTGGCTGACGGAATAGGTACCATCCGCCTTGAAGGGCGTATGCTTCTCGTGCAGTATCCTGAACTGGGCTTTCCCATTCGAGCCGCCGATAATACCAGTCTTGTCGCCTATGGATCGTTCACCCTCATAGAGCACCTTTGATTCGGTGAGCGACCAATAGCCTCGGTCTTTCTCCTGGGCTGAAGCAGGGATGCAAGCAAATATCCCCGTCAACAGCAATATGACAGAACGTATTTTCATCATCACATATTAAAAATGTAAGCCAATGCTGCAGCTATAATAACCCAATACCACCACTTGAAATTCGCCCTGCGTTGTTTCTGTAATTCCATATTGGTGTGAAAGTTATCCATCATTTTTTCTCCTAATGACTTCTTAACCTTCTTCTCTTCCTGACGGATCTTCTTCTCCTCCTGTCGTGGTGCTGAGGCTTGGCTTGCAGCCTGCTGGGGTGCACCACATTTCTCACAGAAATTTGCTTCGTCGGGGAGCTGGGTCCCACACTTATAACAGTACTTCATAGTTTATGTCGTTTTTTAATCGTTTTGTAATTGTTGTCTATATTTCTTGATTCTATTCTGATATAATTCTATGTCAAAGCGAAGCATTTCTATTTTTTCCTCATTAGCATCGTCTCCTTTGTTGAGCTCTTCCTTCAACTCTGCCTTGGTTTGCTGTAGAGCATCCTCACACAAAGCTATAGCATCTTCAGGTGCCATTTTCTCCAAATCTATTATTTCATCATCCTTAGCAGATTCAACGTTGTCAGACCCATCAAGATTTTCTGCCTCGGGGAAGACTGAAGACTTGGTGGGAGATTGTTTTTGCTCGTATTTTGGGGAGTCAGGCTCATCATCCGAAAAATATTCTATGGCGAGGACCAGAAGGAATACTGAGCCAACGGCGATGAGAAGCACCTTGCCAAAGAGGAGAATGTATCCGAAGCAGCCTCTGTTCTTTGACTTTTCCTTCGGCTCTACAGATTTCTTGGGGGCCTGCTTCTTAGGTACCCTTTCCTTCCTTTCTGCAGGTTGATCATTGGACGGCTCACTCCAGGTAGCTAGAACGAACTCGCCTTCAGAATCGGGAGCCTTGATAGTACCAAGTGTCTCGGAAGGGCCTGTCTTGGCACCACAATTAGTACAGAACTGGGCTTCATCGGAAAGTTGAGACCCGCAATGTATACAGAACTTCATTGTATATGAGGGTTTTTGAACGTCTTAATTTACTTTTGGGCAATGATCGCGGATATAGTCCAGCACAAACTCAAAATCTTCTTTCGTCGTGTAGATCTGGTTTTTGTTAAGGGTCTCGTTGACCTTGATGGTATTCCATCGGCGCTGGGGCTTGACGCTCTTCACCGTCTTGAAATCAGACGTCAATACGGTATGGCTGGCAACTAGCAAGCCTTGTCCCATGCTACCTGGGCGACCTGTCAAGATACCCACTCCTGTAAGCACTCCGCCCATCTTAATGGCTTTCTCTTGCTGGGCAGGAACCTGCTCGTGCTTAATGCCGTTCTCATCCATCGTGAACTGCACGATGTATTTCCCACCATACTGGGCGGCTACTATCAGGTAGGAAATGCCAGCGATGACAAGAAACACGAGGATAGCGACACCCCACCACTTCAGGTCCTCGATGATGTTGGAAAAATCACCACGGAAGATATCGCTGATGTAGGTGAGAATGAAAGCCACAGCGCCTATACCACCGAAGATCTTACAGATGGTGATAAAGACACTCGGGTTAGTCATCATGTTCATAGGGTAAGTCCAACGGTATTTCCCATCTGTACACAGACGGACTCTCTCACCGCTGTAATCAGGACTTTCCAATTGTCCGTTGGGGTTGAGGTTGATTGTTGTATCCATATTCTTAAGTTTATAAATTATTGCTGTACGCGAATGGCATATATTTGCGTACAAAGATAGTGTTTTATTTCCAAAAATCCCAAAAAACATTTAAAAAAGTGAGACTACATTAGTTATTTTTATATATTTGCAATCAAAATACATAAAAATCATATGAATAACAGATATATACACTCTTGGGAGGCAGCGTTGCTGTTCGTGTTATTGTTAACGGGATGCGATCCTGCAGGGACAACTCAGATGAACATTCTTGGAGATTTGCTAAACAATGGTAATGGTCCAACCATGTCTATCTCTCAATTGTTGGATTCCATCAACACCTATAATTACCGTATCAAAGGGTTTGACATCCATTTTCCGCTTACTGACACTGACGAGCGTCCATTGGAGGATAAACCCTATGTGAATCCTGCCACTGGCTCAAAAATGTTTTTTTCCATGTCAACTGATGATGCTGATTTCAGTATAGGAACCGTGACGATTGAACAGAAGACTGCAGGTGAGGTGTCATTTGGGAATGGCACTTCTGCGCCATCATATACCAAATACGTTCAATCTCGTGGCAAGGGTGTTTATGCACTATATTATATGCCGGAAACAAGCGACAGCACGACCAGAAGAATATGGAGCCGCGTCTTATTGTATGTCTATCCTGGTGCTGACAGTATCATGACGACTCGTGGCTACGCAGCCTCTCAACATGTATTCCACGCAAATATGCAGGCTCATTATGTACATTCTGCAAAGAATGGGTATCCTATGTCACGAGAGAAAAATGCCGTCTTGCACCTTAGCTCTATCCTGAACAGTAGTGAGGGCCATGCCATGTCTGGAAAGGAACTGGCCCATCAGGACGGAGAGGAAGAAATATTCAAGGTGGATCTTCCTGTAGACGGGTCCGATGAGCGTCCGCATTATGGTAAAACATATCGTAATGAGGAAACGGGAAGCACCATCGTGTTTTATGATACGGTGATCGAAAGCGACACCATTTCCCCCGTTGGGACAGCAGACCTAGCAACAGTAATACACGAATGGGAGACAAAGCCTAACGCAACTGTGAGCTATCGCGTACATGCGCGTGGCAATGGCATCTACACTTTCTATAATATCAGACACAAGGGGTGTCACTGTATTCATCGCGACCAACATCCTGATGGATATCCCGAATATTCCCCATGCTTAGTATATATTAAACCAGGTGGAAAGGAGCTCCTGATTACTTGGGGGTATGAAAACTCAAAACGTGAATACAAGTTGGAAAGATAAACAATCATCCCTGCCGAGGCTGGCAGGGATGATTGTTTATTCGGCGAGGGTGAAGTCGAGCTGTTTGCGCTCGAGATTGGCGCGGGCGACCTGAATGCGGATGGGATCGCCGAGCTGGTACTTCGTGTGGTGACGGCGGCCTACGATCATGTAGTTCTTCTCGTCGAAGTCGTAGTAGTCGTCGCCCAGGTCGCGGATGGGGATCATGCCCTCGCAGTGGTTCTCGTCGATCTGGGCATAGATGCCATAGGACGTGATGCCGCTGATGTGGGCGTCGTAGGTGTTGCCTATCTTATCTTCCATGAACTCGACCATCTTGTACTTGATGGAGTCGCGCTCGGCATTCTGGGAGATTTGCTCCATGTCGCTGCAGTGCTCGCAGTACTCCTCGTACTTGTCCTTGTTGGCTGAGCGCCCACCGTCCTGATACTTCGTGAGCAGGCGATGAACCATCATGTCGGGATAGCGGCGGATGGGCGAGGTGAAATGGGTGTAGTAGTCGAAGGCGAGGCCGTAGTGTCCGATGTTGTGAACGCTGTACTTGGCCTTCATCATGGCGCGCAGGGCTACAGTCTCGATGGCGTTCTGCTCGCGGGTGCCCTCGGCATCGCTCATCAGGGCGTTGAGCGACTTCGTGATGGCGCCCTTCGTGCCGCTGGTCTTAACCTTATAGCCGAACTTGGCCACGAACTGGCGCAGGTTCTCGAGCTTCTGGGGATCGGGCTGGTCGTGGATACGATAGGGCAGCGTCTTGGCCTTGCCGCCCTTCTTCACACGGCCTATGGACTCAGCCACCGTCTTATTGGCCAGCAGCATGAATTCCTCGATGAGTTTGTTGGCATCCTTCGACATCTTGAAGTAGGCCTTGATGGGCTTCCCAGTCTCGTCGATGTCGAAATGGAGTTCTTCGCGGTCGAACTTCACGGAGCCGTTCTTGAAGCGGGCGGCACGGAGTTTCTTGGCGAGGGCATCGAGCTTGATGAGTTCGGCAGCGTGTTCACCCTTATAGGGATTCTTCTTCGTGGCAGGGGGCGCAGGCTCACCTGTGCCGTCCTTCACACCATTATCCTCCAGGATCTGCTGCACCTCCTCGTAGGCATAGCGGCGATCGCTACGGATGACGGTATGGGCGAGGTGCCAGGACTTGATGTTGGCCTCGTCGTCCATCTGGAAGATGACGCTGTAACAAAGTTTCTCCTCGTCGGGACGGAGGGAGCAGATGAAGTTACAGAGGCGCTCGGGGAGCATGGGGATGGTGCGGTCGACGAGGTAGATGCTCGTGGCACGGTTATAGGCTTCTTTGTCGATCGTGGAGCCTTCGCGCACATAGTGGGAGACGTCGGCGATATGCACACCCACTTCATATAATTTACTATTTGACGATTTACCATTTACTATTTCTCGAATGCTGAGGGCATCATCGAAGTCCTTGGCATCCTTGGGGTCGATGGTACAAGTGAAGACATCACGCATGTCCTCACGACGGGCTATCTCCTGAGGTGTGATGCCTGGATCGATCTTCTCAGCGGCATCCTCGACATTCTTAGGATATCTGTAGGGCAGGTTGTACTGCGCGAGGATGGCGTGCATCTCAGCATTGTTCTCACCCGTCTTGCCAAGGATATCGACAACGGAGCCGATGATGTTCTTATGTTCGGCATCGGGCCACTGTACGACCTTCACGACGGCCTTATCGTCAGTCTTACCGCCCTTCAGCTTGCGCTTGGGGATGATGATGTCGTGGACGAAAGTGGAGTCCTGGGTGATGAGGAAGGCCCAGTCCTTCTCGACGCGCAGCTTACCCACGATGGTGTCATGGGCGCGCTTGACAATCTCGATGACCATCGCCTCCTTGATGTGCTTGTCACGACGGGCCATATAGGACACCTTCACACGATCGCCATCCATCGCCGACATAGAATTGCGCTCGGCCACGAACACGGGGGTGCCGCCATCGTCGGGCAGGAACGAGTTGCGCCCGTTGGCCTTACGACGGAACGTGCCTTCCTGTACCTGTGTCTTCTGATTCAGACGATAGGCATTGTCGCCCACCTTCGAGAGAAAATCGTCCCACGCCATCTCCTCCATCGTATCGATGGCGAGCATCTTCAGCGGATGGGTGTCGAACTTAAGTACCTTGAATATCTGCTTCAACGAGAATGTCTCGTTGGGATGATGCTGGAAGAGGTTCTGCAACAATTCGCTGACCTGCTTCTTACCCAGCCGTTTTCCACCTTTCTTCTTTCCCATAGTTTTATATTTTTTGTTATCTTTGGGGCAAAGATACAAAAAAAAGTGAAAAGTGAACAGTGAAAAGTGAAAAGTTTCGTATCTTTGCACCCAAAATTAACAAAAATGAAGATATTAATCACTGGTGCGAGCGGATTTATAGGCTCATTTATCGTGGAAGAGGCCCTTCGCAGGGGCTTCGACACATGGGCTGCCGTGCGCAAAAGCAGTTCGAGGGAATGGCTGAAGGACGAACGCATCAACTTCATCGAGCTGAACCTCTCGTCAAAGGCGCAGCTGGTGGAACAGCTGAAGGACCAGGCCTTCGACTACGTGGTACATGCCGCTGGCGTGACGAAGTGTCTGAACAAGGCCGACTTCAGACGGATCAACACGGAGGGGACGAAGAACCTCGTGGACGCCCTGATAGAGACGGGGATGCCCCTGAAGCGACTGGTGTTCGTCAGCAGCCTCAGCGTGTTTGGCGCCATCAGGGAACAACAGCCCTATGAGGAGATTCGTGAGAGCGACGTGCCTCAGCCCAATACCGAGTACGGACGCAGCAAACTGGCAGCAGAACAGTATCTCGACTCGCTTGGTTCGCATATACCTTATATTATATTGAGGCCTACGGGCGTCTACGGACCCAAGGAGAAGGACTACTACATCATGGCGAAGAGCATCAAGCAACACAGCGACTTCGCTGTGGGCTATCGTCAGCAGGACATCACCTTCGTCTATGTGGAAGATGTGGTACAGGCCATCTTTCTCGCCCTCGAGAATGGTGAGAACGGACGGAAGTACTTCCTCTCCGACGGACAGGTATACCAGAGTGCCACCTTCAGCAAACTCATCCATGAGGAGCTGGGGCGTCCTTGGTGGATACGGTTGACGGTGCCTGAGTGGGTGCTCCGCATCGTGACCTTCTGCGGCGAGTATACAGGACGCATGACGGGCAAGGTGACAGCTTTGAACAATGACAAATACAACATCCTGCGTCAGCGCAACTGGCGTTGTGACATCGAGCCTGCCCGCAAGGAACTGGGCTACCAACCCAAGGTGATGCTTGACGAGGGTGTGAAACGGACCATCAAATGGTACCAAGAACACGGGTGGCTGTGAGTAGTGAAAGGTGAAAAGTGAGAAGTGAAGAATGAAGTATTTTTTTAAAATAGAAAAGAACCCGCGGAAGGGGCTGATTGCTGTGGAGTGGATTGTCATCGGCTACATGCTGCTGACAACGCTCGTGATCCTCTTTACATTCACGAAGATGGACAACGCAGAGGAGATGCTTTGGGGGCGTTTCCGCGTCCTCATGTCCATTGCAGCCCTGTGGGGTGTCTACAGGATGGTGCCCTGCGGCTTCACGATGTTCTGCAGGATTGCATTGCATCTGTTCCTGCTGTCATGGTGGTATCCTGACACATATGATATCAACCGTATCTTCCCCAACCTCGACCATCTCTTTGCCTCGTGGGAGCAACAGCTCTTCGGCTTCCAGCCTGCCCTGCTGTTCTGTGAGGCGATGCCGAGTAAGTGGTTCAGTGAACTGATGATGATGAGCTATTCGAGCTATTATCCCCTGATAGCCGTCATCACACTCTTCTATTTATTCTGCCGCCAACAAGAGTTCGAGCGTGCGACGTTCATCATCATCGGCGCGTTCTTCATCTACTACCTCATCTTCGACTTCCTGCCTGTGACAGGCCCGCAATATTACTATCTCGCTGCTGGTATGGACCAGATTGCGAAGGGCGTGTTCCCTGATGTGGGACATTATTTTGCCACCCATCAGGAGTGTCTGCCCATCCCTGGCTTTAGCGACGGATTCTTCCACCATGCTGTGGAGGCCGCCCACGAATCAGGTGAACGCCCAACAGCTGCCTTCCCCAGCAGTCATGTGGGTATCACCACGATCCTGACTTTGCTCGCATGGCATACACGCAACAAGGCGCTCATCATCCTCTCACTGGTACTGCTCACGCTAATGTGCTTCGCCACCGTCTACCTGCGCGCCCACTACGCCGTCGACGTGTTTGCTGGCTGGATCTCAGCGGCTGTCATCTATGGCGTTTTGTATTTTTTAGCAAAAAAGATTTGTTCAATTCGGAAATAATGCTTACCTTTGCAGCAGATTAAGTAAGGATAAGACATATTAGAAGCGAGGATTCCGACACGACGATTTTGTCGGAATTCTTTGTTTTATGTCTGTCTAACGAACAAGTTAAAATAAGAACAATAAATAGAGAATAACTATGGCTTACATGTCACAAGAAGGCTACGACAAACTGATAGCCGAACTGAAACGCCTTGAGAGCGTTGAGCGCCCCAAAGCCTCAGCAGCCATTGCAGAGGCTCGCGAGAAGGGCGACCTGAGTGAGAATTCTGAATATGATGCCGCCAAGGAAGCACAGGCACATCTCGAGGACAAGATCAACCGTCTGAAGGAGACCATCGCGGAGGCCAAGGTGGTAGACACCAGCCGTCTGAGTACGGACGCCGTACAGATCCTGTCGAAGGTGGAGATGACCAATCTGGCCAACAAGGCCAAGATGACCTACACCATCGTCAGCGAGAGTGAGGCTAACCTGCGTGAGGGTAAGATCTCCATCAAGACTCCCATTGCCCAGGGTCTGCTGAACCACAAGGTAGGTGACGAGGTAGAGGTGAAGATTCCTCGTGGCACGATCAAACTGCGTATCGACAAAATCACAGTAGGATAATATGGATATTTTCAGTAAGATTGCTGCTGGTGAGATTCCCAGCTACAAGTGCGCAGAGAACGAGAAGTTCTACGCATTCCTCGACATCAATCCGCTGGTGAAGGGTCACACCCTTGTGATTCCACGCCGCGAAGTGGACTACATCTTCGATATGGAGGATGATGAGATTGCCGAGTTCCAGGTGTTTGCCAAGCGCGTGGCCAAGGCCATTGGCAAGGCATTCCCTTGTAAGAAGGTGGCCGAGGTGGTGCTCGGTCTCGAAGTGCCCCACGCCCATATCCACCTGATTCCTATGCAGTCGGAGCAGGATGTGGATTTCCGTCGTGAGAAACTGAAGCTTACACCAGAGGAGTTTCAGGAAATTGCCAAGAAGATACGTGATGAGTTTGTGTGATTACACAAACTCATCGCCGTATTTGATCCTTACTTCATTCACGTATTTCTTCACCATCGAGCTGTTGTCGCTCTTCTTGCAGATCATCAGTACGTCGCCCTCCTCGGCCACGATGTAGCCCTCGAGGCCGTTGAAGACGCCCAGCTTGCCCTTAGGCAGGCGGATGATGTTGTTATGACAGTCCTCGAGCATCACCTCTGAGCCTATCACCACATTATCGTCCTTCACCTTGCTCATCACCTCGTAGATGGCGTGCCACGTACCAAGATCGGCCCATCCGAAGTCGCACTTCATCACATACACATCGCGCGTCTGCTCGAGGATGGCATAGTCGAGCGAAAGATTCGGATAGCGGGGATAGTTCTCTGCCACATAAGCCATTTCCTCCATGGAAGTGAAGTCGGGCCTGTCGTAACGCAGGGTCCTGAGTACTGGTGGGAACACGTACTCGAAGGTATTGAGCAGATGACGGGCATTGGAAATGAATACACCCGTGTTCCAATAGAACTCACCACTCTCCATGAACATCTTCGCGAAATCGCGCTCGGGCTTCTCCGTGAACGACTTCACCTTATACACCTCAGGCTTACAACTGAGATCGCCCAACTGGATGTAACCATAGCCAGGCTCTGGGCGCGTGGGCTTGACTCCCATCGCCAGCAGCACGTCGTTCTCTGAGACATAACCGATGCCCACATCCATGCTGTGCGCAAACGCTGACTCGTCGAGGATCAACTGGTCGGAGGGAGAGACAATGATATTCGCCTCAGGGTTCTGTCGCAGGATACGCATCGCAGCCCAAGCCACGCTGGGAGCCGTATTCCTATGGATAGGCTCCACGATGATATTGGCCTCAGGCGTCTCAGGGAGCTGTTCCGTCACCAGCTGGAAATACTCCTTACACGTACATATATATATATTCTCCTTGGGTAGCAGTTTGGCAAAGCGATCGAACGTTGCCTGAAGTTGTGTCCTTCCTGTTCCGAAAAGATCAACAAACTGCTTGGGATAATTCTCGCGGCTCACTGGCCATAACCGTCTTCCACGGCCACCTGCCAGTATCACACAGTAGTTTTTCTTGTCTGTAGTTTCCATTTCACGGGTATTGGTAATATTTGTGTGCGAAGATACGCATAATATATGATACATGCAAATATTTTCAAGTTTTTTATAAAAACCTTTGTCAATTCAAAAAAATGTAGTACCTTTGCACCCGCTTTCAGTTGAGAATCAAGTTGCGCACGTATCAAGCCCAGATGGCGGAATCGGTAGACGCGCTGGTCTCAAACACCAGTGGGGCAACCCGTGCCGGTTCGACCCCGGCTCTGGGTACAAGCTCTCTCAGCAGGAAGCACCAAGTGCTGCAAGCCCTCGCTTGCAGCGCTTTTTTTATCCCCATAGGTGCAAACGTTTGCATGGGCAAAAGGCTTAATCTCTGAGGATTGAGAGAACATCGGAAGTGAATTCTTCGTATCTTTGCACAAACAGTAATAATAACTAAAGGCAAAAGATATATGAGAATCGCTTTCAATCTTGAATACCAGACTACCTTCGGAGAAGAACTGGCATTGAACATCCTGACGGATGGTAAGACAGAGCAGCACAAGATGACAACCCTCGACGGCTATCACTGGTTGTGCGAGCTGAGTAAGGCCGTGAAGACCAAGACACATATCGACTACTTCTACAGTGTGATGAGAGGTGACGAACAGACACGCTGCGAGTGGCTGACGGAACCCCACAGACTGGAGTTCGTCGCAACCAAGGGTGCCCGCTACACAGTGTACGACCACTGGATCGACATCCCGGAGGACTCTTACCTCTACTCCTCGGCCTTTACGGAGTGTGTGGCTGCCCGCGAGCGTCACATGAGTGAGGAGACAGCCTACGGCAAGACGGTACGCCTGAAGGTGCGCGCCCCACAGCTGCGCTGGAACGAGCGACTGGCCGTTATTGGCGGTGGTGAGGCCCTGGGTGACTGGGAGGCCAAGCGCGCCCTGAATATGGCTGAGCATGAGAACAACGAGTGGGTCATCACCCTCGATGCTGACAAGCTGCCTGATACCATCGAGTTCAAGTTTGTCTCGCTCGACGAGGAGATCGACGTGACACCTCTCTGGGAGAACGGCATGAACCGCACCGTGAAGATCCCCAAGCTCGAACAGGGCGAGGTCGTGGTATACGAGCTGTCACAGGCCTTCTTCCCCGTCTATCCCTGGAAGGGTGCAGGAACGGTCATCCCTATCTTTTCGCTGCGCAGTGAGGGCAGTTTCGGCGTGGGCGACTTCGGCGATCTGCAGAAGATGATCGACTGGTGTGCCAAGACCAGACAACGCGTGCTCCAGGTACTGCCCATCAACGATACGAACATGACGTTCACATGGCAAGACAGCTATCCCTACAACTCCATCAGCATCTACGCCCTGCATCCGCAGTATACAGACTTCCGTCAGCTGCCACAGCTGAAGGACCAGGAACGTAAGGCCTACTACGACGCCCTGCAGAAGGAGCTCAACGCCCTGCCTCAGATCGACTACGAGCGTATGAACAACGCGAAGATGGCCTATCTGCGCGAGCTCTACGCCCAGGAAGGCAGTAAGATGATGAAGACAGAAGCCTTCAAGTTGTTCTTCGAGCAGAACAAGGAGTGGCTCGTGCCCTATGCCGCCTTCTGCCACTATCGCGACCTCTACGGCACACCAGCCTTCACGGAGTGGCCCGATCACAAGACCTTCACTGCGAAGGAGCGCGAGGCCATGTCGAAATCAACCACTAAGATATATAAAGAGGTGGCATTCTGGTACTTTGTACAGTTCAACCTCGATAAGCAGATGCGTGCCGCCCACGCCTATGCCCGCAAGCAGCGCGTCATCCTGAAGGGCGACATCCCCATTGGCATCAGCCGCGACGGTGTAGAGGCTTGGGTAGAGCCCAGGTACTTCAACCTGAACGGACAGGCAGGTGCGCCACCTGATGCCTTCTCAGCTGACGGACAGAACTGGGGATTCCCCACCTACAACTGGGACACGATGCTCGAGGACGGCTGTCAGTGGTGGGTTCGCCGCTTCCGTAAGATGTCCGAATACTTCGACGCCTATCGCATCGACCACGTGCTGGGCTTCTTCCGCATCTGGGAGATCCCCATGCCCCATAAGTCAGGCTTGATGGGACAGTTCTCACCGGCCCTCGGCATGAGCGTGGAGGAGATTCAGGCCTACGGCGTAGAGTTCAACGAAGGTTTGTTCCTCGTCGATCATAAGCGCAGCGATCGCTGGCACCCACGTATCGCCGTCCAGTATCAGGAGGTCTACACCCAGCTCAACGATGATCAGAAGTTCCGCTTCAACCAGCTCTACAACGACTACTTCTACCGTCGCAACAACCAGTTCTGGTATACTGAGGCGATGAAGAAGCTGCCCAAGCTGACGCAGGCCACCCGCATGCTCGTTTGTGCAGAGGACCTCGGCATGGTGCCCGACTGCGTGCCCTGGGTGATGAACGAACTGCGCATCCTCTCGCTCGAGATCCAGTCGATGCCCAAGGATCCGACCACACGATTCGGACACCTCTCGCGCAACCCCTACCGCAGTGTCGACACCATCTCTACCCACGACATGGCCACCCTGCGCCAATGGTGGGATGAGGACGAGGAGCGCACACAGAGCTACTTCAACTCGATGCTCTATCGTGGAGGCCCTGCCCCCCACCCACTGCCCGACTGGTTGGCTAAGGACATCGTAAGCCGTCACCTGACGTCGCCCTCGATGCTCTGCCTCATCTCCTTCCAGGACTGGATGAGCATCGACGACAAATACCGTCTGCCCGATGCCAATGCCGAGCGCATCAACATCCCTGCCAATCCGCGTCACTACTGGCGCTATCGCATGCACCTGACCATCGAACAGCTGCTCGCTGCCGATGACCTGAACAACGAAATCAGCACATTAATTATACAAAGTGGAAGAAAATGAAAAAGTTCGTTTACAGTTTACGGTTTACAGTTTACAGCCTGCTAATGATGCCGATGATGGTATGGGCAGGCAGTGTGAAATCGCCGAATGGCAACATTGAACTGAAGTTTTCAGTGGATAACACAGGACGACCCGTCTACGAGATGACCTACAAGGGCCGTGAGGTTGTGAAACCTTCACACCTGGGTCTCGAACTGGCTAAGGATCGTCACTCTTCAAAGTGGACCAATGAGACTGACCTGATGGATGGGTTCACCATCGCCAAGGAAGATGTCTCTACCTTCGATGAGACCTGGCAACCCGTATGGGGCGAGACCAAGGACATCCGTAACCACTACAACGAGCTGGCTGCGACCTTGGAGCAGAAAGCCTCGAAGCGCACCATCATCATCCGTTTCCGCGTCTACGACGAGGGCATCGGATTCCGTTACGAGTTCCCCCAGCAGAAAGAGCTGAACTACTTCATCATCAAGGAAGAGCGCTCTGAGTTTGCGATGGCTGGCGACCACAAGGCATGGTGGCTCCCAGGCGACTACGACACGCAGGAGCAGGTCACCCAGGAAACGAAGCTTTCAGGCATCCGCCAACGTTTCAAGGAGGCCGTCAACTGGTACAACTCCTCAGTAGCCGTGTTCTCTGAGACTGGTGTGCAGACATCTCTCCAGATGAAGAGCGACGATGGGCTGTATATCAACATCCACGAGGCTGCCTGTCTCGACTATGCGACGATGCATCTCGAGCTCGTCGATACAGAGACCAAGCATCTCTCAGAAGAGCTGATGGGCTTTACGAATGCCTATACCCCTCACCCCAAGGCTACGCCCTATCCACTGCCAAAGCCTTTCACGTTCGTGAGCCATCTCACACCTGACGCTACTGGTCTGAAGGGTGCCATGCAGACACCTTGTGAGACTCCCTGGCGCACGGTGATGGTCAGCGACGATGCCCGAGACATGCTCTCCAACAACCTCATCCTCAACCTCAACGAGCCTTGTAAGATCGAGGACACCTCTTGGATCCATCCCACGAAGTACTGTGGTGTATGGTGGGAGATGATTGTAGGTAAGAGCTCTTGGAACTACACCAACGACTATCCCAGCATTAAGCTCGACCAGATCGACTGGACGAAGGTGAAGCCTAACGGCATCCATGGTGCCAACAACGAGAAGGTGAAGCGATACATCGACTTTGCAGCCAAGAACGGTCTCGACCAGGTGCTGGTTGAAGGATGGAACGTAGGTTGGGAAGACTGGGCAAACCTTTGGAAACGCGATGTGTTCGACTTCGTGACGCCCTATCCCGACTTCGACATCAAGATGCTCAACGAGTATGCCCACTCGAAGGGTGTGAAGCTCCTGATGCACCACGAGACATCAAGCTCTACCCAGAACTACGAGCGCCATATCAAGGAGGCCTACGAGCTGATGAACAAGTATGGCTACGACGCTGTGAAGACGGGCTATGTAGGTGATATCATCCCACGTGGCGACCATCACTACTCACAGTCGATGAACAACCACTACCTCTACGTCATCAAGGAGGCCGCCAAGCACCATATTATGGTGAACTCTCACGAGGCCACCCGTCCTACAGGTCTCTGCCGCACATGGCCCAACCTCGTAGGTGGCGAGAGTGCCCGTGGCACAGAGTACGAGGCCTTTGGCGGATCTAATCCCGATCATACCTGTATCCTGCCCTTCACCCGTCTGCAAGGCGGTCCGATGGACTACACCCCAGGTATCTTCGAGACGAAGCTCTCTGAGTGGAGCGACAACACCTCCTGGGCACGTATCACCATCGCTGGATCGCTGGCCCTCTACCTGACGATGTACTCACCTCTGCAGATGGCTGCTGACCTGCCTGAGAACTACGAGAGGTACGACGATGCCTTCCAGTTTATCCGCGACGTCGCCTGCGACTGGGATCAGAGCATCTACCTCGAGGCCGAGCCCGCTGACTACATCACCGTAGCCCGCAAGGCCAAGGGCACTGACAACTGGTTCATTGGTGGCAAGTGCGACGAGAACGGTCACCAGACCGCCATCAAGCTCGACTTCCTCGACAAGGGTCGCAAGTACAACTGCACCATCTATGCCGATGCCAAGGATGCCCACTACGAGACCAATCCCAAGGCCTACACGATCACCAAGAAGGTGGTAACAGCCAAGGACGTACTGAAGCTCAAGGAAGCCCCTGGCGGTGGATTTGCCGTATCACTAATCGCCCAATAAATCATGAAGGAATTGATATTCGCAGGATTATTGTCCGTGCTGCTGCCCCACAAGGTGGCAGCACAGCCTTTTCAGGAAGTCAGCTATGCGCCTGAGAAGACCCAGTTTGCACTCTTCGCCCCCAACGACGCCAAGCGCGTCACGCTGCGCATCTATCAGGAGGGTCTTGGCGGCAAGGCCGTGAAGACCCTCCGCATGCAGCGCACCGCCGACGAGCAGTGGACAGCCACTGTCCGTGGCGACCTGATGGGCAAGTTCTACACCTTCGACGTGGGCCTCGGTGAGTGTCCTGGCGTCTTTGCCAAGGCCGTTGGCGTCAATGGCAAGCGAGGCGCCATCATCGACCTCGAGAAGACCAATCCTGAGGGATGGGCCCTCGATCGCCACCCCGTCTGCAAGTCGCCTGCCGACCTCGTCATCTACGAGATGCACCACCGCGACTTTTCCATCGCCCGTCCTGAGGCCAAGTATCCAGGCAAGTTCCTCGCCCTGTCAGAGCCCTGGGCCATCGAGCACCTGAAGCAACTTGGTGTCAATGCCATCCACATCCTGCCCAGCTACGACTACGGCTCTGTGGACGAGACACGTCTCGCTGACAACAAGTATAACTGGGGTTACGACCCAGTGAACTACAACGTGCCTGAGGGCGGCTACTCCACGGATCCCTATCAGCCCGAGGTGCGCATCCGCGAGTTCAAGCAGATGGTGAAGACCCTCCACGACGCAGGCATCAGCGTCATCCTCGACGTGGTGTATAACCACACCTACGACATCGAGCACTCCAACTTCCAGCGCACCTATCCTGACTATTTTTATCGTAAGACTGCCGACGGCCAGTATTCCAACGGCTCAGGCTGCGGCAACGAGACTGCCAGCGACCAGCCCATGATGCGTCAGTTCATGCTCGAGAGCGTCAAGTACTGGATCAACGAGTACCACATCGACGGCTTCCGTTTCGACCTCATGGGCATCCACGATATCGAGACGATGAACCAGATCCGCGCGATGGTCGACCAGATCGATCCCACCATCTTCATCTATGGTGAAGGCTGGAGTGCAGGCACCTGCGCCTATCCTCAGGATCAGCTCGCCATGAAGGCCAACATCACGAGGATGCCCGCCATTGCCGCCTTCAGCGACGAGATCCGCGACGCCCTCCGTGGTCCCTTCTCCGACGATACCGTCACGGGCTGGATTGGTGGCAAGGACGAGTCCGAGTCGATCAAGTTCGGCATCGCTGGCGCCATCGCCCATCCACAGGTCGATATGTCCAAGGTCAACTACTCTAAGGATCCCTGGGCCCTCGAACCTGTGCAGATGATCTCCTACGTCAGCTGCCACGACGATATGTGTCTTGTCGACCGTCTGAAGGCCTCCATCCCAGGTATTACGATGGACGAACTCATCCGGCTCGATCTTCTGGCACAGACGGCCGTCTTCACCTCCCAGGGTGTGCCCTTCATGCTCAGTGGCGAGGAACTGCTGCGCGACAAGAAAGGCGTTCACAACAGTTTCGAGTCGCCCGATGAGATCAACCACCTCGACTGGGGCAACAAGACGAAGTATCCGCAGGTGTTCGCCTATTACAAGAGCCTCATCCAGCTGCGCAAGAACCATCCCGCCTTCCGTCTGGGCAGCGCCGACCTCGTGCGCAAGCACCTCGAGTTCCTCGACATGCCTCAGGGTGTCGTCGCCTACCGTCTGAAGAACTACGCAGGCCGCGATGACTGGCGCGACATCATCGTCGTCCTCAATGCCAACAAGGCCGACGTCGAGGTCAGCATCCCCAAGGGCTGCTACACCATCGTCTGCTGCGACGGCCAAATCAACGAACAAGGCCTCGGCACCATCAAAGGCGACAAAGCCGTCGTCGACCAACAATCCGCATTAATAATTCACAACTGATATGAAACAAATACTATTCTTAACTGCCATCCTGATGGCAAACGTAATGACAATGAGTGCAGCAAAGAAAAGTGTGATTGACAGAATTGAGCCCACAGACTGGTTCGTAGGGATGAAGAACCCCACAGTGCAGCTGATGGTCTACGGACAGGGTATCCGCGACGTGAAGGACGTGACAACGGACTATCCTGGAGTGAAGATAGACAGTCTGGTTCGCCTCGACTCACCCAACTATCTGCTCGTCTACATGAATCTGAAGGATGCACAGCCTGGAACGATGACACTCAACTTCAGAAGTGAAAAGGGAAAGGTGAACAGTGAAAAGTTCCAGCTGAAGGCGCGCGAGAAGAAGGGCGAGGACCGACTGGGATTCACCAACGCCGACGTGCTCTATATGCTGATGCCTGACCGCTTCGCTCAGGGTGCGAACCACCCCAAGCAGATCAAGGGCATGTGTACCTACGTGGAGGACCGTTCGAAGCCAAGCCTCCGTCATGGTGGCGACCTGAACGGTATCCGTGAGCACATGGACTACTTCAAGGAGCTGGGTGTGACAGCGCTCTGGTTTACGCCTGTGATGGAGAATGACTCACCTGACTCGGACAACGGCTTCTCGACCTATCACGGCTATGCGACGACGAACTACTATCGCGTAGATCCAAGATTCGGATCTAACGAGGACTACAAGCGACTCTGCGACGAGGCTCACGAGAAGGGACTGAAGATCGTGATGGACATGATCTTCAACCACAGCGGCTTTGAGCACCCCTGGACGCTCGACATGCCCTCGAAAGACTGGCTGAACCTGCCTGAGTGGCTCAAGGAGTCGAACGGCTCCTCGAATGCCCAAGGCACCAGCTTCCTCCAGACATCTTACAAGTTGACACCCGTGGTAGACCCCTATGCCTCGAAAGTGGACCTGAAGGAGACCACTGAGGGCTGGTTCGTACCCACGATGCCCGACCTGAACCAGCACAACCCCCACCTGTTGCGCTACCTCATACAGAACTCGTTCTGGTGGATCGAGACCGTTGGCATCGACGGCATTCGCATGGATACCTATCCCTACGCCTACGCTGACGCCATGGCGCAGTGGATGAAAGAGCTCAACGAGGAGTATCCCAACTTCAACACCGTGGGAGAGACCTGGGTGACAGAGCCTGCCTATACCGCCACTTGGCAGAAGGACTCAAAGCTCACAGAGAACAACTCTCATCTCAAGACGGTGATGGACTTTTCGTTCTATGATAAGATGAACAGCGCCAAGCACGAGGAGACAGATGGCAACTTCAGCGGACTGCAACGTCTCTACAACTCGTTCGTTTACGACTATCTGTATCCGAACCCATCGAGCGTGATGGCGTTTATCGAGAACCACGACACAGACCGTTTCCTGGGTAACGGCAAGGACACACTTGCCCTGAAGCAGGCCCTCGCTCTGCTGCTGACCGTGAACCGCATCCCACAGCTCTACTACGGTACGGAGGTGCTGATGAACGGTACGAAGGAGGTGACGGACGGTAACGTGCGCAAGGACTTCCCTGGCGGATTCCCCGACGACGAGCGCAACTGCTTCACGAAGGAGGGGCGCACGAAGGCCGAGCAGAGCATGTTTACCTGGATGAGCCGACTGCTCCACTGGCGACAGGGCAACAAGGTGATCACCAAGGGCAAGCAGACGCAGTTCCTCCCCTATCAGGGTGTCTACGTGGTGGCTCGCCAGTATCAGGGCAAGACGGCACTCACCGTCCTCAACGGCACCTCGAAGCCAACTACAATGAACGTAGCCCGCTACGAGGAGGTGATCGGCAAGGCCTCGAAGGCGAAAGACATCCTCACGGGACGCTACGTGGACCTGTCGAAGAACATCGAACTGAAGCCGAGACAGAGTCTCGTTCTCGAGTTCTAAAGTCACAGAATCCCGCTTAAACAGCGGGATTTTTCATGTATGACACAAATTTGAAAACATATGAAACATCTGTAGAAGAGCTTTTATGGAAGAATAGCTAACTTTGCACCATAATCAATAACACAAAAAATGGCAAAGCTAACATTATCAACTAGAAGATGGCTGCTCACTCTGATCGGAGCAGTGATGACCTGCGCTGCGATGGCAGCAGAACCCTTCGTGACATTTGAACAGACAGCCGGCAGTTGGCTGCTGAAAGACGTGACCATCGGCTACGCAGCCAAGGAGCACTCGTGCGTGCAGCTGGCAGCAGCCAACCTGCAGAAGGACTTTGAGATGGTGACGGGCAACAAGCCTGCCATCAGTGAGGCGAGACCTCGGATCCTCATCGGCACCGCGGGCGTGAACCCGCAAATCGACCAGTGGGTGAAGCAGGGTGTGCTCAGCAACCTGAAGGGTAAGACGGAGAAATATCTCATCAAGACCATCGACGGACAGCTCGTGATTGCGGGCAGCGACAAGCGTGGAACGGTCTACGGCATCTATGAGCTGTCGAGACAGATCGGCGTGTCGCCCTGGTACTTCTGGGCTGATGTGCCTACAGAGCATCACACCTTATTATATATTAAGGAAGGCGAGTTCACGGACGGTGAGCCTGCCGTGAGATATCGCGGATTGTTCCTCAACGACGAGGCGCCCTGTCTGACATCGTGGGTGAAGAACACCTTCGGCACGGACTTCGGCGACCACCGCTTCTACGAGAAGGTGTTCGAGCTCATCCTGCGACTGAAGGGTAACTACCTGTGGCCTGCCATGTGGGGATGGGCCTTCTACGCCGACGACCCTGAGAACCTGAAGACGGCCGACGCGATGGGTGTGATGATGGGAACCTCGCACCACGAGCCGATGGCGCGCAACCATCAGGAGTATGCCCGCAACCGCGAGGGATGGGGCGCCTGGAACTACAAGACGAACAAGGAGAACCTCGACCGCTTCTTCCGTGAAGGTATCGAGCGCGCGAAGGGCACTGACGACATCATCACCATCGGCATGCGTGGTGACGGCGACGAGGCCATGGGCAACACGACGGACACGAAGCTGCTGGAGAGCATCATCGACAACCAGCGCCGCATCATCAAGGAGGTGACCAAGCGACCCGCCAAGGAGACGACTCAGATATGGGCGCTCTATAAGGAGGTGCAGGACTACTACGACGCAGGACTGAGAGTGCCCGACGACGTCACCATCCTGCTCTGCGACGACAACTGGGGCAACGTCAGACGACTGCCCACGGCCGAGGAGCAGAAGCGCAAGGGTGGCTGGGGACTCTACTACCACGTGGACTACGTGGGAGCGCCCCGTAATACAAAGTGGATCAACGTGACGCCCATCCAGAATATGTGGGAACAGCTGCAGCTGGCCTACAACGGCGGCATCCAGAAGCTGTGGATCCTGAACGTGGGCGACCTGAAGCCCATGGAATATCCCATCCAACTGTTTATGGACATGGCCTGGAATCCCAGCCAATACAACGTGGACAATCTGCTCGACCATACACGCGACTTCTGTAAGGAGAGCTTTGGAGAGGAGCAGGCCTGCGAGGCTGCCTCGATCCTGAACCTCGTCAGCAAGTATAACGGCCGCATCACCTCGGAGATGCTTGATGCCACCACCTACACGACGGACGAGTTCGCACAGGTCGTAGCCGAGTATCAGGCTCTCGAGACGCGCGCCCTGCGCCAATTTATCACTCTGAAGCCCGAATACAGGGATGCCTACCGTCAGGTAATCCTCTTCCCCGTACAGGCGATGGGCAATATCTACGAGATGTACTATGCCCAGGCGATGAACCTGAAGCTGGCTGCATTGGGCGATCCAGAGGCCAACTGCTGGGCAGAGCGCTGTCGCCAGGCCTTCAAGCGCGACTCGCTGCTGAATCTGCAGTACAACAAGGAGATCGCTGGTGGCAAGTGGGATGGTATGATGACGCAGAAACACATCAGCTATAAGGACTGGAATGACTGGTTCAAGGCCGATGTCTGCCCTGAGCTGAAGACGGTGGAAGCCCCTGCACAAGGGCCCGTGTTCACAGAGAGCAACGGCTACATCAGCATCGAGGCTGAGCACAGTTACAGCCGCACGGACGCCCAGAACGCGAAATGGACAGTGATCCCCTACATGGGTCGCACCCTGAGTGGCATCGCCCTGATGCCCTATACCACAGGGACTGACAACGCCCAGCTGGAGTACCGTTGGAAGGGCAAGGCTGACAAGGTGAAGGTACACGTGGTGACGAAGTCGACCCTCGATTTCCTCGACAAGGGTGGCCTCATCTTCGACGTAGCCATCGATGGCGGACAGCCCGTGAGCGTGAACTTCAACAGCAACCTGAACGAGAAACCTGAGAACATCTATAGCATCTACTATCCCACCATCGCCCGTCGCATCGTGGAACAGATTGTGGAACTGCCTATCGACGCCTCAAAGGACATCCATACGCTGACCCTGCATCCACAGGACCCTGGCATCGTGTTCGAGAAAATTGTCATCGATCTGGGAGGGTATCAGCAGCAATACCTCTTCGGAAAGGAATCGCCGAAGAGCTTTCATTAATTGAGTTAGTATAATATTGAAGGAGAGCACGGCAATCGCTAGCCGTGCTCTTTCATGTATTCACGTGGCGACACGCCGTAGAATTTCTTGAAGACGGTGGAGAACGACGCTGAGTTGGAGAATCCGCAGGCGTACATGACCTCCGTCACATTGACGCCCTGGCCAGACAGCAGATAGGCAGCACGCTTCAGACGGATATTGCGGATGAAGTCGTGAGGCGTCTGACCCGTGAGCTCTTTCATCTTACGATGCAGATGGACACGGCTGATACCCACCTCGTCGGCAATCATATCGACACTCAGGTCGGAATCGTCGAGATGGTTGTTGATAGTCTGCATGATACGGTCGAGCAGCTTCTCGTCAGGCGACTTGAGCTTCACCTCGTCGACCTGCTCCTCCAGCACATCGTTGCGCTCGTACTTCAGGCGCAGCATGCGGTGGGTATTCAGGAGGTTGACAATCGTGCGACGCAGGATATCCATGTTGAAGGGCTTCACGATATAGGCATCGGCACCCGTCTCAAGTCCTTCGAGTTTGTCTTCGTCGCGGTTCTTGGCCGTCAGCAGAATGACAGGGATAAAGTTGGTATTGGGGTTCATCTTCAACTTCGCACAGAGCTGGTTACCATCCATCTCAGGCATCATCACGTCGCTGATGACGAGGTCGGCACCTGAGCGAAGCACCTCGCTGAGGGCCTCCTTACCATTGGAGCAGGCGGTCACCTGATACTGTTCGCTGAGCTCATTCTGCAGGTATTCACGGATCTCGTCGTCATCCTCGACAACCATCAGCTTGCACTTGCCGTTGCCAATAGGATGATCGACAACCTCGCCATCGAGTTCCTCCATCAGGCCGTCTATCTCCGGGGTTTCCTGTGCGCTGGGGGCCATCTCCTGCTCGAATACCAGTTCATCGGCCGTCAGATGGGCTTTGCCAAGTGGGATGGTGACCACAAACTCGCACCCCTGCTCCAGGTTGTGGGCCTTGATGGTACCATGATGGAGCTCTACGAGCGAGCGTGTCAGGTCGAGACCAATGCCAGTGCCCACATTGCGGTCGTTGACAGAGGATGAGCTCTGGTAGAAGCGTTCGAAGATCTTCTCGAGCTTCTCCTCAGGTATCTGTTCGCCATTGTCGCTGATGGCGATACGTGCATACTGGGCGTCGTGGGTCAGACGGATAGCGATCTCACCACCTGTAGGCGTGAACTTAAAGGCGTTGGAGAGGATGTTGACGATAACCTTGTCGAACTGTTTGCGATCGACCCAGACATCGAGGCGATCCGTGTCGTGCTCATACTTGAGACTGATCTGCTTGGAGGTGGCCTGATGCTTGAAGAGGGTATGGATATCCTCGATGAAATCCACGAGATTGGTCTCAGTCATGCGCATCATCATCTGTCCCTTGTCGATCTTACGGAGGTCCATCATCTGATTGATCAGACTTAGGATACGCTCGGCATTACGACGGATGGTCTCGTAGACACCCCTGCGATGGGGATCGGTCTCGTTCTTGATCAAGGAGAGCAGTGGGGTGACGATGAGCGTCATAGGCGTACGGATCTCATGACTGATGTTCATGAAGAAGCGCAACTTGGCCTCGCCCAGCTCCTCAGCATGGATATGCTCCTGCATACGACGGCGCGTCTGCTCCCTGCGACGACGCCCCAGGATGAACTGCCAAAGGAGGGCGGCGAAGAAGACGGTATAGATGAAGTATGCCCACGAAGAACGATACCAGGGGCTGGCTACGACCACTGTGAAGGCAAATTCGGGCGTCACGATATTATTGCGCTCGGCCTTCACGCGGAAGCGATAGGTGCCTGGAGGCATGTGGGAGAAGGCAATCTCGTTGGAGCCCGGCAACATATGGATGAACTGCTCGCCGTTGATGCTATACAGATAAGAGATGTGCTCAGGATTCTCATAAGTCAGCGTGGAGAACTGAACGGTGAACGAATTGTCGTGATAGCTCAGATGGAAACGGTCTGTACCCACAACAGTCTGTCCATTGACCAAGAAGTTCGTCAGGCGCACCTCGGCCTCCCATTTATTCTGAGCAATCTCGTCGGGCCTGAACCAGGTGATACCACCTGTTCCGCCAAAGATCAGCGTACCGTGTTTGGTCACATACGAAGCACCGTCGCTGAACTCATTGCCCTGCAGACCATCGTCGGCAAAATAGTTCTGGAAGAGGCCGGTTCTGGGGTTCAGGCAGCTCAGACCATGATTCGTTCCAATCCAGATCATGCCGTTCTTATAACGTTCCATAGCAGAGACACCGTTATCAGCCAGTCCGCTTTCACGGTCGTATTGTTTCAGCACCTTACCTTTCAGATCGTAACAGTAGAGACCTTCGTTGGTGCCCACCCAGATATAGCCATCGTACTCACGGGCGATACGGACAGGCTGGCCGTAATTAGGACAGTTCACGCCAAACGCGCTCACCCAGCTGTCGCGCTCGATTTCCAAACAGCAGAGTCCCATCGATGTAGAGACATAGATGCGCTTGCCATCTGGCGAGAGCGATACCTGCGAGACGTAGTTGTTGACAATGCTGTTGACCTGACGGTTGTTGTCGGCACCCTCCTGCATCATATATTGCTTGATCACATGACCCTGTTGATCTATACAGATCAGACCGTATTTCATTGTGGCCAGCCACAATCGTCCCTGAAGGTCACATACAATATCCATGACGATGAGATGCTTATCCTCAGCAAAATTCACAGGATGGGGTTTCAAGGTTACAGGATCGATCCAGCCAAAGCCCTCACCATAGGAGCCTACCCAGATACGGCCCTGCGTATCTTCCGCGAGTGACATGATGGTGGCAGGGACACCCTCAACAAAATGCTTGATCGGACGCAGTTGGGAATCGAAGAGGTAGAGGCCGTCCTTATCAGTACCCACCCAGGCCCTGCGCTGACTGTCGATGAATGTGCTGATAATGCAGGCACTCCCCAACAGATTACGCTCGCCCAACTTGTAGCCCATATAACTGAACCCCTTGAACGAGATGGGCTGTTTATAGATACCCTTCTGAAGCATGCCCAGCCAGAGGTTTCCGCTGTTGTCCTCGATGATGGAGTAGACCTTGCTCTTCTTGAGATCGACCTCCATGCTGAAGAAAGGGTTATCCAACACGCGGTCGTTCTGCGGCTCATAAATCGCTATGCCATGTCCGTCATAGCCAATGATGATGCTACCAAAGTGGTCGCAGTAGAGGGCGGACACTGGTTTGGACATCGTTCCCTCGATATGGACGAAGTCGTCGCCCTGCAACCTGAAGACGCCAGCATCGGAGGTTCCCACGTAGATTACGCCATTACGATCCTCACAGAGGGTGGCGAAGATGAGGTCGCTGCGATCCTGCAAGAAGCGTTTCACCTGTTTCCCATCGAAACAGATGATGCCCTTACCATCATTGATCATCCACAGACGGCCCTTCTGATCCTCAATCATGGCGTTGATCGTATGAAGGCCGGCCAAAGCCCCACCTATCTGAGTGGCGTGGGTCGCATCGTCGAACTTCATCACACCCAGTCCGGAGGTACCTGCCAGCACATCGCCGTTCTTACGTTCCAGGAAACAGGTGGCATAACAGCTGCCCTTCTGTCCCTTGAAGTCATGCATCGTCACATTACTGAAAGTCTTACCATCCCAAGTCTGCAGCGCGCCATACATACCAAAATAAAAGAGCCCTTTGCTGTCCTGCATCATGGTATTCACGTAGTTGCTGGCCAATTCCTTATCACCCTCATTCTCACGACGGAACACACGGAACTGGTAGCCATCGTAACGATTGATACCGTCACGCGTCGTCGTCCAGATGAATCCATCGTGATCGAGGTACACCTGTGTGACAAAACTACTGGATAGCTGGTTGTCGGGATTAAAGAATTTTCCCATCTGCGCATAACCGCAGATTGACAAGCTAAATAATATGAGAGTTAGAATGAATTTCGACTTCATTGTTATTGGTATGTAACATTTTCTTTGCAAAGGTAATCACTTTCTTGCAAACCACCAAAGATTTGCAACAAAAAATGAAGTATATGATACATTTATTAAAGCCAAAGTGGGGAAAATATCGTAATTTTGCACCCAGAAACCATATAAACTATCATTACACAATGAAACAAATGCTCAAATATGTGCTGTTGACAGCACTTATGTTCCTGCCGTTTTCGAAAGCTGCGGCAGAAGTAGATCCCAATTTCTACATCTTCCTCTGCTTCGGACAGTCGAACATGGAGGGAGCGGCCAAGCCTGAGGCACAGGACATCGCCAGTCCTGGTCCCCGTTTCCTGCTCATGCCTGCCGTTGACGATCCTCAGCGAGGTCGCAAAATGGGTGAATGGTGCGAAGCCTCTGCCCCACTCTGCCGCCCGAATACGGGTCTGACACCTGCCGACTGGTTTGGTCGTACGATGATCAAGACGCTGCCTGAGAATATCCGCGTCGGCGTCATCCACGTGGCCATTGGCGGTATCGACATTAAGGGCTTCCTGCCCGACAGCATCAAGAACTACGTGAAGAAGGCACCAGGATGGATGATTCCCATGCTGGCCGCCTACGACAATAACCCTTATGAGCGCCTCATCACACTGGCCAAGAAGGCCCAGCAGGACGGTGTCATCAAGGGTGTGCTGATGCACCAGGGTGAGACCAATACTGGCGACCCCAAGTGGGCTGGTATGGTACAGCAGGTTTACGACCGCATGTTGGGTGACCTGCAACTGAAGCCTGAGGAGACACCATTGCTCGTGGGTGAGGTGGTACAGGCCAACGGTGAGGGTGTCTGCATCGGCTGTATGAAACAGATTCAGGAACTGCCCCAGACCATCCACACGGCACATGTTATCTCCTCGACAGGATGCTCCAACGGCCCTGACAAGCTGCACTTCGATGCTCCTGGCTATCGTGAGTTGGGTACCCGTTATGGTGAGAAGATGCTCGAACTGATGGGCTATCAGGTGAAGAAACCTTTCGACGTACCTGAAGACGCCTTTATCGCAGAGACCACCATACCTGGCAACGACTTCCCCAAGATTGACAAGGAGGGACGTGCCTACTTCCGTCTGAATGCCCCCAGTGCCAGCAGTGCCATCGTTGACATCTGTGGTAAGAAATACGACATGCGTCGCGACGAGAACGGCATCTGGTGCGCTGTCACTGATCCACTCGTACAAGGATTCCACTACTACTTCATGAACATTGGTGGCGTGAACTTCATCGACCCCGCCACAGAGACTTTCTTCGGCTGTAACCGTCAGGCTGGTGGCATCGAGATTCCCGAGGGCAGTGAGGGTGATTACTATCGTCCGCAGCCAAGCGTCGCAGCAGGACAGGTGCGTTCGCTGTACTACTATGCTGAGTCGACCAAGGAGTGGCGACATGCGATGGTCTACACCCCTGCAGAATATGAGTTGAAGGCTAATGCCAAGAAGCGTTACCCTGTGCTCTATTTGCAGCATGGTATGGGTGAGGACGAGACTGGCTGGAGCAAGCAGGGTCACATGCAGCACATCATGGACAACGCCATCGCACAGGGCAAGGCCGTACCCATGATCGTGGTCATGGAGAGTGGCGACATCAAGGCCCCCTTCCGTGGTGGCGACAACCGTCAGGGATTCAGCACCTATGGCAACTCGTTCTATGAGGTGATGATCAAAGACCTGATTCCCACCATCGATCAGAAGTTCCGTACTCTCACGGATCGTGACCATCGCGCTATGGCCGGACTCTCATGGGGAGGCCACCAGACATTCGACATCGTGCTGTCGAACATGGACAAGTTCTCGTACATGGGAACCTTCAGCGGAGCTATCTTCGGACTTGACCTCAAGACTGCCTACGACGGCGTGTTCACGCGTGCCGACGAGTTCAATAAGAAGATTCACTACCTCTTCATGATGAGTGGTACAGAAGGAATGGACAAGATGTTCGGCACTGAGAAACTCGTCAACGATCTCAAGGCCATGGGTATCAACGCGAACTATTACGAGTCGACAGGTACTGACCACGAGTGGCTCACCTGGCGTCGCGGCCTGAACGAGTTCATCCCACATCTCTTCAAATAAAGATTCCAACAAAGATTGTATTACAGACTTATATCAACATTAAAATGAAAAAGATTCTATTCGTACTTACGCTACTTGTAGCTGCCAGTTCATCAGCATTCGCACAATGGGGACGTCCTATTGACTACGCTGCAGGCCCTGGATTGAAGGATGCCTACAAGGACTATTTCACCATTGGAGTAGCCGTGAACAAGACCAACGTGTCTGATCCTGCCCAGATGGAACTTATCAAAAAACAGTTTAACAGCGTCACCGCAGAGAACGCTTGGAAGCCAGGTGAGATCCATCCGAAAGAGGGTGAGTGGAATTTCGGCTTAGCCGACAGCATCGCCAACTTCTGTCGCAAGAACGGCATCAAGATGCGTGGACACTGTCTGTGCTGGCACTCTCAGTTTGCCAACTGGATGTTTACAGACAAGAAGGGCAAGCCCGTGAAGAAAGAAGTTTTCTACCAGCGTCTGCGCGAGCATATCCACACAGTAGTAAACCGCTATAAGGATGTGGTTTATGCTTGGGACGTGGTGAACGAGGCAATGGCAGATGATGGTCGTCCGTTCGAATTTGTTGATGGCAAGATGGTTCCTGTCAGCCCATATCGCCAGAGCCGTCATTTCAAACTCTGCGGCGACGAGTTTATCGCCAAGGCTTTCGAGTTTGCACGTGAGGCAGATCCTGATGGACTGTTGTTCTACAATGATTACAGCTGCGTAGACAAAGGCAAGCGCGAGCGTATCTATAATATGGTGAAGAAGATGAAGGATGCAGGTGTGCCCATCGACGGTATTGGTATGCAGGGTCACTACAACATCTACTTCCCTGACGAGGAGCAGCTCGACACAGCCATCATCCGTTTCAAGGAACTCGTGAAGCACATCCACATTACAGAGCTCGACCTGCGTACCAACACAGAGAGCGGTGGACAGCTAATGTTCTCACATGGTGAGGCCAAGCCACAGGCTCCCTATATCCAAACACTTCAGGAAGACCAATATAACAGATTGTTCCGTATCTTCAGAAAACACGCAGACGTGATTGACAACGTCACATTCTGGAATCTCAGCGACAAGGACTCTTGGTTGGGTGTCAACAACCACCCACTGCCTTTCGACGAGAATTTCAAGGCAAAGCGTTCACTCGCTGTGATCCGCGACTTCGACGCTGCAGCAGACAAGTACGTACCCAAAGACGACTGGGTGCCCAACCCCATGAACCAGCCTGGACAGGAGTATCCACAGGTGAACAGCGAGGGTTATGCCCGCTTCCGCGTGGTGGCTCCTGATGCCAAGTCGGTCATCGTCAGCCTGGGGCTTGGTGGTCGCGGCGGAACCGTTCTCCGCAAGGACAAGGATGATGTATGGGTTGGAACCACTGAAGGTCCAATGGATCCTGGCTTCCATTACTATCACCTGACTATCGATGGTGGCGTATTCAATGATCCTGGCACGCACAACTACTTCGGCTCTTGCCGTTGGGAGAGCGGTATCGAGATTCCTGCTCCTGATCAGGACTTCTATGCTGAGCGCACAGACATTCCTCATGGTAACATGCAGAAGGTGCTCTTCTACTCGAAGAGTCAGGGTAAGATGCAGGAGGCTACCGTCTATCTGCCCAATGGCTATGGCAAACTGGTGAAAGGTAAGCAGGAGCGCTATCCTGTTCTGTATCTGCAGCATGGGTGGGGTGAGAACGAGACCAGCTGGCCCGTACAGGGTAAGGCAGGTCTGATTATGGACAACCTGATTGCAGAAGGCAAGATCAAACCCTTTATCATCGTGATGGCCTATGGTCTGACCAACGATATCAAATTCGGCACCATCGGCAGTTTCACTGCCAAGGAATTCGAGACATTACTCGTTGATGAGCTGGTACCTTTCATTGATGCCAATTTCTTGACAAAGGCTGACAAGTGGAATCGCGCGATGGCAGGTCTCTCGATGGGTGGAGTTGAGACAAAGCTCATTACCCTGCGCCGTCCTGAGGTATTCGGCTACTGGGGACTGTTGAGTGGCGGTATGTATATGCCTGAGGATATCAAGGATCCGAAAGCTGTGAAGATGATTTTCGAGAGCTGTGGCGACAAAGAAAACCCAGAAGGTATCAAAAAGAGTGTTGAAGCACTGAAGGCTGCAGGCTTCAATGCCCATGGATTAATCTCAGAAGGCACTGCTCATGAGTTCCTTACATGGCGCAGAAGTCTACGCGAAATGGCTCCATTACTCTTCAAATAGGTATCAAAATGTGAAAAAAGTGCAATTTTTCAGAGTATGACACAAAATCAAAAGTATATGTAACATAAGAATAAGCCACTTTTAAAAAAATGTCGTATCTTTGCACCAGAAAAGATTAATAGGTTAAAATTGTTTTAGTTATATTAGTAGTTAGTAGTTTTTCCTTCCTCGGGGCCCAAGAAAAGCGTTTCTTGTCCCGAGGTTTTTTTATTTCAGAATTTTATTGTACCTTTGCACCAACAAATCCAACAATAAGCACATGAAACGAATTATTACAACCATCCTGTTCAGTGCCATCGTCACCCTGACGATTGAGGCCCAACAACATCTGCTCTGGTACGATACCCCCGCCACTCATTGGCTACAGGCATTGCCCATCGGCAACTCCCATCTTGGCGCCATGATCTATGGCGGTGTAGAAACAGAAGAAATCCAACTCAACGAGGAAACCTTCTGGAGTGGCTCACCTTATTATAATAATAGTACAGAGTCGAAGGAGTATCTGCAGGAGGTGCGCCAGCTGATCTTCGAAGGTAAAGAGAAGGAGGCCAGCACCTTGATCGACCAGCATTTCATCAAGGGGCCTCATGGTATGCGCTTTCTGCCAGTAGGTAGTGTGAAACTGGCTTTCCATCGCAATCATGACACCAGCAGCTATCGTCGACAGCTGAATCTTGGAACAGCGCTTGCCACCACCCAGTATACCCTCGACGGTGTGACCTATCGTCGCACGTGCTTTGCCTCTCAGGCCGACAATGCGATTATCGTGAGGATCGAGACCAGTCAGAAGGGCGTCCTGTCCTTCAATGTCAGTTTCGACAGCCAGTTGGAAGTCACGCGCGAGGTCAATGGTCATCAGATAGCAGCCCTTGTCAAAGGTGTAGAACATGAGGGTGTGCCAGCAGGTCTCAACGCGGAATGTCGTCTGGAGGTGCTCTCTGATGGTGAGATCGTCGATGGTCAGGAGAGTATCTCTGTCTGCAATGCAACCTCTGCAACCCTCTTCATCACCGCAGCCACCAACTTCGTGAATTACCACGATATCAGTGGCGATCCTACACGTAAGAACATTCAGGCCATCTCTGCCCTCAAAGGCCGCAGCTATCAACATATCCTCAATAGTCATCTCGAGAAATACAAAGCACAATACGATCGCGTCAGTCTGACATTACCTCGTAGTGGGAATGAGAAACTGCCTACAGATCGTCGTCTCGCCGCTTTCGACGGAAGCGACCTCGACATGGTATCGCTCATGATGCAGTATGGTCGTTACCTGCTGATCTCCTCCTCGCAGCCAGGTGGACAACCCGCCAATCTGCAGGGTGTCTGGAACGATAAGGTCAACGCGCCCTGGGACTCGAAATACACCATCAACATCAATGCCGAGATGAACTACTGGCCTGCGCTCGTGGGTAATCTTGCGGAGACGCAGCAGCCCTTCTTCTCGATGATCAAGGACCTCAGTCAGACTGGTGCCGTCACAGCTCAGGAGATGTATGGCTGTAAGGGATGGATGGCCCATCATAACACAGACCTCTGGCGTATCGCAGGTCCCGTCGACGGCACCCCTTGGGGCATGTTCCCCACAGGTGGAGCCTGGCTGACAACCCACCTCTGGCAACATTACCTGTATACGGGCGACAAGCAGTTCCTCGCTGACTATTTCCCTGTGATGAAAGGTGCTGCCGACTTCCTGATCGACTACATGCAGCCCTATCCCGCCAATGGTGAGGTCAAGCAGGCCAAAGGATGGTTGATGACAGTCCCCACCGTATCACCCGAGCATGGTCCTCAGGGAAAAGGCACCAATGTTACAGCTGGTTCCACAATGGACAACCAAATCTGTTTCGATGTGCTCAGTCAGGTAATCCAAGCCGCCAAGATCTTGGGGAAAGACAGCTCTTCACTTTTCACTTTTCACTCTTCTCTCCAAAATCTCCCACCTATGCAGATTGGTCGTTACGGCCAGTTGCAGGAGTGGCTCATCGATGCCGACGATCCCAAGGATGAGCATCGTCACATCTCCCATCTCTACGGACTCTACCCCTCCAACCAGATATCACCTTACACCCACCCCGAGTTGTTCACTGCTGCTGCCAACACACTTCAGCAGCGTGGTGATATGGCCACAGGCTGGAGCTTGGGATGGAAGATCAACTTCTGGGCACGCATGCTCGATGGCAATCACGCTTTCCAGATTATCAAGAACATGCTCCACATCCTCCCACCAGAGGGTTCTACTATAGAATACTTTGAAGGACAAGACAAGAAAGACTTCTCTGACGGTCGCACTTATCCGAACCTCTTCGATGCCCACCCGCCATTCCAGATCGACGGTAACTTCGGCTGTTCGGCTGGTGTCTGCGAGATGCTGCTCCAGAGCCACGATGGTGCCGTCCACCTGTTGCCAGCCCTGCCTGACAGTTGGAATGAAGGCGAAGTAAAAGGTCTGCTGGCACGTGGTGCCTTCACTGTAGACATGAAGTGGAACAGCAATGAACTCCAGGAGGCAGTCATCACCTCGAAGATTGGTGGCGTGCTGCGTCTGCGTTCCTATATTCCTCTCGCAGGTGAAGGACTCCAGGAAGCCAGTGGTCCTTGCCAGAATCCATTGCTACAATCTGCCAATATCCGCGAACCGTTGAAGTCAAAATCACTCAAGAGTTTTGACCTTCTACCCGTCAGAAAAGTCTATGAATACGACATCGAAACGCGTCCTGGACAGACATATCGCCTAAAAAAACAGCAATTTTAGACCCCGTGTTACACCAGACAAAATTTATGAGACATGAGAGAAATCCCATGTCTCATTTTTTTCCTACCTTTGCACCCAGAAAAGGAACCAATTACAAAACAAATTATGCCAAATCGACTATTCACGAAAAGACATTACCTAACATTATTATCAACCGTATTCCTGTTCTGTGCCGGCCCTACAATGTCGGCACAGACTTTTCCTTACCAGAACCCTCAGCTGAGCGCTCAGGAGCGCGCTAAGGATCTCTGCAGTAGACTAACCCTCGAAGAAAAGGCACAGCTGATGCTCGACGAAAGTCCTGCTATCCCTCGTCTGGGCATCAAGAAGTTCTTCTGGTGGAGTGAAGCACTTCACGGTGCTGCCAACATGGGCAACGTGACGAACTTCCCTGAGCCCGTAGGTATGGCCTCATCGTTCAATCCCGACTTATTATTTAAGGTGTTCGATATCGCTAGTACAGAGTTCCGTGCCCAGTACAACCACCGCATGTACGACCTGAAGGGCGAGGACATGAAGATGCGCAGTCTCAGCGTCTGGACACCTAACGTGAACATCTTCCGCGATCCCCGCTGGGGACGTGGTCAGGAGACCTACGGCGAGGATCCATATCTGACCTCCGTTATGGGCGATGCCGTCGTGCGTGGTCTGCAGGGGCCTGAGGACTCCAAGTATCGCAAGCTCTGGGCCTGTGCCAAGCACTATGCCGTTCACAGCGGTCCTGAATACACCCGCCATAGCGCCAACCTCACTGATGTCCCTGTTCGCGACTTCTGGGAGACCTATATGCCTGCCTTCAAGAAGCTCGTTGTAGATAGTAAGGTACGCGAGGTGATGTGTGCCTACCAACGTCTCGACGATGATCCCTGTTGCGGTAGCAATCGTCTGCTTCAGCAGATCCTGCGCGACGAGTGGGGATTCCAGTATCTCGTAGTGAGCGACTGTGGTGCCGTCAGCGACTTCTATACGTCCCACAAGAGCAGCTCTTCGCCCGTCACCGCCTCAGCGAAGGCCACATTGGCAGGAACTGATGTGGAGTGTGGCTATGGCTATGCCTATCGCAGTATCCCTGAGGCCGTTCGTCGTGGACTGATCAGCGAGGCTGAGGTCGACAAGCACGTTGTCCGTCTGCTCGAAGGTCGCTTCGATCTGGGCGAGATGGACGATCCCTCATTGGTAGAGTGGTCAAAGATTCCTTATTCCGCGATGTCAACCAAGGAGTCGGCTAAGGTAGCCCTCGAAATGGCGCGTCAGGCGATTGTCCTCCTACAGAACAAGGACAACATCCTGCCGTTGAAAAAGAATGCTGAGAAGATTGCCGTCATCGGGCCCAATGCACAGAACGAGCCCATGATGTGGGGTAACTATAACGGTACGCCCAATCACACCGTTACGCTGCTCGATGGCATCAAGGCCAAACAGAAGAAGCTGTTGTATCTCCCAGGCTGTGACTTGACCAACGACAAGGTGATGGAATGCCATATCGCTACAGAATGCACCACACATGATGGTAAGAAAGGTCTGAAGGGAACCTTCTGGAGCAATGTCAATATGGAGGGTAAGCCCTTCACTACAGAATACTACACGAAGCCTGTCAACGTCACTACAGCAGGTATGCACGTCTTCGCAGCCAACCTCCCCATCGAGGACTTCTCAGCGAAGTACGAGACCACCTTCACCCCTCGTGAGGCAGGCGAATACGTGGTCAACGTAGAGAGCACAGGTCACTTTGAACTCTACATCAATGGTGAGAAGAAGTTCACCCACCATATCTGGCGCGCTACGCCTACCCGTACTGTCTTGAAGGCAGAGAAGGGACAGCAGTTCCAGATTGAGGTACGCTTCCAGACCGTGAAGACCTGGGGCGCCTCCATGAAGATCGACGTGGCCCGTGAACTGCCCATCGACTACAGCGAGACCATCGCGAAACTGAAGGGTATCGACAAGGTGATCTTCTGTGGTGGTATCGCCCCCAGTCTCGAAGGCGAGGAGATGCCCGTCAACATCGATGGCTTCAAGGGTGGCGACCGCACCAGCATCGAACTGCCCAAGGTACAGCGTGAGTTCCTCAAGGCGCTGAAGGCAGCAGGCAAGCAGGTTGTCTTCGTGAACTGCTCAGGATCAGCCATCGCCTTGACACCTGAGACAGAGAGCTGCGATGCCATCATCCAGGCTTGGTATCCTGGTCAGGAGGGTGGTACAGCTGTGGCTGATGTACTCTTTGGTGACTACAACCCAAGCGGTAAGTTGGCAGTTACTTTCTATAAGAACGACAGTCAGTTGCCCGATTACGAGGACTATTCGATGAAGGGGCGCACCTATCGTTATTTCAACGACCCCCTCTTCCCATTCGGCTATGGTCTGAGTTATACCGACTTCACTATTGGCGATGCCACTATCGACGGTCAGAACGGCTCTTACAAGGTGAGCATCCCAGTTAGCAATGTAGGCCAGCAGAACGGCACAGAGATTGTCCAGCTCTATATCCGCAATACTGCCGACGCAGAAGGTCCGTCAAAGTCACTGCGCGGCTTCCAGCGCGTCGACGTGAAGGCTGGGCAATCAGCTACCGCCAACATCGCACTCACGCCTGAGAGCTTCGAGTTCTGGGATGCCGAGAGCAACACCATGCGCACCAAGCCGGGCACCTACGAGATCCTCTACGGCAACAGTTCGCTCGACAAGGATCTGAAGCGTCTCACGATTACCTTCTAAATCGCGATTTATAATAAAGAGGATGTATCAATTGACTCTCGCAAGCGGGAGCGACATCACGAAGCGCGCACCGTCCGTATAGATGGTGTCGAGGGTGATTTCGCCATTCATGCGGCGCACCAGCGATCGGGCGATCGACAGGCCGATACCCGTACCTTCAGAGTACTTGTTGAGTTGGACGAACTCGTCGAAGATGTGCTCAGCCTGCTCGGACGGGACGCCGATACCCGTATCTTCAACCACAAAGGTCACCTGATCGCTGTCCGATCCTATCCGCAGTGTGACGTGCGCTTTGGAGCGACGGTCTTTTCTGCCTTCAAGCACCAAGGGGTGAGTAAACTTGATGGCATTGTCGAGCAACAGGTATAAAGCCTTGACGGCCATCTTCTGGTTCACGACGAAATGGAGCGCCTCAGCCTCAGGCGATACCCGTATCTCGAAGTCAAGATGTGCCGTCTTCCGGATCTCGCTCATCTCGACCGCCTGTTCCGCCACCGCAGCCGGACTGACCGTATCCAGACACTCGATGCCCGTATTACTATAGATCATGCTCATATCGATGAACTTATCCACCATACTGGTGATGCGCTCGCTGTTCTGAACGATTTTCCCGCAGATGTCCTGCAGCTCCTCCTCATCGATCTCGATATCCATGTTACCCAGCACCTGACTGTAGCCTGAGAGCAGGTTCAGCGGTGTGCGCACCTCGTGGGATATCTTCTGGATGAACTCCGTCTTCATGCGCGACGACTCCTCAGCCCGCTCATTGGCCAGCATCAGCTGACGGTTGGTGGCGTTCAGCGCCCGATAAGCCTTACGGCGCTGGATGGTGTAGATGAGGAAGAAGATGATCAGGATGACCGTCACGATGGCCACTGTGAACAGTCGCTGCTGCGACAGTTCCGCCCGCTGTTCGGCTATCTGTCGCTCTTTACCCTCCGTATCGTAGATGGTGGTCAGCAGGTCGGCATCGCTCATCTTCTGGCGTGCGAGTGCCGAATCATACACCTCCGCCACCTGTATGGCCACTTGGAGGGCCGAGTCGCGATGACCGGCCAGCATATTGGCGCGGAACTTCGGCATCAGGTAGCGGCCGAAGGTCTCCAGGTCCACCTGGTAGCCGCTCTCCTTCAGGAAGCGTTCCAACTGCGTGTAGCGCTGTGCCGCCTCCTCATAGCGGTGGGTCAGCATCAGGTATTCATTCGCGTTGATGACACTGCCCAACTGATTGGCCAACTCGGTCGACTGGTAGTCGGCAAAGGCCCGCTCAGCCTCAGCCTCCCGCCCCTGTACGTGGGCCAGCAGCGCCTTGCTGTAATTGATCTCCGCCTTCATCTCGTCCACATATACCGAGTCGCGCTGCGGATGGTTGTCGGCAGCGGCGAACAGCGAGTCCTGCCTTGCGATCCAGGGAGTAGCCTCGTCGTATCGGCCCGTATGGATATAGCCTCGTGCAATCGCGTTCATCGTCTTCTGACACTCCAGCAAGTCGAGTGGATCGTGATTGGTCACCAGGCGTTTCCGCATGGTCTGCAGCGATTTCGCGAAATGCTCGGCAGCCTGGGGCGCCTGGTTCAGATAGAGCTGACATTCGCCGATCATCTGGGCGATGTCCTGATGGTCCACGAACGAGTCATAGCCCGCCTCCTTCAGCTTACGGTCAGCATGATAGGCCTCGCGCAGCACGCGGTCGTAGGACCTCATGTTGCACAACAGTCTCACATAGTCCTTATACGAATAGATATACGATTCAAGATCAGCCTGACTTTCGAGTGCCTTCACGTCGACAGCTGCCAACTTGTAATAGAGATTCAGTGCATGCTGCTGTTGCCCCATGATGTTATAGGCAATCGTCTTATAGAAGATCGCCCTGACAGGCGTCAGTTCTCCGGCACGCTCAAAGCTGTCGACCACCACCAGTAACCTTGCGAAATCGCGCTCGTCACCGATGTCCGACACGACCGAATCGGCGTGGTTATACCCCTCGCTGTCCTTAAAATTCAGCGAGCGGTGTTGAGGGGCTGTACAACCCGCCACAGCCATCAGCACCCATAATATGATCTTATCGTAAACCTTTGTCATTTATAGTTGACTCATTTTGCTGCAAATGTACAACAAAAAAATGAGAACACCAAGAGAAAAGAAAAAATACGAAAAGATATACGCTAAGAGGGTGTGTCAAAATAGTCACATCCTCTTTTCTTGGCTGTTTCGTAACGGCTATTCATCTTCTAGCTGCATCCGAATGCCTTTGGTGTAGTCGGCTTCGGAGTTCTGCTTTTCTTCCTGCTGAGACAGATAGCGCTGATAAGCTTCCTCGATCTCGTCTTGTTTCTTGTTGAGAAGGTCTATCACCATATCGTGACACTTGTCGTTCAGACCGTCGAGTGCCTTCTTGGCCTCATCAGCTTCTTTAGGCGACGCTTTCACCAGCACTTCCGCAAACATTTTCTGATACTCGCTATAAATGGCTTTGAGCCGGGCGCGACATTCATCGTAGAGACTCTTGACGGCGTTCATCAGAAGGTCGCGACGATCTTTATCGACTTCGGGCATCGTATAGAGCACGTATTGCGAAGATTCGTCGTCTGGGGCGCCCGCAGACTTCTTTTCCATCTTAAACTCCGGATGGGCCTCGTAGATGCCCGCTATGATGTCGGAAAGCTGTTCGGGCTCCTTCGGATAGACGCCCAGCTGGAAGTCATTGGGCATGTTGACATTGGCCACTTCCTCGATATTGGTCTCCTGCCCGTCGACAAAAACCGTCACGGGAAGCAGGGATGCGATCTCGGCCTTCACGCAGAGGTTCATGTACCTGAAGTTAAGCAGTCCGATATAGCCGCTCATCTTCTTCTGCGCCTTCTCTAATTCTGATATGATATAATTGTTCATCTGTTAATCCTCCTATTAATCTTGAATATTCATTGACTTGAACGACAGCTTGGCCTCGAGCTTGTCGAAGGTCCCCTTGGAGGCCTTCACCTCGCCCTTGACATCGGCGTCGCCTGATACATTCGCGCTGCCGTCGACCTCGGTGTCGCCCTTGATCTTCGTGTCGCCCTTGATCTGGGTTTCGCCCTCGATGGAGGTCTCAGCCTTCACGCCGACCTTGCTAGCTGTGACAGAGGCGTTCTCGCCGCTGAGTTCTACCACAGCCTTGTTGTCGCCTTGTACGGCCTTGAGGGTCTTGTCGGCAGCGAGACTGATGGCTTCGCTGACCATCTGGAGCTGTTTGCTCTTGTCCTTCTCGCCCAGCAGCATATTCTCGGCCAATAGCTGCACTTTGCCGCCCTCAGCGGGAGCCTTGTCTGCGCGGCTGTCCTTATCGACATCCATCGACTTCAGACTGACATCTTTTGCATTGAGGCTGATGGTGCCTGTGGCCTTGCCTTCGGTATCGGTAGCCGAGAGGAGGGTCTTCTCAGCACGGACAGAAATCTTGCCGCCCGCCGTCAGCGTCTTCTCCTTCAGCTTCTTGTCGGCCACCTCGTAGTCGGTGCTCTCGAGCGTGATGTTCTTCGAGCGGATGAGGACGTCGCCCTCTACAGGATGCTTGGCGGCGGTCAGCTGGCCCTGATCGTCGTACTTCATCTCCTTGTTGTCGGCCGTCGTGATCTCGACGTTCTTGGCGTTGACGCTGAGCTTGCCTTCCTTCTTCAGCGAGCCGTCGGCCTCGAGGGCTGCTACGCTGACGGCATTGGCCTTCAGGGAGATGCCCGAAGCCTCGTTGTCGCGCAGATTGCCTTCGCCGTCGACAGAAGTCAATGAGATATATTCACCGTCGATCGAGACGTGGGCGCCCGTGTAGTTCTTCTTGTAGGCATCGCCCTTCTTGATCTTGCCCTTCTCGGCGTCGAGGCACTTCAGCTGGCGGCTGGTCTCGGCCAGCAGCGAGAGCACGTCGGCATAGCTGCGCACCTCTTCCGTCATCTGGAGTGACATCAGTTCGATCTGGCCGTTGATATCTTCAAGAATGTCGAAACTACTGCGTACCATCTGGTCATCCACCACCAGTAGTTTTCTTTTTGCCAATAGCTTTTCCATTTGGCCAATCATCAGTCCGAACGACAACTTATGCTTTGTAGCCTGCTTCTCGAGTTCTTGGCTGCGCTCCTTCAGTTTGCCGAGAAGCTTTGCCAGTTGTTCCTCCTTACTCTCGCTCGATACGGAAGCGTCAATTTTTACGTGTTTGTCTGCGTGGATAAATATGCCGCTGCCGCCCGTAGAGCCAGGAATATCGGAGAACAGTCCCTCGGCATCGCTGCTCTGCAGCGTGATGTTTCGCGCCTGACTCACTACCTCCGAACGTGGGTATACAACACGCTCGTGACCATCGCTACCAGGATCTTCGGCAATCTGACGGATGCTGGGGGCACGCATATCAACCTGTCCACCCTCACCGATACCGTGAACGTCGACCTGAGTTCCACGAACGATAACATGCGAGGCGCAACCTTCCTTGAGCAATCCTCCCTCGTCAACATGGCCGATGATTATCTCTGGAGCAGAGAGAATCAGACGCTCGTTATCGCTGATATAACGACCTTTCTTCATACTGGCCATCTCCAGCTTCATCTGCTGCATCTCGGCCTTGCACTTACGGATTTCGTCTAAATCCTTCTTGACACTGCTCTCGAACTCCAACAGCTTATCTTGCCAATCTTTGAATATATAGCCCATAGTCTTCTTCTTTTATTTAATTTTACTTAATAGTTCCTTTAGATAATCGGGATTTCCTTGATTAGCCTTTTCAACTTTATGCAGACCTCCACCTTCGAAATCGATAGTAATATCTTTACTATCCGACAACAATATTTGTCCATTCTTCTTGTCATTCCACATGTCTTTCTCCTTGAAAGTGTGCAACCATCCATCGACATCTATGGCTTTCAGCAAAGGATCCTTCACGTTTTTGACAAAAGATGTAACGAAGCCTGGAGTTGGTTCTAATCTGATGGTACTCACAAAATTACTCCATTCGTTATCCATTTCAAATATGTTATCATTCAGATCCGTCTCCTTATACCTAATCTTAAGTATATCCTTATAAGAATTATTCGCTGCCAATCTAATCAGTAGCAAAGCAGAAAACCTACGTTTCAGTTTTGTAGGATTACTTACAGCATCAATAGGGGTATCTGTAGATAGGAAGGCATCATTAAATGTATCATTAGTTAAATATTTAGCATCGAAATCAGTTACACATGAATCTTCGATCTCTTCGTTGATATTTTTACCAACCTGCCATATATCTTGCTCCACCGGTAAAGCATCGGGGCTTAGTACAGGCATTGAAACGAAATTGTTCAAATGACTAAATAGTGTTACAGCAGATTTTCCTAATGCATTGGCAGAAGTAAGAAATTCGTCCCTTGCTTGAGCATCTTGCTTATTAGGGTCGAAAGTGAAATCTTTTAGTTCAAGATCTACCCATTGTGCCAAACCCATACTATCCACGATAATATCCGGATTAGCTGCAGTGCCATCCAAGCAGCTTATACGATTGTCGTATTCTCTCTTCTTATTATAGGCATCCCGCCAATTCTTCTTATAGGTATCACAGAAAGAAGTAATTGTCTCATTAACAGATCGAATAATATATACAACGTAGGAATACAAATCTCGGTTTTCTGCCAGCTTGTCGCAATTATAATTATTCAATGACGGTATTAATGCGGAAAGCTTAGGAGATACCTCGTTCGTATAACGGTCTTGTTGGATCATAGCCATTCCTGGGCCAGCCTCCAACTTCATATAACGATGCGATTTAATCTGGGTGGTTCCCTCAACAGGTCTAAGAACTACCTCTAAGGCCGTGCGCACAAGACTGACGTCGACCCAAGGCAATACGACTTCCTTGAGGAAATTGGTTACACTCATTCCCGCTAATGTACCTGCCAACTCAGAACCGCTATTGTATTTCTTTTTACGTTTTGATATTGTCTCTATGTTTGCACCGGAGGTCAGCGACAGGTTGTTGCCTGCCTTGATGGACACATTCTTGCCCTCAATCTTAATGTCGCCGTTAGGTGCCGAGATAGTGATGCCCGTAAAGGCGTTAAGGCTCACGGTACCCAATGAAGAGCTAATTTTGACGCTTCGCTTATCGGACGACATGTCAATAGAATAAAGCCCGTATCGGTCGCCAATCTTGATGCCGCCCGCCAGATCCTTCGATTTAGGCCATTTGACGCCAACATTATCAAGAATTAAATTGTTTAACACCCCTATACCTGGATAGACGCTGGCGGCGAACCCCGCGTCGCTGGAGGGGTCCTTAAAGGTAATACCGTGACCATTGGGAGAGACGATGGCTATCGAGGCCCCTTTGTGAAGATTGGGACCCACTTGACGGTTGATACGCTCGTCGGGCTCCAGCACGTTCTTAGAGAACAGACTGCCTACGACATAGGGACGCTCCACGTTACCGCACTCATAGTTGACGAGCACCTCGTCGCCCAACCTCGGTTTGAAAATGGTTCCACCGCCGTCGGTTGCCATCGGGGAGGTCATGCGGATCCAAGGCGATGCCATCGCCGAAACCACTTTCTGCAATTCTTTCGCCAATTTGTCGACAGCTTCCTCCTTTTTCTCCAGTTCTTTCTTTGCCTTTTCAGTGTCCTTCTTCGCGTCCTCAACTTCCTTCTTCTTACCGCCAGTCAGCGTACCATCTTTACCCTTCACTTCAATCTGGTTGTTGATAATCTCTTTCTTCGTAGATTCATTGAGTTCGTCAAAATAGTCCTCTATGCCCTTCTTTTGTTGGAGCAGAATGTATTTCTCGCGCTGTGCTTCCAACTTTTCTTTCTCTTTCTCGAGGAGATTCTCCGCATACAGGATGCTTTCTTCATTATCATTACCATCCAGCTTTTCAAGCTCCAGTTTATCTATTTTATCCTGTATAGTTTTGATCGTTGCTTTTAAGCCACCCTTATCATCTGCACCGGAAATCTGCTTTTTCAGTGAGTCGATCTTATCTTTGTTATCCCCGATTTTAGTATTCAGATCAGTCTTATTATTACCCGTCTCAACATTATACTTCAATTGCAACAGTTCGTTCTCTTTCTCTAGCTCTTCCTTCTTGCGCTCCAGCTCTTCAAGTTCCTTGTCGAGTGCCGCTTTTTCTGATTTCAGACTCTTGAGCTCAGCCTGTCGCTTGACAACATCTGCCTCCTTTTTATTCACTTCGGCCTCCAACGGAGCGATCTTCTCCTGCGCTTCATCTAATTCAGCTTCTGTGACGTTATTCTTCAGGTTATCGTCCTCCGTCGAAGCATCCAGTGTTTTATTCAGCTCCGAGAGTCTATCGATAATCTCCTTCAGAGCTTTCTCTTTGTCGACCTTATTATCGTCCAAAATCAGCTTCTCCTTCTTCAGCACGTCGAGATCCTTTTCCAACTGCTCCTGCTTCTGTTTCTTTTCCAGATAGGTTTTCTGAGCTGCTTCGTATTCCTCCTCAGCCTGCTTCAGTTTTACCATAACTCCACAGTTATCCGTCTGCCAGGGGTACACGATGCGCACACGGCCTTGATATTTGGGGTCGTTGCTGGCGGTGACGAAAGCCGTCTGCGGCTCTGCCTTCCTGACTACCGGCACATTCAGCACGGGTGGATAAGGCTTGTAGACCTCCTGCTCATCCTCTTTAGTCTTCAGATATGGGATAGCAAATATTTTCTGGTTCTGGGTTTTCTCCATCTTCGGGCTATCAGTACCATCATAGTCCGTATAAACATGAGGTGTTTGAGTCGTTTGATCCGTATCAACACCTCTAACCATCAGGATCTGAATCACGACATAGGGGTCGCCTGTCTCGCTGAGTTTGATCTTGTCACCCAACTTCACGTCGGTATAATTCGTACCCATATCGATACAGATAATGTCGCGCTGCAACTGTTCCTCGTATTTCCTGACATCGCGGTAATAGTCGAGCGTAGTCCACCCTTCTTTGGAGAGAGAGCCGAAGGGCACGACGCAGGTTTCACCGTCGCCTTTCTCCAACATCTTGGCTGTCTCTTTTCCCTGCTCAAACGTAATATAGTCTGTTTTTCCAGTACTATTCTTCTTGGCATTCGATATACCAGCCTCAATGAGTGCTTTTGTTTCATCAGCCACCACTTTAAATGAACAGTCGATGAAATCGGCTGAATTGGCAGTGATGTCGTAAAGTATGGGGAAGATCTGAGTAGCGGCTTTTTCACCGTCAGTCCCCACGCCACCCATCTCTCTCTCGAAGGTGGTAAACTTGTCGGCATAGAGCGGAAAGAAGAACTCATCGGAAGTCAGCTCGGTATTATAGACCATATTTCGTGGGAAAGCATCGTGAGGATAGCCTGCCGCGTTCTTCTTTGCCACATCATAATTAGTTTTCTCCATCACGCCCCACTTGTCCTTCATGGTGTCGCGGGTATAGCGATCGATGGCGAGTTTGCTGGAAGAGATGCTCTTGTAAGTGATAGAGTCATACCCCTCAATCAAAATCGGATCCAGCTCTCTTGTCTTCTCTATTTCTATTTCATTTTCATCTTTTTCTTTGTACTTTTCAATACGGGTTTTCAGACCCAGATTCAGATTTCCGTCCTCGAAGTAGAGAAACTCACCGCAGCGGTTGGCCGTTCGCGACAGGAAGTCGTAGAACGATTCATTATACTGCACTAGGTAGGGATGTATAAACTCCGAGGCGAACTTAACAACGACCTTTTTCCCCGTCTGTTCGCGGTCAGTGTTCATCGTTGTTGAATACATGTACTTCAGCATGCGCATCCCTTCGAAATCTACTTTTACCGCCGTTTCTCCAAACTTGAAGTTAAGGCGCTCTTTGTTCAGAATCTCCGATCCCAACTTCAAGCCAGCATACACCTTACTATATTTGTCGAGCGTCATCAACTTGTCCATGCTGTAAATAACAAGCTTCACAAAGATACTGACATCATTCTTTTTCTCCTGCGGAAGAACCTCGTGGACATAATAGTTTTGCGCAATGACCGTATCACCGTTCTTCAGACTGACTTCCTTCATAAGAAACATTTCGGTAAGTTGAGAGATTGTCTTTTTGGGCCTGAGGCTGATTTCTGCCACAATCTCTCCCGGCTGATAGACCCTACGGTTAAACCAGAGATTATGCAGGTTATATTCTATGCTTAATTTTCCTATCGTAGCTTGCACAGGGAAAAAATAGCCACCAATTTCAAGTTTAAAGTTGTATGCCATAGTTGATCGTTTTTAGTTTCTGAAAATCCTTATTTAAATTCGAACACGTTTGCGAGGCCTGTTGTTGCAAACACGTTCCAAACGAAATCGCTCATACCTGTAATGCAGACATGCTTGCCAGCCGACTGGGTATCGAGGGCGATACAGAGGAATACACGGAGACCGCTCGATGAAACATACTCCAGACGGGAGCAGTCGATGAGAATCTCCTTGGTCTCACTTGTGAAGATGGGCTGGATCGCTGTCTCCACTTCAGGTACAGAGAGCGTGTCCATGACTCCTTCAAATACGACGGTGATCAGACCGTCCTTGTCTTCGATTGTAGTATTCATTATCTTAATGATTTGGGTTATGATTTTTATTCTCTAGTTTTCGTTCGCAAATATAAGAAGATTTTCGTAAATATCCAAATAATTTGGAAGAATATTTGTGCGTTTCGAAAAATAATAGTATTTTTGCAGCGAAACCAAAACCAGACAACCTATGGTGCAGACAAAAACTGATACGTCAAAGACAAAGACTAAAGCCAATCTCAAATCCCAGAACCTCTGGGAGCGGCTGAAGAGTGTCATCAAGCGGAACCTCGGACTGGCGGCCATCCTGGCAGCAGCTTTTATCTTGGGAATAGCCTCAGCCGTAATGGGCTACTATAACCGTTCCATCCTCCAAGACACGATGGAGCGTCTGGTAGAACAGGAGATGGACGCCATCTTCTACCGCATCCATAACCAGCTGTCGAAGGTGGAGGTGACCCTCAACAATATGGCGTGGGTGGTGAGCGACGACCTCGCTGAAGCCGACTCGATGTACGTCATCACGCGACGCATGGTGGAGAATAATCCTGCCATCCTGGGCGGCACCATCTCCTTCGTCCCGAACTATTACCCCGAGAAAGGATACTGGTTTGAACCCTACGCAGTCAGAAGGACAAAGGCCGACGGCAGAGAGACCATCGAGACCATCCAGCTGGGGTCGGAATCGCACGACTATACGAAAAGCGAATTCTTCACCGCACCCATCGCCAAGAACGACGGGCACTGGTGTGAACCTTATCTGGACGCCGAAGGTGCAAAGGCGATGGTGACCACCTACGGCACACCCGTGCATGACCGCAAGGGGAAAACGGTGGCTGTGGTCGATGCCGACCTGTCGCTCGACTGGCTCAACCAGGTGATCGCTGAGGAAAAGACCTACCCGAGTACCCAGCGTTACCTCGTGACTGGCAGTCACCAGCTGCTGGCCGGCGAAGAAGGACCGGAGCTGCAGGCAGCACTCAGACTGCTGACCGAAGCCCACAACAAGGAGAGCAACCACAGAGTGAAAAACGAGGAGGGCAAGGAGCAGCACGTCTTCTTCCACCCCGTAGGCGGTATGACGGACTGGGTGCTCATCACCGTCCTCGACGACAATGACGTCTTCGGCAGGATGCTCAGGAGCCGACGGATCGTGCTCTTCTTGTCGCTTATCGGACTGACAGCACTGGGGTTCATCGTCTACCGCACCTCGAGGAACCTGGAGAACCTGCGCAAGGTGAATGCCGCCAAAGAGCGGATTGACTCAGACTTGCGCGTGGCCAACAAGATCCAGATGAGCATGTTGCCCGAACAGCATCTGAAGAACGACCAAGTGGACGTCTTCGGATCGCTGGTGCCTGCACGCGAGGTAGGAGGCGACCTGTTCGACTACTTCATACGCGACGGGAAGCTGTTCTTCTGTATCGGTGATGTCAGCGGCAAGGGTATGCCTTCGGCCATGCTGATGTCGAGCACCTGCTCGCTGTTCCGATCGTACGCAGCCCACGATGACAATCCTGCCCGCATCATGCAAGCCATCAACGAGGCAGCCTGTCAGAAGAACCCCACCCACATGTTCGTAACGGTCTTCATCGGTGTGCTCGACCTGCAGACGGGACATCTGTGCTATTGTAATGCGGGGCACGACGCACCTATCATCCTGAGTCCGGAGTTCTCGTCGCTGACCATACTGCCTCATATCGCCATCGGTCTGTTCAGCACCATGAAGTATAGTCTGCAGGAGACTGACCTGCCGGCTGGTACTACCTTCTTCCTCTATACCGACGGACTGACGGAGGCGATGGACAAGGAGGATCATCCGTTCGGACTGGAGCGCGCGAAGGCCGTACTACAGCGATGCGCGGAGCAACGACAGAGTCCCGAAGAGATCATCAGCACCATCAGTGAGGAGGTGCACCACTTTGTAAAGGCAGCCGAACAGAGCGATGACCTGACGCTGCTGGCTATCAGTTATCAGCCTTAAATCATCATCCCCGCCGATTGGCGGGGATGATTGCTGATTATTCATCCTGACCCAGTCGCATACCTTGACTGTAATCGAAGTTGTTGGCCTCTCCCAACTTCTGATTTTCCTTTTCTTCCAGATAGCGCTGATAAGCCTCATCGATTTCAGTCTGCTTCTGCTCGAGTTGGTTATCGGCCATCTTCTGAGTCCGTTCATGAAGCTCATCGAGGGCTTGCAGGGCCTCGTCGGTCTCGTCTTTGGAGACGCCGACCTTCGTCAGGTTCTCCAGCAGACTCTCCTTGAACTCGACACGGATGGCCTCAAGACGAGCGCCGCATTCCTCATGGAGTCCCTTGATGGCATTCTGCAGGAAGTCGTGACGGTTCTCATCGACCTCAGGCATCGTGTAAAGGATGTATGACCCACCACCAGAGGTCTTGAGCTCCATCTTAAACTCGGGATGGGCCTCGTAGATGCCCTGAATGATGTCCTGCTGATTGTTCTCGTTCTTGGGATAGACACTGAACTGGAACTCATCGGGACTATAGACATTGGCCACATCCTCGATATTGTAGACCTGATCACCAAGATAGACATTGACAGGCATCAGTGCTCCCAACTCAGCTTTGACACAGAGGTTCATATACCTGTAGCTGAGCAGGGAGACGTAGGCACTCATCTTCTTCTGGGCACTGTCGATTTCTGTTATGACGTAGTTATTCATATCCGTTTATGCATTATCTTTTAATTCATCTGTATCCGGCTTCAGCGTACTCTTGGGCGACGGACCGGCCGTCACACCGCCACTGAGGTAGTTGGACTTGAGCTCGCCCTTGACCTCGACGTCGTCGATCTTGGTCTTGTGAAGCGTGGTGTCACCGACAACCTCAGTCAGTCCGTGCAGTTCGGCTTTCTTGCCTTTGAGTTTCGCCTCCTGATTCTGGAGCAACAGGAAGGCATTATCCTCACTCTTCTTGTCGCCCTGAATGGCCTGCATCACCTTACTGCCCAACAGCGTGATCTTCTCGGCCCAAGCCTGTACCTTGTGCGACATGAGACTCTCGTCCTTCGACTCACCGAGATAGATTCTCTCGGCTGTGGCCTGTATCTTACCCTTTTCGGCGAGCGACTGGCTGTTGTCACCGAAGTCCATACTCAGGAGGTTGACGTTCTTCGCATTGAGGTTCACGATGCCGGTCGCCTTTCCGTCGGTAGTGGAGGCATCCAAGGTCATGCACTCCGAACGCAGCTTGATGCTTGCGCCCTCAGTGAGTGCCTTCTCCTTCCGCAGATGGGGATCATTGGCATCATAATCGCCATCGACAGCTCCCATCGTGATCGTCTTCGAGTTGATGGTTACCTCGCCGTCGGCCAGATACTCGCCCTTGGTCTGATGGCCATCTTTGTCATAGTCCGTATTCTGGACCTTCGACGTGTCGACGCCGATATGTTGTGCCAGAAGTGTGATGAAGCTGTCTTTACCCTGCGCCTTGTCGCGGATGACGCCGTCTTTCAGTTCCTGGTCGATGGCTCCCAAGTAGATATTCTTCGATTTGACGGCGAATGTGCCTTCGACGGGATATTCCGCCGATTCCAGTTTCCCGTTATCGTCGTACTTCGCATTTTTGAAATCCTGCTGATCCACCACGACGGTCTTTGCCGCGAGGGTGACCTGTCCGTCGTCCATCTGCGTATGGTCGTCCTTGAGTGCCAGCAGCTCCATCATACGTCCCATGACTTGTATCTTGGCCTCCGGGTTCTCGCGCAGACGACCATCACCGTCGCGCGACTCGATATTGATCACCTCACCAGTGACCGCTACCGACGCACCTGTTGCCTCCTTCTTGAACTTCTCGGCATCCTTGACCTTCTTCTGCTTCACGGTCGCCGATCATCTCCTTCCACTGATTCAGACTGAGCGATTTGCTGGCATTCTCCATAATATGATCGGCCATACTCTTCAGAAGCGGATTCATGGCGGCATCGCCAATCTCCGACACGAGATTTCCCCACAGGTAGTTGTCCTTCGCCTTGTCGTCGGTCACGTCGTCTGCCTTATAGTTGACCTTGAACAGCTGAACCGTCTTATGGTCGGGATGACCAGCCACTTTGGCTACGAACAGGGCAGCCAGCTTACGTTTGTTGATCATCTTGTCCTTGACCATCGAGTCACTGGGGATAGCCGACTTCAGGAATTCCTTCATGTCGGTGCCGTAGTCGGTCTTCACCTTCTTGATCACATCGTCCTTCAGATCCTGGAAGGCCTCTTTCAGCGACTTGTCGATGTAGTTGTGGCCTACTTCTCCCATATCGTCAAAGAGTGTGGCAAAGCTTTCAAGATGGGTACGCAGGACATGAATCGCCTCACCCATCGAGTTAGCCAGCGGGAGGACATCCGACTTACGGTCCTCGTCGCTCCTCAGCTTGATGATAGTACCCTTCTCGATCTTGATCTTCTTCAGTTTGGCATCCTTGAGGGCATCTACCTTGAATTCGTTGCCCTTCCACTCTTCATCGGGAGCCAGGTCGAAGGCCTTCTTGATGAGGTCTTTCGCGACGGGACTCTTGAACAGTTCGGTCTCTGCCTTCACATAAGCCTCCTTCTTGCTGAAGGCATCCATCCACATGGCGCGATAGTGGATGACGAACTCGTTGAGACGGGCGTCGAGCAGCGATACCCGTTCGTTCATCCGCTTGTAGAAATCCTGCGACTTTGCCAGTTTCTCCTTCTTCGACGCATCCCAGTCCTTGTAGCGGTTCTGGTTGATGACGGTCTTGCCTTCGCCAGCCTCCAGTTTCATATAACGCTTCGACTTCACGAGCATCGTGCCCTCGATGGGCTTGAGGAAGGTCTCCAGCACCGTACGGAACAAAGCGACGTCAAGAGGTGATGACAACAGTTTTTCGGTCGCCTTTCCGCTCGCCTTATCGACGGCACTATCGGCCGCTGATGCCAGTTTACCTTTCATCGTCGTCGTGTCGATCTTCTTCTTGATGTTCTTGCCCGATATCAGCGACAGGTTGTTACCAGCCTCGATGGTAACGTTCTTACCCGCAATCTTCACTTCGCCGTTGGGTGCAGTGATGGTGATACCCGAATAGGCATCGAGTTTCACGTCACCGAGAGTAGAACTGATCTTGATGCTCCGTTTGTCTGCCGACATATCGATGGAATCTAGTCCGAAGCGGTCACCGATACGGATACCACCCGCGAGATCCTTCGACTTGGGCAGATTCATCGGCACCAGACTCGTTGCGACATTCAGAGCCGGGAAAACACTCGACACGAAGCCATCCGCCGACGAAGGATCGTTGAAGGTGATGGCGTGTCCGTTAGGCGAGACAATGGCAATCGAGGCATCCTTGTGCAGATTGGGTCCCACCGTACGGTTGATACGCTCATCGGGGGCCAGCGTGTTCTTCGAGAACAGGCTGCCCACCACGTAGGGACGTTCCACATTGCCGCCTTCGAAGTTCACCAGCACCTCGTCGCCTATCATCGGCTTGAAGAAGGTACCGCCACCATCGGTCGCCATCGGTGTTGCCACACGGACCCACGGGGTGGAGATATCTACCAGCTTCTTCTTATAGACGCCAATTGCTTTGACAAGTGCCGTTTTCTTCGCCTCCATCTGTTTCTGGGCCTCTTCAATATCGGCCTTGAGTTTCTCGACGAGTGCCTTCTGTGCCTTGAGGGCTGCCTCAACTTTCTTGGTGTAATCCTCGAATTCCTCGCTGCTCATGTCCTTGAGCTGTTTCGCCTGAGCCTCGAGCTGTGCCTTCGCCAACGTGAGCGCCTTCACCTCATCCTCTTTCTTGGGATCGTCCTTTTCCTCGTCGATTTTCTTCTGAAGAGCCAGGATGGCCGCACCCTTCGTCAGCAAAGTCATGATCTGCCCCTTCTTCAGCGTCTCCAATTCACTCTCCATCGGCTTGATCTTGGCCTGTTCCTCACTCAGCTTCTTCATTATTTCCGCGAGGTTCATGACCGATTTGGCATACTCGATTTCAGAAAGGGTCATCGCCCTTGCCTCTTCGAACTCAGGCTGCCAAGGGAAGACGATACGCACACGCCCCTGATACTTGGGATCCTGATTGTCGGTGACGAAGGCCGTCTGAGGTTCGGAATGGCGGACGAGCGGCACGTGGTACAACGGCGGGAAAGCCTTCTTCACCACTTGTTCTCCCACCTGCAACGTCGCCAGAGGGACGGCGAAGATCTTCTGCGACAGTTTGCCCACACTCTTCGCATCGATGGCATCTGCCTCATAGGTCTCGTATTCATTGCTCCATTTGTCCTCACCCGACATCACGATCTGAATCACGATATAGATATTCCCGGAAAGACTGATCATCTGACCCAGCTTCACATCCTCGACGTTGCTGCTCATATCGATGCAGACGATGTGCTTCTGCAACGCTTCCTCGTATTTGTGGATCGCATTGTAGAAGCTCAGCGTGGTCCAGCCTTCGACATCGTAGGAACTGAAAGGTACCGTCTGCTTCCCGTCACCGAACTCCGTCTTGTCGTATTTATCGATATATTTCTCCTTACCGGCTTTATTGACCGATTCCACCTTAGCCTTACTCGACGTCTCCTTCTCGACCTTATCGGCTGCGATGGCTTTGGCGAAGTCGTCGGCACCATCAGCCTTCTCCATCGCCTTCACCATTGTCGGAAACGCCTGCGAGGTGACCATATCGTCGCTACCGCCCTCATAGCCCATCTCACGGGTCTGCGAGGTAAACTTATCGGCGGTCAAGGGGAAGAAATACTCGTCGGCCGACAGTTCGGAGTGGTAGGCTCCCTCTTGGGGGAAGAGATCCCTCGGGAACCCGGCTGGGTTTTTCCCCACACGGTTATAGTTCGTGTCGGCCGTCTGTCCCGCACCGTCCTTCATGCTGTCGCGGGAATAGAACGAGCCGGTCTCCCCGTTGCTGGATACACGCTGGTAGGTCACCGACGCGTAGCCATCGATCACCTTTGGTGCCCCCGTTGACGGGCAGACCCAGTATCAACTTGCCATCCTCATAAAAGAGGAACTCGCCACAGCGGTTGGCTGTTCTCACCATGAAGTCATAGAAGCTTTCGTTATACTGCACGAGGTAAGGCTGTATCATCTCCGAAGGGATACCGAGCGTATCACCATTCGGAGCCGTTACCTTCTGGTTGTACCTCAGGAACTGACGGAAGTCGTGATTCTCCGCCAGCACCTGTTCACCCACCTTGTATTTCAAGGCCTCCTTAGCCAGGATGCCCGAGCCCAACTTCTTGGCCACGAAGGTCTTGGAACTCTTCTCAAGCGTCATCAACTTGTCCATGCTGTAGATCAACAGACGTACGAACAGCCGATAGCTCTTGTCGGCCTGTTTCACCAGATGAGGATCCAGCTCATAGACATAGTAGTTCTTGGCTATCTGAAGTTTTTCGCCCTCCTTGCCGTCCGTGTCTCTCTTCACCAGATAGAGATCCACAACGGTGTTCAACAGCAGTTTCGAAACGGCGGCAACGGTGTTATCGGGCGTTTCCGCCTCGTCGTCCTCATTTTGCCAGATAAACATCTCCGCCTCGATCTCACCCGGCTGGTAGATCTTACGGTTGAAGCTGATGCCGCCAATGGTCACCGTATAGATATGGTTGTCTATAGCGTACTCACTGTCAACCTTGTTCTCCATCGTCAGGAGTGTATCAGTGCCCTCTCTGTTCTTGACCTTGGTGCCAAAACAGAGTCTGTAACCGAGATGATCAGCCATAACTTAAATAAATTCAAACAGATTAGAAAAGCCCGTCACATTAAACACGTCGCGCAACGGCTGGGACATATTTTTGATGATGATATGCTTGCCCTGCGGCTGAGTATCGATCAGCATACTCAGGAACAGGCGCAGTCCGCTCGAGGCGATATACTCAAGCAAGGTGCAGTCGATGATAATCTCCTTACACTCAGTCTCATAGACAGGTTTCAGGTCTTCCCCTGTCGCTTCCGATACGGAAGTATCCAGCCTTCCTTCCAGGTAGACGGTCATAACGCCGTCGTTTTCTTCAATTTTCGTTATCATAGACGTTCATATTTATTAAGTTGTTTACTTTTATTTTAACCGCACGCACATCAGCGTCAGGTCGTCGTTGGGTTCTACTCCGGCGCGATGCTGCTCTACGGCCTCCTTCAGTCTGTCGATCACCTCACGCGAAGAGAGGTCCTGCATGTCGGCGATCAGCTCCAACAGGTGGTCGTCACCGAACTGCTCCTTCTGTCCGTTCTCGGCCTCGTTCAGACCGTCGGTATAGATGAGCAGCTGACGTCCTCGAATGTCATCGATGGTCTCCCCGTCGAAGGGGTCACCCTCCCAGAGACCGAGCGGATGGTTCTCATATTTCATCTCCAGGAACTGACCGTCGAGAACAGGAGGGTTGTGTCCGCAGTTGCAGAAGTCGAGCCGGCCGGTGTCGAGGTGGAGCTGTCCGATAAACATCGTGACGAACATCATACGTTTGTTGTTCTCAGCCAGTCCCTTGTTCATACGGAAGGCGATATCGGCTGGCGAGAGCCCCTCGGCGGCGAGCGTACGGAACAGGCGGGCACTCTGCGACATAAACAGCGAGGCGGGCACGCCCTTGCCACTGACATCACCCAGACAGAAGTGCAGCATGTTGCCCTGCAGCACATAGTCGTAGAGGTCACCGCCCACCTCCTTAGCCGCATTCATCACAGCATACATGTCGAGTCCTTCGTATAGCGGGAATTCCTGGGGCACCATCGACATCTGGATGTCGCGGGCGATGCGGAGCTCACTCTCGATGCGCTCCTTAGCGGCAGTCGTCTCCTCCAGCTGGTCGTAGGCTGTCTTCAGCTCCGTGTGGGCCTTCTCCAGCGACTCATGTGCAGCAGCCAGACGGTTCTCCGCGCGCCGGCGATACCATGTATATATGATAAAGAATGTGGTGAGCAACACCAGAACCACGAGTGTCCCTATCAACCGCTGGCGGGAGAGTGAAATCTGCTGCTGCGCTATCTCGGCATCCTTCTGATGCGTCTGGTAGATGGTGGCGAGTTCGGCAGCATTACTTTTCTGTTGTTCCGTGATGGCCTGGTCGAGGTCCTCGAAGACAAAATTGGCTACTGCCAGGGCCGTGTCGATCCGGCCAGCCTTGTAGTTGGCCCTGAACTTTTCTCCATAGTAATTCAAGTTGAACAGTGAGAGTTCCAACCCACGTTCGGCAAAGTCTTGGTCCAACACAGCGTATTCATCAGCAGCTTCAGCATAATGCTTTGCTCCTAACAAGACAGATGCGAGATCCGACTTCCCCAGATTACTTTGAGCATATTTGGTGGTCCTAAAGGCAGCTACCGCACGGTTGAATTCCTCCGGCCTGTTCAAAAACGCTGCAACGTCTGCATGATGCAAATAAGATTGTCCCATCATCATATCAGAATCAGCGGGTGCAAGACCGCGTCCTTCCTTGATCAAAGCAAGCACAGAGTCCTGTCGGGCGAGCCATTCCTCGACAGAGGCCATGTCTTTAGCGTTATTGTAACTTGTTATAAAACCTTCGAGAGTCCTAAAACGTCTTTTATAATCTCCAGGCGTTTCCAAGGGTATTTTTAGCAGATAGCCGTAACACTCTTCAAACATCTTGTCAGCCTCCTCCTTCATACCAAGAGACATCTGTATCTTTCCCACTAAAAACGTGAGAGACCTCAATCTTATTGTGACTTCCTTTGAAGGATGCTCCCTGTCCATCTTCCGCAAGCCTTCGAGGGATGGAAGAGCCAATTGTAGCGCTTCACCGTCATCTCCTGCAATCCAGAGAGCATCCGCCAATTGATATGTGATATTAAAATACGCCAAACTGTCCTCGGTATTCTTCGGTTTCTCGAGGAGTGCCTGTCTCAGTTCTTTTTGTTGGGCTTTAGGCTTACCTGAATAGTAGTATGCAAATCCGCGCTCATAAGCGGCTTTGTACAACGAGATGTCACCCCGCTGCTCCAGACTGTCGCACAGGGTCAGCACGCGTTCATAGTCACGGGCATCAGAGGCAGCATTGATCAGGCTGTCGGCTGCTGTCTGTTTCAACTCATTCTGCCGCCTGTGACTGCACGCAGCGGCGAACATGAGGGCCAGTATCATCACTGTTATGACAACAAATGAACCCGTCAAAAAACGATAGATCTTCAACATAATGTCATTCTGTCTAGGTTTACGTCTGCAAAGATAGAGAAAAATCGGGGAAATAACAAAAAAAATCTCAAAAGTTTTGTGGATTTCATAGAAAGTAGCAATATTGGAATGTTAAATAGAACAAAATAAAAAACAAAGCGTTATGGTAAAAATTACAATTAAAGAAGAGGCCGATCGCATGGTCGCCATCTTGGACGGATATCTGGATACACCGTCGTCGCCCAAAGCCGAAGAAGACATGCAGCCCTTGCTCGCTTGTAATGACAAGGACATCTTGCTCGACTGCAAGTTCCTGGACCACATCGCATCGAGCGGACTGCGCATCATTCTCACCATCCTACAGAATTCCAAGGATCATGGCCACAAGGTTTACATCAAGGATCTGAGAGACAACATCAAGGAAGCCTTCAAGATAACAGGCTTCACAAAACTGTTTGAGTACGTCTGAGCCACTACCCGGATACAGAGCATCAGGGCCCGCAAATCATGCGAGCCCTTTTTAAGTTCTTCAACAAGCATTCTCCTTGTTAGTCATTATACAATTCACAAGGTGGTTTGAGGTCTGGACATTTTTCAACTGGTTTATAATGCCCTCCTCCCGTCGCCTGGTCAAGCTCATCCTCGTCGAGCTCCTGCGCCATCACAACCTGGTTATCATCGCCTAATCCGGTGATGGAAACCTTCTTCACCTCGTCGTCAAGCTCAATCGAGAGCACCCGCTTGTCTTTCTTCTCGCTCATAATCTTCTAGTTTTTGGTTTAAAATTTCGTTGCAAATTTACGAATTATTTTCGAATAAACAAGTCTATTAGCAAAAAAAGTGAAAATGAAAAATTCCCAGCTCAATGAAAAATTGGGCGGGGTTTTCTTGGTGGTTTCGAAATTTTGCCTTATCTTTGCGACCACAAACCCATAAACAAAGTCATTATGAAAAAGATTCTGTTGACGCTGGCAGCCGTCATTTGCTGCACCATCTGTGTTTCAGCCCAGGAGACACAGGAGGCCAGGAACAAGACGTTCAATATCACGCTGGGCGATATAGAGTACGCCCATCACAACGATGAGCTCTCCGCAGGCGATGCCATCGGCAAAATCCTCACTGGTGCGGTGACCGGCAAGACATCGGTCGAAGCCACGAAGTATGAGGAAGATGTGAAAAGCGCCATCATCAAGGGACTCTCCGGTGCCCACCGTTTCCGCTACAACGACGGACTGCTCCGTCTGAACGACGTCCTCGAGGAGGGCAACCTCGTGGTCAATGCCCTCATTACCAACATCACGTCCGAGTCGAGCAGTCGCACGTGGAAGGACAAAGACGACAAGACGCATGTTGAAACCTCGTACACAGCAAACGCCCAGGTGACCCTCACGCTGAGGGACGCGAAGACGAAGGAGATACTGGCCAATCCGAAAGTCAATGGACGAGGCATGAGCAACTCTATGGTCGGTACGTCAGAAAAGGCCATCCAGGAAGCCATCGCACAACTCTCGGGACAAGTCACCAACTGGCTCAACAAGTACCGACCGCTGAAGGCCAACATCATTGAGGCTGGTGCCGTCAAGAAGGACAAGCAGAAGCAGGTCTATATCGACCTGGGTAGCAGCGAGGGAGCCTACGAAGGGCTCCACATGGGTGTCTATCAGGTGAAGACCATTCGCGGCAAGGAGGCCCGCTCAGAAGTCGGCAAGCTGAAGATTGAAGCCGTTGAGGGCGACGAAATCAGCCGCTGCAAGGTGCAAAGTGGAGCCAAGGAAATCAAGACTCTCCTAGAAGCCGGTGAGAATCTGGTAGTGATCAGTATCGACTAAACATCTACCCTAACACTAAAGGTGCTTTAGTATGACACTAAAGCACCTTTTCTATCGGAGTATCATTTCCGTGTATGGTAGGGATCATTAGCAGGTCTCCGTACGTAATTTGTTTTTCTCCAAATTTTCTACCATACTGCCATTTTCTATATTTACTATATGATTATCAACTATTTAATCATTGTGGTAGATAATAAAAGTATGGTAGTAAATGATTAATTATTGGAAAAATCAGCAAATAATCGGGGAAATATTTGGTTTTTCGATTAGATTTTTGTATCTTTGTGGTCGATTTTTGAATACTAAACCGATAGAATATGGACATTGACGATAAAGTAACTCCTCTCAGTTCTGAGTTTGACTATTCTCAGGTGCCCTCGTGGTATGCCATTTGCCACAATGAGAGTTGCTCTCTCAGGCAGGACTGCCTGCGCTATCTGGCTGGTTCGAATGCACCTCATAATCTGGAGATGGCGCTCTGCGTCATGCCCAGTATGGCAAAGGATGGGCACTGCCGTCTGTACGACAAGAAGACTGTTGTCGTGATGGCTGCTGGGTTTACGACCCTCTACGATCAGGTGTTGAAATCCGACTACACCCACATGCGCAAAGCCATCACCAAGTATTTACATGGTGCCAAAATGTACTATGAATACAAGGACGGCAGGAGGGCACTTAATCCAGAGCAGCAGAGATGGATCAGGGACTTTGTCGCCAAGATGGGTTACGACTTCGAAGTGAAGTTCGACAGATTCTTCGAGGCATACGTATTCCACCATCCCGTGGCTTTGTAGCTTTAAAAGCCGTGGAAAACACTGTTTTCTACGGCAGAAAACGGTGTTTTCGCAGTCAGGAAACACCATATCCTGCCTGAGGATCCGCTAGTATCAGCCAGCGATTACACCATTACCCAAGTGCAAAAAGAATTAAAGAAACCAATATGATGAAACTGTCACTCGTATTAAGGAACAAGAAAAACGCCCTCAAGCTCTCGACGAAGAGCCTTGAGAGTTTTATCGAACGCATCAAGACTGACACCAAGGATGGAGCCGTTGCCCGTCGTCGAAGGCAACTTGGTTATGGAGACCATATAATAGGCTACGACAGCCAGTATCCCTCGCATCTCATCTATCCCTCTGCCGTGTTCGAGAAAGACGACAACGACAACCTCCGCATGAAGACCTTCAACGGAGTGGTGGCCCTGACGATAGAGGGATTGGAGAACCAGACAGATATCGACGCCGTGAAACGTACGGCACAGATCCTGCATTACACCCTCGCTGCCTTCGTCGGACCTTCTGGTCGCGAGGTGATTATACTCGTCAGGATTGCCAAAGCGGAAGGCGTCTCTCCGGCAATAACCCAGCCTTATTCAGAAATAACCCACGCTTATTCTCAAATAAGCGGCACTTATCTGACAGAGGAGGAAGCCGATGCACTTTGTCAGGAAGGGCATCGTATGGCTGCCGCCATTTATCAGGCCATCATGCCGAAGCCCATCCTCAAAGAGCTTGTTTCCGTGAGAAGCTGTTTCCGCATGCCATTAGACCCTGAGCCTTATTACAATCCCAAGGCTTTAGCGCTGCCAGTGAGAGAATCAGGGGGACAAGTCCATGACTCGCTGACGAATCAGCAGAATTTCTCGACCAGTCCCCTTGATTCTCCCTCGGAGGATTCCGACATCAGCCAGCAGGCACAGCAACTGATAGACTTCCTGAACCAGCGCTATCAGTTCCGTTACAACACCATCATGGGCTACACGGAGTATAAGGATAACGACTATCGCTATATGGATTGGACACCCGTGGACGATCGCACGCTAAAAGGCATGACGATGAAGGTGCGCCTGGGTGGCATTGATGCCAGGGACAACGATGTGCGCCGCTATGTGCAGTCGAACATGATTCGCCCCTTCAATCCCATCGGTGACTATCTTTGGGCGCAATACTATAAATGGGATGGCAAGGATCATATCCGAAAGCTCGCCAGGACGGTGCCCAACAGGAATCCCCATTGGGAGGACTGGTTCTACACTTGGTTCCTGGGCATGGTTCGCCAGTGGCAGGTGAACAATCTTGCCAAGTATGGCAACCAGGCCGTGCCGCTGCTCATCTCGACACAGGGCTGGAACAAGACCACCTTCTGCGAACAGCTCCTGCCGCCGGAACTGAGATTTGGCTACACAGGCAATCTGCAGATGGAAGATAAGAAACAGGTGCTCCAGCAGATGGCGCAGATGCTGCTCATCAACCTCGACGAGTTCAACCAGATCTCGCCTCGCACACAGCAGGGATTTCTGAAGAACATCATCACGCTGTCGTCAGTCAAGATCAAGAGGCCATACGGCAGACATGTGGAGGATTTCCCTCGACGCGCTTCATTCATCGCCACCACCAATCAGGCAGACGTACTGGCTGATCCCTCTGGCAATCGACGCTTCTTGGGAGTGGAACTGACTGGCCCTATTGATGTGAGTACCCCTCCCAACTACGAACAGCTGTATGCTCAGGCCATGCGAGCCCTCCATCAGCACGAGCCTTACTACTTCGGCCCTGCAGAAACTCAGGAGATTATGGAATGGAATCGCAAATTCAGCCTGAAAACAGCAGCCGAGCAGTTCTTCCTGGACTATTTCGAGCCTGCCAGGAACGAACAGGAGGGAGAGTGGATGAGTGCCTCGGCTATACTGGCCTACTTGAAGAATGAGGTAGGAGTAAGTCTGCTGAAATCGCCCAGCGTACCTGCATTTGGTCGAAAACTGTCTGCCATTCCTGGCATGCAAAAGCGCGTAACCAGCATCAATACATTCTATTTGGTTCGAAAAATTCGATAAATTCCTATTTGCTACCATTATTATGAATGCTACCACAATTCGCAATTGCCTTATAATAAGTGTATTACTGCAATTAGTGGTAGCATGGTAGTAAATTCTCCCAAAAACTTTTTATGCGACACCTTCGCCCCAGCACGTCATCATGCCGAAGTCGCAGTACCCCTAGGCCGTTGTTTACTCTTACCAGAAGCCGAAGAAGAAGAATACAGCGGCTTTCTTCAAATCCGATACAGGCTCTACGCGGCCAATGATGCTACCGTTCTTACGGACATCGCCTGTCCTCTCGTCGATACCACCAACAATAGAACCGTTGATGCGCACTGTCCCATCGCTGTCGACTGTGCCAACCACGTGTCCGTTCTTCAAAATCTCGTTGCCTCGAATCGTGCCCTCGATATGACCACCCACGTAGATGTTGTTGCTGCCGTCAATCTTTCCCTTGATGGAACCACCTACGTAAACTGTGCCGTCGGCCAGCATGCTGCCAACGATGCTTCCGCCCCTGCGGAACGACATGTCGCCACCGCCTTTGCCGCCTGACGACGAGCTGCCGTGGCGCTTCTCGATTTCCTTGTTGGCCTCGGCATAGAACTCCTCGTCGGTCGGGTTATACGTCATCGTTGCCTTCTCATATCCGTCCTTGATGTTGACCAGCTGCTTGTTCGAGTGCAGCACGCCGAAGATAAAGTAAGCCAGCACCACGCCGTTCATCTTATCTGATGCGTCGATGAACGTGCCGTCGCCCAGGATAGCCAACTTTTGGTTCTGCACCGAGCCCACGTTCTTCTTGTCGACGAACATGATACCGATCTCGTCGCAGCGAATCTGCTCGCCACGGGGTGTTGTCAGCATCTGGCCGTCAATGCTGCCCACCTTCGTGCCGTTGCCGTCGGTCACCGTGCCGTCCGTCTGGAACACCAGCGTCCGTCCGCCCGTTATATTCAGTTCGCATGCAGCACGGTCGTATGTTGCCAGGACTTTGCCGGTCTTCCTGTTCTTAATGGTCACTATACCAGGCTCATCAGGACCCATTGTGGCCAGTACTTTCTCCTGCGGCTTTGCAGGACTGTTGTTGCTGCTTCTGTTAGTCCTTATTGTGCTGGTTGTTACCGTCTGACTCGCATCCTGTCCGGTCTTCTCTGTTGTACTTTCAGCAGTGCTCTCCGAACTGCTGTCATCCGACTTTGTCACCTTTTTTTCCACAGCGCCCTTGGCCTTCTTCAGCAGTCCACCGAACTGGGCCTGAGCCGTAGTCTCAACACCGAATGCAATGACTATCGCCATCGTCATTCTTACAATTACCTGGTTTGATTTCATATTGACTTAAATATTTGGTTGAATAATTAGTAACTGGGATATTCATCTTGTGTGCAAAGATAGCACATTTTTCCCAAAGTGCCAAGGGTTTCTCGCAAAAAAGCGATAAAAACATTGTCGATTCAAAAAATTATCGTATCTTTGCAGCAAAACTAAAACCTGCTACTCATGGCGCAGACAAAAACCGAAACAACGAATCATAAAACCAACATCAACTATAAAGGCTCAGAAAGCCTAAGTTTCTGGGAAAAGCTGAAGAATGTCCTGAAGCGGAACATCGGCCTGACCGCCATCATCAATGCGGCCCTGCTGCTGGAAATCACGTCGGGACTGGCGCACTACGCGCAACAGGACTTCGGCCGGGACACGATGGAAAGCCTCGTGGACCAGGAGATGGAAACCATCTTCTACCGCATCCATGACCACCTGTCGAAGGTGGAGGTGACCATCAACAACATGTCGTGGGTGGTGAGCGATGACATCGCCAAAGCGGACTCGATGTTCGCCATCACGCGGAGTATCGTGGAAAACAATCCCGCCATCCTGGGTAGCGCCGTCGCCTTCATCCCGAACTATTACCCCGAGAAAGGATACTGGTTTGAGCCCTACGCGGCAAGGCGGGCAACGCCCTTCGGCACCGAGACCGTCGAGACCGTCCAGCTGGGGTCGGAATCGCACGACTATACGAAAAGTGAGTTCTTCACCGTACCCCTTGCCACGAACAGCGGACACTGGTCCGAGCCTTACATGGACCCCGACGGGGCGAAGGCGATGGTGACCACCTATGGTGTGCCCGTGCATGACCGCTCGGGGAAGACGGTGGCCGTCGTCAATGCCGACATCTCGCTCGAATGGCTCAACCAGGTGATCGCTGAGGAAAAGACCTACGCGAGCACCAAGCGCTACCTCGTGACCGGCAGCCACCAGTTGCTCTCGGGCGAAGACGGACCGGAGCTCCAAACGCTACTCGAGATGCTGAAGGCGGAGCCTGACAGGGACTGCTACCACAGAGTGAAAAACAAGCAGGGGGCGGAGCAGCACATCTTCTTCCATGCCGTAGGCGGTAAGACGGACTGGGTGCTCATCACCGTCCTCGACGATGGCGACGTGTTCGACAAGATACGCAGAATCAGACGGATGTTGTTCCTCGTGAGGATCCTCGGACTGATCATTCTGGGATATATCGTCTACCGCACGTCGAGGAGTATGGAGAAGCTGCAGGAGGTGAACGCCGCCAAGGAACGGCTGGATGCCGACCTGCGCGTGGCCTACAAGATCCAGCAGAGCATACTGCCCAAGCACCATCTGAAGCAGGAGGAGGTGGACATCTGCGGATCGCTGGTGCCTGCCCGAGAGGTGGGAGGCGACCTGTATGACTACTTCATCCGCGACGGAAAGCTGTTCTTCTGTATCGGCGATGTCAGCGGCAAGGGGGTTCCTTCGACCATGCTGATGTCGAGTACCTGCACGCTGTTCCGTACCTTCGCGGCTCACGAGGACAATCCCGCCAGCATCATGCAGTCGGTCAACGCAGCAATCTGTCTGAAGAACGCCACCCAAATGTTCGTGACGGTCTTCATCGGCGTGCTCGACCTGCAGACGGGACATCTGTGCTACTGCAATGCGGGGCACGAGGCGCCTGTCATCCTGAACCCGGCGCTCGCAACGCTGCCCGTTCAGCCCCATATCCCCATCGGCCTGTTCAACAACATGCAATACGGGCTGCAGGAGACCGACCTGCCGGCCGACAGTACCATCTTCCTCTTTACCGACGGACTGACGGAGGCGATGGACGAGGAGAAGCAGCTGTTCGGAATAGAGCGCGTGAAGACCGTGCTCCAGCGGTGCGCCGAGCAACAGCAGAGCCCGGAAGAGATGATCAGCGCGGTCAGCAAGAAGGTACACCACTTCGTGAAGGAGGCCGAGCAGAGCGACGACCTGACGCTGGTGGCCATCCACTATAAGCCCAACGCTGAAAACAAATAATTGAAAACATTAATAACTTTTAAAATCCCAAGATTATGAATCTGAAAATTGAAGAAACCGACGAAAGGTATTTAGTGACACTGGAGGGCAACATGGACTCACCAGCCGTCTTGGAAACCGAGGAACTGATTGAGCCAGTCTATAAGGGCGACAAGGATGTCGTCATCGACTGTAGCCATCTGAATTATATCGCATCGAGCGGCCTACGCGTACTGCTGAGTATCCGGCAAGGAACCGGCGCCAACGGCAAAAGCGTCGTGATACGAGGGCTCAACGACGAGATCAAGAACGTGTTTAAGATGACAGGATTCATCAACCTCTTCACACTTGTGGATTAATAACTTGAATATGTAATCTTCTTTACTACTATGGCAGAACAAGATACACTGAAGAGTTCGGACTACGGTCACAGGTACCGGATAGTCTTCGGGCCGAAGATTACGGCCCCGCAACAGAGCGTTACACCCATAGACATCATACAGTCGAAAGAACTGACACTGGAGGATAGCGCCAGGAGAATAGCCTTCAAACTGGCGCTGCACGGCATCAAGATCAACAAGAGAATCTATCAGCCCAACGAGATAGAGGCAGAGCTCGACTTCATGAAGGCTGACAGCAACGGGGCCGTCACGCTGCCCGACTTCGACGACGTCAGCGGCCTGTTCGCTGAGCGCATGGTGACGGTGTCGGTCCAGATGATTGCGCCCGGAACGGGAGAGAAGGCGGGCGAGACCACCATCGCCAGCGCCTACTACGTCCACGAACTGAATTCGCATGTGGCGACCGACACAAACGGAACGAGGAAGATGTACGTGAAGCTGCACATCTTCAGTATGGACAAGCGGATGACGCTCAACAAGTACAGCAAGGCCTACGTGGCCCGCAAGCTGGGTTCGGGCATCCTGCAGATAGAGGCGAAGAACTTCGGTATGCTCGACGAGGGCAACAAGCAGCCGCTGATCAGCACCAACATCAAGGGACTGCGCTTCCTGAGATACAACCAGGAGACAACCATCAAGATACTGGGAAAGGGCAACATCAGCGCCAAGATTCCTTCGGAGTTCATCCACCCCTACCTGGTGCAGTACAACGAGTCGTTCTATGATTTCCTCGTGCGCAGCGCCAACCGCTACGGTGAGTTCCTCTATTTCGAGGACGGCAACCTGAACCTGGGTCTCGCGCAGAGCGGCGACACCGTAGAGATCAAGGACTATCAGTCGCTGACCACCCAGGAATGTGCCGACGAGCCGTTCAACGTGGATTTCTACCGTCGTGACCCGATGAAGGATATGGTCGACGACAGCAAGGTCGATCTGAACTCGACCTACGTGGACAAGCGCGACGACGGATTCCCCAAAGACGCCTTCCCCGACAACAACAAGTTCCAATACAATGCGGAGGCCGTCAACGACGAGTATCTCTTCCCCTTGTTCAAGGACAAATTCACTGATTTCACACGCGAGAGGAAGTTTGACAAGCCCACCAATCAGGGCGTTCTGGCCCACCTCATGCCTTTCATCAGGAATTTCCTCGGAAGCGAGCTCACGACCTGGTATGTCGGAATAATCGTCAGTGCGGTGCAGGCCATCATCGTCGAGGAGGGCGTGAAGGCCGGCACCACCCTGTTTGTCCTAGGAATGACGGGCGGGCGCAATGGAGAAGAGAACCCCAAGCACATCGAGGCGTTTAACAAGCTGAACGAGCAAAGCAACGGGAACAAGGTGGTACAATTCGGTGGACTCGACCCCAAGAGCTGGGTGACCCTCGATTACTACAACACCATCAAGAAGCACCAGTACGAGCAGCAGCGAAAGATGATCTGCATCGACATGGGCGTGAGCTATGCCCCCGTGAAGCTCGGACAGAAGATCAAGGTCGACGGACTGAAGCAGTCGTACGTCGTCGTGCAGATTGTGCAGAAGTCGGAACAGGCATGGGGTCGCGACTATGACCGCTACGGAGAGGACAGCAAGGACAAGAGCGAAGGTCAGCGTTCACAGAAGATCTACGCCATTCCTGCCTACGAGGAAGACAACGAGGAGAAGTTCATCCCGCCGGTACAGCCCGTAGACATTATCCGCAGGACTGGTCCGCAGGCTGCCTTCGTGACCGACAACGACGACCCGAAGAATCAGGGACGCGTGCGCGTGATGTATCCTTGGCAGACTTCATCGGAGCTGATCTCACTGAAGAAGGTCAGCGAGAACGTGGCTAACCGACTGAAAGAGGCCACCGCCGCAGAGAACGAAGCCAAGCAAAGGAAAATGGACACGATAGCTGCGATCGCCCTACTGCAGGAGCAGTTGTACACCTTCAAGGAGTTCCTGAAGCTTTCACCAGCAGAGCGTAAGGCAAAGCTCGAGAGCATGCAAACCGTCCTGGACGAGAAGGAGAAGGTCGTCAACAAGAAACAGAATGAGCTGACTGAGCTGAAGCGCCAAGAAGCCGAACTGACCGCCATCGCAGAGCCTACAGAGGAGCAGAAGGGACAACTGATCATCATCAGAACCAAGATTGACAGCAAAGAGAGTGAGTTTATCAAGGCTCGTGACAGGCGCGACAAGGCTGCCAGCGATTTGGCGCTCTATCAGGAGGCCCATAACCACAAGCTCGACGAGAAGGATCAGAGCAAAGACAAGACCGACTACAACGATGACGAGAACCCCGTTGTGAAGAGACTGGCAGAGTCCTTCTATCAGAAGAAGCAGGAACTGGTAGAGTGCAACAAGGCCTGCGAAAAGGCAGAGGTGGAGAAGACGGCTGCAGAGGCCAACGACAAGAAGATGAAGGAAGTGATGGACGTCGTCTACAAGACGCTCTCGTCGCCCTGGGTCCGCGTGGCAACACCGATGGCCACCTTCCACGGAGGCACCTACTTCAAGCCCAGAATCGGCGACGAGGTGCTCGTGGACTACGACAACGGCAACATCGAGCGCCCTTACGTGACGGGCAGTCTCTACTCAAAGAACGTGCTGGATCCGCAGGAGCTCATCGAACGAAGATACAGTCCAGAGAGCCAGTGGAGCAACGTGTCGATGGCGATGGTATCGCCCAACGGCCACCATATCACCTTCACCGATCCCCCTGGAGGACTGGGATTCGTCACCAATGCCATCTCGCCGGGATTGGGGATGTATGGCGCACTGATGGGTGTCAACTCTTCGGTCGGAGAGAGTTTCAAGGACCTCAACGGCGGTATCCACATCGGCGACCGCTACGGTATCTATGAGATTGAGATGCTGACCCACAAACGCCAAATCGGCATCAGGTCGCCCTTCGGCACTGTTAACATCGATGCCTTTACGGGTATCAGCATCAATGCGCCCAACGGTGACGTCACCATCAGGGGCAAGAACATCAAGCTCGAGGCGGGCAACAAGATTACCATCAACTCGGGCACAAACCTCCCGGTGCCTGACTATGGCGACTCACCCTGCGGCAAAACCACAGCCGCCAATATCGGCAAGGCTATCGTCGAAGGTGTTGCGGGAGCTGTCACCGACATGTTTGTCTCTTCGATCGTAGACCTCTCGCTGGTGCGTCACGTCATAGAGGTATACATACGCCCCGTAGACGGAACGACGCTGATCAAGTCGAGGAAGTTCCTGAAGCTGGAGGCCGGACTGGGCAAGGCCACCGTGAAGCGCAAAGACTACAAGCAAACGACGTACAACGCCCTGAACGGCTCGGAGGAATTCTACAAACTGGTGATCAATCATGTCATGACGATTAGTTCGGCTGTCGACGTATTCTTCGGGAACTACTATGTCAAGTACCTGACTGCCCATCATACCAAAAACGCCTATTTCCTGGCGGGCGACAATATCTTAGATAATCCTAATGTACCCAACCTGTACGAAAAGGCCCACGCAGATCTGACCAACCTCCCCGAAAGACTGAAGGTTGACGACTTCAAGGATTGTTTCTTGGAGAGCGGTATAGACAAGGACAAAAAGAAGGTTGAAGGCAAGGAGAATATGTTCAAGGCCATTGAAACGGAGGCCAACAACTTCATGGATACTGTCTGGGACCTCTACCACTATATGCGTGTAGACACCTTAAAGGAACTCATTGAGCTCAAAGAAGACGCTGTGCCCAACGAGTTCAAGTTTGTGGCAAAGGCCTCGAAGAGTGTGCTGGAGGCCGGTAAGGATACAGACTGGCTTCTTGAACAGTTCAGTAAATGGGACGAACGGAATTGTGATGGACCCACCGACTTCCTGATAACTAAGGAACCCACACCGACAGACATCTTCAACAAGTCGAACAGGCTCTACTTCAAGCGTCTCCTGATCCTGTTCTTCCTCTATCGCGTCTTCAAGGAACAAGAAGAAGAGAACAAAACAAGTCTCAATCCGAAGATGTACATCCACATCACCTATGATCCCAAGGATCTTACTAACGAGAAAAATGTACCTCTGCGGCAGGCTTACTGGTGGAAGCGACAGGTGGACGTCATCGACCGCATCAGTCAGAACTCTTTGCTGCGCTCGCTCTACGAGAGTACTATCCAGAAACTCATAGACCGCTGGAAGGCCAACTACGAGGGACTGAAGGACAAGCAGGTATGGGACGCCAACTACGACGGCCAGATACTCTTCTCAGACAAGGAAGATTCGACGCTGAGCTTCGAGGGTGAGGGCGTACACCGCGAGACTGATGCTAACCAAGGCACATTGGAGCATCTGAAATGGATTTTAAGAGACATTAAATAAATAAAGCCGACAATTATGGACTATATATTCAATGACTGGGAAAAGAAGCTATCGAACTTTGCCGACAGCGTTGAGAAAGACCTGAACGAAATCAGGCAGTGTAAGGCCGAAATCCAGCAGATGAAGCTTGAGATGGAGGTCGAGAGAAAGAGAGGCCGTTACGTGCGCGACGATCACAGACTGGTGCTCTCGGCACCGGAGATCGTCATCGGCAACGTGGACCGCAACGGGACCCTCTTCCCCGGTGGTTCGACCATCGTGGTCAGAGGTACCGATGTGGGTGTGCAGGCAGCCGGTGAGGGCGGACAGCTGGAGATGAGAGCCGCTGGCATCCGTCAGATTGCCGAAGACCCGGGTGTAGACGGCTACGAGCACGTGGTGTATAACCATTCAGAGGTGGTCAGTCAGGCCCGCAACATCATCATCCAGAGCGACGAGACGACCGGTGCCTTCTTCGCGCCCACCCTCCCCACCGGAGGTAGCGGTGTACGCATCCACGCCGACCAGAAAGTCGACATCGAGGCTGCGATGACGGCTGAGAGTCGCGAAAAGCAACTCGACGATATCACCAAGGATGCGGAGGACATGAAGAAGGTACTGAAGGAGCAGGCCGACCAGCAGAAGAGCGGACTCAAGAAATCAATCGAGGAGATCATCAAACTCATTGAGAAGAAAGAGAAGCTGGCCGAGGACTATACGGCCGTACGCACGAATGCTGCCGACATTCAGGGGCTCGACCGTCAGTTACGCGAACTGTCGTCGAGCATCGCCAACTGCATCTACGACTATTCGGAGGTGCTCTCACAACTGGCAGAGGCCAACCGACAGGCGAAGAGCTTCAAGGCGCAGAAGGAGACCATCGTCAAGGGTGAAGACTTCAAGAAAAACGCGACGGGTGCTGCTGTCGCCATCACCGGTGAGCGCATCTCGCTCGTTTCTGCCGACGGCGAGGGTAACCTGCGCGACAACGAAGGCTCGGGCATCGCGATGAAGGCCAACAAGGTCGACATCGCCTCAGTCGAGGAAGACGGCAAGCTGAAGGAGAAGGGACAGGTCAGCATCACTGCGAAGAACATCGATATGACCACAGCCGGCGAAACCGGTCAGGAGTACGAGGAAGGCGAGCTGAAGACTGCTGCCTATACGGCAGAAGGCGACTTCACCCTGCGCTCGAAGAACATCACCATCGAAGCTGTCGACTACGAGATGGCCGAGAAGAAACGGAAAGAGAAGCAACTCACCGCCGAGAGCACCATCAAGCTCAGGGCGAAGACCATCGAGGTATCGACCGAAGGCTCGAAGGATATCGAAGTCGACGAGGAGGGCAAGCTCACGAAGGCCAGCTACACGGCCGAAGGCGATATCATCGTGCGCTCGAAGACCCTCAGTGTCGAGAGTATCGATCACGATGTGGAGAACGGACAGGCAACGGAGAAAGCCCTCACAGCAGGGAGCACCGTCAGCATCAGAGCCGAGAAGACCGACCTTGCTGCCACCGACACCGAAGGCAAGGCTACGGGCAGCGTGAACATCAACGCGAAGGACGTCAGCGTGAAGTCGATGGACGTAGACAAGGAGAAGCGTACCGACAGCAACCTCGCCGAAGGCAGCACGATGACGCTCGTCTCGGAGACACTCTACATCGGTGCCCAGTCGGACGACGTGAAGAGCAAGCTGGTTCAGGCCCAGAGCGAGGAAATCACGCTCGCAGCCGACAAGACCCTCAAGGCCCAGCAGGACAAGGAGAAAGCCTTACTGCAACTGGCCGATGGCAAGTCGACGCTGAAGAGCGACGCCAACACCATCAACGGCAACACCACCCTCAGCGACAATGCCGAAGTCAAGGGCGAAATCAAGTCGCCTAAGGCTACCATCGACCACATCAAGGCCAACAGCTCACTCAATTCACCTAACATCAGCGACGGTATGGCCGTTTAATAGAAACATCAAAAGAAAACGAATACATCATTATGAACAGTTACTATTACGCACAGCTCAAGGATTTCACAGAGAAAGCCAGAGGCTATAATATGATGTTTAACTACCGGATGATGAACCTCTGCGTCAAAGCAGAACCCGGTGCACTGGTGCCGGTGATCGTCACCGTCGGTGGCAAGGACTACAACCTCGAAGAGGTGGCCCAGATACGCAGACCCGACGACTATATCTTTGAAATCAGGGCGAACAACAGCGACTACCTGCAGAATATCATCGATGGTATCATGGACGTACATCCGGAGTTCGTGTTCGAGATGAAGACCGAGAAGGACATCGAGGAAAAGGACGTGAACTATGCCCAATACACGATGCCGGAAGTGGACAAAGATCGTTACGACCTGTTGTCAGAGACCACCAAGGCTTTCTACAACGAGTGTCTGGTCAGCATCGATGCCGTCTACGCCCAGAAGGAGGCCAAGTTGGCCGAGGTGGCCGTCCACGCGCCCGCTGAGGATGTCCAGCAGATCAAGGACGAGCTCGACGAGTATTATCACAACGCCAAGGACGAGGCTCAGAAGATGCGCGACATGAAGTTGCAGGAGATCGAGGAAGCTTATCTGCACTACCAAGAGAAAGAGCAGGATCGGGAAATCGGTAAGATCAACAGTTTCGATTACAGTCAAGGCATGCGACTGGATCAGGACGAATAAATCAATCATCCCCGCCGATTGGCGGGGATGATTGTTATTTATTGATGGCGGAAATTCCACTTGGAATTATCGCTCTTGAAATCGTACTCGGCAAGGGTCGGCGTGGAGTCGCCTGCGGAGTAAAGGCAATACTTTGTATTGGTGCCTTCGATACCCGGGATGGCCTTCGGCATGATGCGATAGGTGCCATCGGTCAGCTGTTCGATGCGCCAGAGCTGTTCGTCGGCTCCTGTGTAGACGGGAACGGTCGTCACCTCCTTATCGGCTGTTGCAGCGAGGGCGCGCTCAGTTCCCTCGATGGTGATCTTGAAGTAGGGATTGCTGAGATAGCCGCCAGCCTCGTTGACGGGTGTGATGGTCCAGCGCTGGTGAGGACGATACATATAGTCGCCGATGCGGGCAGGGATGTCGCCCTCAGGCCAAGTGCCCTTCACTTCTGCGAGTGTCTGGTTGGCGATGGGTTTGACGGGCTGCTTCATCTGTTCGCGATTGAACCATCCCTGACGCTCCTGCGCCATACGGACGAAGTCGACAGCGAGTTCGAGGGCATAGCCGCGACGCTCACTCAGGATGGCGAGGTTGCCTCCCTTGAAGTTGTCGCCAACCACAGGCCAGCCATTCTTCCAGACGAGTGGACGGACGGCTAGCGTGGAACGACCGCTCAGTTCGAAGTCGGCCTCCCAGTGGAACGACATCACCTCGACACCCTCGTCGACGATGAAGCGTCCGAAGTGTCCGGCTCCACAGGCGCGCTCTTCGGCAGCAACGACCATCTTTCCACCTCCGTGGAACATATCACGGCCTACGTTGTCGAGATAGGGGCCCTCCACACTGCGCGAACGGCCTACGACAATGTTATAGGTAGAGTTGACCCCGTCGCAGCAGGTGCCGTGAGTGCCGAGCAGATAATACCAGCCGTCGCGATACATCAGGTCGGAGGCCTCGCAGTCGATGGCGATATCTTTCTCCACGTTACCCTTCACACGGAAGCCGGTCTTGGGATCGAGTTCGATGAGACGGATGGTACCGAAATAGGTACCGTAGCTGACCCACAGGCGACCGGTCGTCGGATCGAGCAGCAGTCCCGGGTCGATGGCGTCCTGATCCTCCATTCCGTCGGAGTAGCACACCTCGACGGCCTCACTCCACTTGAAGTCGGGCGACTTTGGATCGAGGGTCTTGTTCCACATCGTAAGGATACGGCCAGCATGACCGCCACCGAGTCCACCACCTGTGGCACCGTAGATACAGAGATAACGGTCGCCGATCTTCAGGACATCGGGTGCAGCACCGCCACCGGGACGATCGGCACCACTGAACCAGCTCCAGCCATCAGCAGAGATCAGACCGCCTCCGCCTGTACCGAAGGTATAGTACTTACCATCGCACTCGGCCAGCGTCGAGGGGTCGTGGATATAGGGTTCGCCGATTTGTGCGTTTGCTGCTGTGGCAAGCGTCAGAGCCGCCAGAATTGTATGTAGTCTTTTCATCTTTATTGAGCTTTGATTGAATAGTTAGTTACAGGATTACCTTTCTCGTCGAGGAAACGGACACAGAAGTCGCTCATGCCCGGACCGTTGATGATGGCACCACGCAGGATGTTACGGCCCTTCTTCAGCGAGAGACGGGGCGACATCGCATCGTCCTTCACCATTCGACGGTCGCCGGAGAGCAGCAATGCCTCCTTACCGTTAAGCCACCACATAGAGGCAGAGTTGGAACCGACGGCCAGTCGGACGTTCTCGATATCCTCATCGCAGTCGATGATCGTGACGGCCCAGAAGAGGACGCCATAGACCTGCTGGCCCCACTTCTCGGCAAAGCGGAAGAGCTTCACGTTGAAGTTCTCGCTGTCGAGTGCGTGCCAAGTCAGGTTCTGGGTAACGGTCTTCACCTCGGGCTGAGCGGGCTCTTCCTGACCGAAACTGCGTCCGAATCCAGCAGGGGCCTGTTCCTGTTTGAAGACAGCCTTCACCTTCTGACCATCCTTCGGTACGATGGTCTGCTGACCCTTGAAGTACTCTCTGTTGAAGTGCTCACGCAGATAGGTATCGGTGAAGACGGTATTGCCCGGATTGGGTTTGTTGATGGGCTCGAGAAGCAACCAACGACGGATGAAGCCTTCCTCGTCGGGCTGTGCTACAGCACTCGTCGCTGGCGTAAAGTACTTCGGACGGTTCTTGAACTGGATCCAGTCGACACTGACGCCAGCATTGCCCTCACAGGTGATCACGAGGTCGCTGACACCCTTCGGTGTGTTTTCGAGCGAAGCGGTCATCGGGAGCCACTGGTTGCTGAAGTCGCGACGGAACATCGCAGGCATCCCTGCTGGCACCTCAGGCTTGACAGTCATATCGATCTTGGCGATAATCTTACCGTCGGCACTCTTCTCGCGAATATAGAAAGAGGTATTGTCGGAAGCCTTAGCGGAAATCACCAGATAGCCATCGGTGAGACAACCGAAGTCCACATCGTCGTATTTGATCCAGCTACCCTTCACCGGAAGTGTGGCCTGGAAACTGCGGAAGGTATTGACGGTATCGATGAGTTGGGTGGTGACATCGCTGCTGGCAGCACTGTAGCGGTCGATCTCGATCTTCTCGGTAGCCTGGTTGATACCCACACCACGCAAGGTCTGCTTCACCTCCTGAATCGTACCGTCGGCATTGAAGGCGACCTTCTCGATGCAGACACTACGACGCTTGTCATCGCGGGGTGAGAAATGGTTGCGGTGGTAGAAGAGATACCACTGGCCCTTATACTCCACCAGACTGTGGTGGTTGGTCCAACAGGTGTTATCGTGCTCGGCCATGATGATTCCCTTGAAATCCCAAGGGCCCAGAGGCGACTTCGACATCGCGTAGGCCAACGTCTCGGTGGGGTTCTTTCCCTCGCCGGTCTCGCCACGCACCCAGGGGAAGGAGAGATAGTACCAGTCGCCACGCTTGAAGGCGAAAGGACCCTCCTTGAAACCGTCGGGCAGACCTTCCATCAGCTGACCGCCAACCATCATCGGAGGCATGTCGGGCATACCCTCACGCTTGGGGAACTTCATCTCCTGCAGCTCTCCGTCGAGCTCCAGCATGTTCGCCTTCAGCTTGCCTCCCCTGATACCCATACCACTCCAATAGATATAGGCCTGATCGTCATCGTCGATGAGCACACAGGGATCGATGCCCGATACGCCCTTGATGGGCTGAGTCTCACACTTGAACGGTCCCTCGGGACTATCGGCCGTTGCCACACCGATGCCGAACCCGCGTCCGTCCTTAGGTCCATTGGGGAAGTAGAAATAGTACTTGCCGTTCTTATAGACACAATCGGGAGCCCACATGGAGTAGCCTTCAGGATTGCCCCAGGGCACATTCTCCTGCGAGACGATGACCCCATGATCCTTCCAATCGGTCAGATTCTCTGAAGAGAACACATGATAGTCGGCCATACAGAACCAATCCTGTCGCTGCCCGGCAGGAGGAACGATGTCGTGAGAGGGATAGACATACACCTGGTCATTAAATACGCGCGCAGTAGGATCGGCTGCAAACTGATCGCGGATCACAGGGTTCTGCGCCACCATCACCAGCGGCACCCCCATGAAAATCATACTTAGCAATTTCTTCATTAGCGTTATTGTATAAGAATAGTTGAACTTTATGGTTGCAAAGATACAAAAATTTCATTATATTTGATGTATTTTCCCAGCAAAGGTTTAATCGATTCATCTTTTTTATAAAAAAGATGCCGCATCATCACGACGCAGCATCCCGGAAAAACCAATTTAATCTATAGCAAATACTACAGATTTTTCTTCAAATATCTTTGCGCACGCCGAACGGCTTGCGGGAATCATCGTTAATAAGTCGGCTGGCCTTCTGACCATCGAAGCGTGTGGGGGCGATGATGAAATCGGGCACGTTGAAGGACAGGAAACGGTCGCGATAGAAACGACGGGGATTACGCTGGGGCAACATAAAAGCCTTGCTGACAACGCCTTGAGCATCAACGTGACAGAAATAGGGTCGCGTAAAGAGTCCATCGTCACGACGGGAACTCAACATGAGCCATCGCGAGTTGGTGCTCCAGTTGTGGAACGACTCCGTATCGTCAGAGTTTGCTCCCGTCATCGGACGGCTCTCGCCCGTTGAGAGATCGAGCAGATAAAGGTCGGCCTCATGGTGCCAGATGCTGAACTGTCCGTAGTCGGAGAGCGTATAGCAGAGGAACCGTCCGTCGTAAGAGGGACGAGGGAATGACACCGACTGGTGCTGGGAAGCAGCATCGATGATGGTTTCTATCTCGTTGCCGAAACGGCCCGTCGCTGGATCGAAATCGACGCGACAGAGGTTATAGTGGATGGAGTCGAGCTCATGACTGCCCTCCGAAATGGCCCGTGCTGCACAGAAATAGAGCGAACGACCATCAGCCGAGAAGACGGGATAGGTCTCGTAGATGGAATCTTGCTTAAGCAGGGACGACAGCAGAAGCTCGTTCTTCTCGACGTCGTAGACCTGCAGGTCGGAGGCGGTATCGAAGACCTCGATGCGGTTATGATCTGCGTTGTGGAACAGCTGACTCGTAGCGTTGGTGGAATAGGCGATATAACGGCCCGACGGATGCCAATAGGGATAGACACAGAAACCGAGCGTCTGGTCGGTCTTGGTGTTGTAGGCATCGAGAGAACCACCGTTATGACGCAGCAACGTAGCACCATGCGGGCCACGAATATGCAGGCTCATATCAGCAGGATTGCCGCGATTGAAACTGTGACAGTTGACACAACCCTCGAACTGGGTATTCTCGATCAACGGACGCTCGTCGAACGAAAAGAGGTCGCGCTCGTAGATGCCCATCTTGCTCCACACCTCATAGCCTGGGGCGATGAGACGGTAGCAGATGCCATAGTCGATGCTGTCGGGACTCACATAGATGGAGAAAGGACGATAGGTGTGCCAACCATCGTCGTATTTGGCAGAAACGGTCACGCTGAGCGAGTCGCCTGCATTCTGTGCGAGTAGTGTGCGCCAATCGTCCAGATCGAAATCGACTGATTCTTCGCCCTGACTATGCAGGTTGTTTCCGTTCTTATCGGTAATGAAGGCATCGATGCGCAATGCCTGCTCGTCAGTCATATTAAAGTTGAGAGGGGCGATATTCACGGGTATGGTGACACCGATGTAGTCGGGATAAATGGCAGGCTGAGCTGTCTCCTGACGAGAATCGGAAACCGCTTCGCTGCAGGCAGCGAGGAAAAGTAAAAGGGTCAACAGGTAAAAAGATAAAAAGCCGTTCTTTCCCATTTTTCTTAACTCTTAATTAGTTGCTCCTTGAAGTTGACGTAGTAACTTGCCAAAATTCTCACGGTCGCCCGTCAGCACATAGAAGGCCTTCAGATATTCCAAAGCCAGCAGATTGTCCGTATTGGACTCGTAGAGGGTCTCAAGCATCTCGGGTGTCACCTGATCGCTGAAGTAATAGTCCTTCTTACAGATCATCTGTCTCAGGCGTCCGTATTCGGGATGCTTGTCTATCGCTGCTTCATTGTCCAACAACGGTAGCGTCTCGTTCGCCCAGTCACGATAGAAGAGCGTCTTTTGCAACGCCAGCAGGTATTTACGAGCCACTTCGTAACTGCCGAGAATCAGATTGGTCTGAGCCAGTCGTTTGTAGCATCGGCCACTTTTCTGGAAGTCGAGAATCGCTTCCTGTGCCTCGAACACCGTTCGCTGGGCGACAGAGATCATGCCCAACTGATAGTGTACCTCAGCTGTAGGCAGCGGACTGGTCGCATCGCTCTGTACAACGGGCAACAGACCAGCAATACCGTTCTGGTTATAGTCGAAGATATGATTGACGAGCTGTCCGTGCATCGCCAAAGCCAGATTCTGTACCGTTACCCCGATCTGGTTGTTCGGTTTCTCGACATTGATGGCTTCCAGGATGCGGTTCCATTGCTGATGTCGCGCCATAAAGTCGTACTGCATCACCTTCTCTGCTTTGAAATTGGCGTTTTTCCAGACGTATGTCCCCATGATAACAGCCACCAATGCAAAAATGATAAGTGATAAGTGAAAAGTGAAAAGTTTGCCATCAGTCGAAGCAGAGACCCACTTCTGACAAACACGTACGATAAGCGGGAGGACGATGGCAGAGAGCCAGGCAGCATACAACAACGCAGGGAATACTTTCGGGTAGCGATAGTAGTGACTACCGTTCCAGTCGGGCCCCACCAGCCAATAGAGCACAGGAAGGGAGACCAGTATGACGATGCGTTGCGTCCAACCTTTCGGTAACAGGGTATAGCTCCAAAGGGCGAGCAACGTGAGCAGGACAGCCCAGACGCCACCCAAGAGTGCATGTTCGTCGAGCAAGAAGATCCAAAGCAGGAACGCAGGCACAAAACTCAGACCGAAGAAACTTTGAACTTTGAATAGTCGGAGGGTCAGCAGTTGCACCAGCGAGAGCAGCAGGGCAATGATAGCAGCTCCCATCCAGGCAAACAAGAAGAACTGCGTGCAGAAACGTCCCAGCAGATCGGCTACGCCTCCTGGCCGACGGACAATCTCCCACACGTAGGTATGATCGAAGAGAAACAACTGGTACTGCTCCTGGTAATGCAGATGATGCGGATAGGCCCCTCCGAAAAAGAGAAGGACCATCACCCCAAACAGGAGCGTACAGACATATTGTATCTTCTTCATTCGAATACCTTTGCAAACTCGGCTACGCTGATCTTGACAGGTTCAATCATAAACTCCGGACGGTTATAGCTCTTCAGGAGGCTGATATGCAGTTCGGGATCTTCCTGTGGCAAGAGGAAGGCCTTTCCCACCTTTCCGTCGTTGAAATAGGCAAAATAGACACGACTGTAGTTGTCGTCGTCACGACGGCTGGCCAACATCATCCAATGACCGTTGCTCGACCACGAGGGGTAGCTGTCGGAATAGCCTGCGCTGTTGACAAGCGTGAGATCAACGGGCGACGTGTTTTCTGCATTGAGAGGACTACCTTGATACTGATCCATCGGGATACAAACGATGTCGCCATCATGGTGACGGCTATGGAAACAGCCATACTGTCCGATAGCAAACAGCAGATAGCGCCCGTCGGGACTGATGCGGGGCAACGTGACACTCTTATCGTCAGATGCGGCATCATAGACCAGCTCCTCATCACCGAACTGGTGCGTGTCGAGGTCGAACGAACGGCGATAGAGGTTGTATTGTATTTTCGGGTAGGTCGTTCTGATATCCTTGTCGTTCATCTCCTCTGGAAGGGGAACAGACTTTCCGTAATAGAGATATTTGCCATCGGGCGACCAGGTGGGATAAATCTCCAGAAGGGTGGAATCGTTGCTGACCACGCTCACGGAGTCTTTCTCCACATCGTAGAGAATCAGGTCGCTGGCCAGATCGTAGACCTCAATCTTATTGGGATTGGCTGTATGGAACGCCTGTCGTGTCAGGTTGGTTGAGAAGGCCACCAGTTTGGCAGTGGGGTGCCACGAGGGGTAGACGCCCGACGAAATGGTGTAGTCGCGCTTCAGGTTAACCTTCTTGGGCTTACCGTCATTCACGATAACGGTAGCAGCATTCGAGAGACGCACATGGAAGAGCATATTGTCGGTCTTGTAGTTCTGATAGCTGTGACAGTTGATGCACTGACCGATCTTATTGTTATTCATGGTAATCTCGTTGTTGAAGATCTGCGACTCCTCGAACGAGGTGAGATGGCGCTGGGCGATCTCCATATAGGTCCATGCGACATAAGACGGTTCGATGAGACGATACGACAGATACTCGTCGATAGGCTCTTCGGCCACATGTATCTCAAATGGGCTATATGAGAGCCATTCGCCCTCTTTCTGTCCCCAGACCTCCACCTTGATGCTCTTGCCCTTCGAGCCATCGAGCATCGTGTGCCATTCCTCCTCAGGAATCTGCACCTTCACACCATTCCCATAAATCCGCTGCTGGCCATCGGGTGTCGTGATACGTGCCACACACTCCGAAAACTCATCAGCAGGGAGCATGAAGTTGAGTGGCGCAATGTTGCAAGGCACAGTGACGTCGCAATAATCGGGGAAGATGGCAGGCAGGCTCTTAATCTCTTTGGCCGAAGAAGGCACATCGGGATGACCTCCACACGATGACAAAACCATCAACGCGACCACAGCCCAAAGCTGGAAACAGGTGTATATCTCTTTTTTCATCATTTTCTTACGAATGAATATCAGTACCAATCTTGCCATGTAAATTCAGAGGCTTTCTTCCGAAGATGTTGTACCACCAATAGGTATCTCCATACTCCTCAAGCATGTCGTTGCCAACCTTTTCAAGTGTCACACCAGGCTTAGCGACCTTCTCCAAATCCGTCCAGAACTTCTTATATCGCTCGTAGACGGATTGCTTGACGGGGAGCATGATACGCTTGTCTTCAGGCGCCTTATCCATAAACAGGATATAAGCCTCCTGCGCATGCAACGGGAACTGCTCGTCGAGGTGCAACTTCACATACTGGCGCACCGCCATCCAGAAACGACGCGAGTCGCAACGCAGCATCGCATAGAGCAAGGTCTGTTCGGAAGCCACCTTACTGTCGGTTTCAAACCAGAGGCTAATGCCGTTGACCAGATAGCTCTCGCTGTCCTCGACACCTGTGAGTTCATCGTGATAGCATGTCATCATTTGCTTGATCTTGTCTGTCACCGGAGCCGGTTGCCAGTTGCTATAGAACGGGAGATGATGCAAGATGGTGGTATAGCGGTCTACCAGTTTCTGGTCGCCGACAGCCAACGCACAACGCGCCAGCATCTTCAGATAGAAAGGCGAGAAACCTGCCTGTATGGCATTTTCGAAATCTAGTCGGATGGCCTCATTCATCATGCCGTAGTGGTAATATACCAATGGTGAGGCGATGTCGAGCAGACTGACGTGCAGCGTATCGCGGGTGTTGATATTTACACTGTTGTTACCCAGTTTGAATGCACGATTGAGCAATCCTCCCTCGTTCATCAGGGCAATGTTCTGGAGAAATACCATCGTGCTGGTTGGCCTCTTGTTCTCTTCAGCCAATTGAATGACTCCCTTCCAGTTGTCGTCGGAAGCCAAGCGCACCATGCGCATCTCGTCGATATAGTTCTGGTCGTAATACATCAGCGACGAAGTAAAGCCGATACCCGCAACGGCACACAATACCGGCACAAACCAACGGACCAGATAACGGCTACACAACGGAATGAGCACAGAGACAGCACCCAGCACCCCGAACGGGATCGAGAGACGCTCGCTGCTGTCAATGGGCGTAATGAAACGAGGGAAGCCTGCGAGGACGACATCGTCGGCCTTCAGGTTCGAATAGACCTGTGTATGCCAGATGCTGGACATGAAGATCAGCAGGATCACACCCAACGCTTCGCGCCAGGAGAGTTTTTCCGAAAGTATCAGACAAAGTACGAAAAGCAAAGCGAACCATCCCAGTATCGGATAGACGCAAACGCCCAGCAGATACCAGGCGAGATGCCATTTTCGCGGGGTGCAGCTTGCTGCCCACAAGAGCAGCAGCATGAGAAGGTAACCAACCGACTGCGAGAACCAATAGCCTCTGACCGGGTAGATATATACCCAATAGCCAAGATCGACAATCGATGTGAGCAGGCAGGCTACAGGCAAGAGCATCAATGCAGAGGCACTTCCCTGTAACCGGAATGCTTTGGCACCCACACAGAAGATGAGCGTCCAGATGACCATCATTACACTTGCACCAAGCGAGGGTCTGTAGCACAACTGCGTCAACCAGGCTCCCACATACTGCATCAGACCGAAGGGCTTCGACATGAGCGTATGGAAGAAAGGTGCTCCGAAGATGAATTCAGAACGGTCGTGTGCCGTATAGAGTACCTCTAAGTTGATATACAGGATGTATACGACAAAGGCGATGAAAGCCAACAGGTTTACATAGAGGACGGCACCGGATGCTTTACTTTTTTGATTCATTCTAAATTTTGGTTGTAAAAGGCTGACTCAATGAATGAGTCAGCCTATTATTAATTATACTATATCGGAATGATTATTCCTCATAGTAAACAGAGTTCAGTGTCATAGAACCGCTGTAGAGCATGAGGTCGAGGTCACGGCCTTCACCACCCTTAGCGCACTCAGTAGCCATAACATCAGTGATCTGGAGTTCGTTCAAACCAGACACCCACTTCACGTGATCGTAGTAAGTGTTACTCCACCAACCGTTCATAACCTTCAGGTCGAAATCCTCAGTAACGTCTGCTACGTCGAAGATCAAAGTCTTCAGACCGAAGTAAACATCATCGGGAATCGTGGGCAGGTGAGCACCCTCAGTAGAGCTGAAACGCATAGCAGCAGCATCCCATGCACCGGGAACAAATGGGGGCTCAGCAGCAGGATCTTCACCATAAATATAGTACTTAACGAGCGGATCAGTGATTTCCTCACAAGTTACAGGGTATTCAGCAGTCAGCTCAGTACCATCAGGACAAAGAGCTGTCAGGATAACGGTATGCGTACCTTTCTTCATTTTCTTCCAGGCATAGTTGCCGATGAAATCCTTACCACCAATGCTCCACTTCGCATTGACAGGTGCTAAAGTCTGACAGGTAATGACATTACCATTTAGGCCACTGGGAGCCTTGTCGACAGAGACAGTGGTCTTGGCCTTGAGCTCGTCAACAGTAATGTGGCCACGATTGCTTATATCCTCATGACCAGGATCACAAGCAGCGAATCCGCATACTGCAATTACAAGCAAAAATAATATCTTTTTCATATTGTTTACCTAATTAATTATTAATAAATAACTACATATGTCCACTCTTTTGCAGGAGTATTCTCATCCCAACCGGGGTTCTGCACAAGCTTACCACTCATCAGATTGATCTGAGTCTGAGGCTTCGGCAAGAAACCGTTGGTATCAGCATAGCGCTTAGACCAAGAACATGTCATGTGTTCCAAAGAACGCTTGTTAGCCTTCTGACCCAAGCAGACAATCTGCTTACCGCGCTGAGCCTGCAGAGCCTTAGCTGCCTCGCAGTTCTCACCGCCATCAATACCTGACCAACGACGCAAATCGTTGAAACGAAGACCCTCCAATGCGAACTCCCAACGACGCTCATTCTTAAGGTTAGTCCATGTATAAGGTGTCTGAGGAACACCGGCACGTGCCTGAACCTGGTTCATGTACTGAGCATCACCAGTGAGCTCGGTGAGCATCAGCAGGACGTCAGCATAACGCATCAGATAGAAGTCCTCGAAGTGGTCACCCTGCTGCTTATTATCAAGCGAGCTAGAGCTATAACCTGGGCACTGAGACCACCATGAATCGTTGTCAGCAGCGCAAGCGTCGAGGTTTACATCAGCATACTTCTTACAAGCATAGCCAGACTCCTCGTTGTCATCCTTCTCGTAGGTATAAGATTCAAGCTCATTATCGAGGTCGATCAGAGTACCAAGCTTACGGATGTCAGTGTAGTTACCAGTTCTCTCAGCATCTGTCCAGTCGTCCCAGAGGTTGCATGAAGGAGTACCCTGACCCCAACCCTGGTTGAACGGATAGGTCTTGCTGCGCTTACCATTGTCGTTGGTAGCACCATTACGCAGACCCCAGAAACAAGAGAGGTAGTTAGAATACATACGCGGGTTGTTGTATGTACCACTGATAGCCCACTTAGAGGCATTCAGGAACTGAATCTGGAAGATCTCCTCAGTGTTACCGTTACCCATACCAGGCTTGTCGAAGCAGTTCTCTTCCTTCATATCAGCGATGAAAGCGTATGCATGGGTGCCTTCAGCATTGCCGCCGTCCTCACCATCGTGTGCCTCTTTCCAGAGCAGACTGTTAGAGTACTGCCAGAGTGAACGGAAATCCTCACAAAGTTTGTAACCACCAGTGGCAACGATATCCTGAAGACCACTGATCACATCAGACTGAGTAAGAGTACCACCAGTGCATCCCTCCTGCTCTACCAGATTAATGGCAGGACCTCCACCAGTAGCGAGCTCACCAGCCTTCTTATAGAAGCCTGCCCAGAACATATAGGCACGGGCAATGAAAGCCTCAGCACTGAACTTGTCAGCATGACCAGAACCGTTAGCTCTTTCGGGCTTCATCAGATTCTTGGCAGAAACGAAGTCAGACAGAATCTGCGGATAGATAAACTCTTCAGCACTTACCTGCTGCTTCATCTCATCAGTGATGGTAGTAGAGGTAATCAGAGGAACATCGCCATACATCTGAGTCAACCACATGGTATAGAGACCACGCATGAAGAAAGCCTCACCAAGAAGCTGATCGCGCTGAGCCTTCTGAGCATCGGTCCAAGTTACATTGTCGATGGTTTCAATCTGGTTATTAGCACGTGAGATACCACCATAGAGAAGGATGAAATCCTGCTCATACTGGTTGGCACTTGCAGTTGTGAAGTGATGCAGTGACTTATTCACATTGTCCTGAAGACCACCACTTCCGTAGCATTCGTCAGACATCATACACCACCAGTAGAAAGGATTGTTACATATACCACTTTGATCACCGCCACCCAGCGTATTCATAATACTGTAGGTAGCTGCATTCAACGCCTCAACATCTGCTGGCTTTCCAGGGAAAGTTGCTGAGGTCATCTCTGTAACACGCGGCTCTGTGTCGAGCATATCGTTACAGGATGTAAACACCGTTGCTGCTGAAACAACTAATGCTGATAAAATATATTTTTTCATAACTTTTATTTTCAATTTTCAATTGTCAGTTATCAATTAGAACTTGATACTTGCACCTACGAGATAAGTACGAGATGGCGGGTAAAGACCCAGGTCGATACCAGATGCCCAACCGCTACCACCAGCAGAGTTACCAACCTCAGGATCGAGACCAGTGTACTTGGTGAAAGTATAGAGGTTCTGAGCCTGAACATAGAGGCGAAGCTGCTGGAATGGACAAGACTTCCAGATGCTCTTGAAGTCGTAACCGAGGGTTACGGTCTTGATCTTGAAGTAGTCCGCATTCTCCATGTAACGGGTAGATACCCAGTTGGTATTTGAGTGACCAGTACTTGAAATACGTGGCTGATCGTTTGAAGTACCCTCACCAGTCCAACGGTTAAAGATCGTGGTATCGTAGTTCTGGTAAGGAGCGTCACTGAATGAACGGTAAGAACGCATGATCTGCTGACCGAAGGCACCGGCACCGTTTACTGAGAAGTCAAGACCCTTCCAATTCAGACCGAGGTTCACACCAAGCATAACGTCTGGGTTCGGATTACCAATCTCATGACGATCGCAGGCATCACCTTCTGCATAGGTAATCACACCATCACCATTCCAGTCATCCCAGATGCAGTCACCAGGCTGTGCGTCGTCAAGAACGGCCTTGCCTGCCTGACGGGCAGCATCGATCTGCTCCTGATTCTGCCAGATACCACTGTATGACATACCGAAGAAGTAACCGATAGGCTTGCCTTCCTCAGCACGGTAGCAGTACTCTGTACCCTGAGAGAGCACACCGCTTGGACCGTTGATATAGTGGTTGTCGTTCTGAATACGGGTTACCTTATTCTTATTAGTAGCAAAGTTCACACCTACGTTGTAGCTGAAGTCCTTACCGATGCGGTCGTTCCAAGAGAGAGCGATCTCAATACCGGTATTCTGTACGTCACCACCATTGATGGCTGCAGGGTTAGTACCGTTGATTGCTATCTGCTGACCACCAATCAGCCAGTCCTTAGTTGTCTTCTTATACCAGTCGAAGTTCAGTCCCAGACGGCTGTCGAGGAAGCGAGCGTCAAAACCGAGGTCAAGCTGCTCAGAGGTCTCCCAAGTCAGGTCAGGGTTAGGAACGATGTTTGCATAAGCACCTGTGTTAGGAGTACCAGCGACAGATGTTGCCATATCAGAAGCGAACTTATAGCCGCTGTCACCTGCGTCACCAGAGAGAGCGATCGTTGCCAGATACTGATACTTAGAGATAGAGCAGTTACCATTCTGACCCCAAGATGCACGGATCTTGAAGAAATCCAACCAGCTCTTGGTGCCTTCCATGAAGCTTTCGTTGGTCATTACCCAACCAGCAGATACAGAGGGGAAGAAGCCCCAACGCTTACCATCGGTAAAGATACTTGAACCATCATAACGCATGGTTACGGTAGCCATATACTTCTCGTTGTAGTCCCAAGTGACACGACCGAACCAAGAAGCGAGATACTCCTCATCGTTAACGCCACCAGTCAGAGTAGCATCAGGAGCATTTACGAGCTTGACATTTGACAGATAAGCAGAATCCCAACCCTTCAGTGTTGCGAGCTGGTCGCCATAGTTAACCTTATTAGATCCACCCATGTTCTGACTCCAGGCTGTGCTCTGGAAGCTCTGACCAACCATAGCGCTGATCTTGTGACCTCCAAGCATTGGAAGATCATAGGTCAAGGTGTTTTCAATAGAGAAGTTGGTGTTTACAGAAGCACTCTGGTTAACGCTGTAAACAGGTGATGTGGCATTACCGTAACCAGATGAACGTGGCTCGTTGTAGTTGCGATAAGTACCTGTGTACCAATTGTAGTTGAACTGAGAACGGAATCTCAGACCCTTGATGGGCTGAATGGTCAGGAAGCCAGTAGCGCTAGTATTGATACTGCGGCTCTCGGCCATAGAATTGAAACCACCCTTCTTCAGGTTCTCCCATGGGTTGCTGAACAAAGAAGCGTTCCATCCCTGACCGTACTTAACAGTACCGTCAAAATCCTGATAGTAATAGATATCGCCATTACCAGCGAACTGCGGTACGAGCGGACAAGTCTGGAGCAGACTGTGGATATAGCTCCAATACATACCGTCCTCAGCCAGGTCGTGGTTCTTATTGTAACCGATAGAGATGTTTTCACCAATGGTGATGACATCAAAGTCCTTGGCCTTCAGCAGCACGTGGTCGCTGTTGATACGGATGGTGTGACGCTTGTAGTAAGAAGCCATCTCAGCACCCATGATACCTTCGTTACCGGTATAGGTGTAAGACATAGCGAACTTAGAGCGGTCAGTACCACCAGTCAGAGTTACAGAATGGTTCTGCTGTACGGCATTCTTGTTCTCGAATGCGCCCCACCAGTCAGTTCCTTCCCAGCCGCTGTTCACTCTGCTGAGAACGTCTGCAGGAACATAGCCAGCCCAATCCATCTTGGTACCAGAGGTATTAAAGGTGTACTCGTCGATGATGGTCATATACTGCTGAGCATTGAGCAGCTGTGGACGCTTATAGGCGTTTGACCAACCCATAGCACCATTGTAGCTGAGCTCGATCTTACCAGCCTTACCCTGCTTCGTCGTAACCAGGATAACGCCGTTGGCAGCACGTGCACCGTAGATGGCTGCTGATGCAGCATCCTTCAATACGTCAATGCTCTCGATATCGTTGGGGTTGATACCATCGAGGTTACCACCTGCAACACCGTCAATTACATAAAGAGGTGTAGAGTTACCTGTGGTACCGATACCACGGATATAAACCTTGTATCCCTTACCAGGCTGTGAAGAACTCTGTGTAATCTGTACACCAGGAGTACTTGACTGCATGGCCTCGAGAGCGTTGGTGGTGTTCAGCTTGGCGATATCCTCACCCTTGACCTGAACGGTAGCACCAGTCACCAGCTTTTTCTTCATCGTACCATAACCGATAACGACTACGTCGTTCAACGTCGTGTTGTCCTCCTTCAGGGTGATCACGATGTCGTTCTTACCAGCAACCTTCACAGTTTGGGTCTGGTAACCCACATAAGAGATAACGAGGGTGGCATTAGAACCTGCCTCAACAGAGAACTTACCGTCGAAATCGGTAATAGAACCTGCCTGAGAACCCTGCACTTTCACAGTCGCACCGATAACTGGTTCGCCTGCTTCATCATTCACCGTTCCCTTTACGATGCCCTGAGCCATAGCTCCCAAGGGGAACAAACAGAGCAAGAACAGTGCCATTAATGGCTTTTGCAGTGATTTTAAATTCCACATAATTAATAAAATAGTTAGATAAATGTAATAATATAAAGTTGATAAAACATCTCAAGAAGTGTCAATCCCATCACGGTGACCACTAAACGAGTGCAAAGATATTATAAATTTAACTTAAATACTTTGTAATATGTAACGAGGACTTTCCAATATTCACATACACACACAAAATGTTACATTCGGCAAAACATCTGTTACATTTGAAAAAGAATTTGCACAAAGGCCGGCTATTTGATAAAATTAGGGGTGTTTTTCATTTGCCCAGGAATCGTGAATCCTAAAATTATTTTGTATTTGTATCAAACACTTTACAATTTGTAACATTTTGGCAGTAAATGGCATTTTTGCAAAATCCGTGTTACAGCACAAAAAGTACATACTTTAAAAAAATGTTATCTTTGCAATCAAAAGCGGACCGCCTCAGGCAGAATCCAGCTTATGCAAGTAACTAATAATAAAAACGACCAAATACTTCAAGCTTTAGTTAGTTTTTTAAATATTAGTTAGTAATTAGACACATTGTTTTGGTATTTTAAAAGGTGTCGCGTCGTGATGACGCGGCACCTTTTGTTTGCTAGGAAGGGGAAAATGTCCAATCTGCACCATCATTCAAACAGCGTCATAAGACGCGGCTTGAAAACTTTCTAAAAAAACGCTTGGCTGTTTCGAGAAAAAGTCGTATCTTTGCAGCGATGAATCGCAAGATTTTCTATATGATTCGGATCATAGTCCTGCTGACCAGCCTCTGCCCAGCCTGGCTGACTGCGACGGCGCAGAAGGGACAGGCGAGGGTGTACACGGACGAGAGTCCGCTGGTGTATGAGGACGCGTGGGACCTCTGGCCCTACTCGTTCCTGAACGACAAGGGAGAGCCCGATGGTTTCAACATCGACCTGATCAAGATGATGATGAAGGAGCTGGGCATCCCCTACGTCATCAAGCTGAAGCCCCAGCAGGAGGCGTTCCAGGATCTGAAGGCCGGGAAGTCGGACCTGACACTGGGATTGGCAGTAGGCTTCCACGACGAGTTCGGACTCTACGGGCGCAACGCCATCACGCTGTTCACACAGAGTGTCGTAACCCCGAAGAGCAAGCCCGTGGAGATCAAGACCTTCCGCGACCTGAACAAGCCCGGTCTGAAGGTCATCGTCAACGACTCCAGTCTGTGTCACCACCTGATGCTCGACTACGGCTGGACGGAGCACGCCATCGTGAGTCGTGACCTGCGCGAGGTCATCCAGCAGGTAAGCGCCAAGGAGGAAGGACAGATCGTGTGGAACACGCTCTCGCTGAAATGGCTCATCCACCGCTATCATATCGACAACGTCGTGCTGACACCCGTGAACATGCCTCACGGCGAATATAAGTTCATGTCGAACAACCAGCAGTTGCTCGACAAACTCGACGAGATGTATTCGAAGCTATACACAGCCGACAAGCTGACACCCCTGCAGAACAAGTGGTTCTATCCCGAGCGCGAGAAGCCCGGCACACCCGACTGGATCTGGTATCTCTCAGGCATCGCCCTGCTGCTGCTCATCATCGGCGTGGTGTATTACACGAGCTACCGACTGCAGAACGGACGCATCATGCGCGCCAACAGCAAGCTGAACCGAAGACTGGCACTGATCCTACAGACCAGTCAGGTGCGCATCTGGACTTACGACGTGAAGACCCATGCCTTTGCCTGGCGCAACGAGAACGGACAGATAGCCTATACTTACACGATGGACGAGTTCTCGCAGCGCTACAGCCCGGAGGACTTCCACCGACTGAAGGACGCCCTCGACCGACTGGCCAACCAGAAGAAGGACCTGAAGGGGAAGGGAGAGGAAGAGATCACGCTGGAACTGAAGGCGAAGGACGTGGAAGGAGGCGATCAGGAATTGCACGACTTCGTGATATCCCTCTCGATCCTGAGTCGCGACAAGCACGGCAAACCTGCCATCATCGTCGGCACGAAGAAAGACGTGACGGAGCAACGAAGGGTGCAGCGCCAGGACGACGAGCGCACACTGCGCTACTGGTCGATCTTCTACACCTCGGTGGTGGGCATCATCCTCTTCGACAAGGACGGCTACCTCTGTAACATCAACCCGAAGGCCTGTGAGATCTACGACTGCGACTGCGAAGAGATCATCGACGAGCACGTACACCTGAACGAGTGCTTCCACACGGGACTGACGGACCTGCGCGATGCCGACGGCTTCTATGCCACGCAGATCTTCGACCTGAACAAGATTCCGTTCGAGAAACGTCATGTCAAGAGCGTGAGGCGTAAGGGCAGACTCTGCAACGAGTTCCGCATGATGACCGTCTACGACGATGACCACGAACTGCTCGGTATCTTCGTCTTCTGTCGTGACATCTCCGAAAGCGTCAACGGCATTGAGCAGTATGCCGTCGAAGAGACCCGTCTGAAAGCCATGAAGGCGGTGCTCGAGGAATATGACACCGACATCGACAACCTGCTCCATGAGAGCGACCTGCGACTGGCCACCTACTCGCCCGGATCGCACACGCTGACCATCCTCAGAAGTACCAACGAGGTGCAGCATGCCCTGACACAGACGCGTTGTATGACACTCGTCGACGACCAGTCGAAGAAACTGGCCATGCGCGTGCTGAACGAGATGGACGACCGCGTGGACAAGCCTTTCAAGATCAATATCCGTACCACCCTGCGCGTCAAAGGCGGCAAACGGCTGGATCTGCGATTCTGTCTGACACCGATGCACGACAAGGAGGGACGCGTGACGGAATACATGGGACTGCTGCGCGACTTCAGCGAACTGCGAGACACCGAGCAGCAGCTGGCAGAGAAGACCGCGAAGGTGCAGGAGGTGGAGAACACGAAGAACAATTTCGTGAAGAACATGGTACAGGAGATCCGCACACCACTGAACACGGTGGTGGACTACGTGAACCAGCTCAGCGACACGAAGCCATCGCCCAACGAGGAAGCACTGCGAAAAGGTATCCTCGACAATGCCGACTGCCTGATTCACCTCATCGACAACATCCTCTACCTCTCGCGCCTCGAAGCCAGGATGGTGGAGATCAACAAACAGCCCTGTAACCTGGCCGACCGTTTTGAGTCGCTGTGCATGGCTGGCTGGATGAAGTACCAGAACCCCGATACGAAATACGTGGTGGAGAATCCGTATGAGCAGCTGATCGTGAACATCGATGCCGATAACCTGGCACAAGCCGTCGCACAGTTGACCGCCAATGCCGCCCAGCATACTTTCAGCGGCACCGTTCGCGCACGTTATGACTATATCGGACGCGTACTGATCATCACCGTCGATGATACAGGCGAAGGCATCCCCAGAAAGGAGTTGGCACTTCTGAAAGAGAAGAACTCGAACGGCACCAACAACACCAAAGGACTGGGACTGGCCATCACGAAGGAACTCGTCAGCCAGATGGGTGGACGCGTGGATATCAGTTCGGAGGAAGGATCGGGCACCACGGTCTATATCGTCATCCCCTGTCATGCCTCCAGCATTAAACGCAAGAAAATCGTATAGGTCCATGAGATACAGAAGGATTATTGTCAGCATCGCCCTCTTGACCGTCACCACGGTTACAGGACTGGCACAGGCACTCTCGGAGAAATACAACCGACAGCGCCCGGTCATCGTGGTCTGCGACTGGGACAAGCCTCCTTATGAGTTCCTCAACGACCAGGGCGATCCGGCCGGGTCGAACATCGATGTCATGGAAGCCGTGATGCGCGAGCTGGGACTGCCCGTCAAGTTCATCATGAAGGACTGGAGCACGGCCCTGAAGACCTTCCAGCGCAACGAAGCCGATATCATCCTGGCCAATGGCCGTCGATACCATAAGCCCGAATACGCTGTATCGGAGAACATCGTGAACTACAACCGCATCCGTGTGGCGATGAGAACCGACACCACGGGCATGATCACGATGAAGACCCTGGAGAGAGAGGGTGCCGTCTTCAAACCAGGTGACTACACGGCCTATTACTTCATGGATGGCGACACCGTCGACTACACGAAGATGGAGTTCCAGACGCCGAAGGTGGCCCTGATGGGACTGATCCACGGTGACTACAAATACTACGTCTGGGGCGAGGAACCGCTGAAATGGAAGATCAAGGAACTCAACCTGGAAGGCATCACGCTCAACGACGTGGGCATCCCCATCTCGGAAATCCATTTCGTAGGCCGTGACCGTCAGTTGATAGAAGAGATCGACGACCAATATTCTCGTCTGAAGCAAAGTGGAGAGATCGCGCTGATACAAGACAAATGGTTCCACCCTGAGCGCATCAATAACGAGAGCACCCCCATCTACCTCTATATCGCCATCGCAGCCCTGTTGCTGGCCGTACTGCTCTACTTCCTCAGCCGACTGGCAAAGGCACACGTGAAGAAGTCGACAAGGGCCTCAACGGAACTGAATGAGATGATGTACAAGGCCCTCCACATGGGTAATTTCAATGTCATGCAATACGACATCGCCCATGACCGTATGACCAACCATTATGGCAACATCCTGCCCGAGGAAGGCCTGACCCTCGAGAAATTTACGCAGCGCATCCATCCAGACCAGCGCGAGGAGTTCTCGAAGAAGATGCGTAGTCTGATGGAAGGGCGCGAGCGCCAGTTCGAACTCAATAAACGCTGGAACCAGGGCAGTGACGAAGACCCCCACTGGCTGCACTTCCAGGGACACGCCATCTCTGAGCTCGACAAGAACGGACAGCCAGCCTACGTGATCAACGCCATCCACGACCTGACACACGAGATGGAGGAGGACAAGGCTGCACGCGATCTCGTCCACAAATACGAGACACTGTCGAACGTGCCCTTTGTCGCCATGTCGTTCTACGATAGCAAGGGATTCCTCCTCGACCTCAATGACACGATGAAGCGACTCTGTGGCATTACTGAAGAGAACACCGAGCTGACACGTTTCTGGGAGAATGTCTGCATGTTCGACGTTCCCCTCTTCCGTGGTATCGTCGACCCCAGCGAACGAGATGACAGTCTCTTCTGCCAGCACATGTACTATCCGGAATTCGGCATCAACGAATACATCGAATGTCAGATACGACCGCTGTTCAATGCCGAGGGTGAGATCGTGAACTACTTCATCAACACCTTCAACCTGACAGATGAGCGCAACCGCGACAGGGATCTCCACCTGCTGGAGCGCGAACGGCGCGACATTCAGAAACGCATCGCCCAGCGACATGAACAGCTGTACTACCTGCTTGAGAACAGCGAGCGCTTCATCATGCGCAGCAACATCGCCGAGGAGACCATCTCGCTATTCCGCTCGCCAGAGACGCCGGAATACGTTCACAGCTACACCCGTTTCCTGCAGATCCTGACGGAAGCCGACCGTGAGTCTGTGCGCCGTATCCTCAACGACACGACGACCACCACGCCTCAGCATGAGGTGATCCACCTGATACTCCCCTTCGAAGGTCAGGTCGGCACAACGTTCAGCATCACCTTCAACCCCATCACCGACGACGACGGACACATCATCGGCCATGAGGGTCTCGCTACCGACATCTCGCTTCAGCAGGCCGTTGGCCACCAGCTAGAGGAACAGACGAAGCTGGCCAACGAGAGCATGCGCATGAAGAGTGGTTTCATGGCATCGATGACCCACGAGTTGCGCACCCCGTTGAACGCCATCGTAGGCTTCACCGGCGTACTCGAAGCTCTCGACGATGGTGACGACCGCAGCGAATACTTGCGTATCATCCGGAACTCCAGCGATATGCTCCTGCGCCTCATCAACGATATCATCGACGCCTCGAGCATCTCCGACGGCTCTTTGGCCATCAAACCCGAGAACGTGAACTTCGTCAAGTCGTTCGATGACATCTGCCTCACCCTCGAACAGCGCATCCAGAACCCCGAGGTTGAGTTTATCAAGCAGAACCCCTACGAGACCTTCTACAGCAGCCTCGACATCGAGCGACTGCAACAGGTACTGACCAACTTCGTGACCAATGCCGTGAAATTTACCCAGAAGGGACATATCAAAGTGGGCTACCGCTATGAGAACCACGGGCTTTACCTCTACTGCGAGGACACGGGTACAGGTATTCCCAAGAACAAGCAGGACATCGTGTTCGACCGTTTCGTCAAACTCGATGAGTTCGTACAGGGAACAGGCATGGGACTGGCCATCTGCAAATCGATCGCAGAAGGATGCGGTGGCAAGATCGGTGTAATCAGCGAGGGCAAGGACAAAGGCTCCACATTCTGGGTATGGATTCCTTGCGAACGCCGGTTGTCGGAATAATCTGTGATGTTTTTCTAGCTCTTACGCTTGCGGTCGAACTTATGGAGGAAGTAGTTGAACGCCTCCAGGCCGAAAAGCACCATCACCGTCGAAGCGATGCTCAAGACATACATGCCACCTCCGCAAGCCAGTCCGATGGCAGCTGTCACCCACACACCAGCGGCAGTGGTCAGACCGCGAACCACGTTCTCGCTCTTATGGAAGATAATGGTACCTGCACCAATGAAACCGATGCCAGATACCACCTGAGCAGCTACGCGCGACACGTCGAGACGATGACCGGGTTGCGAAACGATATCTTCGAAGCCATAGGCCGATACAATCATAAACAGGGCAGAGCCCAAGGCCACGAGGAAGTGAGTACGGAATCCCGCCTCCTTCGCACGATACTCACGCTCCAGTCCGATAACGCCTCCCAACAAGGCCGCTACGAAGATTCGCAGAACAAATTCCCAAGTCAAGTCCATCCTTATAACATTTTACGGTAACAACGATGACGACGGTGATTCGTCGCCTCCAGATACTGCCATTGTGAGAGCACGCCCTCGTTGGTCTCCATCTGAGGACCCGTCTCGGCCCACTCAAAGCCATAGGCCTGGAACTGACGGATGAGGTCGTCGAAGATCAGCGCATTGGCGCCCTTGCTACGATACTCAGGCAACACACCGATGAGCAACAGGTCGACGATAGGCGTCTTGTGCCACTTCAGGATCTTCAGCATGTGCCACCAGCCGAAAGGCAGGAAACGTCCGTCGCGCGTCTTCTGCATGGCCCTCGAGAACGAGGGGAAAGTAATACCGAAGCCCACCATCTTGTCGCCGTCCATGATGGCAGTCACAAGATTCAGGTCGGCTATCTTGATATAGTCGTTTACAAGCTTATCCACTTGTTTCTCTGAGAGTTCCGAGAAACCGTAGAGATCCTTATAGGTGGCGTTCAACAGATGGAACACCCGATGGCCATAGCCCTCCTCGATCAGTTCGTGACGGGTAAACTTATGCACCCTCAGTCCATAGCGCTTCCTGACCATCTCCGTCAGTTTCGCAAATTTATCAGGCACCTTCTCCGGCACCTTCACCTTCATCTCCAGATAGTCGTTATCCTTCTTGAAGCCACCCATGCGCTCCATGTGCTGCGGATAATAAGGATAGTTATAGTTGATGTACATCGTCGAGAGCTGATCGAAGCCCTCCACGAGCATGCCCTCACGGTCGGTGTCGATGAATCCCAAGGGACCTGCTATCTCCGACATGCCCTTTTCACGTCCCCAGTCCTCGACCGCCTTCAGCAAGGCTGTGCTGACCTCCAGGTCGTCGATGAAATCGAACCACCCGAAGCGCACCTGATGACAGTTCCATCGCTCATTGGCACGACGATTGATAATCGCTGCCACACGGCCAACCACCTTCCCCTCCTTGAAAGCCAGGAAATACTGAGCCTCGCAACACTCGAACGAAGGATTCTTGTCGCTACGCAAGGTCACCATTTCCTCGGAATATAAAAATGGCACGGCACAATTGTTACCGCGATAGAGGTCGTAATAGAACTGAACGAACTGTTTCAGCTCACTTCTCGTTTCAACTTTTTTAATCTCAACCATCACTTTATCTTAAGCGTCATACCCAAAACAATAGTTCGACGATGCAAAGGTACAAAGAATAATTTAAAAACAAACCATTTTATTGTTTTTATGTGTTATTTTTTGCACCTTTGCTTTTGAGATTTATTCTGGTTTTTCATCATGAGCACTCATGTTCTTGATAAACAGATTGACAAGATGCTTCAAGATGAAGGTATTCCTGACAGCATGGCGGGCCTTGTCGGCAAGCGACGGGCCGTCGGATACAGTAGCCGCCGACTCTGCTTCTGCCACTTGCTTCTCACGCTGGTCGATCTTGGCGCGCAGGCTCGCTGAAGCATGATTATAAAGGAAGTTATAGCACGGCAACGCAGCCTTCATGATATAAGGCGTGAGGAAGGTGGTCACCACACTGGATGCCACGATGATCGGATAGATCATAGGATTGAGAACGCCCAGGCTGGTACCCAGTCCGGCGATGATGAACGAGAACTCGCCAATCTGCACGAACGAGAAGCTGGTCAGCATGGCGTCGCGCATGGTAGCACCACCCCACCAGCAACCTAAGGTGGCGAAAAGAATCATGCCGATGACAATGACCAGGCTGACATAGATGATGCTTATCCAATACTCGGCCAATGAAGCCGGGTTGATCAGCATGCCCACGGAGATGAAGAAGATGGCTGCAAAGACGTTCTTCAGCGGTGTCATCAGTTTCTCGATACGATGCGACTCCACCGTCTCGGCAAGGATAGAACCCATCACGAAAGCACCGAGCGCACTACTGAATCCGGCTTCCTCGGCCGTCAACACCATGCCCAAGCACAGACCCAGGGCGAGGATGATCAGCGTCTCGTCGTTCAAATGCTTCTCCAATTTGCGTATCAGCGTCGGGATGATCAGGATACCGCAGATGAACCATGCCGCCAACGTGATGGCCAGATCGACGACCTTGCCGGCCAGTTCGCCACCTTCGAACTGATGGCGAATGGCGATACTGGAGAGTAACACCATCAGCACCACAGCCACCACATCCTCGACGATGAGAATGCTGGTTGCGCCCTTGACGAAGCGCTCATTTTTCATGCCTGCCTCGTCGATGGCCTTCATCACGATAGTGGTGCTCGACATACAAAGCATGCCCGCCAGGAACAGCGAGTTGACCATATCAAATCCGGCATCCCAGCCCACTAAGTAGCCCAGCAACATCATGCCAAGGATGATGGTCAGCGCACCTACAGCCGCAATCTTGCCGCTGCTGATGAGGTTCTTCAGACGGAACTCCAGTCCGATGCAGAACAACACGAACAGCACGCCGATGTCGCCCCAAGCCTTCACGTTGTCACCGTTCACAAGGGTCTCGCCAAACAAATGCGGGCCTACCAAGATACCAGCAACAATATAACCCAGCACTACTGGCTGCTTTAAAAACTTAAACAGAATACTGACCACAGCGGCCGTAATCATCAAAATGTATAGATCTTGTACCATACTGATAAATTTTTATTTAAATAATTATAAGTTTATTCTTTACTCAAATGCCGTCACAGACGAATTTAACCGCAAAAACGCACAGCCAGCATCGTCAGGTCGTCGCTTTGCGGGGCATTATTCGTTAAGCGATGCACCGCTTCTATGACCGTGTTGACCATCTCCTCGGGGTTCAACTTCCGCTCAATGCATTCTTTCAGCACCGCTTCAGCGCGTTCTGGGCCGATCTCCTCCTCGTCTTTGATTTTTGCCTCTGTCAGTCCGTCGGTATAGAGGAAGATGGTGTCGCCAGGACTAAGCGTGGTCTCCTGCAGGCTGAACTCTGCATCTTCCAACGGACCGACAGGCTGGTTCGAGTCACAATCAAGCATCTTGACCTCATTACTTAATATATAAGGAGGATTGTGACCTGCATTACAATACTGCAGATGGCCAGTCTTCAGGTCGAGCACACCGTAGAAGAGGGTTAAAAACGTACACGACACATTTTCATAACTGGCGGCCTTGTTAAGGTAATATACGATGCGGACAGGATTGCTTTCCTGGAAGGTAAATGCGCCAAGGTACGCGTGAGCATAGGCCATCAGCATGGCGGCAGGGGTTCCCTTGCCACAGACATCACCGATACAGAAGTACAGCTTTCCGTTCAGGATAGCGTAGTCGTACAGATCGCCTCCCATCTCACGGGCAGGTATCAGCTTACCGAATACTTCTACGTTGTCGCGGGTGAAGTAACCTTGAGGCATCATGCTCTGCTGTAAATCACTTGCCATACGCAACTCCTTATCCATGCGTTCTTTTTCGGCTTTCAGTTTAAGAAATTCTTCCTCTGTAAATGACATAGTTATAAGTTTTTTAGTTCTTTTCTGACTGTCAGTATATTCTCTCCTCCTGTATGTTCGTAGGCTACTTCATCCATATACTGGATAACCATGAAGATGCCAAGACCACCGATCTTGCGATCCTCCATCGGTATGGAGAAATCGGGGAACTTCCTTTCAAGCGGGTTGAACGGCACGCCTCCATCGCGAAAGCGCAGCGTGAGATTCTTGTCATCGCGCATCAGCTCCACATCGAGATAGTCGGAATGGGAATAGTCCACAATATTCAGCACCAGTTCCTCGACCACCACGCTGAGTTGGTTCCAGGCATCAGCCACCGGCGCCACCTCCTCTGTCTGGAGGATGGCGTCAATGATGTCGATCGACTTGCCTTGGATGGGTTGAAAACGCAATAGGGTCATAGCCTTGCCACCGAACACTCGTCGGCTAATCGTCGCATTGTCCTAACTTCATGGAGTAGCACACCACATCGTTGTTAGCCGAGAATTCTTCCAATTCCTCCTGTTTACGCACTACCCTCTTGCTTTCAACCTTCAAGAACTTGATGGATGAAGCCAGGCCGATCATCTTGAGTGTGTTGTAAATCTCCTTGGCACAATTCACGAATACGATTTCCGGTTTGTTGCCCAATCGTTGCTTTGAAAAGTAAACCACCCTGAGGCCACTACTGGAAAGTGTCAGCAACTCCGAGGCGTCGAAAACGACTTTCTCGATATCCTGTCCCACATAGGTGGCGAGTTCGTCCTGTAACTCCGGTGCATTGGCTGTATTGAGACTACGGCCAAGTTCGATAACCAGTGCGGTTCCTTTCTTGGCTACTTTAAAATCATTGTCCATATTGATGTAGTATGATTGATTATTAATTGAATAGCGATTCAACTTCTGCGTCGTGCGAGATTTCCATGTCGTCGTCGGTATCAGGAGCATTGATTTGATCGTTATCGCCCGAAAGGTAGCGCTGGTAACCTTCCTCGATCTCGTTAAGTTTCTGCTCCAGCATCTTGTCGCACTGATCCTTCGAAATATCATATACTTTCTTGAAGGCTTTCTTCGCCTCGTCGATTTCCTGAAGAGACATCTTGGTGTATGGCTCCACGAGTTTCGCCTGTAGTTCTGCGTATGTGACATCCAGATTAGCCTGGCACTCCTTGTGGAAAAGCTTGGTGGTATCATTCAGCAGATTGCGGCGGTCCTTGTCCACTGGTGGCATCGTATAGAGGATATGTTGTTTTTCCTCTCCTCCCTCATGCTCTGGCTTATCGGTCTTCATTTCCATCTTGAACTCCGGATGCATGTCGAAGATACCAGTGATGATATTCTGCAGGTTGTTCGGGTTCTTAGGATAGACATCGAAGGAAAAATCATCGGGCCTCATAATATTGGCCACCTCTTCCAGATTGTATTCCGAGTCGGCCACAAGAACCGTTACGGGCATCAGTGCAGTAGGTTCTGCCTTGACACAGAGGTTGGTCATACGATAGTTGAACAGCATGTTATAGCCCTTCATCTTATTCGCAAGATCACTTATCTCAAATGTAATATAATTATTCATAACTCTATTACTTTTTTACCTTTTTACTTTTTTACCTTTTTACTTTTCCTCCGGTGCATCTTCCGTTTTCAGTTTTGCACTCAGGCTGCCACCGCCACCAGGAGCGCCGGCTGCCATACCGTCCTCGATGTTGGGCGTCTTGAAGTGCATGCCGGCATTGAGGTCGTCGGCTGTAATCTTCGGGGCTTTCACCTCGCCCTTCACCTCTGTCTTGCCGTTGATGGCCGTCTCGCCGTAGATCTCCGTCTTGCTGCCGCCCAACGATGCATTGCCGCCTTCGAGCTGTACCAGGGCCTTGCCCTCGTCCTGCTGAATCTCCAGCGTCTTGTCGGCAAAGGCACCGATCTCTTCCGAAACGACCTGCACCTTCTTCGACTTCACATCCTTCGACTTTGCTCCCACGAACATCTTCTCCGACACGATGGTCATCGTACTGCCCTCTGCCAACTTGTCGTCGGTACGCTTTTCCTTCTCCACATCCATCGACTTCACGCTGACAGCCTTGGCATTGATGCTCACGCTGCCCGTAGCCTTGCCTTCGGTATCGGTGGCAGAGAGGTCCATCTTCTCTGCACGGACAGAGACTTTGCCTTCCGCAGTGAGAGCTTTCTCCTTGGGCTCACCGTTCTCGATGTCGGTATCGACACTCTCAAAGGTGAACGTCTTCGAGTGTACGATGATGTCGCCCTCCGAGGTGTAGTTGGCCTTGGTGACCTTCCCTTTCTCATCCACCTCCACGTTGGCGGAGCCTTCGGTAGATACCTCGATGGTCTTGGCGCGCAGGCGGATCTTGCTGTCGTCGGTGAGCTGCTTTTCCTTGTATTTCTTGTCGGCTACCTCGTAATCGACGCTCTCGATGGTGATGTTCTTTGACTTCAGCGTGAAGTCGCCCTCAGCGGTAAAGGTGCCCTTCTCCAGTTCACCCTCGTCATTAGATTTCACATCGGCAGCGCCTGCTGTAGCCATCTCAATATTCTTGGCCGTAACACTTACCTTGCCTTCCTTGTTCAGCGCACCATCCTTGTCAACAGATCTGATACTCACCGCGTTGGCACCGATTGCAATGCCGGAACCTTCGTTGTCGCGCAGGTTGTTCTCCCCGTCGGCAGACGTCAGGTTGATGTTCTCACCCGTAATGTTGACAGCGGCTCCCGTCGGCTTCTTCTTGAAGTCGTCGCCCTTCTTGATCTTCGACTTCTCGTCCTTGAAACACTTCAGCCTGCGGTTGGCCTCGGCCAGCATAGCCAGTATCTCTGAGTAGGCGTAGGTCTCCTCGGTAATCGACATGGAGAGGGCCTCTATCTCTTCAGACACATTCCTGATTTCCCTATAGTTCGTACGAACCTTATCGTAGTCTTCCGACAGTTTGTCTCTTTTCTCTATCAGTTCCTCTATCTCCTTCTTCAGATCGGTGAACGACTTCTTATGAGCATTAGCCTGCTCCTTCAGGTAGTCTTTCTGCTTCTCGGTCTCACTGATGAGGGTCTTCAGACGCTCTTCGCGGCTCTCGGCCGTCATGGCGGCATGCACGTCGATGGTCTTGTCGGCATGTATGCGCACACCGCTGCCGCCAGTAGGGACGGTTGGGGCAGAGAAGGCTCCTTCCACATCGTCGCTCTGGATGATGATGTTACGCGCCTGACTGACCACCTCCGACAGCGATCCCACCACATGTTCGCGGCCGTCGGTGCCCGGATCCTCTGCAATCTCACGGATGCTGGGTGCCCGGAGGTCCAGGCGTCCGCCCTCACCGGCTCCTTCGACACCCACCTGGGTGCCGCGTACGATGACCTTCGAGCCTCCGGCAAAGAGCGTACCGCTGCGATCCACGTTGCCGATGATGATCTCCGGAGCCGACAGCACCAGCCGCTGAGTATCACGCACATAGCGGCCTTTCTGCAGCTCTGCCACTACGTCGAGTTTCATCTGCTGCATCTCCGCCTTACACTTCCGGATCTCAGCCAGGTCTTTCTCGACGCTGCTCTCGAAGTTGGAGAGTTTTTCCTCCCAATCCTTGAATATATAGTCCATATTCTGCCTTTTTACTTTTTTACCTTTTTACTTTTACTTAATGGCCATGAGCTCTTTCTTCAGATGATCCATCGTGCCGATGTTCGAGCTGCTCTCCTCGTGCAGACCTTCGCCCTGGAAGTTCAGCGTCTTGTCCTCCTGGTCGGAGAAGAGTATCTGACCTTCCACCTTGTCATTCCATATACTTCGGTCCTCGGGTATTAAGGTGCTCTTGAATGTCTTTCCGATCAAGCCGAGCGTGCTGTCCCACAGCTTACGCCCGTAATTGGTGAAATTCATCTTCTTCGACCTGTCTAAGAAGAACACCGTGCGGTTCCAATAGAATTCCTGCCGTATCCACTCCTTCGCCAATATCTCGTCTATACGGAGGCCACACCTGAAGTACTTATTATTCGCATTCTGGGGTGCTTCGCCCACTTTGGAGATGAAATAGAGCAGCAGCTTGCGCTTGAAGATCTTCTTGTGAGCCATTGCAAACTTGTCGTCCGCCGGCACAGGATCCGGGCTATAGAAGAGCATCCCTTCATCGCCATCACCGAATAGCCGGTTCCAAGAATTTAACCAGTCCAGCTTATTACTCAACTCGGTAATCGCCTGATAGACACACGTTCCCACCCAGTCAAATTCGCCAAGTTCGAGACCATCTGTGTCACTTATTTGTTTTAAAAAACTCGCGACATGATAGTACATCTTGAAAGCGGCTTCACAGTAGGCCTTTGCTTCGTCCTCCACATAGACATACTTGCCAATGGGCTTTTTGCCAATCCACTTTCCATTGTAGAATTCCAATTTTTCATCGAAGTAACCGTCAAAGGTGTCAATCGAGATGCTGTCATCTTTCCATTCACGGAGTTTTGATGCAACTTCTGCCAGATTCGGTTTCCTGGGATCCTTCAGGAAATATCTTGAGGTCTGTTTGTATTCGACCTGCTTCTTGTGGCCGTCTATCCACAACGCCTCATAGGTGTCGTAGAAGCCGTCCACCTTCTCATTGATGTGCTTCACGCAGGCAAGCATAGCCTTGAAGAACTCCTCCTGCGACTCCTTCTGCTCTGCCGTCTTCGTGGCATAGCGGTCGCGGCGGATGGTGGCATTGCCCTTACCGGCCTCCAACATCAGATAGCGCTTCGACTTCAGTTTCAGTGTACCATCCACCGGGCGCACTATCACCTCCATCACGTGGCGGATATACGACAGGTCAACAACGGAGCTAAAGAAATAATCCGTAATTCCCTCCGGGAGATACTCGGCAAAAATGTCTGTCATGGCTTTCCCGAATTGGTATCCACCGCCATCAGGGTCACCGAAGCCTGGGTCTTCGATGTTCAGTCCCGATTTGATGTTGATCTTGTTGCCTGCCTCCAGGTTGATGTTCTTACCCCTGATAGTGACATCGCCGTTGGGGGCACTGATGGTAATGCCCGAGAAGGCATTGATCGACACCGTACCGAAAGGCGAGTTGATTTCGATGGAGCGTTTGTGGCTCTTCATGTCAATCTCGTACAGCCCGTAGCGGTCGCCGATATGGATACCGCCAGTCAGATCCTTGGCTTGTGGCAGGAGATTGGTGAACGAGGCTCCTACGATCGTTCCCCACAGTCCTAATCCCGGTGATACCAGATTGGTCAGGAAGTTGGTGCCTCCTACGGGGTCGGTAAACGTGATATGATGGCCGTTGGGCGACATCATAGCTATGGAGACATCTTTTCCTTGCAACTCCACGCCACGCTGGCGGTACATCTTTTCGTCGGGGGTGAGGTTGTTCTTTGAGAACACACTTCCCATCACATACGGACGCTCCACATTGCCGTTCTCAAAGTTCACCAGCACCTCGTCGCCTACTCGGGGCCGGAAGAAGGTACCACCACCAGGCGTGGCCATCGGCGAAACGACGCGCACCCAGGGTGTAGCCATGTCATTCACCTCTTTAGTAATATATTCTACCAGTTTCTGGCATTTCCCTTTCTTCTTCTCTTTGTCTTTCTCCACTCGGACTATATCAGCCTTGGCGGCCAGGTAATGACGGTTAGCCTCCTTATAGGCTGTATGATACCGGCAAATGACAGAATTATCCTTCTCCAGGTTCTTATAGTCTTCGTTGCCCTGCTTCTGGTCGTGCTCCTGAGCAGCAGCCTCCAGGTCGGCGATCTCTTCTCTAAGCTGTTTCCGCTGGTCGCTCTTGTCTTCTTCCAGTCCGTCAAGCCTGGTCTGTTTTTTCGCCAGCAGTTTCTCTCGCTCCTCCTTCGTAGCCTTTACATATCCCTTCAGCTCTTCTACAAAAGCAGAGAGTCTGGTCGACTGCGACAGGGTTTTCTTCTCCTTTTCTTTCAGCTCATTCAGGGTGTTTTCTACCAATACAAGACTTTGGGTCACCTCCGCCAGCTCATTACGCTGCGCACCGCCTAGCGACTGCCAGGGGAAGGCAACGCGCACACGTCCCTGGAACTTCGGGTCTTCATTGTCGGTAACGAAGGCGGTCTGAGGCCCTGCCTTGCGGATGATGGGTACAGGGTGAACGGGCGGTATGAACTGGTCTTTATTATCTCCGTAAGCGGGAATGGCGTAGATCTTCTGCGAGCGACTGCCTGCATATTTGTCGTCAGCCTCCTCGCCGTATCTGTCGTAGTCGAGATTCCAGGCCTCCTCGGAAAGCTGCTGTATCTGGATGACGACATACACATCGTCGAGCTCCTTGATTTTGATTTTCTGGCCTAGCTTCACGGGGATAAAGCTGGTGCCCATATCGATGCAGATAATCTTCCGCTGCTGGGCCTCTTCGTGCTGAAGGATGTCACGATAATAGTTCAGCGTGGTCCATCCATCAGCATTCGCTGTACCGAACTGCACACCTTTCTGCTCGTCAATCTGGTCGATCTTATCTTTCAGGACTCCCAAATACCGCTCGGCCTGACCCGAGTTCCATGTGAACACCCTCAAATCAGCCAGCATGGTAGGAATAGCTTCGCCTAATAAACTATCTAATACGATAGGCACAAAAGCACCCGCTCCATTGTTTAGTTTGTTGGCCAGCAGGGTCTTGCAGAATTGCAAGGACCTGCCCAGGGCTATCTGTGCAGGAGTGCCGTCGTAATTCAACTCACGCTTCCTGTTGGTGAACATACTCATGTACAGCGGGAAGATGTAGTCATCCTGAGCCATCTCGGCATTGCTCGACGTATATTGTGGGAAGGCATCCTTTGGGAACCCGGTAGCCTCTCTTGCGATGGCCGAGATATTCAGGTCCAAGCCATCGCCCCCCTTGGCATCGTTGCTGCCCTTCACTGCGCCTATACCGTCCTTCACGCTGTCGCGGGCATAGCCGCTGATTTCCAGCGGGTCGGCCGACCTCTCCGGGACGGTCACCGACGCAAAGTCGTCGATTTCCACAGCTTCGCCGCTGTCGGGCAGACCAAGAACCAGCCGTCCGTCCTCAAAATAGAGGAACTCGCCGCATCGGTTCGAGGTGCGCACCAGGAAGTCGTAGAACGACTCGTTATATTGTACCAGATAAGGTTGAATGAACTCCCCCCGCTTGTCACCCACAGCGTAGGTCAGATGCCGCTGGCTGTCGACGTCCGTCTCAATCAGGGGGACACCGTCTGATATGGTTCCGAACTGCAGACTCTCCGGCTGCAGGATCTCCGAGCCGAGCTTGCGGGCCACGTAAGCCTTGCTGTACTTGTTGAGCGTCATCAGCTTGTCCATACTGAAGATACTCAGCTTCACATACATCTTGGTGGTGGAGCCTTCCTTCTTCAGCTGAGGGGTCAGCTCATACACATAGCAGTTCGTGGCTATGGTGTGTATCTCCTTGCACACCAGCGCCTGAGGGGTCCTATCCATCTCCAGGATGTCGAGCGACACCTCCCTCTGCAGGAGGAAGTCTCTTACATCGCTGAAATTAGGGGCAGAGCCTGTCGTCTTGCCCGACGTGTCGGTGATTGTCTGACTAATATCCAGTTCGGCCTCTATCTCAGTGGGCTGGTAGATCTGACGGTTGATCTTCACACCACAAAGCACCACGAAATATTCCTTGGTGCCGTCGGAGACTTTCTTGCCCGATCCGTGCTCCAATTGCAGCATGGCAGGCTGTTTGTCTTTTTTGGCTAGAAAGTTGCCGAACGTCAGCCTGTAGACGAGTAAGGCATTTCTTTTCGATTCTGATCCCATCTTTTATGTTTCAAGTTGTTTTCTATTCGTAGTTTTTGCATACAAAGATAGACATTTTTTCCAAAACACCATGCCTTGGACATCATTCTTTATGTGTTTTTGCATATTTTGAAACTATTTTTGCAGATTTTGAAACTATTTTTGCAGATTTTGAAAGTCGAACCCGCCAAACAGATTAGATAAGGTGATGTGACATTGTATCGTTTTAAGTAATCTTCCAGTCATCAATCAACTTGGTCTCTGTAGCGAAGTTGATGCCGATTCGGAACAGCTGGCGAGGGTCAGAAGCAAAAGGCAGGGCATAGCCTTTCTCCTCTATCTGCTGCAAGGCTGTTGCTGCCGTCTGGTTCACCTTCAGTTCGAGGATATAGATGTAGTCAGGTGTCTGTATCAGCACATCCATGCGACCATTGCTGGTGTGTCGCTCCACATCGACATAGAAGCCCAGTAGCCGGAAGAACACATACAGCGTGTTCTGGAAATACTTCTCCGTGTTGCCCACAACCTGATAGTCGCCGCTGGCAAAGAAGTCCTGCAGACGGTGCATGAAGCCCTCTGCATCGCCACTGCGCACATCTTTTATAAACTGAGAGACTGCGAACGTATTCTTCTTATCAGTCTTGGGTGTATAGAACGGCAGAAGATATTTGATAAAACCCTGTTCCACTTCGCGGTTGGGGAATCCCAGCGTGTAAGAGTCAAATTCTTTGTCGTAGCTCTTCAGCGTCAGGTAGCCACTCTGGTAGAGCAGCGGCAGCGGGTTCTCGTCCATGATTTCAATGCTGTTGAGCGTGTCTGTCGAGACTTCCTCGGTGGTCATATTCTCTAAGTGGTATTGCGTCTTCTTCAGCTGATAGACAAGAAAAGAGGGTGTGCCCGTCTCGAACCAGTAGTCTCGAAAACGCTGGGCCGATAACGTATTGAGCAAGCTGAAGGGATTGTACATGCCTGGACCTTCGATGCTGAAGTGGTAGCCATCGAAGTCGCGGCGCAACCGCTCGTAGCATTCGTCTTTGGTCATGCTGTTCGCCTCTGCCAACGCAGCGACGCTCTCATCGAAATTGGCATGCAGCTCATGCTCCGTCATGCCACATACTTCAGCATAACGATGGTCGAGCGAGAGATCAATGAGGTTGTTCAGGTCGCTGAACACACTCACCTTCCCAAACTTCGTCACTCCCGTCAGGAAGGCGAAGCGGATTCTGGCATCCAGCGTCTTCAGTACTGAATAGAAGGCTTTCAACTTGTTGCGATAGGCCGTCTGCAGCGCCTCATTGCCAATCGTTTGCAGCAGAGGCTTGTCATACTCGTCCACAAGGATGACTACCCTCGTCCCCGTCTGCTCGTAGGCCTTTTCAATGACGTGGATGAAACGCTCCTCCAGCTCACGGTCCTTAAACTCGTCGCCGTACTTCTTCTCCCACCCTTCCAAATGACGGTTCAACTCTGCCGCGAGCGAACTTTCATCCTTGTATTCGCGGCTGTTCAGGTCTAAATGCAGGATGGGATATTCTTTCCATTCCGTCTCTAAACGCTCCACGGCCAATCCCGTGAACAATTCCCGCTCCCCATGGAAAAATGCCTCCAGAGTGGAGAGCAACAGCGACTTGCCGAAACGCCTTGGGCGGGAGAGGAAATAGTATTTCCCTTCCGACACCATCTTGTACATCAGTGCCGTCTTGTCAACGTAGGCGTAGCCGTCGCGCCTCACTTCGCCAAAATTCTGTATGCCTATCGGATATTTCATAACATCAATTCTATTTAGGCTCGCAGCCTTTCGACTGCAAAAATACAAATTCTTTTTTGATTAGCCGAGAAAAAAGCTGATTTTTTCACTATTCATTGGAAAAGCTGCTGTTTTTGCCTTATTCTGTCTGTGTTACAAGCTGTCTCCTATAACTCACGGGACCTGTCACTGTGGGTTATGGCGCCTTACACCTTACACCTTACATTTCGATTTTTCATTTTTCAAGATGTCGGTGAAGGCTGGAATGAAAAAGAAAGTATTATTATATTTATATATATTATAT